>NZ_CP004387.1:694737-1389475 GCF_000299335.2 Isoalcanivorax pacificus W11-5 | reverse complement strand
GGCTCTGCTCGCTGTGATAGGTGGTCATGCAGTGTTCGGTGATTTCCGGCGTGTGGCGATCAACACCCGGCGGTGCGAAATCCGGGAACGAGACCAGCAGCAGGTCATCCGGTATCCCGTAGGCACGCAGCCACGCTTGATAAGCCGCTTCGACCGCAGCCGTATCTTCATCCGCCGTCCACTGCCGCGCCAGTGACACATGAAACCCGGCGTCGTGCAGCACCTTCAATGCCTGCATCGATTCAGCGAACGTGCCTTCGCCCCGCCCGGCCTCATGCCGGGCTACGTCCGGGTAATCGATGCTGACCCGAAAGGCCACCCGGTGCGCGGCCCGGGCCAACGCCCGAATCTGCGCCAGGCGGCGCAACAGGGGCCGGGTGCCGTTGGTCAGCACCAGGCAAGGCCGGCGCTCGGCGGCATAGGCCAGGATGGCCGGGAATTCCTTCGCCACAAACGGCTCGCCGCCGGTGAAGGAAAACTGCTCCACGCCCAGTTCACAGGCTTCGTCCACCAGCGGCTGTACGTCCGCCAGCCGCATCAGGTCCAGCCGATCATCCGCCGGCGAGGACCCTTCCAGACAGAACGGGCAGGCCAGGTTGCAGGCGGTGCCGGTGTGAAACCACACCTCGCGCAGCCGGCCGGTATCAATATAGCCGCGCGGCTCTCCGCTTGAAGTGCGATACCAGTCGGCCGTGGCGATCCGCCGCATAACTGCTCCTGAGCCAGTGTGTCATCAGCAGCATCCTCCCACGGGCGTGATGGAACTGTCACTGGCGAACGGCATCTGGCTGCCACAACCAGGAAAAACACCGTAATGGGTGGTGAAATCCCCGATGAACTCGAAGTGCCCGGCGAAACGGCTGTCGCGCAGCATGCGCCAGGTATTGCCGCAGACCGGGAATACCTTGCCGCGTTCGATCAGATGGTGGTTATCCAGCACAAACGCCGACGGGCTTTCCGGCAGCGTGCCCCGATAAATCACCGCCTGGCCGTAGTCCTCGCAGGCCGGCTCAAGCCCGGCCAGTTTGAACAGCCGGTAGGTCGCGGAGAAAAACCGGGCTGGCGCCAGGCGTGTGCGGATATGGTCATTCCCGATGGTGATCGGGCGGTCCTCCACCAGACGCGGGTCCAGAAACCCGGCCTGCCGGGCCAGTGTGAGAAAATCCTGCCAGTACAGCGCACCGGACAGGCATTCACCGTACAGGACAGGGTCCTTCAGCAGCGCGTCGGGAATGCGCCGGTCGCCATAGATATCGGAGAAGTACATCTCACCGCCAGGCTTGAGCACTCGAAACACCTCGTTCAGCGCCCGCGCCTTGTCCGTGCAGAGATTGATCACGCAGTTGGACACCACGATGTCAAAGTAATCACTCTCCAGGCCGAGCTCATCCAGGTGTTCGATATCGCCCTGCACAAACCGCACATTACTGCGTGCATGGCCAAACGCCTGCTGGTGATACGCCTGGTGACGCTCGGCAACGGCCAGTTGCTCGGGGGTCATGTCGACGCCCACCACCTCGCCCCGCTCACCTACCAGCGCGGACAGCAGGTACACATCGCGGCCGCTGCCACAACCGAGATCCAGCACCCGCATCCCTTCCAGCTGTTGCGGTGCCACCAGCCCGCAGCCGTAGTAACGGCTCACCACTTCATCGTGCAACATCGCCAGCCACGGCTTGAGCCACTCGGGTGGTGCGGCATCGCAGCAGGCATTGGTCTGCAGGTCAGCGCTGCTTTGCAGTGTCTGGCCGTAGTAGTCCTGTACATCCTGTTTCATGATCCGTTCTCCCTTGTTGTGATGGCGGCACCAGACCGGCGCCGGCCGGCCCCCTCGACAGGCTCTCCGGGGAACCTCTGAATAACTCCCCGGTGGTTCTGGCTTTCCGGGCGGCACCTGATCAAGGCGCGACTTCGAAGGCATAGCGGGCTACGTCGAGAAGTCGCAACGCGGAGCAGGTGCCGCCCGGAAAGCCCCGCAGGGCGGGCGCTACAGCACGCATTAGCCGCGTTGCGTCGCTTGACAAGGGCGATGCCATTGCCGGCGCGCCGCGCCTTGCTACTGCATGCTGTAGCGCCCGCAGAACCACCGGGGAGTTATTCAGAGGTTCCCCAGCAGCGATGCATAACACTTTCAGGTCACAAACTCCCGAGTTTGTCGGGTGGCCTGGCCACGCGCCGCGGGTTATCATGCCGCCTCGCAGGAGAGAGAGGGCCTCCCTCCGCCGAAGGCGCAAACTCCCATAATCGCTCAGGCACCATTACTGCGACGTCAATATCCGCCGACTGGAGAGCGGTCGTTCAGCGACCCACCGAAGGGGCAAGGCAACCGGCACAGGCCGGCGGCCTAAACTCTCAGGTAACAGGACAGAGGGAGAGGCAACCAGCAGGCTGTAATGCGCCTGAGGAGTCCTCTGTGTTGACGCTGATCTATCTCGTTGCCATTTCCGCCGAAGCCATGTCCGGCGCGCTCGCCGCCGGCCGCCGCAATATGGACCTGTTCGGCGTGTCCCTGATTGCCTTTGTCACCGCGCTTGGCGGGGGCACCGTGCGCGATATCCTGCTCGGCAATTACCCGGTCACCTGGACACAGCACCCGGCCTACATCTACCTGACCATTTCCGCCGGCCTGTTGACGCTGCTCGTGGCACGCTTCATCCATCGCCTGTACCGGCTGTTCCTGCTGGTCGATGCGCTGGGGCTGGTCGCCTTCACGATCATCGGCTGCAATGTGGCGCTGTCACTGGGCTACAGCACGGTCGTGGTGATCATGTCAGCGGTCATCACCGGCATTTTTGGCGGCATCCTGCGCGATATTCTCTGCCATCGCACGCCGCAGGTACTGCGGCGTGAACTGTATGCCTGCGTATCCCTGGTGGTGGCACTGGCCTACCTGGGCCTCAATGCGCTGCAGGTCTCCGAAACCATCACGCTATCCCTGGCCTTTGCCGTCGGCATCAGCCTGCGGCTGGCGGCCCTGCGCTGGGGCTGGTCACTGCCGGTCTTCTCCTACCCGGCCGGCCGCTGGGGGCACTGAGCCCGGCGAGACCAGCGCGCCCACCAGTGATCCAGGCTGACAAAGCGCCCGCCACCCTGAAACAGCAGCACCAGCAGCATCAACAAATAGGTTGCCGCGAATTCGATGCCGTTGTTGAGCACCACGAAGCGGCCCTTTTCTGTCAACCAGCGGGCATCCCCGTGCTCACGCAGGATGCTGCGGGCACGGGTCAACCGCTGCCCCACCGCCGCGCTGTTTTCCAGGCTGCGCTGCGCGGCAGGCACGCCAAGTGCCGCCAGCGGCGCGAACATGTTCGCTCCCGGATCAGAGGGCGCCACTGCAAACCAGCCATGCTGCCAATGCACCGACGCGATGGCGACCAGCATGGTGATGATCAGCGGCACCGTCACCAGCCGTGTCGCCAGCCCCAACAGCAGCAGCACGCCACCCACCAGTTCGGTCATGATCGCCAGCACGGCCAGCAGCCAGGGCAGCGGCAGGCCCAGCCCCCAGTCGGCATTGCCAAACCAGCTGACGGTGGCCTCGAAGTGCATCAGTTTTTGCCAGCCCGCAGCAAAGAACACCGGGGCAAGAAACAGGCGCAATAACAGCGGGGCGATGAAGTCCAGCGTGCCGAGACGTTGTAAGCACGACAGGTAACAGTGATCAAGCCGGTGAAACAGAGTGGACATGGCGGGAGCCCCCTTGCACGCATCAGTGTCTATCACTGATGCGCGGGAAGCGGATGTGTTACAGCGATTTTTCCTGATGATGCAGATGCTGCATTACCTGCGCCACTTCCTCGTCACTGGCCGGGCCATGCATGAAGGGGACTGAGCGCAGCAATTGCCGCAACTGGCGCAGGTAACGGCGGCAGACATGGCAATGCAGCCAGTGCAGACGCATGGCCAGCCGCTCGCGCAGGCGCATGTCGCCATCCAGCATCCTGTCCGCCGCCTGGGTAAATTCCCGGCACTTCAGCATTCGCCTGTCTCCTGATAATGATCCACCAGCCCGAACAGCCGGGCGCGGGCGCGATGCAGCAGCACCCGTGCATTGGATGCAGAAAGGCCGAGAAGATTACAGATTTCATCAAACGGCAGGCCGTCGGTGTCGCGCATTTCCAGCAGGGCGCGCTGGTTGCCCGGCATGCCCGTGAGCAAACGCTCCAGGCAATCCGCCAGTTGTGCTGTCATCAGCAATGCGTCCGGGCTGTCGCTGTGCCACTGGGCCGGCGGTGCGGACCACAGGCCGCGTTCGTCAAACCGGGCCGCCAGCGGGTCCACTGTCTCTGGCAAGCTGTCCAGCGACACTTCCCGGCCCTGCTTGCGCAGCCACATGCGCCCCTCGTTGATGACAATCCGCGACAGCCAGGTACGCAGGCTGGCACGCCCCTCGAACGTGGCGATGGCGCCGTACGCTTTCAGCCATGCCTGCTGCACCATTTCCTCGGCGTCGTTCTCGCCGACCACCGCACGGGCCAGCGCGACCAGCGCCCGGTGATGGCGCCGCACCAGCGCCGAGAACGCCGCCTGGTCACCTCCTTTCAGCTGCACCAGCCAGGCCGCGTTTTCTTCCGGCCCGTTATCTGTGGTCATGCCTTGCCCCCGACTGCGAAATGATGCCCGGTGATGTTATGCGCAACAGACCAGCGGCAACAGCCCGCCATAGAGCACAGCCGGGCACCACGGCAGGCCCCTGCCGGCGCCGAATCTGAATTGAATCCGAACAAATGTCCGGCTATCTTGCCATCGATCAATGTAACAGTGATGGCGGGGTGCGTTTTGCCCTCTCCGCACCGGCCACGCCTGGCGATCCAACCGAAGGGTGACTGCCCATGAACACCGCGACCATTCATCAATATGTCCCGAAGCATACCCCTGCCAGGGCCGACGTCCCGATCCGCCATATGGATTTCCGGTTTGAGGCCAGCGAGGCAGATACCCGCTTCTATCTGAATACGGAACTGGCCACCGCCTATTTCGAGGCACTGTCGATCTTCCTGACGTTCGGTGAAGATCTGGTGATCGATACCGCCCGTCATCACCGCCAGTTTCTCAAGGACGCCGAACTGAAGCGGCGCGTGACGTCGCTGATTGGCCAGGAGGCGATCCACTCGAAAATGCACAATGAGTGGAACGATGTGCTGGCACAGCACCGCTTCCCGGTGGCCTTTTATCGCTTCCTGGCCCACAACGTCTTCAAATTCGGCTTCAAGAAACTGCCGCACCGCCTGCAACTATCACTGATGGCCGGCATCGAGCATTTCACCGCTGTCATGGCGGAGTTCTTCATGAAGCATGAAGAGATCTTTTTCGAGACGGATGACGAAAAGCAGCGTGCCCTGTGGATGTGGCACATGCTGGAAGAATCCGAGCACAAGGATATCGCCTACGACGTCTACCAGACACTGTCAGGCAGCTATCCACTACGGATCAGCGGCTTCGCACTGGCCTTTGTCACCATTCTGCTCCTGGTGCCTCTCGGCGGCGCGGCCATCCCGGTCATGCGTTCGCCACGCAACCTGCTCAGCCTGCGTTACTGGAAAGATGTGCGCCGCAGTGTTGGCCTGCTGTTCGGCCCCAGGGAGGGCGTCTATGGCAGCACCATGGGGCATATCCTGGATTACCTGCGCCCGGATTTTCATCCCAATGACCACGACACCACTGCCTACCTGGAATACTACAAGGAACGGCTGCTGCACCCTGAAACCGGCCTGTTGACGCCCTATCTGGTCAAGGAATTCGTACCCGCAAAACAAGTATGACGTTACCGGTCCACACCGCAGGATGCATGACACCAACGTTGCGTGAGTGCCTTATGATGAATTTTCTGAAACAGCGCTTTGCCAAACCCAGCAAGCAGGCCTACGCCGTGGTCACCGGTGCCGGCAGTGGCATCGGCAGAAGCTTTGCACTGGAACTGGCCCGGCGCGGCGGCAGCATCGTCTGCGCCGATATCAACCTGGCTGCCGCCGAGGAAACCGTTGCATTGATCGAGCAGGAAGGCGCCACGGGCTTCGCACTCCGGTGCGATGTCGGCAGTGCCGAACAGGTGCAGCAGCTGGCCGAACAGGCGGAAGTACTGTTGCAGCATCCTGTCACGCTGGTGATCAATAACGCCGGCGTCGGCCTGGGCGGCAAGTTCGATGAACTGAGCCTGGATGACTGGCAGTGGTGCATGAACATCAACCTGTGGGGCGTGATCCACGGGTGCCATTACTTTGTGCCGGGCTTCAAGAAGCAGGGCCGTGGCGCCATCATCAACGTGGCATCGGCGGCATCCTATACGGCCGCTCCGGAGATGAGCGCATACAACGTGACCAAGGCCGGTGTGCGGGCCTTGTCGGAAACCCTGTTTGCCGAACTGAAACGGGACAACATTCGCGTCAATGTACTCTGCCCGACCCTGGTGCCCACCAACATCATCAAGGATGGCCGTATTCCGGAGCGCTATTCCCGGCTGGCGAACCACGCCCTGATGAACTACGCCTTGACCACCAGCGATGCCGTGGCCCGGCTGACGCTGAACCGTCTGGACAAGGGCGAGCTGTACACCACCCCGCAGGTGGACGCGAAACTGTTCTGGATCATGAAGCGGGCCTCACCCGACCTGTACGCCAGGTTCCTCGGCTTCTCCTATCGTTTTGTCAAATAAACCAACAGAGACCACGACCATGGCAGAGAACAACAACCCGGCCTCTGCGGCAACCGTCCACGACACCTTCATTGTCGGCGCCGGCATTTCCGGCATCGCCGCAGCCATCAAGCTGAAGCAGGAGGGTTACCACGACTTCCTGATCATCGAACAATCGGATCGTGTCGGCGGCACCTGGCGTGAGAACACCTATCCAGGCTGCGGCTGTGACGTGCCCTCGTCCCTGTACTCCTATTCCTTTGCCTTGAGCAGCAAATGGAGCCGCCTGTTTGCCAAACAGCCGGAAATCCTCCGCTACCTGGAAGACGTCAGCGATCACTTCCAGATCACACCGCTGATCGAATTCAACACCGCACTGGAAAACGCACGCTGGGATGACAGCCGCCACCTGTGGGTGCTGGATACCACGCGCGGCCAGTATCTGGCGAAAACCGTCATCTTCGCCACGGGCCCGATCACTGAAGCACAGATTCCCGCACTCCCTGGCCTGGACGGCTTTCAGGGCGAAATGTTTCATTCCGCCAAATGGAATCATGACTACGACCTGACCGGAAAACGTGTGGCAGTGATCGGCACCGGGGCGTCGGCCATCCAGTTTGTGCCAGAGATTCAGCCCAAAGTGAAAGAACTGTTCGTATTCCAGCGCACCGCGCCCTGGGTACTGCCGAAGCCGGACCTGCCACTGGGCAACATGAGCAAGCTCGCCATCGAGAAGTTGCCGGCCATCCAGCGCGGCTGGCGCAAGGCGGTGGCCAGTTCACTGAACGTGATCAACTTCGGCCTGCGCAATCCCGGCGTCCTGAAACCGGTCAGCGCGGCCGCCAGGCAGTTGCTGAAACTGCAGATCCGGGATGCGCGTCTGCGCAAGGCGGTCACACCGGATTTCACACTGGGCTGCAAGCGTATCCTGTTTGCCAATAACTATTACCCGGCCTTGCAGGCAGACAACACCACGCTGATTCCCCACGGCCTGGTGGCCGTGGAAAACAACACCGTGATCGCCGCCAATGGCGAACGTCATGAAGTGGATGTGATCATCTGGGGCACCGGCTTTGATGTCTCGCATCCCCCGATCGGCAAGAAAGTGTTCAACGCCAACGGGGACCGTATCTCGGACCTGTGGAAAAACAGCTCGCCGGAAGCCTTCCTCGGCACCAGCCTGGCGAATACCCCGAATGCCTTCCTGGTTCTGGGCCCGAACGTGCTGGTGTATGACTCCTTTATCGGGCTGGCCGAAGCACAACTGGACTACATCATTGATGGCCTGAAAAAAGTCAGGGCACAGGGCATCAGCAAGTTCAGCATCAAGCCGGACGTGCTGAAACAACACAACGACAAGGTGCAGAAACACCTGCAGACCACCGTCTTCAACAGCGGTGGCTGCAAGAGCTACTACCTGGACGCCAATGGCCGCAACTTCGCGGCGTGGCCCTGGTCACTGGCGACCCTGAAAAAACGGCTGAAGACCTTCCCGGTAGAGGCCTACGACGTGGTGTACGCACAGCCGGAGACACTGCGCGCAGCATCCTGACGTATTCAGTGGCCCCCTCGCCGCAGGGGGCCATTACCCCTCACTCCCCTGCCCCACTACCCGCCAAAAGCTCGCACCACGCAGCGTCACGCGCTGACGCACACCGTGGCGAATATCGCACATCCCCCGTATCGCCCGGCGGCTAAGGTCGACGTATGACCCGCAGGACAGAATCATGCAACTAAAATCAGTTGCAATACTCTCTCCTGCCCCTTAGCATCCACCCGGAGTGACGTCCTATGACACGCCACGACCTCCTGCTGGCCCGGCTGCGCGACACACGCCGCAGCTTCACCTGGCGGGATCTGGACACCCTGCTCGGACGCCTGGGCTACCAGCGCACCGAAGGCCGCGGTTCGCGCGTCAGGTTCTGCAACGGCAATCCCGCTGCCCTGATCTGCCTGCACCGGCCCCACCCGGGCAATGAGCTGAAACTGTATGCGCGCCGGCAGATCCTGGCCGCGCTCACAGCCGGAGAACTGATCTGATGACCGCCATCGTGAAATACCGTGACTATTACGGCTCCATCGAAGCCAGCCCGGAAGACGGCTGCCTGTACGGCCGCCTGCTGTATATCCAGCCACTGGTGAACTTTGAGGGCCGCACTGTGCCGGAAACCGAAGCCGCCTTCCGTGCCGCCGTGGACGATTATCTGGCCGATTGCGAAGCCCGGGGTGTGCACCCGGAGCAACCCTGCAAAGGCACTTTCAATGTGCGCGTGGGTCATGCGCTGCACCTGAGCGCCGTACAGGCCGCCACCCGCGAGGAGATTTCCCTGAACGAACTGGTGCGCCGCGCCCTGGAGCAATACCTGCATCCAAGTGGACAGGCCCGCTATGTCGCTGAGCCCTGACCGACAACCACCATCGGCAATCACTGACATCCTGCCGGGGACAAATCGCACAGCAGAGCCACCGGCCAGTCTGTATACTGCGACGCCATGACTGAGACACCCCTGACCATCCTGGAACGCGTTTTCGGCTACCACAGCTTCCGTGGCCACCAGCAGGCAATCATCGAGACCCTCTGGCACGGCAACGACGCCCTGGTACTGATGCCCACTGGCGGCGGCAAATCCCTCTGCTACCAGATTCCCGCCCTGCTGCACAGCGGCACCGGCGTGGTGATCTCACCGCTGATCGCGCTGATGCAGGACCAGGTGGATGCCCTGCACGAACTGGGCGTACGCGCCGGCTTTCTCAATTCCTCGCTGGGCCGCGAGGACATCATCGCCACCGAGCAGGCGCTGCTGCACGGGCAACTCGACCTGCTCTACATCGCCCCCGAACGGCTGACCCAGCAGCGCACGCTGTCGCTGCTGAAGCAGATTCCGCTGGCCCTGTTCGCCATCGACGAAGCCCACTGCGTGTCGCAATGGGGCCACGATTTCCGCAGCGAATACCTGCAACTTGGCCTGTTGCACGAACAGTTTCCCGACGTGCCGCGCATTGCCCTCACTGCCACTGCGGACATGCGCACCCGCGAGGAAATCGCCCGGCGCCTGCAACTCACCGATGCCGCACACTTCGTCAGCAGTTTCGACCGGCCGAACATCCAGTACCGCATCACCCAGAAAAGCAATGCCCGCCAGCAACTGCTGCGCTTTCTGCGCGCCGAACATCCGGGCGATGCCGGCATCGTCTATTGCCTGTCGCGCAACAAGGTGGACACCACCGCCGAATGGCTGCAGCAGCAGGGCTTCAACGCGCTGCCCTATCATGCCGGCCTGCCGGCGGCACAGCGCCGCGATCACCAGCAACGATTCCTGCGCGAAGACGGCGTCATCATGGTCGCCACCATCGCGTTCGGCATGGGCATCGACAAACCCGACGTGCGCTTTGTGGCTCACCTGGACCTGCCGAAAAGCATCGAAGGCTACTACCAGGAAACCGGCCGCGCCGGCCGTGACGGCGAGCCTGCCACCGCCTGGCTGGTGTACGGCGTGGAAGATGTCATCAAACTGCGGCAGATGCTCGAAGGCTCCGCCGGCTCCGAAGACCACAAGCGCAGCGAACGGCAGAAACTCGACGCCATGCTCGGTCTGTGCGAGATCGTCAGTTGTCGACGACACGCCCTGCTGACCTACTTCGGCGAAGCCAGTGACGCACAATGCGGCAACTGCGATGCCTGCCTGCACCCGGCCCGCACCTGGGATGCCAGCGACGCCGTGCGCAAGGCATTATCGTGCGTATACCGAACCGGCCAGCGCTTCGGCGTCAATCACCTGATCGACGTGCTGCGCGGCAGCGATAACGAAAAAGTGCGCCAGTTCGGCCATCAACATCTGAGCACCTACGGCATCGGCAGCGACCTCCCCACCGCCGGCTGGCGCAGCGTCTTCCGCCAGCTGGTGGCGCGCGGCCTGCTGCGGGTGGATGTGGACGGTTACGGCGCCCTGCACCTCACCGAAGCCTGCCGCCCGATTCTGCGTGGCGAAGAAGCCGTACATCTGCGCGAGGACGTAAAAGAAGCGGCCGAGCGCAGCCGCAGCAAACGGCATCAGCCTGCACTGCCGGAAGAAGACCGGCCATTGTGGGAAGCCCTGCGCAAACTGCGCAAAACGTTGGCCGATGAACACGGCGTGCCACCATACGTGATTTTTAATGATCGAACGTTGACAGAAATGGTAGAGCGGCGGCCGTTAAAAGAGAACGAGCTTTTGAGCGTGACCGGAGTGGGTGAAACCAAGCTGGAGCGGTTTGGGGATGCGTTTTTGGAAGTGATTCGGGAATTTGAATACGGATAGTTCATCGGCCAATCCATACGGATTTTTTGATACAGGCCGTGCGGGCACTGCTGGACAGCCAGCTATATACATATTCCAAAACGGGCAATATAGAAAAAGCTTAGGTTTCAGATTTAAAACGGCCTTCTTTCCTAAAGCGATTTTCACCGCAAATTCACCTTTCTCACCGCACGGAGCGAAACTGCCATCAGAAAACACTTCCTGCCAGTTCAGGAGAGACTTGCGATCCATCTCCTCAGTAACGCCCATCCGGCATTTAGCCAGGCGCCCAGTCTTCCTAGAACTGCAAACGGCGCCAGCAAGTGCTCGGCGATGGGTAGTGGCCAGCGTTGAAGCTCAGGGGGGCCCGATCTGTGAACCTGACCGCGTCTGGCGACAACATACGGCCCACTTCCTGGTCGTACCACCGGCCCCCCGCATTGATCAGACCAAGCGCCTGGTCTTCATAATGGCCCGTATAACCAATACCGCCTGCGCTCCCCGACACCTCTGCCTGGCACCAAACGGTTCGTAGCGTGCCTCGAAGCTCGTCGCACCCGCCTGGGTACGCCCCATTACCGGGGAGCCGAGGTGATCCGTATGGATATAGGTCACCGCGACGGTCTGCGACAGGGCAAGTTGCGTCGGCCCCAGCAGCACTATCCACAGCATTGTCCGTAGTGAATGCTTCATCAACGCGGTCGTTCTCTCCTTCCCGGACTAGACCGGGTTCCACCCCGGCTTTATTGAGTGACGGCTCTTTTCGCAACAAGGCGGTGGCCCAGGTAGATATATTCCTTGTAGCCCTCCTGCGAGCCTCCGCCGTACTGATATGTAGAAACCAATCCCCACGAAAGAATTTCAAAAATAATCAGCAGGAAAATACACAGGAAGCACACCATCATGCCCCTTGCCCCTGACGAGGAATAAATATCTCAGCTTCAGAGGATATCCTACTGCTTTGGCACACCGCTGAAAGAGTCACCAAGGAATTTCCATAAAGTTGAAAGTGGATGTTCCCGATTTCGTTCTGATCGTCAAAAATTACCGACATCTTTATGTCGCCATCGACGTAGCTTTCAATACCAAGATAGCTTTCCAAAAAGCTAAGTCCTAGTGACTGAATAAGATAGTTCTTTATATCTGCGGAAATTCTAGCTGGGCCATCAAACTCCCAACCGTCATCATTCAAAATTTTTCTAGCTCCGATAGGAACAATGAAAGCAGCCTGATATCTTCCCTTCATCACGCTACCCCCACATCTTCAATGGAATTTTATCTAGGCCAGCTTTTTTGGCTGCCTCTGTGCGGCGATGCCCATCCTGAATTTCAAGCCTTCCAGTATTCGAGTTTCGCCATGCATCGACTGGTTCGCTTTGATTGACCCCATTCTGCTTCATATTTTTTTGGTCGTTTAACCTGAGGCCCTGACATCTCAGCCGTGGCTTGCGTTGGAATGAGATTGCGCGGATTCTCCTGAATCAGGCCATGCCCCCTCTGGCCACCGGCGCCCCCATAAGTGACTTGCCATGAAAGTCAGAAAGAACAAGCAAAGAAAACGAACCAGAATGCTCATGTTAACCACTCTACTTTAGGAGGGGGCGAATTAATTATCACCTCACCCCAGTCCCCTGACAGATGATATCCTTCTGAAGACAGTTGAAAGGAATCGATATTTCCATAATCTTCATCATCATCGGCATCGGTAAAAGGTCGCATATTTCTGTTTAGCCATTTAACATCTTTCAACTCTTGAAAAATAATTTTTCCCTTTTTGTAGCAATACTGTTCGCCTTTATGTGGCAGCGAATACATCGGATGATCTTCGGTCAGCACCATCTCAACAGTGAATGACACTTGATTCTCAGACTCTTCAATTCCAATAACGAAGCCATCCTCCAGGTAAACATTTTTGAAATTATCCCACTCGAAATATTGGCTCATTTCACACCCCTACAAATCGAAATCAATTGTAGTGTGATTTCCAGGACTTCTTCGAGTCACTGGATTGCCAGCAGGATCAATTCGCTGCCCTGATGCATTACGCAGCTCCACATGCGGATTTGCACTACCTGGTGCGCGAGAACTACCTTGTTTTATTGTCAGTCTGTTGATGCCATTTTCGTCAACATACTTCAGTGGGCCATTTGCAGTCTGCGAAGGCTTCCATCCCTGTTGCTCAGCAAACTTTTTAAGCTCACTTGCTTTTGGAGTACGTCCCGCCTTGAAAAGGTCATCTACGCCCTTTGTAACCCCACGCGCCGAAGCAGAGGCAATAACCGTGCCCCCTCTGGCCACCGGCGCAATCGCCAATACCCCGACCCGCTCCAGGTTAGAGCGTGTCACCGGCTCCTCACCCACAGCCGGCGCGTTGGCATACTCACTGAACGTCAGAAGCGCGCCGATACCCGCCACAGCCAGAACTGGCAATACCCAGTTGCCATCCGGGTCGATATACCGGTAGGGATTGTTCAGTCCATACGCATACCGGTTGAAGCTCAGGGGCACCCGATCTGTGAACCTGACCGCATCCGGCGACAACATACGGCCCACTTCCTGGTCGTACCACCGGGCCCCCGCATTGATCAGACCAAGCGCCTGGTCTTCATAATGGCCTGTATAACCAATATCACCTGCGCTACCCGACACACTCTGCCGGGCACCAAACGGTTCGTAGCGTGCCTCAAAGCTCGTCGCACCCGCCTGGGTACGCCCCATTACCGGGGAACCGAGGTGATCCGTATGGATATAGGTCACCGTGACGGTCTGTGACAGGGCAAGCTGCGTCAGCCCCAGCAGCACTATCCACAGCATTGTCCGTAGTGAATGCTTCATCAACATGGTCGTTTTCTCCTTCCCGGACCATCCAGACCGGGCTTCAGCCCAGTTTTATTGAGCGACCGCTCTTTCCGCAACAAGGCGTTGACCCAAGTAGATATATTCCTTGTAATCGTCCTGCCCATCCCACTGGAACATCAATTTACCGTTGGCGCCATACATCGAGTATTCCAGGCCGCCACTGTCGGTGAAGGTCTTGGCCACTCTGCCCCGGGCGTCATATTCCATGATGGTCCAGCCACTGTAGAAACCGGCAGGCTGATATTTATAGAGCTGATTATTGATATCCCGCTTCAAATCGTGGACACCATTACTACCCACTGCGCCGAAGTAATAATCGGGGTAGCTATAGTTTCTCGTTACCGCACCGGAGACTGCCGTAAGTCTATTGTCAATATCGTACTGATACAGGGTGGAGCTCGCCCCGTTATTCACCGAGAGAACATTGCCCAGCCCGTCATAATCAATGGTTTTTGCCCCCCAAAACCCTGACGCCGAGACAAGCTGGTTGGCGCTATCGTAACTGAGAGAAACTGTGTCGGATGGGTTGTTCAGATCAGCCGATGAAATCAAATTACCCGCCGGATTGTAGGCCAGCGTATGGTTCATCAATACTGTGCTACCGGCATCGACACGGAATCCTGCCAGACGATGATAGCCGTCCACGCTGGAGGAATAGATATCACCATTACCAAATTGCAAGGTGGAAGGCATACCATTCACATGATAACCAGAGACCGTCGCATAACTTCCCGCCGAGAGTGGCCAGCCATACGAATTGGGATTGTGCAGAACCACTTCGCCAGATGGATAGGTGGTGCTGGATAGATGGCCATCCGGCGAATACGCGTAGGCCAGTGCAAACTGGTTGGCATCGACATGGAGGCTTTCGGAAAGAAGCCGTCCTTCCGCATCGTACGACATTTGCCAGGTTACGGGATGATCAACAATATCCGTCAGGTAGTATCCCTCGAGGGATGGAATGTATTCATATATCTCTTCATTACGGTTTCGCTCAGACATCAGCATATTGCCCACTGTGTCATAGGTGTAATCTTCACTCCACCGGTTGCGCACAATAGTATCCTGAAGATCGTCCAGAGGCTCCTGGATATAGGCAGTGGCATACATTCCGGTCTTTCTGTTCATGGCATCGTACTGGTACTGGATATTCAATCCGGATTGCCCACCCAGATCCGGGGTAAAAAACTCTACCGATATGTTTCCAGCCGTGTCGTACCCGTAAACCACCTCACCCGTCTCCGGATCATGGATACTGGCCAACTGGTTATAGTTGTAATAGGCATACAATCTCTGGATATCGGCCTGCGATACTCGCACGACTTCCCCGGCGGAGTTTCGTTCAATCACAATTTCATCAAGGTCATCCACCTGGATGCTCTCCAGCTCCCCCTCATCCGGACTGCTATAGGTGGCATAGGAATATATGGCCAGGTTTCCCATCTCGTCCTCTACCGTCTTGCTACCCGGCCCGTATGAAAATAATTTGTCACCATCATCGTGCTCTATCCTGAGCAGGCGGCTGTACCCATCGTAGATATATCCAAATTCAGAGCCATTGACCGACTCCTCCGTGACTCTGTCTTCATGGTCGTATGACCTGGCGATGCTAATGGATGGAGAGCCGGTTCCGGATATCTGCTCCTGGTATACGCGGCCAAAACCGTCAAAATGCTTGGTATTTTCGTATCCTTGCCGGGTTATTTCGACAGAATTGGCCGACCAGGAAAGCGCTATTGGTGCCGAAGCCGCCGGAAATATTCCTTCCAGGCGTCCTATGACATCATAGGACCATGAAGTGATTCCATTTGCATTTTCCTCACTGATTACTCTGCCGTAGGAATCCATTTCTCTTTCTATAAAGCCACCATCCGGGAAGCTGATATCTCCGGCCTTGCCATATTCATAATTTGAATAATTAAAGGGTGCGTTATTTCCTATCTGTTCGGAAGAAATTTCCCCTTCAGGTGTTCTGGCATAGTATGCCCAGCGGCCATCCTCAAAGGCTTCTATAACATTCCCGTTGGCATCCATGTTGTATAGGAAGGCAATCTTCTGCCCGTAATTCCATTGGCGGATAATACCTACTATCCATTTATCCAAGTCATAGAAGAATCTGACTCCCTCTTCCCGGGTACCAGATGGCCCGGTCCTGGTAATCGTCTGATAAAGCTGCGGAGCGGGATGCCACCCCTGCGCCAGGAAATCACTATACTGAGTAATATAAGTTCTGGATTCACGTTCTATCTGTTTTTCCGTCAGGTACGGTATCCGATATCTATCGTCAAAATGAATATAGAGTCCCGTCCCCCTGTTGCGCTTGTATGTTTCCTGCGAGACCTGTTGACCTTCCCAATAGTATCGCTCGGTAGAAGGCACACCACTCACGGGGGTATACTCCACCGAATCCAGCAAACCGATCTTCCAGACCGCCCCACTCTGACCACCCGATATCCCAAAATGCCGATACAGCGTCACCCCGTCATCACTCGTCACGGTAGTAGTGTCACTGACAGGTGAAGAGGCTGTTTGCGCGTATGTGTATGTCTCGGATGAGACTGGCACCGTCCCATTACGGCGCTGATACTGGTTCACCACGATGTTCCAGGTTGTATCCAGAACATCGGCATTGAATTGTTGCAATCCGTAGGTAAACTCATGCACTCCCCCGTGGGGGTTTGTCACGCTGCGCAAAGACCCCGCTCCAGAAGTTCCAGCCCCATTATAGGGCCAATAATCATAAGTCCAGGAAAGCCCCTCTGGGTCCGTGACCTGCGAAAGATACCGCGTCCTTCCTGCGTCCCCAAAATCGCCCGAAGCGTAACTGTAAACCCAGTCATCACCGTCATAGCTTATCTGTGTCAGCAAGGGGCTGTGATCTTCCCCCGATAAAACGGACACGCTTCATTTCACGCTGCCATTCTCTCGTATTCCACCGGGCTCAAATAGCCCAGACCTGAGTGCAGCCTGCTACGATTATAAAATTGGTTGATGTATCCCGACAGCGCCAATCGGAGCTGATGCTCGGTATTGAATTCCTCTCCATGGATAAGCTCTGCCTTCAAACTGTGAAAGAATGATTCCATATGGCCGTTATCCGTACAACGACCCGGTCGATTCATACTACTGCGAATACCGTGGCGCTCAAGCTCATTCTGCAGGAGGTGGGCGCCATACTCGGAGCCACGATCTGAATGGAAGATCATCCGCCGCTGCGGCACTCTTACTCTCAACGCCTGCTTGAGTGCCCGCAACGTCAGTTCTGCTGTCTTGTTCTTCCCCAGAGCCCAACCCACAATTCTCCTGGAGTAAACGTCCATCACCGTGGCCAGGTAATGCCATTCTTTCGCCACACGGATATAGGTCAGATCCGCCACCCATTGCTCATTCACTCCAGCAGGTGGCCCCGAATCCGCCCGAAGATTCTGATGGCGGGCGAAGAATTTCTCTATACCAGGCACCCGTCGATAGAGTGTTGCTGCCCGGCCAACCAGCCCCGCGTCCCGCATAAGCCGCTCCACGCGCTTTTGCCCCACCCGGATGCCTTGTCGAGCCAGTACTTTATGGACCCTTGGGCTGCCGTAGCGACCCTCACTTTTCCTGTGAGCCCGCTCGATATAGCCGGCCAGTTGGCGGTCCTCAAGCGCTCTCGCGCTGACAGGACGCTTCAGCCATGCGTAGTAGCCGCTCCGGGAAACCCCAAGCCATTCACACAGGTATCTGACACCTAGTTCTCGTCCGTGGACTTGGATGAATCCAAATCGCTCTGATGTTGTTCCGCCAGATACCGTTGCCACTTTTTTAGGAGGTCGTTCTCCTTTTTGAGGCGTTCATTCTCGCGTTTTAGCCGGGCCGTCTCGTTCAGCTCGGCGGCCCTGGGTGCTTTGGGATTCTTCATCACATCTACACGTTTGCGACCGTCAGACCTGATCTTGCCTTCCCGATACTCTTTACGCCAGCGCGATAGCATAAAGGGGTGGATGCCAAGTCCCTCGGCAACCTGCTGGATCTGGATTCCCTCCTGGTAGCTCATCTCGACGGCGCGGATCTTGAAATCGTCCGCATACCGCCAAGTTTTTCTTGGATTGTTGTACTTCGGCATTTCTACACCTCATCGGTTAGGAGAAGGTGTCCGTCAAAGCGGGGGAACTACACTGTCGCCTGAACTGCCCTGATAGGCGAATGTCACAATACGCCCATCGCCAGCCGATATCTGAGTCATCACCATGCCCATACCACCTAACGTTCCGGTTGGTACATAGCTGATATCCAGAGTATTTCCGTTTCTGTCGGTCACTTTAGTGACATACCAGACAGCCGGATAAGCAGTATCCGGCTCATAGCTAAAGGCATCAAAATCGTATCTCCTGCCATCCGGAGAGCGCATATAGAAGGTGCCATCCTGATTGCAATAGACCAGATCATTTCTTGATGATACGTATTCCGCCCCAAGATCAGCACTGACAGGCAGGGTCACAAACGCCAGCGCACGTGTGCTGCCGTCTCCCGCCACATATACAGGGTTACCTGACATAGTGGTGCTCCACAATCGGCTGCACATTCTGTCTGGGTCGGTAATTCGTATTTGCCCGTAATGCATACTCCAGCCAGCCCCAAGATAGCTGTATTCCGGAATAACGCCTGGATCAAGCGAGGTATAAGTTCTCTGGAGGATGATATCCAGGCCACCGTTCCCCGGTACCACCACATCTTCTGCGCGGGCAACCAGCTTGCCGGAGAATTTATCTACCGTAACCTGCGCCACATCACCGAAGTAACCAATCGAGGCGCTTAGAGATGGATCCGAATAAAAATCCGGAAGAAGGTTTTCGACATCCAAGGGGTCCGCCTGCGCACCTCCCCCTGACAGCATCATGATCACCGGCAAAAATAATATTAATATGACACTGGATTTCATTTCCCACCCCAGATATCCGTTTCAACTTTGAACAGATTAAAATCGAGTACCGGGATGCTCGTACGTTTTTGCCCTCATTCTTTGTAGGAAATCTCTTACAATGTCTTTTTTGCGGGACAAGTCATATTTTCTTTAATATCATAAAGCCCTGATTCAGAATTCCATTATCGGATAAATAAAACCTCTCCCTAAAAAAAATATAGCGACTAATCATATCTCCCAATCAAAGCTTCAGTTTCGATTGGCTGTTTCCGCTATAACCTCGCCGCACATTCGCCTTCTCAAAACAACCCGCCTTCTTGCGGACAACTCTCCGCTGTCAGGTTCTGCGACAACACAAACCGGTCTGCATCGGTACGCGCCTCAATATCCGCCACGCGCAGATAAGTCATGCGCCAGTATTCAGGGTTTTCCACAAAGCGGGATTCAATCGCCAGGTCGCCACGGGGCAGTTCGGCCTCGCGCATGATCACGGTCAGGGTACGGCCCGAACGGGCGATCTGATAGCCCTTGTTTGGATACGCCAGTTCGATACAGGACAGGAAAGTCTTCAGGGTGGTCTTCAGGGGTTGGCTCAGATTGTGCGCGATCGGCTTGTCCGGCACGCCGGCCAGCTCGCGTTGCACGTTGGCCTGGCTGATACGCTGCAACAGCGCTTCGCGCCGCTCCCGCTCCTTCTGCTCCGCCGCCGCCAATTGCGCGCGCAGCAGTTCTGCCTCCTGGCGCCGGCGCTCGGCCTCGCGCCATTCCTGTTCGCGGGCTGCTTCCACCGCCTGCCACTCGCGCGCCATCATTTCGGCAATGGCGCGCTCTTCTTCAGCCCGCAGGCGTTCGGCTTCTTCTTCCTCGGCTTTCATGACCTGCGCAGTACAGGCTTCCAGGACCAGTTCGAATTCTGTTTCCGGCAGCATCAAGCCACGTGTATGCAGGTCACCGAGATAGGCACAAGGGCCATGCAGCGCACCCAGTTCATCGATTCCCGCATAGGTGAGCCCGCCGACGCGTGCCGGAGGCGTCACCTGGGGCACCCAGGGCATCACCACATCGGAGATCGGGGTACAGCCAGCCGCCGCGAGCAGCAAAGCCAGCAAGGCACAGACGCCGCACGCACGGGCGCGGCGGCGCAATAACACAGCAGTCAAAAACATCCGCACGACCAAAACAGACAGATCAATCCGTATTTTGACAGGTGTGTTGCCGCAGTTTCCCTTGCGGCAACCTGAATAACAGGATGATCGCAACACGTCAGCCATGCTGGCGTGCAGCCATCAAACGGCCCTTGTTATACCGGATTCGACCGGCAACGTCATTGCCACCAGAGGTCGCGATGGCAACAGTGGCGCACAGGCCATAAAAAACACGCCCCTGTTTCGGGGCGTGTCGGCTGGCTCAGGCGCTTTCGGTGACCGGAATTCTGCCGATCTTTGCCTGCCAGATTTTCGGGCCGGTGCGGTGCACTGAAGTGCCTTCGCTGTCGACGGCCACCGTCACCGGCATGTCCTGCACGTCGAATTCGTAGATGGCTTCCATGCCCAGGTCCTCGAAGGCCACCACACGGGAGGACCGGATCGCCTTGGATACCAGGTAAGCCGCGCCACCCACGGCCATCAGGTAGACAGCCTTGTTGTCGCGGATCGCGTCAATCGCGGTCTGGCCACGCTCGGCCTTGCCGACCATGCCGATCAGGCCGGTAGCTTCCAGCATGGTGCGGGTGAATTTATCCATCCGCGTCGCGGTGGTGGGGCCAGCCGGGCCCACCACTTCGTCACCGACCGGATCGACCGGGCCGACGTAGTAGATAAAGCGGTTGGTGAAATCCACCGGCAGCGCTTCGCCTTTGGCCAGCATGTCGACCATGCGCTTGTGCGCCGCATCACGGCCGGTCAGCAGCTTGCCGGACAACAGCAGCGTGTCGCCGGATTTCCAGGTCTGCACTTCTTCCGGGGTAATGTTGTCCAGATTGACGCGCTTCGACTGGCCATCGTCGCCCCAGGCGATGTCCGGCCATTCGTTGATGTCCGGGGCTTTCAGATCGGCCGGGCCACTGCCGTCGAGCACGAAATGCGCGTGGCGGGTAGCGGCACAGTTGGGGATGATCGCCACCGGCTTGTTGGCGGCGTGGGTCGGGTAATCGACCACTTTCACGTCCAGCACGGTGGTCAGGCCACCCAGGCCCTGGGCGCCGATCCCCAGCGCGTTCACTTTCTCGAACAGCTCCAGACGCAGTTCTTCGGCGCGGGTCTGCGGGCCACGAGCCTGCAATGCGTGAATATCGATCGGGTCCATCAGCGATTCTTTCGCCAGCACCATGGCTTTTTCTGCGGTGCCGCCGATACCGATGCCGAGCATGCCCGGCGGGCACCAGCCGGCGCCCATTTTCGGCACCTGCTCCAGCACCCAGTCGACGATGGAATCGGACGGGTTGAGCATGGCGAACTTGGATTTGGCTTCACTGCCGCCGCCCTTGGCCGCGACCTGAATGTCCACAGTGTTGCCCGGCACGATGTCGTAGTGAATCACGGCCGGGGTGTTGTCTTTGGTGTTGGCACGCTTGCCGTCCGGGTCGGCCAGCACCGACGCACGCAGCACGTTGTCCGGGTGGTTGTAGGCGCGGCGCACACCCTCGTTGATCATGTCGGTCAGGCTCATGTCGCCTTCAAAGGTCACCTGCATGCCGACCTTGCAGAACACGGTGACGATACCGGTGTCCTGGCAGATCGGGCGGTGTCCGGTGGCGGACATGCGCGAGTTCACCAGAATCTGCGCCATGGCATCCTTGGCCGCCGGGTTTTCCTCACGCTCGTAGGCTTCGTGCACAGCGCGGATAAAGTCCACGGGGTGGTAATAAGAGATGTACTGCAGGGCATCAGCGACGCTCTGGATCACGTCGTCCTGGCGAATCACCGTCATGGGTCACTCCGGCTCGGGATATCGGGGGCGCGCATTATAGCCTGATGGCGCCCCGGCGGGCACCTTGCGTGCCCCCGCCGAAGGTCAAAGAAAAGGGTGTCAGCCGGCCGTCTGGACCGCTGTTTGCGCCAGATGCGCCAACAGCAGCTCATTGATCCGCTGCGGCCTCTCCAGATGCAGGAAATGCCCGGCCCCGGAGATCTGCTCCACCTGCAGGCCAACGGGGAAATCCCGCGCCTGCACGGCATGGTCCAGCAGCCGTGGGCTCATGCAGCCATCCTTGCGGCCGAGCATCACCAGGGTCGGCACGGCAATCGGCCGCGCCATCCAGCTGCGCGCCTCGCGGTGGGCGGCAGTCCAGAAACGCGGCAGGTGGCGGTACCAGTTCAGCGCACCGCTGAGCGCGCCCGGCTCGGCCAGTACACGCTGGGCATTGGCCAAATAGTCACCGCCGTCCCAGTCCGGTGACCAGCGCTGCCAGAGCCACTCGACCCCGGCCAGATCGTTGCGGCGCAGCACCCATTCGGGCACCAGCGGCAACTGGAAGAAATCCATGTAGGCGGACAACAGCAGTTGTTCCGGCACCCGCAGTACCGCCTGCGGCAGGCGCTTCAGTGGTGGTACCGCCAGCGTCGAGAGCGACAGGAACAGCTCCGGCGAACGGGCCGCCGCCAGGTAGCCCACCGCCGCGCCCCAGTCGTGGCCGACCAGGTGCACCGCGCCGCCAAGCTGATTGGCAAAGGCGCAGACATCCTCGACGGCGGCGCGCAGTGAATAATCGCCGTCCGGCGCCAGGCAACCGGGCGCGTAGCCGCGCATCGCCGGGGCCACGGCACAGTAGCCCGCCCCGGCCAGTGCTTCGAGCTGATGCACCCAGTTCAGATGACAATCGGGAAAGCCATGCAGCAACAGTACGGGTTCCCCATCCCCCGCCATCAGCGCCGGGAAGCGCAGATTGCCGTTGACCAGTTCAACGTGTTTCACCGCCGGACCTCAAAAATATTGTTATCGGTTGTGTCGTCGGGCAGCCGTTCGGTTTCCACCGTGTCTACCCGGGCCTCTGGCGGGCCATGGTGCAACCAGTCAAGCATCTGCTGCAATGCCCTGTCGCCGCCACGCAGTTGCGCTTCGACACTGCCGTCCTCGCGGTTGCGGACCCAGCCGGTGAGGCCCAGCGCCTGCGCCTGCTGCTGCGTACCGGCACGGAAACAGACCCCCTGCACCCGGCCACACACGCGCACACGCAGGGTTTTCATGCCGACACTTCCTGTTCGGGTGCGGTGCTGGCCGGGCGCTCGTCGCGGGCAGTGTCGGTTGCTGCCGGTTCGCTTTCTTCCCCGAACAGCGCCTCCAGCGACAGCGCCAGCGGCGCCTGCATGCCTTCGCGGGCCTCAAGGCAGCGCTGCTGCAGCGCGGCTTCCCAGGGCCGCCGCAGGGGCGCGCTGACGCGCAACTGTTTTGCAGCCGGCCAGGGCACCATGTCGGTGAGTTCCCCCAGGGTCAGCGTACGCAGGTCGCGGGTCAGCACGTAGGCGCCTTCCTCGGTACGCCGCACCAGCCCGAGATCGAACAGCAGGTTGCGGAACTCGTCCCAGCGCGCGCCACCGCCGGCCAGCATGGTCCGGCGCATCAGTGCCGGCTTGAGCACGGCGCCATGCTGCTGCTTGCGCCACAGCACCTCGAGGACGCGCAGCAACGCCTGCAGCCGGGGCACATCACGGCGATGCTCATGGAAGATCACCAGCGTGCGCACCAGTTCGGCGCCGGCCAGTACGATCACCCAGGAAATGAACAGCCACAACAGAAACAGCGGCACGGCCGCGAACGCGCCGTACACCACTTCATAATTCGGCGAAAAGCGGACAAACAGCACAAAGGCGCTCTTTGCCAGCTCGAACATCACCGCCGCCACGAAACCACCGATCAGCCCCTGGCGGATCGGCACGTGACAGTTCGGCACCACGACGTACAGCAACGTCAGCAGCCCGGTCGTGAACAGCACCGGCAACAGCGACAGCCACAGCCTTGCACCGCCAAAAAACGCCACCGTGTCGGTCACCAGCGACACCGACGCCAGATACGAGCTGATGCCCAGCCCGGCGCCCAGCAGCAGCGGCCCGAGTGTCAGCACCGCCCAATACATCATCAGGCTCACCAGCCCCTTGCGCGGCACCGCCACTTTCCAGATCCGGTTCATGGTCTGCTCGATGGTGCGCAGCAGCAGCACGGCGGTAATGATCAGCACCACGCCGCCGATCAGCGTCAGGTTGGTGGTCTGGCGGGAAAATTCGCTGAGATAGTCCTGTACCTGGGTGCCGGCCGACGGCACGAAATACTCCAGCAACCAGTTCTGGAACGTACCGCCACGTTCCTTCAGTGCGGGCACCATGGCGAGCACGGCGTAGGTCACCGTCATCACCGGCACAATGGCGAACAGCGTGGTGTAGGTGAGTGCCGCCGCACTTTCGCGGCACCCGTCCTCTTTGAACTGGCGTGTGAGCAGCAACACGAAATCGCGCACGGTACCGCCAGCGTGTCGCGCATGCTGCCGGACGATATGCCAGGTTGTTGAATCCATACCATTCATGTGTGTCCATCCCTGCCATCGGAGTGCGGTCTGACTGCCGGTCGACGGATTCAGCCGCGACATGGCGCAAGCGTGTCGACTAGAATATCCCGTCCCATACCGGAACACACGATCAGACTATGTCCAGTTACATCATCTATCACAATCCGCGCTGCTCGAAATCCCGCCAGACCCTGGCCCTGCTCGAAGAGCACGGTATTGCGCCGGACATCGTACTTTATCTGCAAACGCCGCCGAACGCTGCGACGCTGCGCAAACTGGTACGCCAGCTTGGCCTGGCACACCCGCACGCGCTGCTGCGCACTGGCGAAGCCGAGTATGCCGAAGCCGGCCTGTCGGCAAAAAGCAGCGCCGCCGCCGTGATCGACGCCATGGTGAAATACCCCAAGCTGATCGAGCGGCCGATCGTGGTGCATGGCGACCGTGCCGTCCTCGGCCGGCCGCCGGAGAACGTCCTCGCGCTGCTGGATCATTGATCCGGCCACGACCCAAGGAAGCGTGTCCATGGAACCCTACGTTCTGGTGCTCTACTACAGCCGCACCGGCAGTATTGCCCGGCTCGCCCGGCAGATCGCCATGGGCTGCGAAAAAGGCGGCCTGCCGGCCCGGTTGCGCACGGTAGCGCCTGTATCGGCGGTCAGCGAAGCGACCGCCCCGGCCGTGCCCGATGAGGGCGCGCCCTATTGCACGCTGGACGACCTGGCCGGGTGCAGCGCACTGGCCCTGGGCTCTCCTACCCGTTTCGGCAACATGGCCGCCCCCCTTAAATATTTTCTCGACCAGACCAGTGAGCTGTGGATGCAGGGCACCCTGATCGGCAAGCCTGCCGGCGTGTTCACCTCCACCAGCAGCCTGCATGGCGGCCAGGAAAGCACTCTGCTGACCATGATGATGCCGCTGCTGCACCACGGCATGCTGATCACCGGCATCCCCTACAGCGAAAAGGGTCTGCTGGAGACCACCGGCGGTGGCACGCCCTACGGCGCCAGCCACGCTGCCGGCATCAACAATGACACCACCCTGAGCGACACCGAAACCACGCTGGCCCGCGCCCTGGGCGAGCGGCTGGCACGCACCGCGCGACAACTGGCGGGGCGGTCATGACCGGGAGCTTCACCTTGCTGCTGAACCTGAACCGACTGTTTTTCTTCCTGCTGCTGGTGGCCGGCATCGGCGGCCTCTGGGGGCTGGCGCCGCCGGATGTGCCCGGCATCGCCAAGGTGTTCATGTCCCTGCTGCTGTATACGCCGCTGCTGCTGTTCATTCCCGCTGCCGTGCACGGCAGCGCGCGCCAGCTCACCTGGCTGAGCTTCGTGCTGATGTTCTATTTCTGCGGCTTTGTGGTGCAGCTGTTTTACCCACCGCCCATGCTCTATCTCGCCATTGTGCGCGTGGCACTGGTGTGCGCCCTGTTCACCACCTGCCTGCTGCTGATCCGCAGCCAGCCCGGCGACCGGTGAGCCGGTACGGATGATCGACGACCAGCATCACATCACCACCCCGGAGGGGGTGCCGCTGACGCTGGACCTGGCCGGCCCGGTGCCCCGCGCCCTGGCCTATTTCACCGATCTCGCCATCCGCATCGTCGTCTACATCATTGCCGCAGTGCTGTTCGGCCTGCTCGGCGGGCTCGGCAACGGGCTGATGCTGATCCTGATTTTCCTGCTGGAATGGTTCTACCCGGTATGGTTCGAAGTGATGCGCCAGGGCCAGACGCCGGGCAAGAAATCCTTCGGCATGGCGGTGGTGCGCGAGGACGGTACGCCGGTGGATTTCAGCGCCAGCCTGGTGCGCAATCTGCTGCGCACCGCCGACCAGTTTCCGCTGCTGTACCTGACCGGTTTCATCACCATGCTGCTGGACAGCCGCTTCCGCCGTCTTGGTGATCTGGCCGCCGGCACCCTGGTGGTCTACAGCCGCAGCGTGCCGGCGCGCAGTGCCACCCAGCACCACCAGACCCTTCCCCCCGACTGGACCACCAGCATCCAGGACCGCCAGTTATTGCTGACCTTCCTCGAACGCAGCCCCGGCCTCTCGCCGGCACGGCGCGGCGAGCTGGCGCGGCTGGCGTTCCCGGAGCTGGCACCGGAGGACGCTGAAGAGCGGCTGCGGCGCATGGCGCTGCATGTGCAGGGAGGCGGCTGATGCGCCAGCAACAGTTCGAGGCCCGCTACGCCGGCCTCTGGCAACATATCGAACAGACGCTCTCGCGGCTGGAGAAACCGGGCGAGCGCCACACCACGCCACCGGCGCTGAGCGCCGCCGAATTTCCCGCCGCCTACCGCCGCCTGTGCCATCACCTGGCGCTGGCGCGCCAGCGCGGCTACAGCCTGGACCTGGTGGAACAACTGAACGCGCTGGTGCTGCGCGGCCACCGCCAGCTCTACCAGTACCGCCCGCCGCTGCTGCCCCGGCTGCTGTACTTCGTGCGCGAAGGTTTCCCGCAGGCGGTGCGTGCGCAGTGGCGCTGGCACCTGGCCAGCGCGCTGGCCTTTGTATTGTCACTGGCGTTCGCCTGGATACTGGTGGCGATGCAGCCGGACATGGCCTACAGCGTGCTCGGCGAGAGCATGACGCTGTCGCTGGAGGACATGTACGGTGACAGCACGCTCAGTGATGGCCGCGACAGCGGCGATGACCTCACCATGTTCGGCTACTACATCTACAACAACATCGGCATCGCTTTCCGTACCTTTGCCGGCGGTCTGGCGTTCGGCATCGGCGCGCTGTTTGTGATGGTGTTCAACGGCGGCTTTTTCGGCGCCGCCGCCGGGCACATCGTGCACATTGGCGCCAGCGACAACTTCTTCACCTTTGTCGTCGCCCACGGCGCACCGGAGCTGACCGCCATCGTGCTGGCCGGCGGCGCCGGGCTGAAACTCGGCGTGGCCGTGCTTGCCCCGGGCCCGGTGTCCCGGCTGGCTGCACTACGCCACGCCGCACGCGCCACCGTACCGGTCATGTATGGCGTGTTCTTCATGCTGTTACTGGCAGCGTTTATCGAGGCGTTCTGGTCCCCCCGTGATCTGCCCGCCGCTGTGAAGTACACCGTCGGCGGCCTGAGCTGGGCGCTGGTGGCGCTGTACCTGTTCGCCGGTGGCCGGCGCAGGGCGCCGCTGTGAGCAACGGCCACCAGGCGCGTATCGCGCCGCGCCCCCCCTGGCAGGCGATTGACCTGGGTACGCGCCTGTACCGTCAGTGGTGGCGGCCACTGACGCTGATCTGGCTGCTCACGACACTGCCCGTGGCGGCATTGCTGTGGGCCTGGGCCGGGCCGGAAAGCCTGTTGGCACCGTTGCTGTTCTGGTGGCTCAAGCCACTGTGGGAACGGCCCCTGCTGGAGTACTGCGCGCGTGCCCTGTTCGGCGAACACACCCCGGTCCTGACGCTGCTGCGGCAGTTTCCCCGTTACGGCCTGTCCTACCTGTTCGACCAGCTCACCTGGCGCCGGCTGAGCCCGTCGCGGAGTTATTTCGCGCCGGTGTTCCAGCTCGAAAAAGGCGACCGCAAACAGATCCGTACACGCCTGCGCGCCCTGCAACTGCCGCCCACCAGCCACAGCGGCACGCTGACGTTGCTGGTGCTGCATCTGGAGCAGGGGTTGATGATCAGCCTGATGATGCTGGCCTGGGTGCTGGTGCCCTGGGAGGTCCATCTGGACCTGCAATACTGGCTGGCGGATCACATCGGGCAATATGGCCGCGCGCTGCTGGTGTGCTGGTATCTGGCCATGGTGCTGATGGAACCCTTGTACGTCTGCTGCGGTTTCGCGCTCTACCTGAACAAGCGCACCTGGCTGGAAGGCTGGGATCTGGAACCGGGCCTGCGCCGCATTGGCGCGCAGCGCCGCCCCGGCGTCACCGCCCTGCTGCTGGCCGCCCTGCTGCTGCCAGCCTTCGCGCCTCCCCCGGCGCAAGCCGATACTGCTGCCCCGGCCCGCGAGCAGGCCATCGAAATCATTGCCGACGACGACTTCATGTCAATGCGGCTGGAGCAAGGCTGGCGCCAGCGCGACGAATACCGCAACGACCTGCTCGACCGCGCCATCCGCTGGCTGCTCGATCAGGATTTCGACGGCAACGAACGCCCCCGCAACGACCTGTCCCTGGGCTGGCTCAATGACCTGCTGCGGATTATCGCCTGGGGCGCCCTGATTGCGGTGCTGTGCTGGTTACTGTGGAGCCAGCGGCATCGCCTGGGCCTGCCCGTGACCGACCCGGCGCCGCGCCGCACTGCCCCCACGGTGCGCGGCATGTCGATTGCCCGCGACAGCCTGCCGGACGACCCGGAGCAGGCGATCCGCGCCGCACTGGCCGCCGGCGATATCCGCCTGGCGCTGAGCCTGCTGTACCGGATCACCCTGTCCGAACTGCACCAGCGCCACGGCCTGCGCATTGCCCTTGGCGCCACCGAGGGCGAAGTGCTGCGCCAGCTTCAGCAGCGCCAGCCGTCTGATCCGCTGACCGGGTTTCTGGGGCGGCTGACACCGGTCTGGGTGGCGCTGGCCTGGGGCCACCGCCCGGCTGCCCCCGAACAGGTCAGCCAGTTGCTGGACGACTGGCGCGCCAGCCTCGCCACGGAGAGCACGGCATGATCTGGCGCGTGGTGATCATCCTGCTGCTGGTCGGCGCAACGGCGCTGGGCCTGAGCCGCTGCGAACGGCGCGAATTCGTGGTACACGAGCCGCCCGCCGCCGAGGCACGCCGCAACCCGCTGCTGGCCGCCGGACGTTTGCTCGAAGCCCGAGGCCTTGAGGTACGCCACCTGACCGGCAGCCCATCGCTGTTCCCGCTGCCGCCCACCGATGTGCTGCTGGTGCTGGACGAGCGCCGCGCCGGCCTGAACCCGGCGCGCGTCCGCGCCCTGTATGAATGGGTCGAAGCCGGCGGCGTCCTGATCGCCGTGGCGCCGACCCTGAACGACGTCCAAGCCGAACACGCGATTGACGACGCCCGCTGGCTGCGGCGGGACCCACTGCTCTACCCACTCGGTGTCACCGCCCGCATCAACGAACAGACGCTGCACGCCGACGACGACCAGCCCTTTGCCGACATGCTCGACAATGCCGGTGACCTGTTCAGCCGGCTGTGCCTGGCCGCCGAAGGCACCCAGCTGGAAGAAGACTGCCTGCGCAGCCTGTGCGACAACCCGCAGCCGGTGCATGACACCCGGGTCTATGTGGAGGACGACGACCGTCCCCGCTTCGCCGCCTTCGATGTGCACGCCACCCTCTGGCACGATGCCCTGTACGCCCCCCAGTACGGCGAAGCAAACCACACCGACACGCCACGCAAGAGTGTCGAATGGCTGGACGGCCCCACCCACCCCAAACAGCCGGGCGCCACCGCCGTGCCCGAGACGATGAAAGACAAGAAGCTGCTGGCGGTGACCGACCGCTTCGCTCCCTATTTCAGTGGCAACGCCGACAGCGACATCGGCACCCAGATCATCCAGATCAGCCTCGGCGAGGGCCGTGTGCTGGCCCTGTCCGATCTCGGCCCCTGGCACAACACGCAACTGCATTATCTGGATCATGCCTGGCTGCTGACGCATTTCGCCCAGGATCACCGCGCCGTCTGGTTCGTGCGCGGTGTCGACGCCGACCGACTGCCGGCCTGGCTGTGGCGCCATGCCGCGCCCCTGCTGATCGCGCTGCTGGTGCTGGTGACGCTGCTGGTCTGGCGGCAACTGCCACGCCGGGGGGCATTGCTCGATGACAACAGCGTCCCCCCTGGCGATTTTCTCGACCACCTGCTCGCCAGCGGCCGCCTGATGTGGCGGCACGGCGAGCCGGACGCCCTGCTGGCCGGCCTGCGCGAACAGGTACGCACGCGGCTGGCGCGGCACCCGGAAGCACGGGGTGCCGGAACAGACCGGCAGATCACCGTGGCCGCCCGGCTCTCCGGCCTGCCGGCCAGTGACATCCGCCGCGCCCTGGACACCACACCACAAGATGCCGACGACCTGCTGCAACAGGTCGGCACCCTGCAACAACTCAGGAGAAGCCTGTGACCGATATTTCCCAGACGCCCGCCGGCCTTGAACAGGCCGCGCACCTGGCACGCCGCATCGAACAGAGCCTCAACCGCGTGCTGGTCGGCCAGCACCAGGTAGTGCGCGAAGTGCTGCTGGCGCTGATCACCGGCGGCCATGTCCTGATCGAAGGCGTACCCGGCCTCGGCAAGACGCTGTTGGTGCGGGCGCTGTCGCGTAGCCTGGCGCTGAACTCGGCACGCATCCAGTTCACCCCCGACCTGATGCCCACCGACATTACCGGCCACGCCATCTACGACCCGAAAAGCGAGCGTTTCCGCATCCGCAAAGGCCCGGCCTTCACCCAGCTACTGCTGGCCGACGAGATCAACCGCGCCCCGGCCAAGACCCAGGCGGCACTGCTGGAAGTCATGCAGGAACGGCAGATCACCATCGAAGGCAGCGCCTTCCCGCTGGACATGCCGTTCATGGTGCTGGCCACGCAGAACCCGATCGACCAGGAAGGCACCTACCCGCTGCCGGAAGCCGAACTGGACCGGTTCCTGTTCAAGGTGCTGATCGACTACCCTGACGCCGCCGAGGAAACCCGCCTGGTGCGCATGGTGCTCGACGGCACCATCGCCGACAGCCTCGACGTGGCCAGCCTGACACCCCTCACCGACGGCCAGGGTGTGCTGGCCATGCAGCAGGCCGCACGTGGCCTGAGCCTGGACGAGGCCGTACTCGACTACGCCGTGCGCCTGGTGCGCGAAACCCGCGACTTTCCCGGCCTCGCCCGGGGCGCCAGCCCGCGCGCCAGTATCGCGCTGGCCCGCGCCGGCTGCGCCCATGCCCTGATTGAAGGACGCGATTTTGTCATCCCCGATGACATCAAGGCGGTCGCCCGGCCGGTACTGCGGCACCGCCTGTGCCTGAGTGCCGACGCGGAGATCGAGGGTGTGCGCATGGAGCAGTTGCTCGACCGGCTGCTCGACCAGGTCCCGGCGCCACGTCAATGATGATCCCCACCCGGCGCCTGCAGACGGCCGTGGCCCTGTGGAGCGGGCTGGCATTGCTGATGGCGTTTTCGCCACTTTTCAGCAGCCAGCTACCGCGCCTGCTGTGGTGGCTGTGGCTCGGTGCCGGGGCATTGCTCGGCACCCTGGCACTGCTGGACCTGATCCTTGCCCGGCGCCGCCCCGCGCCTCAGGCCGAGCGCCAGTTGCCCGCCGCCTTCGCCGCCGGCCTGCCCGGCACCGTGCGGGTCAGGGTCCGCTCGGTGACCCTGCCGGCGGGCAGCCTGCTGGCCGACCAGCATCCCGGCGACGACGCCCACACCGGGCTGCCGTTGAGTCTGGCGCCGGCCACGGAAGAAGACACCCTGGTGGACTATCCCTACCGCCCGGCACGCCGGGGCGTGGCCCACTTTGGTGCCATCCGGCTGTGGTGCCCCAGCCCGCTGGGTCTGTGGCAACTGCGTCACGACCTGCCCGCCGCCAGCGCCATCCCGGTGTATCCGGATTTCTCCTGGCTGCAAGGCGAGGGTCTTGCGGATACGCCACAGACACAACGCCAGCAGGGCCGCCACCTGCGGCGCAGCGCCGGCGACGGACAGGAGTTTCACCAACTGCGCGACTACCGGCCGGGCGACACCCTGCGGCAGGTCGACTGGCGTGCCACCGCCCGCCGCGGCAGCCTGATCAGCCGTGAATACCGCGACGAACAGAACCGCCATCTGATCCTGCTGCTCGACGGCGGCCAGCGCCTGGCCACCGCCGTCGGCCCCCGCACGGTGTTTGATCACGCGCTGGATGCATCGCTGTTGCTGGCCTCCAGCGCCCTCGACCAGGGCGACCGCCCCGGCCTGATGCTGTTTTCCGGCCAGCAGCCCTTGTGGGTACCGCCGTTGCGCAACCGCAGCGGCCTGCACCTGCTGCTGAATCAGGTCTACCCGCTGCACCCCGGCGAGCTGACCAGCGACTACAGCAGTGCCGCCGGCGACCTGCTGCTGCGCTGGCGGCGGCAGGCACTGGTGGTGCTGATCACGCGCCTGCAACCGGACGACAGCGACGACCTGCTGCACGCCATTCGCCTGCTGCGCGGCCGCAGCCGTATCCTGATCGGCGACATGCAGCTGCCAGACCAGCAGGCGCTGGCCCGCGCCGACGTCAGCGATGTGGACCAGGCCCTGCGCATCGCCGCCGACGCCCACTTCCAGCAGGAGCGCCAGGCGCTCTATGCGCGCCTGCGCCACGCGGGCGTGATGGTGACCGACGGCACACCGCAAACGCTTCCCGGCCGTCTCAACCGTCTCTACCTGAGCCTGCGTCGCGCCGGCCGCCTGTAGCCGGCCCTCCCTCCGCGCCCAGAAAAACATCAATATTTTCTAGTACTTATATATAGGTAGTGGTCAGGTGATGATTTGCCAAGCCGCGCTGAACACGGGTAGCATCCGTCCACTGGTGACACAGATCACGTTGTCATCAGGCCGGTTCTGGCGCTTCACTTTTTTGCCAGGTCAGCCGTTCAAACAATGACTGTCACTGCATGAATCAGGCGCGCCGGCGCCCCGGGTGATCCCCGCACCGACTGGCAGCGCCCCGGAACTGGATCCTATGCTGCTTGCTGTTCTGTCAGGTTTCCTGATTGCCGCGCTGGCGCCGGCCCTGTATCGGCTGACGCCGCGCTTCGCCGCGCCGCTGCTGGCTCTGCTGCCGGCCGGCCTGTTCATCTGGTTCGTCCAGTTGCTGCCGCAGATCAGCGCCGGCGGCAGCCTGCGGGTGAGCCACGCCTGGATTCCCGGCCTGTCGATCCATCTCAGCTTCCTGGTCGACGGCCTGTCCCTGCTGTTTGCATTGCTGATCAGCGGCATCGGCACCTTCATCGTCCTGTTCGCCGGGCGTTATCTCGGCGGCCACCGCGACCTGCCGCGCCTGATGGTGCTGCTGCTGTGCTTTATGGCCGCCATGCTCGGGCTGGTGCTCTCGGACAACCTGATCAGCCTGTTCGTGTTCTGGGAACTGACCAGCATTACTTCCTACCTGCTGATCGGCTTCAACCACGAAGATGCCAAAGCCCGCGCTTCAGCGTTGCAGGGCCTGTTCGTCACCGTCGGTGGCGGGCTGGCGCTGATGACCGGGCTGATCATGCTCGGGCTCGCCGGCGGCAGCTTCGAGCTGTCTGAAGTGCTCGACCAGCGTGAGGTATTGCAGGCGCACCCGCTGTTCGTGCCGATGCTGCTGTTGATTCTTGCCGGTGCCTTCACCAAGTCGGCGCAGTTTCCGTTCCATTTCTGGTTGCCGAATGCGATGGCCGCGCCGACCCCGGTGTCTGCCTACCTGCACTCGGCCACCATGGTGAAAGCCGGCGTGTACCTGCTCGCACGGCTGCAACCGGCGCTAGGCGGCAACAACCTGTGGCTGGTGCTGCTGGGGCTCACCGGCGCCGTCACCATGCTGCTGGGCATCTACCTGGCCTCGCGCTCCACCGGCATCAAGCGGCTGCTGGCCTATTCCACCGTGATGGCGCTGGGCACGCTGACCATGCTGATCGGCATCGGCACCGATAAGGCCCTGGCGGCAATGATCGCCTTTCTGGTCGCGCACTCGCTGTACAAGGGCGCACTGTTCATGATCGCCGGCGTGCTCGACTACAGCACCGGCAGCAAGGATTTTCTCGCGGTGCGCGGCATGGCGCGGCAGATGCCGATTACCACCCTGACCGCCATCCTGGCAGCGCTGTCGCTGGCCGGCGTGTTACCCCTGTTCGGGTTTATCGCCAAGGAGATGATGCTCGAATCCGTACTGCACGCGCCGCTGCTGGCGAAGGTGCTGACCCTGTTCGCGTTCCTGGCGGCCACCCTCGGCGTCACCGCCGCGCTGGTGATCGGTGTGCGCCCCTGGTTCGGCACGCCGCTGCCGACACAAAAGCCGTTCCGCCAGGCGCCTGCGGCATTGCTTGCCGGGCCGGTGGTGCTGGCGTTGCTGAGCCTGATGTTCGGTCTGTTCCCGGACTGGCCGGAAGCCACCCTGCTGGCCGCCGCGGCCAGCGCCAGCGCCGGCCACGCGGTGACGCCGGGCATGGCGCTCTGGCACGGCGTCAACACCCCGCTGCTGATGAGCCTGGGCGCGCTGGCGCTGGGCGCGTTGCTGTTCGCCCGCTGGGCCACCTGGCGGCGACTGACACAGGCGACGGAAACCCTGGCGCTGCGCGTCGGCCCGGAACGGCTCTATGCGCTGATGATGGATGGCCTGGTGCGCTTCTCCGCCTGGCAGACACGCGTGCTGCAGAACGGCTACCTGCGCTATTACCTGATCACCACGCTGATGACGATGACAGCACTGGTGTGGACGGCAGCCAGCCTCAATCACGACAGTTTCACCTTCCATCTCACGCTCAGCGGTATCGCCCCGCATGAATTCGTCATCGCCGGCACACTCGCCGCTGCGGCCATCGCGGCGGCGCTGACCAGCGAACGGCTCGGCGCCGTCGCCGCACTCGGTACGATCGGTTTTACCGTCGCGCTCACCTACGTGCTGTTCAGCGCGCCGGACCTGGGCATCACCCAGGTGCTGGTGGAAACGCTGACGGTGATCCTGCTGGTGCTGGTGCTGTTCCGCCTGCCCGGTTTCCTGAGGCTGTCGTCAAGGCCGGTGCGGCTGTTCGATGCCCTGGTCGGCCTGATCGTCGGCGGCACCTTCACCGTGCTGCTGCTGGCCGTCACCGCCACCCGCTACTACCACAGCATTTCCAGTTATTTCATCGAGCACAGTGTCTCTGACGGCTTCGGCCGCAACATCGTCAATGTGATCCTGGTGGATTTCCGGGCGCTGGATACCCTCGGTGAAATCGCCGTGCTGGCGCTGGCCGCCATCGGTGTGTTTGCCATGATCAAACTGCGCGCGGAGGACCATGCATGAACATGCAATCGCTGATCCTGCGCACGGCGGGGCAGTTCATCCTGCCGCTGCTGCTGCTGTTTTCACTGTTCCTGCTGTTGCGCGGCCACAACGAACCCGGCGGCGGTTTCATTGCCGGGCTGGTGGCGGCGTCTGCGGTGTCATTGCATCTGTTCGCGGTGGACACCGCCGCCGCGCGGCGCATTCTGCTGGCCGCACCGCGTGACCTGATCGGCTGGGGGCTGACCCTCGGCGTGCTGTCCGCCGTGCCATCGGTTTTCCTGGGCGAGCCGTTCTTCACCTCGATCTGGTTTGAACTGACACTGCCGCTGCTCGGCACCCTGAAGCTCGGCACACCGCTGTTTTTCGATGTCGGCGTGTACATGGTGGTGGTCGGTTCGGTGCTGACCATCGTGCTCAACCTGGCGGAGGAACACTGATGGAAACCCTGATGGCGTTTGTCGTCGGTGTGCTCTATGCCACCGCCATCTACATGATCCTGCGCCGCTCGATCGTGAAACTGGTGATTGGCCTGGTGCTGCTCTCCAACGCCGCCAACCTGCTGCTGTTCACCAGCGCCGGCATGACCCGTGGCGCACCGCCGCTGGTGCCACACGGTGCAACAGTGCCGGCCGGCGTAGTCGCCGACCCACTGGCGCAGGCACTGATCCTGACCGCCATCGTGATCGGCTTCGGCGTCCTGGCGTTTGCCGTGGTGCTGATCCGCCGCGCCTACGAAGTGGTGCAGGCCGATGACATGAACCAGATGAAGGATACCGATACTTGAGCAGTTCCCTGTCCCTCACGGTGGCCCTGCCGATCCTGATCCCGCTGCTCAGCGGAGCGCTGTCGGTGACCGGCTGGCGTTCGCTGCGCGTACAGCGTGGCATTGCCCTGCTCGGCACCGCCGCGCTGCTGGTGGCCTCGATATTGCTGCTGCATGCCACCTGGCAGGCCGATTTCGTGGTCATGGAAATGGGCAACTGGCCGGCGCCGTTCGGCATCGTGCTGGTATCGGATCTGCTCGGTGCGATCATGGTGCTGCTCACCGGCATCACCGGCTTTGCCACCGCCGTGTACTCACTCAGCACCATCAGCGAACGCTACAGCCGTTTCGGCTACTACCCGCTCATGCACCTGCTGCTGGCCGGCGTCAACGGCGCCTTCCTGACCGGCGATATCTTCAACCTGTACGTCTGGTTCGAGGTAATGCTGGTGGCGTCCTTCGCGCTGCTGATCCTCGGTGGCGAACGGGCGCAGATGGAAGGCGCCATCAAATACGTGACATTGAACCTGGTGTCCTCGGCCATGTTCCTGTCCGCCATCGGCCTGCTGTACGGGCTGGTCGGCACGCTGAACATGGCCGATATCGCAGTGAAACTCGGCGAGGTGGAAGACACCGGCCTGGTGACCGTGATCTCGATGCTGTTCCTGGTCGCGTTCGGCATCAAGGCCGCCGCGTTTCCGTTTTTCTTCTGGTTGCCGGCGTCGTATCACACGCCGCAGGTGGCGGTGTCGGCGCTGTTCGCCGGGCTGCTGACCAAGGTCGGCGTGTATTCCCTGTTCCGCGTGTTCACGCTGGTATTCAGCGCCGCCGAACCGCTCACGCACACGCTGCTGCTGTGGACCGCCGGCCTGACCATGCTCACCGGCGTGCTCGGCGCCGCCGCGCAGTTCGAGTTCCGGCGCATTCTCTCGTTCCACATCATCAGCCAGATCGGCTACATGATCATGGGGCTGGCGCTGGCACCGCTGTCGGCCCTGGCACTGGTGGGCGGCATCTTCTACATCATGCATCACATCATCGTGAAGGCGAACCTGTTCCTCATCAGTGGCCTGGTGTTCTGCCTGCGCGGCAGCTACGACCTGAAACAACTCGGCGGGCTGTACCGCGAAAAACCGCTGCTGGCGATCCTGTTCCTGATCCCGGCGCTGTCACTGGCAGGGCTGCCGCCGCTGTCCGGGTTCTTTGCCAAATACATCGTCATCCGCGCCGGCGTCGAAACCGGAAGCTGGTGGCTGGTGGGCACCGCCCTGGTGGTGGGCTTGCTGACGCTGTATTCGATGATCAAGATCTGGGCCGAGGTGTTCTGGAAAGCTGCGCCGCAGGACACCGGCCTGACGCCACCGCAGACCGGCAGCCTGGTGCCGCTGTACCTGACCATCGCCGGCCTGGCAGCATTGACCGTGTGTGTGGGCCTGTTCGCGCAACCGGTGTTCGAGCTGGCCGAACGGGCCGCTGAACAATTGCTGAACCCGTCACTGTATATCGACGCAGTACTGGGAGGACGTTCATGAACGCCCTGACCTGGAACATTGTCCTGGCGCTGATCTGGGTCGGCATTACCGGCGAATTCAGCAGCGCCAATCTGGTCATCGGTTTTGTGCTCGGCTACGTGATCCTGGCGTTCGCCATGCGCGACGTGAAACATTTCACCCACTACGCGAGCAAAGTGCCGAAGGTGATCCGCTTTATCGGCTTCTTCGTGCGCGAGCTGGTGATGTCGAACCTGCGCGTGGCCTACGACGTGCTGACCCCGACGCACTACATGCGCCCGGCCGTGATCGCGGTCAAACTGGAAGCCCGTACCGATGGCGAGATCACCATTCTCGCCAACCTGATTTCACTCACTCCCGGCACCCTCAGCCTGGACGTCTCCAGCGACCGCAGCGTGCTGTACCTGCACGTGATGTACCTGGACGACGAACAGGCCGTGCACGCCAGCATCAAGGCGCTGGAAGCCCGGGTGCTGGACATTCTGCGCTGACCGGAGCCACGCCCATGCCCGCCTTCGTCATCTGGATCAGCTACGTGATGCTCAGCGCGACACTGATCCTTGCCTTTATCCGCCTGGTACGCGGCCCGTCGCTGCCGGACCGGGTCGTGGCGCTGGAACTGATGGCCTCACTCACCGTGGGCTTTATCGGCGTCTATGCGCTGACCAGCGACCAGACCGCGTTTCTTGACGTGGCCATGGTGCTGGCGCTGACCGCCTTCCTGGCGGCGGTCGGCTTTGCCCGCTACCTGGAACGCGGAGGACACCGCGATGATTAACAGCCTGCTCGCCAGCGTGTTCGTGCTCAGCGGCTGCTTCTTCATGTTGCTGGCCGGCCTCGGCGCGTTGCGCATGCCGGACCTGCTGATGCGCATGCACGCCACCACCAAGGCCGGTGCGCTCGGCATCGGCCTGATCATGGTCGGCGTGGCCATTCATTTTCTCGACAGCGGCGTCACCACGCGGGTGATGGCGATCGTGCTGTTCATCATCCTGACGGCGCCGGTGGCAGCACACGCCATCGGCCGCGCCGGGTATTTCGTCGGCGTGCCGCTGTGGGAACACATGGTCAAGGATGAGCTGAAGGGACGCTACAACGAAGAAACGCATACGCTGGCCTCGCCGCCGGAAGACGAGCATTGATGCAGCGGCGGGATGCGCTGCGCGCTTCCCGCCGCACCGGCAACCCTTTTCACAACGCCAGCCGGTAGGCGATCTCCAGCGACACCGGACGGCCAAACTCCTGCGTCAACTGCTCTTTCAATGCCCGCACGTCGTCCGGCTCCAGCCGGCTGGCACTGGCCGCGTCAGCGCGGATCAGCAGGTCCGGCTGGCGCAGCGTCACCGTAATGTTGCTCAGGCGCAGGAGCTTGCCGTGCACCACATACTGGCCGCTCAGCAGCTGATTCTCGATCTGCCAGTGATGCTTGATGTTGTTGAAGGAAATACCGAGAGGAATCGAGATCAGCACCAGCAGCAACATGGTCCAGCCCAGGCCCCGGGTGGCACGCTTGATCGGTGCATAGCCCAGCACCATGAAGGTCACCACCCCGGCCAGCGTGATGCCAACCAGGTTGGTGAGGAACAACAGCATTGCGCCGCTGATCACATGCCAGTCCAGCCAGCCGACACCGATGCCGGCCACGCACAATGGCGGCACCAGGGCCACGGCGATCGCCACCCCGGGCAGGCTTTTCATCACATTCTCGCGGGCGTGTGCGTAAGCACCGGCAATGCCCGAGCCCACCGCGACACCGAGGTCCAGCAATGACGGTTGCAGCCGCCCGTTGATCTCCGGCGTGATCTTTTCCAGCGGAATGATCAGCGTCACCAGGGCCGACGCCAACAGCGCCAGCCCCATGCCGACGGCAATCGATACCGCAGAATCCTTCAGCAGCGCCGAGTCGTTGCGCAGCGCCCCCATGGACAGCGAAATGATCGGCGCCATCAAGGGCGCCAGCACCATCGCGCCGATGATCACGGCGGCACTGTCGAGAAACAGCCCGAGCACCGCCACCACACTGGAGAGAATCATCAGCGTGACGAAATCATTGCGGATGCGGGCATTGTCGCGCAGCAGCAGGAACAGATCCTTGAAATCATCCTCCACGGCCCGCGTGAAAAACGGCAGGTGCTTCTGGATCATTTCCACCCGCGCCTCGTTCTGCGGCAGGTTCTCGGTGCGCATGGTGTCCTTTTTTTCGCTGCCGGCTTCCTGCCGTGCATGGAACGCCGCGCTGCAATTGATGCGCACCGCGCGCGGCTCGACCAGCACCGCCAGGGGTATCCGCCTCACGGCGACGGCCGTCGACAAAATAGGTCAGTGAACGGCCGGCCTGCAGCGTCAGCCGGTCACTCTTGATGAAACTCACGGCGCCGGGCAGCTTTTTGCCCTGGCGGCGGCGTTGCAGCATGCCGATAAACAGAAACGCCAGGTATTCGGTCACCGACGTCGGCGCAATCAGTACCGCCGATACCTTTCCGTCCTGGGACGAGGTGCTGGCATTGACCAGCCGCGCTGCCGCACTTTGGGCGTCGTTCTCCACCAGCACCATGCCGGTGATCGCCGTCCTGATCTCCACGTCCTTGCCGGTGGTCAGGGTGACCGGGAACGGGCGAATGCCGAACAGGTGGGCAACGCTGACAAAAAACGAACGGATCAGATACCAGGCCCGGCTGCGCCAGGTCGGCTGGGTGCTGACATAGCCCTTGCTGCGCTGATCCAGAAACGGCGTGTCACCGAGCATCACCATGCCCAGCACCACTTCGTCATTGCACAGCGCCACATCCACCGCGCTGCTCTCACTGTCAAAGGCCAGCGCCAGTGTCTCCGGTAACTTGCGCGGCAGTTCAAACAGCCGGTAAGTCACTGACGACTGATGCAGGGGCACCATGCCGACAGAAAAGTCGTGCAGCCGTGCGTCATGAATGACCCGCGACAGGTCGGCATCATTCACCACCGCCACCACGTGGCGGCTGTCGGCAAGATGCGCTGCGGGGTCCTTGAGAAAGAGATCCAGCTCAATGCTGGTCAGGGTGATGTGTTGTTCGGCCGCATAGGCCGTGACTTTTTCCAGCAGATTGTCAGCGCCGGCCCGGTAGACGGCCAGCGCGGCACTCACTTGCGACATACCGCATCCTCTGATGTCCATATCGGCATCCCCGCATGGTACACCACAGGGTGACAACGTCGCCGCCTTCCCCTCACGCCGCTATAGTAAAACGCCCTTCGCCCACCTCTGACCAAGGACGCAGCATGACCAGTAACCCCTATGCCGCCCCCGGCACCCCGCTGGAAAACAGCCACAGTGCCGCCGACGGCCCGCACTATCTCGGCTTCTGGCCTCGCCTGGCCGCCTCCATCGTCGACAATCTTCTGTTAATGCTGGTCACCTGGCCGCTGCTGTTGCTGATCTACGGCTTCAGCTACCTGGAGCAGCAGAGCGTGGTCGCCGGCCCCGCCGATGCCCTGATCAGCTGGGTGCTGCCGGCTGTGATCATCATCGTCCTGTGGCGGCGCATCCAGAGCACGCCGGGCAAACTGATGTTCCGCGCCCGCGTCGTCGATGCCGACTCCGGGCAGCCTGCCAGCACCGGTCGCTATGTGCTGCGTTACCTCGGCTATATCCTCTCGGCGATACCGCTGGGCCTGGGCTTTATCTGGGTCGCCTTCGACAAGCGCAAGCAGGGCTGGCACGACAAGATGGCCAACACCGTGGTGGTGCAGCGTCGCTGACCGCTCCCGGCCTTACATTATTTACACTCCCCGCCGCTTCCCCGCACGAACCCGGCAAACGAAGGCCCCGCCTTCATTTGCCGGGTTGCCGGAATCATGCAAAAAAAACGAAAGTGCCTCCCGGCACTTGAAATCCATTCTCATTTGCATTGAAGTATCGCCGCCGACACACCTTTGCACCGGGGAAACCGCCACACCGTGACTGACACCACCGCCGGACAACGCAGCTTCTGGCTGCGCCATCTGCACCGCTGGCACTGGATCAGCTCCGCGCTGTGCCTGATCGGCATGCTGCTGTTTGCCTTCACCGGCATCACCCTGAACCACGCCGCACAGATCGAAGCCCGGCCGGACATTACCGAACACGACATCGTGCTGCCCGAATCGCTGCTCGCCAGCCTGTCCATGCCGGACAGCCCGGACGCCCCACTGCCGCCGGTACTGCGCGATTTCCTGATACAGCAAATCGGCGTTGACCCCGGCCACCGGCCAGCAGAGTGGAGCGACAGGGATATCTACCTGGCGCTGCCGCGCCCCGGTGGCGACGCCTGGCTGAGCATTGATCTGGCCAGTGGCGAGCTGCTCTATGAACACACCGACCGGGGCTGGATCGCCTGGCTCAACGACCTGCACAAGGGCCGCAACACCGGCACCGCCTGGGCCTGGTTTATCGACATCTTCGCCGTGGCCTGCCTGGTGTTCTGCCTCACCGGGCTGTTTCTGTTGCACCTGCACGGACGGCAGCGCCCGGCCACCTGGCCGCTGGTGGGCCTGGGCCTGGTCGCGCCGCTGCTGCTGATCATTCTGTTTATTCATTCGTGAGGGATACGATGCGCACGCTTGTTTCCGCTGCCCTGCTGCTGGCCACCGCTTCCGCCGGTGCCGCCGAACTGTCCGTCAGCGTGGATATTCCGCGCCTGAACGTGGCCGAGTATCACCGCCCTTATGTGGCCATCTGGATCGAGCCGGAACAGGGCACGCCGACCACCCTGGCCGTCTGGTACGACGTCAAGCTGCGTGACAGCGAAGGCGAAAAATGGCTCAAGGACATGCGCCAGTGGTGGCGGCGCGACGGCCGTGGCCTGTCGATGCCGGTGGACGGCGTGTCCGGTGCCACCCGTGCCGTGGGCACCCACACCGTCAGTTTCCAGAGCGGCCAGGCGCCGCTGGGCGACCTGCCACCAGGCCACTACACCCTGCTGGTGGAAGCCGCACGCGAAGTCGGCGGCCGCGAAGTGCTGAGCATTCCCTTTACCTGGCCGGCGACCGGCGCCTTCAGCGAAGGCGTGACCGGCGACACCGAACTGGGCGGCATACGCCTCGACATCACCCCCTGATCATCGGAGACCATTCATGAAGCAGCCTGTTGCCACCCGCCTGTTGCCCGTGGCCCTGACACTGGCCAGCCTGGCCCTGCCGCTCACCGCCCAGGCCCACCGCGCCTGGATCTTGCCGGCCGCCACCGCACTCTCCAGCGACAACGCCTGGGTCACCTTCGACGCCGCCATTTCCAACGACATCTTCCACCCGGATTACCACGCCATGTCGCTGAACAATCTGGTGGTGACCGCCCCGGACGGCAGTGCCGCAGAGATCCAGAACGCCCACTCGGGTAAATACCGCAGCACCTTTGATCTGAACCTGACCCAGCGTGGCACCTACAAGGTGACCTCCGCCGGCAGCGTCGTGATCGCCCTGTGGGAAGAAAACGGCGAGCGCAAACGCTGGCGTGGCAACGCCGAGGGCCTGAAGGATGCCATCCCGGCCGGTGCCGACAACGTGCGCGTCATCGAGAGCGCCCGCCGCCTGGAAACCTACGTGACCGCCGGCGCGCCGACCCTGGAAGTGTTCACACCCACCGGCAAGGGCCTGGAGCTGGTGCCTGTCACCCACCCGAACGATCTGTTTGCCGGTGAAGAAGCCACCTTCCAGTTGCTGCTCGACGGCCAGCCGGCGGTGGGTGCGGCAGTGGAAGTCATCCCTGGCGGCATGCGCTACCGCAACCAGCAGGACGACATGACCGCCACCACCGACAAGCAGGGCCGCTTCAGCCTGACCTGGCCGGCGGCCGGCATGTACTGGCTGAGCGCCGAACTGCAGGATGACAAATCGTCGATCCCGAACGCCAGCCGCCGCGCCAGCTACACCGGCACTTTCGAAGTCCTGCCCCAGTAACCCGCCGCGGGCCGGCCACGCCGGCCCGCAACAACCTGGCTGACCGATGTTCCGTCACCCGCTCACCTGGCTTTGCGCTGCCGCCCTGCTGCTCACCGTCATCGCCTTCGGTGACAGCCCCTGGCTGCGCACCCCGGCGATCAGCGCCACCCTGGTCGTGCTGCTGTATCTGGCCGCCTGCGGCTACTGGCTGCTCTGGCAGCCCCGGCAGGCGCAGCGCCGGCTACGGCAATTGCTCGGCCGGCAACAAGAGGGACCGGCCACACTGATCGCCTACGCCAGCCAGACCGGCACCGCCGAACAGCTCGCCTGGCAAGCCGCCACACAACTGGCCGAAGGCGGCGTCGCGGTCGAGGTGCTGCCGCTGAATCAGGTCGATGCCGCCCGGCTGCAGGCCTCAGCGCGCGCCCTGTTCATCGCCAGCACCTACGGCGAAGGCGACCCGCCGGATAACGCGGCGCTGTTCGCGCGCCGCGTGCTGGCCACGGCACAGGATCTCGGCCACCTGCACTGCGGCGTACTGGCCCTGGGTGACCGCAGCTACGCGCATTTCTGCGGCTTTGGCCACCAGCTTGATGACTGGCTGCAACAACAGGGCGCTGTACCGCTGTTCGACCGGCTCAGTGCCGATGACGGCGACCGCGACACGCTGGACGCCTGGCAGGCGCAACTGCGCCATCTGGGTGCCGCCGAGGCGCGCCATGCCGAGACCGTACCCTGGACCACCGCGCATCTGGCGGAGCGGTACCAGCTCAACCCTGGCGGCCCCGGCGCCCCCGCGTTTCACCTGCGTCTGAAACCGGCCCAGCCACTGCACTGGCAGGCCGGCGACATCGTCGAGATCGCCCTGCCAGGCCAGCCGGCGCTGACGCGGGAGTATTCCATCGCCTCCGTGCCCGGCGATGGCGGCATCGATTTGCTGGTCCGGCAGGTACAGCATCAGGACGGCCGCTTCGGTCCCGGCTCCGGCTGGCTCACGGTCGGGGCCAGCGAACAGGATGCAATACCGGTGCGCATCCGTCGCAACCCCGCCTTTCATGGCAGCGACACGCCCCTGATCCTGATCGGCGCCGGCACCGGGCTGGCTGGCCTGCGCGCGCACCTGCGCGAACGGGCGCAGCAGGGCCGGCACGACAACTGGCTGCTGTTCGGCGAACGGACGCAGACGTTCGACAGCTTCCATCAGGCCGAACTGGATGGCTGGCTGGCGCGCGGCCATCTGCAACGGCTGGACCGGGTGTTCTCGCGCGACAAAGGACAACACCGCTACGTACAGGACGTGCTGGCCGCCTCCGCAGGCACGTTGCGCACCTGGCTGGCGCGTGGCGCCACAATACTGGTCTGCGGCAGCCTCACCGGCATGGGCCACGACGTGGACCAGACGCTTCGTGCCATGCTCGGCGATGACGAAGTGGACGCACTGATCAGTGCAGGACGATATCGTCGCGACCTGTATTGATTTCCGGGAGGCATCAAAAAGCCATCAGAAAAACAGCTCATGACATAACGCACACAGCAAGGCATATCTGCCAGAAACACCCCTCGCGCACATAAAAAAAGCGCCGTCACAAGACGGCGCTCTAAGGGGAGGATCACTCAAACAAACCCAATCACAGAATCAGCCATGTTCGGCATAACCCGTCGGAGGAGACGGCCGCCGGGTTACTGAAAATTATGACCGCCCCCTTTGCGAATAAGTTCACCGCACTGAAAAAATAATTTTCCCTCCCGGACACTGCGCTACACTCAGACCCGATCTCAAGCCCGCACACCCCCCTCACAAGCCCGATGACAAGAAGAGGCAAAGTGATGTCAGACAGCCCGATCATGCACCGCCGCCATCTGCAATTCCTGCTCTACGACGTGCTCCAGGCCGACGACCTGGCCCACTGGCCACGCTTCAGCGAACACAGCCGCGACACCTTCAATGCCGTGCTCGACCTGGCCCACGATCTGGCGGTGGATACCTTCCTGCCGCACAACCGCAAGGCCGACCTGAACGAGCCGCGCTTTGAAGACGGCCGGGTGATACTGATCCCCGAGGTGAAACAGGCCCTGGATGCCTACGTCAAGGCCGGCTTCATGAGCGCCATGGCCGACAGCGACCAGGGCGGCATGCAACTGCCCTTCCTGATCGACAGCGCCGCCAGCGCCTCCTTCTCTGCCGCCAACGTGTCCACCTTTGCCTACCCGCTATTGGCCAAGGGCGTGGCCAACCTGCTCAGCGCCCACGGCACGGCGGAACAGCAACGCCTGTACCGCGACCCCATCATCGCAGGCCGCTTCTACGGCACCATGTGCCTGAGCGAACCACAGGCCGGCTCCTCGCTGGGCGACCTGCGCACCCGCGCAGTCAGGCAACCCGAGGGCCACTACCTGCTCGAAGGCGCCAAGATGTGGATCAGCGGCGGCGAGCATGACCTGGGCGAGAACATCATTCATCTGGTGCTGGCACGGCTGCCGGACGCACCCGCCGGCGTGCGCGGCATCAGCCTGTTCCTGGTGCCGAAATTCCACGTGCACGACGACGGCAGCCTCGGCGAGCGCAACGATGTGCAACTGGCCGGCGTGAATCACAAGATGGGTTATCGCGGCACCGTGAACACCTTCCTGAAATTCGGCGAGCAGGGCCGCTGCACCGGCTATCTGGTCGGGCGCGAGAACGAAGGGCTGGCCAACATGTTCCATATGATGAACGAGGCCCGCATCGGCGTCGGGCTGGGCGCCACCATGCTCGGTTACGCCGGCTACCTTCATTCACTGCAATACGCGCGCGAACGCACCCAGGGCCGCCACCCGGACCAGAAAAACCCGGACGCGCCGCCCGTGCCGCTGATCGAACACGCCGATATCCGCCGCATGTTGCTGCAACAGAAAACCTGGACCGAGGGCGCCCAGGCGCTGGCACTCTACGGCGCCCGCCTGGTGGACGAAAAAGCCCACGCCCCCGAGGAAAAAATCCGGCAGGACGCCACCCTGCTATTGGACTTCCTGACGCCCATCATCAAAGCCTGGCCGTCGGAGTGGTGCCTGCGCGCCAACGAACAGGCGATCCAGATTCTCGGCGGCTACGGCTACACGCGCGAATACCCGGTGGAGCAGTTCTACCGCGACAATCGCCTCAACCCGATCCACGAAGGCACCAACGGCATCCAGGCCATGGACCTGCTCGGCCGCAAGGCAATGATGCAGGGCGGCGCCGCGCTGGCACTGCTGGCGCAACGCATCACCGCGACGCTGGACATGCTGCGCGATAACCCGCGCCTGCAGCCGCTGGCGGTCGAGATGCAGGACTACCTGCGCCTGGCCGGCGACACCACCGCCCTGCTCGGCCAGACACTGGCCCGTGGCGAGGTGCGCCTGGGCCTGGCCAATGCCAGCCATTACCTCACGCTGATCGGCCACCTCTGCGTCGGCTGGATGTGGCTGAAGCAGGCACAGGTGGCGTCGGAGAAACATCCCCGCGCCAGCGACACGGACGCGGACTTCCTTGAAGGGAAAATACTGGCCTGCGAGTTCTTCTTCCGGCATGAGCTGCCGATCATCCGGCACAGCGCCGCGCTGCTGAAATCACTGGACGACACCACCCTGAAAACCACCTCCGCCCATCTGTAATCACAATCAATGTCCCGTAGGGTGGGTAGAGCCAAAGGCGAAACCCACCGGGTCCATGCCCGTCAATCACTCCCGCAAAATCATCGAAATCACCCGCTATCCACTCCTTAAAAAATCATCGAAATCGCCCGTCAACCACTCCCGTGAAATCATCAAAATACCTATTAATCGCTCTCGCGGAATCGCCGAAATTTCTTGGCTTGGGAGGTGGGTAGTTTCGATGGTTTTGTGCGAGTGGTGCGTTGCATGGACATGGTGGGTTTCGCCTTTGGCTCTACCCACCCTACGGGCACCCTTTCGTGGTGGGGCCACAAAAAAGGGGATATTCCAAAGGAATATCCCCACTTCAGCATGGCAAAACTCTCGCATTCACCGCACTGGCGGTGAATGCGGGACATCATCGATCATCCGGCAATATTTCGACTTGAACGGTGCTGCTGTCTTTCAGCAGCGACGACGGCGGCAGGCCGAACATGCGGCGGAAAGTCCGGCTGAAATGCGCCGAATCGGCAAACCCGGCATGCAGTGCCGCTTCCGTGAGGGAGATACCGGCCTGCACCCGCTGCACCGTGTCACGGACGCGCCGCCACAGCAGATAGTGGCTCAGCGGCAGACCCAGTTCCTGCTTGAACAGATGCTGCAGCCGTGACACCGACAGCGCCACCGACGCCGCCAGTGCCTGCACCGGCGGCGGCTGTTCCAGCCGTGCAACGAGCAGGCGCCGCACCCGTTCCACGCGCCGGTCGCGCACCAGCGGCGGCAGCGGCAAACGCCCGAGCACCTGCATCACATGCATGAAAAACCGCATCGCCTCGACGCCGCTCCAGCCGTCTTCCGGCACGCCGGCGAGAATGCCGAGCCGCTCGCCGTCGCTGAGCGGCACCACCGGCCGGCCGGCAAAACGTCCGCCGAAGCCCCGGTAGGCACGGCCATCCGGGTCCACCTGCATGATCAGCACACCGTCGTCCTGGGTACGCAACTGTTGCGGCACGCAGGGCGCCACGCACAGGCCGTTACTTTCCTGCCAGGGCGCATCATCATGACGAAACAGAAACGGTTTGCCGGTGGCCACCAGGATCGACGCGTTGTAGTGCGCATGCGGCTGGTTGTCCACCGCACAACCCACCATCAACGCGTGGCCGCCATGCACGTACAGGCAGCCGCGTCGTGCGGCAGACGGGGTGGCTTCGGCCATGGCGTGGCAGTCTCCGGTCAGCATCAGGTCGGCCGGGCAGATTAACCGGCCCTCACGGAACTGTCGACGTGTGATCAGCGATGCCGGCGCCGGTATTCACCCGGCGCGCAGCCTTCCCAGCGCTTGAACGCGTGGTAGAAATTGGCGATGTCCGAGAAGCCCAGGTCCGCCGCCAGTTGCTCCATGTCGCAGCCGTCTGCCAGCAGCGCCTTGCGGGCGTAGTCATGCCGCACTGCATCACGCAGGCCGGCGAAGCTGACGTTTTCCTGGCGCAGCCGCCGCTGCAGGGTGCGCGCGCTGAGGTTCAGTGCCGCCGCCACGTCAGCGATGGCCGTGTCCTCACCGCCCAGCCGCTGCCCCAGCACATTGCGCACCTGCATGGCCATGCCCTGGGCCCGGCTCAGGCTCGCCAGCAGACGGTCAGCCTGACGCCGCAGCCGCTGGTGATAGTCGGGATAGGCCCCGGCCAGCGGCAGGCTCAGTGTCTCGGGACGCACAAGGATGGCATTTTCCGGCTGGTCGAAACGCTGCGGCACCGCAAAATAATCATCGTAGGGCGCGGTATCCGGTGGCGCGCTGTGGCAGAACTCCACCGCCAGCAGCCCCAGCCGGTCACCCGTCAGCGAGCGACCGATCGCCACCATGGTCGCCACCACCGCCTCGTTGTGGGCGCGCAGACGGGTGAAATTCAGGCTGCCGTCAGAACTGCCCGCCAGCCGCACGCCGCCATTGGCCTCACCCAGTGAGAGCTGCATATAGGGCACCATCAGGTTCTTGTAGTGCAGCAGCAACTCCAGTGCTTCGCCCAGGGTATTGGCAGTGGCCATCAGGTTGCCGAGCAGGTCCAGGTTGCCGTAGTGATTGTCACGGCCCACACGCAGCCCGAAAAAAGGCTCGTGCTCCACCGCCGTAAAGGCTTCACTCAGCAAGGCATCCAGCTGTGCCAGGCTGATGTACTGGTCACGCCGGCCAACGCTGTCGGGGTCGATGCCGACCCGCTCGAACATCGCCTGGATGTTCAGGCGGCCTTTCATGGCCAGTTCGAGCAGGCCCGGCAAGACCGAGGCCGGTAACAGATTGCTCCACATGCGGCAGTGCGCTCCTGGTCCGGGCAGAACCCTTCGCCGCTGACGCTATGACAGCGGTGCCGACGGGTCAACAGCCCCGCCCTGCCATTGCTGGCCGCATCACGACGGGTTCGGTACTCTTGGTCACCCCTGACGGGGAGCAGGCCATCAGGAAATAACACGCACAGGAATGTTTATGTTCAAACGCTACTACGCCGACATGGTCACCGAGGCCGCCGTACCGCCCGCCCAGGCGTTCCGTTTCTTCTGCAACGTGCAGGACTGGGCCGACTGGTCCAGCGTGATCGCCAATGCACGCCTGCTCAACGGCGACTGGCGCCGTGGCGCGCTGCTGATGTTCGCACCGAAACTGCCGGGCCTGCCGGCAGCCCCCCTGATCGTGCCGATTCTGGAATTCGAACCGGACCATCGCATCACCTGGGGTGTGAACCTGCCCATGGCCCGCATGCTGCACCGCTTTACCTTCACCCCGGTGGAAGGCGGCAGTTGCCGCATTCACCATGAAGAATGGTCCGAAGGTGTGATCAGCCTGCTGACGCTGCCGGTGACACGTCGCCTGCGCGCGTTCAATGAACGCTTCGCGCGTGAACTGGCAGCCATGTTCTGAGGTCTGTACCCGGTGGCCTTGCCACCGGCCCCGCCCCACCAGCGAGTAAGGATTAGCCCGTGACCAAAACCCTGTTTGCGCTGTACCAGCGCCTGGTTCTGCAACACCCCGTCATCTGGGTGCTCCTGGCGCTGCTGGTGTCCGGTTACGCCGCCTGGGAAAGCCGCCACTTCCGGCTGGATGCCTCCGCCGACTCGCTGATCCTGGAAAATGACAAGGCGCTGGAATTCTACCGCGAAGTGTCGAAGCGCTACGGCGGCAGTGAATTTCTGATCATCACCTATGAACCGACACAGAGCGCCCTGTTCAGCCGCGAGGCCCTGTCTGATCTCGCCACGCTGCAAGGCCGCCTGGCCGAACTGCCCCGGGTGGCGTCGGTGTATTCCATGCTCGACGTGCCGCTGCTGTTCAGCCCGCAGGTGCGCTTCAGCGACCTGGCCAACGGCTACAGCACGCTGCGCGACGAAGACGCGAATCTGTCACTGGCGAAAGAGGAATTTACCGGCGGCAGCCCGCTGTACCGGGATCTGCTGGTCAACCGCGATGGCGACACCACCGCGCTGCTGATCAATTTCGAACGTGACGCAACCTATTATGAGTTGCTCAATCGCCGCAATGCGCTCCGCGATCAGGAACGGGCCGGGGAACTGGACAACGCCGGTGCGCAGCAACTGGCCCGCGCCAACCGCGAATTCAGCGACTATTCAGCCAAACGCCAGGCCGAAAGCGCCGCAGAGATTGCCACCATCCGCGCCATCATGGATCAGCACCGCGACAGCGCGCAGCTGTTTCTCGGCGGTGCGCCAATGATTGCCTCGGACGCCGTCGGTTTCGTACGCAGTGACCTGGAAGTGTTCGGCATCGGCGTCACGCTGTTCCTGATCCTGGCACTGCTGGTGATCTTCCGCCGCCTGCGCTGGATCGCCCTGCCGATGCTCTGTTGTGGCCTGACCGTGCTGTGGGTTTCCGGCTGGCTCGGCCTGATGGACTGGAAAGTGACCGTGATCAGCTCGAACTTCGTCTCGCTGCTGCTGATCATCACCATGTCCATGACCATCCACCTGATCGTGCGCTACCGGGAACTTCAGGCCGAACAGCCGGACGCCGACCAGCCGGCCCTGGTGCGCGACACCATGGGCCACATGCTGCGCCCGGTGATCTACACCAGCCTGACGACCATGGTCGCGTTCGCCTCGCTGGTGTTCAGCGGCATCCGCCCGGTGATCGACTTCGGCTGGATGATGACCATCGGCATCGGCCTGGCACTGGTACTGTGCCTGGTGCTGTTCCCGGCGGTCCTGGCACTGCTGCCAAAACAGCCGCCGCAGACACTGCGCGATTTCACTCGCCGCGCCACCTTGCGCATTTCCGATTTCAATCGTGGCCACGGCATCAAGCTGCTGGTCGGCTGCGCCCTGGTGGTGATCGTATCGCTGATCGGCACCAGCCGCCTGACGGTGGAAAACCGCTTCATCGATTACTTCCAGAAAGACACCGAAATCTATCAGGGCATGGTCGAGATCGACCGCAACCTGGGCGGCACCACGCCGCTGGACATCGTCATTGATGCCCCCGCCGGCCATCAGCCGCGTGTACTGGAAGATGATCCGTTTGCCGATCCGTTCGCGGGGGGCTTTGGTGACGAGGGCTCTGACGACTTTGGCGACGATCCCTTCGCCGATCCGTTTGCCGCAACACAACAGGCCGACCCGCTGGAAAACGCCTACTGGTACACCCCGCAACGGCTGGAGCAGTTGCTGGAGATCCAGCACTACCTGGAATCGCTGCCGGAAACCGGCAAGGTGCTGTCCATCGCCTCGACCTACGAAGTGGCGAAGATGATCAACAATGGTCCGCTCAGTTACGTGGACCTGATGCTGCTGGCCAGTTTCGTGCCGGAAGACCTGCGCGGGCAACTGGTGCGGCCGTATCTGTCCGAAGACGGCAATCAGGTGCGCATCAGCGTACGGGTGATCGATTCCGACAAGAACCTGAACCGCAACGACCTGCTGCAGAAAATCCAGCACGACCTGCAGCAGAACTTCGATCTGGCGCCAGAGCAGGTCAAACTGACCGGTGCCATGGTGCTCTACAACAACATGCTGCAAAGCCTGTTCGACTCGCAGATCAAGACGCTTGGTTTCGTGTTTCTGGCGATTTTCGTGATGTTCCTGGTGCTGTTCCGCTCACCAGGCATTTCGCTGATCGCCATGCTGCCGAACCTGTTCAGCGCGGCGTTCATCCTCGGCCTGATGGGCTGGATCGGTCTGCCGCTGGACATCATGACCATCACCATCGCCGCCATCACCATCGGCATCGCCGTGGACGACTCGATCCACTACATCCACCGTTTCCGCGAGGAATTCCCGAAAGACCAGGACTACCTGGCCACCATGCGCCGCTGCCACGGCTCCATCGGCACAGCGATCTACTACACCTCGCTGACCATCATTGCCGGTTTCTCGATCCTGGTGGTGTCAAACTTCAATCCGACGGTCTATTTCGGGGCACTCACCAGCCTGGCCATGCTGGTGGCGCTGCTGGCGAACCTGACGCTGCTGCCGGCCATGCTGGTGACGGTGAAACCGAAAATTCCGCCCGTCTGACGGCACAAAAAAACCCGGCCATGCCGGGTTTTTTCTGCTTGCTGCGATGTCAGGCTGCGGTGGCGTCTTCCACCATCGGCCCCAGCTCACCGCTGCGGTGCATTTCCAGGATGATGTCGCTGCCGCCGATCAGCTCGCCCTTCACCCACAACTGCGGGAAGGTCGGCCAGTTGCCGTACTTCGGCAAATTGGCGCGAATCTCCGGGGCTTCGAGAATGTTCACATAGGCAAATGGCTTGCCGATCGCGGTCATCACTTCCACCGCGCGCGCCGAGAAACCGCACTGCGGGAACTGCGGCGAGCCCTTCATGTACAGGATCACCGGGTTCTTCTCGATCTGCTCGCGGATCACTTCCATTACGTCGTCCATATGCTCTTTACCCTAAAACGGTGTCGGACAGGGGCGCCTAGTCTACCAACAGTACCGAAAACTCTCTATCGGACTGTCCGACAGGCGCCGCGCCGCCTCAGAAGCTCAGCCGCACGCCCGCGCCCACGTAGCGCGGCATGTTCACCCGTGCCCCGGCCGGGCTGCGGGCGACGATCTTCTCCTCGTCGAACACATTATCCACCTTCACATAGACCTCGGCGGCCGGGGTCAGCGGGTAGGCGGCAGCCAGGTCCACCGTGACGTAGCTGTCGGTCTCAAACAGGCGGTTGCTCGGCCGGACGATGCCGTATTCACGGTCACACTGGTTATCGATGCACATACTGCTGACGTAGCTCAGGCTGGCGTAGGCCTTCCAGCCCGCACTGTGCTCCAGGCCCACCGTGGCGGAAGCAACATGCTCTGGCAGGTACGACAGGTTGTCACCGTACAGCACCGAGCCGTCATCCGAGCTCTTGGTGATCTTGTTGCGGGTGTAGGTGTAGGCCAGCCGACCCGGTACCCTGTAGGCCCCCTGACTGTACAGATCGGCAGTCAGCGCCAGTTCCAGGCCATATACATCCGCCTCGCCCTGCTGAGTACTGCCGGTGGTGGCACCGCCTGCACAGGGGACCGCGACGGAACAGTTCTGCACGGCATTCCGGTAATCACTGTAGAACAGGATCGCGTCCATGCCACGGCTGCCGTCGCGGAAGCGCGCGCCCAACTCATAGTTGAGGCTTTCCTCACCTTCGTTGCCACGGTCAGCACCGGCACCGGCGGGTGCAAAACCCTGATGCACACCGGCCAGCAACGTCCAGACTTCATCCAGCGCGTAGGTAGCGCCCAGGCCGGCGGTCAGCTTGTTCACGTTATTGCTGCGACGGGTGCTGATCACGGTGCGGCCTGGATCGCCATACTGGCGCAGACGGGTATTGATGTCCTCATAGCGCAGCGCCGTCGTCAGGCGCAGGTCGCCCAGGGTGATGTGGTCCATCAGCCAGGCGGAAAACGCATTGGCATCCTCCAGCGCATTATTGCTGCCGGTGGGCGCAATGCTGCTCTGGTAAACGAGGCTGCCATTGATCTGGTCGAACACATCCACCGGCTGGAAACGGTCCACTTCGTCCTGGTGCCAGCGCACACCGGTGACTACATCATGGCGCACCTCGCCGGTGAACAGCGCCTGGCTCAGTTCGAACTGCACGCCCTGGGCAGTATAGCTGCGGTCGTTGGCCTTGATCTGGATACCCGCCACATCCGCACTGCCGTCCAGCGCCGCCTGCGCCGCCGCATTACCATTGTTGGCGCTGTTCAGGAAGGCGCTGATGCTCTGGCCGTTAATGCGATCGACCTTGTACCAGTTACGGGCGGTCTCGTTGCGGTACACCGTGCTGGCCAGCACGGTATCCAACCCGAACGCAATCTGGTGCCGCAATGAAAAGCCCTTGTGGCGGTTTTCCATCCGGTCCCGTTCCGTCAGACCATAGCGGCGGGTACTGTCGCGCCGGAAATCCGCCTCCGTGAGCCCGATATAGGACTGGTCGGAATACTCATCCGAATACTGCGCCTTGATATCCACCTGCTGGGCAAACGCCGCGTCGGCGGCACTGCGCCAGCGCAGCTTGGCGACATAGTCCTGTGTGTCATAGCCGGTACCGCGGTCGGAGCGGTCGATGTCCTGAAAGCCATCAACCTGCTTCTGATAGGTCTCCAGCAACAGGCCCCACTGCCCTTCTGTCGCACCGTAATGGCCATGCAGTTTCTGCGTGCCGAAGGCGCCCACTTCCGCATTGAGCATGCCGCTGGCCTGCTCGGGGATCGACGTGGACAGCAGGTTCAATGCACCGCCAACGGTGAACGGTCCGTACAGAAGCGTCTCCGGCCCTTTCAGCACTTCCACGCCGCGCATGCGCCCGGCGGTGGGGAAATAATACGCCGCCGGGGCGGCATAAGGCGCCGGCGCCACCAGGATGCCGTCCTCCATCACCGAGATCTTTTCGTTACGACCGCTGCCGGAGCCGCGAATGCCGATGTTCGGCCGCAGGCCCAGGCCATCTTCCTCCTGGAAATAAACCCCGGGCACATCACGCAGGATGCGGTGAATATCCGTGTGCTCGAACTTTTCCAGGTCTTCCTCACTCACGACATACACCGAGCCGGACATTTTGCGGGGATCATTCGGGTCTTCGACGATCTCGACCCGGTCCAGCCGCGCTGGCTGGCGGGAGGGGTCGGTGGAGGTGGCGCTGGCAAATTCAGACAAGCCCAACACAGCCAGCCCGGAGGCCGCCGCGAGGTGACGGATACGCATGGATGTCGCTCCTGCAGAGATGTCGTTATATGAACGTCCTGTGACGCGCAGGAGTGTAGAAACTTGTGACGTGAATGAAAACGATTCTCTCTATGAAACGCATGATTATTTGATCAGGCGGTCCAAAATCTCGTTATGTCGATATTTGAACCACATTCACGACCGACCAAAGCCGCCACCCCCGGCAGACGCGACCCGTAATCGGTCCCCCGGCATCGCCTGGAAACTCACCTTGCCCGGCAACGGCTCGCCGTTGAGCTGGTTCTCCCCGAGCGCCCCCGGCTGCCCACCCGCCAAGCCCCAGGGCGCATGACGACGGCGCTCTGTCAGTAACGTCACCTGCGCCGGCGCCAGGAATTCCAGCTCGCGCACCAGCCCGTCGCCACCCGTCTGCGCACCCGCGCCACCGCTGCCCCGGCGCAGGGCGTAGCGCCACACGCGCAACGGATAATGCCGCTCCAGACTCTCGATCGGTGTGTTCAGGGTATTGGTCATGTGCGTCTGCACCGCGCTGAGGCCATCCGCCTGTGCCGAGGCACCCATGCCGCCGCCCATGGTTTCGTAATAGTCCCAGCCGGGCTGGCCGGGCTGCGCCCCCTGCCCCATGGCGAGGTTGTTCATGCTGCCCTGGCTGGCCGCCGGGATACGCTCGGGCATGGCCTGCGACAGCGCGCCCAGTACGGCATCGACAATGCGTGAACTGGTTTCCACATTACCGGCCGCCACCGCCGCCGGGCGCCGGGCATTGACCAGCGAACCCTCCGGCGCGCTCAGGCTGACCGGCCGGAACAGCCCGGCGCAGGCGGGCACCGCTGGCGGCAGCAGGCAGCGGAAACAGTAATAGACCGCCGCCGCCGCGACCGACAGCGGACAGTTGATATTGCCCGGCACCTGCGGTGCCGTACCGGTGAAATCCACCTGCGCGCGCGCTCCGGCGATGGTGACCGTCACCACCACGGGAATATCCACCGTGCCCTGGCCATCGTCATCCAGCACATCGGCGAAGTGGTAGCAGCCGTCGGGAATGGCCGCGATCATCTGCCCGGCCAGCCGCTCGCCGTAGGCATTGAGGGCAGCCACCCCATCCTGAATCCAGTGCTCGCCCCGTTCGCTGACCAGCGTCGCCAGCCAGCCGGCCCCTGCCTCGCAGGCGCTGGCCTGCGCAACGAAATCACCAAAGCGCGGGGAGTGTTCCGGGTCCATGGCGCCGCCGGCCAGCCGCTGCACCAGCGCCTGCTGCCAGGCGCCGTCACGTCGCAACCACTGCGGCGCAATCACTTCGCCCTCTTCTTCCAGATGTCGCGACACCGGCATGGAACCCGGCGCGGTGGCGCCGATATTGGCGTGGTGCGCGCGCGTCACGGCAAACGCCAACGGGCGCTCCCCGAGGCCGAATACGGGCGCCACCACCGTGACGTCCGGCAAATGCGTGCCGCCCAGGTAGGGATCATTGACCACCAGCAACGCCCCCGGCTGCCAGTCCCGGCCAGACACCAGATCGCGCATGGCATAGGCCATGCTGCCCAGGTGCACCGGAATATGCGCGGCCTGCGCACACAGCTCGCCGTCGGCATCAAAAATGGCACAGGAGAAATCCAGCCGGTCCTTGATGTTCGGTGAAAACGCACAGCGGCGCAGCAAGGCCCCCATCTCTTCACAGATACCGGACAGGCGATTGGCGAAAATGCTCAGTTGCACCGCGTCCATGAAACGTCTCCTGATCAGTCACTCGGTGTACACATGGTCACGTCATGCTGGGCACGCACACATGCCCTGCGCGAAGGCCTGCGCATAATTGCACCCTTCTGCCGGGACCGCTATTATCGAGCGCTTGCGGCAGCCCTGGCTGCCGTTTTTTGTTTCGGCGGCCGATGCCCTGCGCACCGGCCACCCGCACCCGGCAACGCCGGTTCGCAGATGCCTGACACAGGCAGGAAAGGCCCGAGGATGACCAACAACTACCTGATGCCCACCTACGCGCGGCAACCACTGACCTTCACCCGGGGTGAAGGCGTGTGGCTGTTTGACACCGATGCCAACGCCTACCTGGATGCCATTTCCGGCATTGGCGTCTGCAACCTTGGCCATTGCCATCCGGAAGTCACGCGAACCCTGGCGCGTCAGGCCGGCACACTGATGCACACCTCGAACCTGTACCACATTGATGCCCAGGAGCGCCTGGCTGCCGTGTTGTGTCAGATCAGCGGCATGCAGAAAGCCTTTTTCTGCAACTCCGGTGCCGAGGCCAACGAAGCCGCGATCAAGCTGGCGCGGCTGTACGGTAACCGGCGCGGCGTCAGCCTGCCGACCATCGTGGTGCTGGAAAACGCCTTCCACGGCCGCACGCTGGCCACCCTGACCGCCACCGCCAACAAAAAGGCCCAGGCCGGTTTTGAACCGCTGGTGGACGGCTTCGTGCGTGCGCCGTGGAACGATCTCGACGCCATCCGTGCACTGGCCAGCCAGCACGACAACATCGTCGCCGTGCTGGTAGAGCCGATCCAGGGCGAAGGTGGCGTGCGCGTGCCGGCGGACGATTACCTGCCCGGCCTGCGCGCGCTCTGCGACGAACACGAGTGGCTGCTGATGCTGGACGAAGTACAGAGCGGCAACGCGCGGACCGGCGACTATTTCTTCTGCGTCGGTGCCGGTGTGGTGCCCGATGTACTGACCACCGCCAAGGGCCTCGGTAACGGCTTCCCGATCGGTGCCTGCCTGGCCGCCGGCCGCGCCGCCGACGTGCTCAGCCCCGGCAGCCACGGCAGCACCTACGGCGGTAACCCGCTCGGCTGCGCCACCGCGCTGACCGTGGTGGAAACCCTGTCCGAACAGGTCATGCCGACGGTCAAACGCAAGGGCGAACTGCTGTGCCAGGGCCTGCGCGACGCGCTCGCCGACCTGCCGATGGTCACTGAAGTGCGTGGCAAGGGCCTGATGGTCGGCATTCAACTGGATCGCGATTGCCCGGAGATCGTACAGCTGGCCCGCACCCAGGGCGTGCTGGTGAACGTCACCGCCGGCAGCGTGGTCCGCCTGCTGCCGCCGCTGGTGATCAGCGAACAGGAAATCAACACGCTGGTGACACGCGTTGTCGCCGCCGTGCGGGAGTTTGCCCGCCAGCAGGAGGCCGCATGAGCGTGCGCCATTTTCTCACCTTGCGCGACCTCAGCCGCGACGAACTCGGCTACCTGATCCAGCGCGCCATCGAGCTGAAAACCATGCTCAGGAATGGCCAGCGCCACGAAGTGCTGCGCGGCCGCACACTGGGCATGATTTTCGAAAAGGCGTCCACGCGCACGCGCGTCTCGTTTGAAGTGGCGATGACCCAGTTCGGCGGCAGCTCCATTTTCCTGTCGCCACGTGATACCCAGCTGGGCCGGGGCGAACCGATCGAGGATTCCGCACGCGTCATGTCGCGCATGGTCGATGCGGTGATGATCCGCACCTTCGCCCACAGCACGGTGGAAACCTTCGCCGCACATTCGTCGGTGCCGGTGATCAACGCGCTGACCGATGATTTTCATCCATGCCAGTTGCTGGCCGATATCCAGACCTATGTGGAACATCGCGGCAGCATCCAGGGCAAGCGCGTGGTGTGGGTCGGTGACGGCAACAACATGTGCAACTCCTACATCAACGCCGCGCGCCAGTTCGACTTCGAACTGGTGATCAGCAGCCCGGAAGGGTTTGATCCCCGCGCCGACCTGGTCACCGAAAACAGCGACCGCGTGCGCATCGAACGTGACGTGCAGGCCGCCGTCGAGGGCGCGCATCTGGTGGTCACCGATGTCTGGGCTTCGATGGGCCAGGAAGAGGAACAGGCACAGCGCGTGCAGGCGTTCAGTCAGTACCAGGTCAGCCCGGCGCTGATGGACCGCGCGGACAAGCAGGCGCTGTTCATGCACTGCCTGCCAGCGCACCGGGGCGAGGAGGTCAGCCTGGATATGCTCGACGACCCGCGCGCCGTGGTCTGGGACGAGGCGGAAAATCGCCTGCATGCCCAGAAGGCGCTGCTGGAATTCCTGCTGATCGGCCCCACCGGCTGAGACGGTGCGGATTTCTGCTATAGTGCTGGCCCGTCACCGTTGACGAGCCAGCACGATGCCCCAGCCTCTTTCCCAACCGCTGCAGCTTGACCGCATCCATTGCCGCTACGACGAGCACGAGGTCGTGCGCGACGTCAGCTTTACCCTGGAACGCGGCCAGATTGCCTGCCTGCTCGGCCCCAGCGGCTGCGGCAAGACCACTACCCTGCGCGCCATCGCCGGTCTGGAACCACTCACCGGCGGCGACATTCGCATCAATGGCCAGCGCGCTTCCAGCGCCGGATTTACGCTGCCGCCGGAGCAGCGCGGCCTGGGCATGGTGTTCCAGGATCACGCCCTGTTTCCGCATTTGTCCGTGGCCGAAAATGTCGGCTTTGCCCTGCGCCGCGTCAGTGCCGCCGAACGTCAGCGACGGGTCGATGAATGCCTGGCCATGGTGCGCCTGCAAGGCATGGGCGGGCGCTACCCGCACGAACTGTCCGGCGGCCAGCAACAGCGCGTCGCGCTGGCGCGGGCCCTGGCCCCACGCCCGCCGCTGATCCTGCTCGACGAACCTTTTGCCAGCCTGGACCTCGACCTGCGCCGCCAGCTCAACCAGGAGCTGCGCGCCATCCTGTTGCACGAAGGCACCACCGCCGTGATCGTCACCCACGATCAGGAAGAGGCCTTCGCCATTGCCACCCACGTCGGCATCCTGCGCGCGGGTGAACTGATGCAATGGGATAGCCCCTACAACATCTACCATGCGCCAGCGACCCGCTTCGTGGCGGAATTCGCTGGCGCCGGGGCCTTTTTGCGCGGCATCGTCGACGACGACAACCACGTCAGCACCGCCGCCGGCCGGCTGCACAGCCACCGGCCACTGACACGCCCCGCCGGCAGCCAGGTGGATGTCCTGTTGCGTCCCGAAGACGTGGTGCCGGCCGAACAGGGCGCGCTCGCCACACGTGTCCAGCACCGGGTATTCACCGGGCCGAACATTCTCTACCGGCTGGAAATGGACAATGGCGAACAGTTGAGCTGCCTGACCGGCAGCCATGTGGATGTGGACGTTGGCGCATTGCTCAAGGTGGATATCGCTGCCAAGCATCTGGTGCTGTTTGGCAACTAAAGCGCGCCGGCCTTTCCCTCTGGCATGGATGTCGCGCCCTGACAGCCCGTGGCACGCTTATCCTGCTCCCTGTGCGGGCGCTCCGTTGAGCATTGAATGCAGTACCACATAGCAGTACCATTCTGACATGAAACGCAAACACGGCCGGACACTTGCCAGCCTCTTCAGCCGCCCCACGCCCGGCAGCGTGCCGTGGAAAGACATAGAGGCACTCTTCCAGGCGCTGGGCGCCGAGATTGAGGAGCGTGAAGGGTCTCGTGTCGCCATCTTTCTGTTCGGCGAAATTCGCGTGTTCCACCGCCCCCATCCTTCGCCGGATACTGACAAGGGCGCAGTGGCCAGCATTCGCAAGTGGCTGGAAGATAACGGAGTCATGCCATGAACAACATCATGATCATCAATGGCTACCGGGCAGTCATTCAATTTGACCCGGACATCGAGATGTTCCGTGGCGAGTTCACCGGGCTGAACGGCGGGGCTGATTTCTATGCGGACAGCGTTGCTGCCCTGCGCAAAGAAGGTGAAATTTCCCTGAAAGTCTTTCTTGATGAGTGCACAAAGCGTGGCGTCCAGCCCAACAAATCGTACTCCGGGAAATTCCAGGTCAGGCTGCCTTCCGAGTTGCATGAATTCGCCGCCGATGCGGCGCAGGCACGGGGTCAAAGCCTGAACCAGTTCGTTGCGACGGCGATTGAACACGAGCTCCGCTCATAATCGCGGGCTATTGGATTTAGTATGAACAGGGTCTAGGCCGGCACCGCCAGCGGCAGCGCCTCTTCAGTGATCACCTGGTCACGACCACGGGTCTTGGCCTGATACAGGCAGCGATCCGCCCGTGCCAGCGTTTCATTCAATTCTTCACCGACCCGATACGCCGCAATGCCGATCGACACCGACGCCGACAGCGCCGGGTCCAGTGCGCTGAAATCCTCGCCCGCCAGCGCCACGCGCAACCGCTCGGCCACCTGCGCGGCACCGTCCAGATCACTCTGCGTCAGCACCAGCACGAATTCCTCGCCACCGAGCCGCCCGGTGTAATCCGCCTCGCGCAACGATGCGCGCGCGATCTCGGCGAAACGGCGCAGTACCTCATCACCGGCGGCATGGCCAAAGCGATCGTTGATGCGCTTGAAATGATCCAGGTCGACGAAACAGACCGCAAACCGGTATTCACCGGATTCCGCCAGCGCCTGCTGTTGCGTCAGCACTTCCATGATGTGGCGGCGGTTGAACAGCCCCGTGAGTTCATCACGGATCGCCATCTCGCGCACTTTCATCAAAGCATCGCCCAACTGGCGGTTTTTTGCCGTCAGGTTGGTGCGCAGCGCATTGATGCCGACACCCGTGATGACAAAACTCACCGATGCCATGCAGAAGATCAGCCACTGCAACATTTCCAGCGTCAGGTTCATCTGCACGCTGCGGTTGTGCCAGACCAGCACCAGTACCAGCAGATAACCGCTGACCGCGCCAATCGACATGATCAACAGCCCCGGCAGCGACTGCCGGAACGAGGCCAGCAGCATGGCGGCGAAGAACAGCATCGCAATACTGATCCGGAACTCGTCCATGAAGTAGGCGCTGGTCATCATCGAGGTGGTCAGCCACAGGTTCCAGGGCAGCGACAGGCTCGGGTCACGGCGCCGACGGAAACGACCGGAAAATACCAGCAGCGTCAGCAACAGGTTGCCGGCCCAGATACCGCCGAGCAGCATGGCCAGGGTCGGCCCATTGGCGACCATGTAGCCGCCCTGGAAATAAAACAGGCAGATCATGGTGTGCAGGCCGCTGATCGCCAGCGCGGTGCGCGCATGGCGGCGCGCCAGCCGCTGGTCATCCAGCGACAGGGCATCGGCCTGCTCCAGCTCACGAATCATGTCCCCCCCTTACCCTGACACTGTGCGCGGCAGACGCCGCAAGCACACTGGATACGTCCGCAGACGCATCCAAAGATTATTCCGGCACCGGCAGTGCGTCGCCGGTGCCGTCGAGACGGCCGCGGTGGGCAACCACGGTACGATTGCGCCCCTGGCTCTTGGCGCGGTACAGCGCATCGTCCGCGCGCGCCAGCCAGTCTTCCAGCGTTTCGCCGGCAGTGTAGTCGGCCAGCCCCTGCGACACTGTGACCCTGAGCGCAGGCGCGTCGTCGAAGCGCTCGGCCGCCAGGTTGCGGCGCAATTGTTCAAGCACATTCCGTGCCTGCTCCAGATCGGTCTTCACCAGCACAATCAGGAACTCCTCGCCGCCGAAACGGGCACAGAAATCGCGCCCGCTGAGCAATTCCCCGGCACGCCGGGCGAACAGCCGCAACACCTCGTCACCGAAACCGTGACCATAGGTGTCATTGATCTGCTTGAAATGGTCCAGATCAGCGTAGGCCACCACCACGCCGAAGGCGCCCCGGCCCGCCATTTCACGAATCTTGGTCAGGCGTTCCATGGCGTAGCGACGGTTGTACAGGCCGGTCAGTTCATCGCGTACTGCCAGCCGCTGGATACGGTCGACGATTTCGCCGAGATCGCGGTTCCGCTGCGCCAGCTTGTTGCGGATCATGCCGATCTCGCCGGCCAGGCTGACTACTGCCAGTGTCATCATCAGGAAGGCCGCCCACTGGATCAGCTCGGCGGTGACGTCCACCGCCTCCGGGTGCCAGTGCGCCACCAGCGCGATGATCACCAGATAGGCCAGCACGCCGAAGGCGCCGACCCAGGCCAGATCACGCCGCCGGCTGCGGAACACGCCGGTCTGCAGGATGGCAAAGAACAACAGCATCACACACAGCCGCACCTGGTCGGTGTAATAGGCGGACACCAGCAACACCAGTGTCGACCACCAGATCACCGGCAAGGTCAACGAGGGGTCACGGCACAGGCGGTTAAAGCCAAGCAGGGTAAACAGGATGAAACCGATATGGCCGCCCCAGATCACCAGGAACAGCCGGGTGAAGACATCCGAGCCACCACGAAAGAAGTCCAGTTGCGCCGCGATCCAGCAGACCAGCGTATGCGCCAGGCCACCCGCGACCATGGCGAACAACACCCGGCGCACGGTACGCGCCTGATCGGGATCTGCTCCCCCGGTAATAAACCATCCCTGCATTGTTGTCCGCCTGCATCCGGGGTGCGTCGCACCCGTTCCGGCGCCCCGACCCGCCTCCTGCGGCCCTCCGGCAGCCTGTCGGTTGGCCGCTGGCCAACCCCCTTCGAGCACCAGCCTCTGGTACTAGCTTTCTGATATCTCTTAGGCAAATAGTATTAGTTGATGTGACTTACATCACAACACTTTGTCGCCAGTTGGCTACCACTCATCCAAAATATGGCATTTTGATACCACTCGTCGGGTGAGGACTTGCCAGAAATGCCCCGGAAGCGGGGCAGAGGACGGGGAAAGCCGACGACAAAACCTACCCTTGAAGGTGGAAATGTCGCCGAGGCTCAGAGGGAGGGAAGCGCGGCGCGTTCCGCCGCGTTTTCGAGGCCGGGACAGGGCCTGACAGCCCTGCGGCTCAGACGCGCCGGCAGACCTTGGCGACCGCATCGCGCCAGCCGGCATGGCGTTCACGGCGGTCCTGCTCGTTCAGGCGCGGGGCAAAATCCCGGTCGCACTGCCAGTGCTGGCCGATCTCGTCCAGTGACGAGAATACCCCCACCTGCAGGCCCGCCAGATAGGCCGCGCCCAGGGCCGTGGTTTCAGTGATCACCGGGCGGTCCACCCGCACACCGAGAATGTCCGCCAGACTCTGCGCGAGCCAGTTGTTCACCACCATGCCGCCGTCGACGCGCAATGCAGTGGGCCGGCCGGCGCCATCGGCAACCATGGCTTCCAGCAGGTCGAGCGTCTGGTAACAGACCGCTTCCAGCCCGGCGGTGACCACCTCGGCAATCCCGGTGTCGCGGGTCAGGCCCAGCAACGCGCCGCGCGCATGCGGGTCCCACCAGGGCGCCCCCAGGCCGGTGAAAGCCGGCACCATATACACGCCCTTGGCGCTGCCGACGCTGCGCGCCAATGCTTCCGTCTCGCTGGCGTGGCTGATCAGCCGCAGGCCATCCCGCAGCCACTGGATCGCCGCGCCGGCCACAAAGATCGAGCCTTCCAGTGCATAGGTGGTCTTGCCGCCAAGGCGATACCCCACCGTGGTCAGCAAACGGTTATGCGAGGTGACGGCTTCCTCGCCAGTGTTGAGCACCATGAAACAGCCCGTCCCGTAGGTGCTCTTCACCATGCCCGGTGTAAAGCAGGCCTGCCCCACCAGCGCAGCCTGCTGATCACCGGCGATGCCGGCCACCGGCACCGGGGTGCCGAACAGGCCGGCATCGGTCTGGCCGAAATCGGCGGCGCTGTCACGCACGTCCGGCAACAGCGCTGCGGGGATGCGGAACAGTGCCAGCAGGGCGTCATCCCAGCGCTGCGTGTGGATATTGAACAGCATCGTGCGCGACGCATTGGTGGCATCGGTGGCATGGACACGCCCGCCGGTGAGTTGCCACAGCAGCCAGCTGTCGATGGTGCCAAACGCCAGTTCACCGCGCTCGGCCCGCTCGCGCGCACCGTCCACGTTGTCCAGCAGCCAGGCCAGCTTGGTGGCGGAAAAATACGGATCGAGCAGCAGCCCGGTGCGTTCCTGCACCAGCGCCTCATGGCCCTGTTCGCGCAGTTGTTCACACAGCGCGGCGGTACGGCGATCCTGCCAGACAATGGCCGGCGCCAGCGGCGTACCGCTGGCACGGTCCCACAGCACCGTGGTTTCGCGCTGGTTGGTGATACCGATGGCGGCCAGTTCCGACGCATCAATGTGTGCATTGGCCAGCGCCTTGCGGCACAGCGCCAGGCAGTCAGTCCAGATTTCCCGCGCATCGTGTTCGACCCAGCCGTCGTTCGGATAATGCTGGGCAAATTCCTTCTGCGCCTGGCCGAGAATGGTGCCGGCGGCATCGAACACGATGGTGCGCGAGCTGGTGGTGCCCTGGTCGATGGCCAGCAGATAACCCTTCATGTTGCACTCCCTTGATTTCTGGCACACAGCGGTGCCGTGCGCCCTGACGGGGCGCCGTTGTTGTTTTTTACGCGTTACAGACCGCTGAGAACGTGCAGGCCGCTGCGCTGCTCGCGCGGCCAGATCACCCGGAACAGCGCACCGCCGGCGGCGCTGTCGGTGACTTCAATGCGCCCACCATGCCACTCGACGATACGCTGCACAATCGACAGCCCCAGCCCGTAACCGCCGCTGGCGCGGTGGCGGCTTTTATCCAGCCGGGCAAACGGCTTGAAGATACGCTCGCGCTCGGAGAACGGTATGCCCGGGCCGTCGTCGGCCACTTCCATGACCGCCATGCTGCCCTGAATGTGATAGCGCAGCACGATCTCGCTCTTGGCATAACGCAGCGCGTTGGTGACCAGGTTCTGCAGGATGCGGTGCAGGTAGCGTTCCTCACCTTCGGCACAGCGTTGCGCTGGCGTAAAGCGCTGCCAGTCGGTGGCATCGCGCACCGTCAGCGTGCCGCTGATCGGCTCGATCTCGCGGCATATCTGCTCGAACAGCGGCTCGATATCCACCTGCTTGAGCTCGATGGTCGGCGTGCCTTCTTCCAGCCGTGCAAAGGTCAGGATTTCATCGATCAGGCGATCCAGTTGTTCAATATCGCGGTCAAGCTCATCCAGTTTGACGCGCCGTTCCTCGCTGTCATCACAGTCGGCCAGCATCTCCAGCCCGAAACGCAGCCGCGCCACCGGCGTGCGCAGTTCGTGCGATACCGCGCGGGTCATCTCGCGCTGGGATTCGATCAGCCGGCGAATATGTTCGGTCATGCCATTGAAGGTAGCGCCCAACTGGCCGATGGCGTCCTGCCCGCGCACGTCGGCCCGCGCATCCAGGTTGCCGCTGCCGAGCTGGCGTACCGCGCCGTCCAGCTTGCGCAACCGCGTCTGCAGCGGCCGCACCAGGAAATAGGTGACAAACCCCATCGCACACAGGCCCAGCAGGCCGACCATCACCGACATCTCGATCGGCATCCAGTCGAACAACGCCAGCGGGCCGAGCACCAGCACTTCGCCGGTGTTGCCGATGGGCGCATAGACCATCACTGCCGAGCGGCTGCGGCTGGTGCTTTCGTCCAGCGCCAGCACCACTTCGCGCCGCGCCAGCCGCTGGCGCTGTTCGGCATCCAGCGTCAGTGCGCTCTGTGGCATGCGGGTCAGCTGGTAGCCGAACTTGCCCTGCAAGCGGGTGAACTCGGCGTCCCATTCCGCCAGCGGGTATTGCGCCAGTTCGTCCAGCAGCAACAGCGCCGTGGCCCGTGCCTGTTGCTCGGAGACTTTCTCCATGCGGGTAAAGATGTAGGTGTCTTCGCCAGGCAACTGATACATGAGGTCGGCGAACGACTCCGGCTCGGTCAGCCGCATGACCACCAGGCCCTCGCCAAGCTCCAGTTGCTCGCGATAGGACAGCCCCAGCGAGGGCTCGTCGCGCAGCTCGATCTCCGCGCCCATCAACCGGCTCAGCAGTTGCCGCCGTGCCTCACGCTCTTCGGGGGTGTCCTGGCGCTGCAGGCCGCGCGCCATGAGATAGAAGGTGCCATGCGCCATCTTTTCCCGGTACAGGTCCGAGCGATAGCCATTGATAAGCTGCACCATGCCGTAGGCGAACGCGCCGACCAGCAACACGGCCAGCACCATGCCGGCATAGATACGCAGGAAAATGCTGTTCACGGCCTGACCCCGTCAATGCGGGCCCGGTGCGGTGACCGGGCCTGGCCATTCAGGTGCGTCCGGCTCAGACCGGCCCCACTTCCTTGACGAACAGGTAGCCCTTGGAACGCACTGTCTTGATCCGGCGCGGGTTGTCCGGATCATCGCCGACCTTGGGCCGGATGCGGGAGATGCGCACATCAATGGAGCGGTCCTGGCCGTCGTACTGGATGCCGCGCAGTTTCTCGAAGATGGTCTCGCGGGAGAGCACATTGCCGGCATTGGAGGCCAGCAGCCAGAGCAGGTCGTATTCGGCGCTGGTGAGGTCCACCGACTTGCCCTCGAGCACCACTTCACGGGCCGAGTTGTCGATCACCAGATTGCCGAACTCCAGCCGCATCTGCGGCTGGTCGCGCTCGTGTTCGGTTTCCACCCGGCGCAGCAGCGCGCGGATGCGGGCCAACAGCACACGGGGCTTGACCGGTTTGGCGACATAATCGTCAGCGCCCATTTCCAGGCCCAGCACCTGATCCATGTCGTCGGTGCGCGCGGTCAGCATGAGAATCGGGTTGCGGAAGGCCGGCCTGACCTCGCGGCACACCGTGAGACCATCGGCCCCAGGCAGCATCAGATCGAGCACCACCAGATCCGGTTGGTCAGCGCGAATGCGCCGCACGGCTTCCTCGCCGTCATTGACCACCGTCACGTCCATACCGTTACTTTCCAGGTATTCGCGTGTCAGGGTCGCCAGGCGTTCGTCGTCTTCGACAATCAAAATACGCGGAGGGTTATCCTGCACTGAGCTCATTCCGTGCCGTTCCTGTTGTTATCGTTCCTGACCAGTGCATCCCCCGAGGGTCCGGTGCCTGCCATGGAAACGATGTTTTTATCCATCTTCCGGCCACCGGAAGCCGGGATAACACAAGTTATACGCATCCGATACAGCCCGGGCAACAGTGTTACCGCTTTCATCCGCAGCGGGCCACATAACGGCATCTGACGCACCCTGCCGGGGTAACACTCCAACCCGAGGCTGGACACAATATATTGTGTTTATGTGAGAACTGCCATGCAGTCTCGATAACTCACCTGTCGCCCACATTTTTCCCACAAGGTTATCCACAAGCACGGGCTTGCAACCAACATCAAACCGCTATAACTTGTACCTCACGGCAACCGCAAACCCAATATGTTGGGTTTCGACCGCCCGGGGCGACGCACAAGAATGTTTCTGCGAGGCCCGGCCAGCCCAGGCAAATCAATATGGCAGGCCGCCCGCAGCCAGGGATGCGCAGGCAGACACATGACACTACATATTGTGTTGAGCAGCCACCAGACACACCGCCACTCTCCCCCCGCCGGCGCACAGACGTGCCTCCCGGTGGCGGCAGAGGGTCTCGTCCTCCGGTCTTGCGCCGTGACGATCCGGTCTGCATCGCGTCCTGTTGACGCGGCAGCCACCCCGAATACCGCCACCCGCCCCCACGCGTACCGCGCGTGGGGGCGGTACGCGTGACACGCGTCGGCCACCGGCCGCCCCGTTGATACGCCGGCCAAGGCCGGCGCACGAATTGAAGTGAACCACCCGATATTCAGCACCATCACAACGTATTAGAAGCCTCCGGGCACAACACATAATGGAGAGCGAGTCATCATGCAGACGGACACCCAAACTTCGCCAACCGCCAGCGGCCAGGCACCTCAGGACAACCAGCGCGACGAGACGCTGGCAGCCACCGCACCCGGCCAGCTGCGCGTGATCAAGCGCAACGGCAAGGTGGTGCCCTACACCGATGACAAGATCGCCATCGCCATTACCAAGGCGTTCCTGGCCGTGGAAGGCGGCACGGCGGCCGCGTCTTCCCGCATCCACGAGAAAGTCGCGCAGTTGTCCGAGCAGGTCACCGCCACCTTCCAGCGTCGTCTGGTCTCCGGCGGCACCATCCACATCGAGGAAATCCAGGACCAGGTGGAACTGGCGCTGATGCGCAACGGCGAACACAAGGTCGCGCGCAGCTACGTGCTGTATCGCGAAGAGCAGTCCCGCAAGCGCGCCGAGAAAGCGAAGACCACCGACACCGCCGCGCCGGCCCAGGGTGGCGGCGTGCAGGTCACCATGGAAGACGGCAGCACCGCGCCGCTGGACATGGCCCGCCTGGAAGGCCTGGTGATCGCCGCCTGCGACGGCCTGGCCGACGTCAAGCCGGACAAGATCATCGGCGAGACCGTGCGCAACCTGTACGACGGCGTCTCCATCCGCGACGTCAACACCTCCATGGTGATGACCGCCCGCACCCTGATCGAACAGGAGCCGAACTACTCGCTGGTGACCGCGCGCCTGCTGATGGACAACCTTCGCGCCGAAGCGCTGCAGTTCCTCGGCGTGGCCGAGCGTGCTGACCAGGCAGAAATGGAAGCGCTGTACAAAGACGCCCTGAAAGCCTACGTCTTCCGTGGCATCGAGCTGGAACTGCTGGACCCGGAACTGGGCCGCTTCGACCTGGACAAACTCGGCGCCGCCATGAAAGGCGAGCGCGACATGCAGTTCACCTATCTGGGCCTGCAGACGCTGTACGACCGCTACTTCCTGCACAGCAATGACGTGCGTTTCGAGCTGCCGCAGTGCTTCTTCATGCGCGTGGCCATGGGCCTGGCCGTGCGCGAAGACGACCGCGAAGCCCGCGCCATCGAGTTCTACGACCTGCTGTCCAGCTTCGACTACATGAGTTCCACGCCAACGCTGTTCAACGCCGGCACGCTGCGTCCGCAGCTCTCCAGCTGCTACCTGACCACCGTGCCCGACGACCTGTTCGGCATCTACGGCGCCATCCAGGACAACGCCATGCTGTCCAAATTCGCCGGCGGCCTGGGCAACGACTGGACCCCGGTGCGCGCGCTGGGTGCCTACATCAAGGGCACCAACGGCAAGAGCCAGGGCGTGGTGCCGTTCCTGAAAGTGGTCAACGACACCGCCGTGGCGGTGAACCAGGGCGGCAAGCGCAAGGGCGCGGTCTGTGCCTACCTGGAAACCTGGCACATGGACATCGAGGAATTCGTCGAACTGCGCAAGAACACCGGTGACGACCGCCGCCGCACCCACGACATGAACACCGCCAACTGGATTCCCGACCTGTTCATGAAACGGGTGATCGAGGAACAGGAGTGGACCCTGTTCTCGCCGAACAACGTGCCCGACCTGCATGACCTGTACGGCGAAGCCTTCGAGAAGAAATACCTCGAATACGAAGCCATGACCCGTGACGGCCGCCTGAAACTGTTCAAGCGCATCCCGGCCGTGAACCTGTGGCGCAAGATGCTCTCCATGCTGTTCGAGACCGGCCACCCCTGGTTCACCTTCAAGGACCCGTGCAACCTGCGCAGCCCGCAGCAGCACGTCGGCGTGGTGCACTCCTCCAACCTGTGCACCGAGATCACGCTGAACACCAACAAGGACGAGATCGCCGTCTGCAACCTCGGCTCGATCAACATGCCGCGTCACATCCTGCCGGAAGGCGGCCTGGACCTGGTCAAGCTGGAGAAAAACGTGCGCACCGCCGTGCGCATGCTGGATAACGTGATCGACATCAATTACTACAGCGTGCCGCAGGCACGAAACTCGAACCTGAAGCACCGCCCGGTAGGCCTGGGCATCATGGGCTTCCAGGACGCGCTGTACATGCAGAAGATCGCCTATACCTCACCGGAAGCGGTGGAATTCGCCGACCGTTCCATGGAAGCCGTGAGCTACTTCGCCATCAACGCCTCCAGCGAACTGGCCGCCGAGCGTGGCAGCTACGCCACCTTCGAAGGCTCGCTGTGGAGCCAGGGCATCCTGCCGATCGATTCGCTGGAAATCCTGGCCCGCGAGCGTGGCGACGAGAAATACCTGAACGTGGATCGCAGCCAGACGCTGGACTGGAACAAGCTGCGGGACGTGGTCCGCACCCAGGGCATGCGCAACTCCAACGTGATGGCGATCGCGCCGACCGCGACCATCGCCAACATCACCGGCGTATCGCAGTCCATCGAGCCGACCTATCAGAACCTGTACGTGAAATCGAACCTGTCCGGCGAGTTCACCGTGGTCAACCCGTTCCTGGTCAACGACCTGAAAGCGCGTGGCCTGTGGGACAACGTGATGGTCAACGACCTCAAGTACTACGACGGCTCGGTGCAACCGATCGACCGCATTCCGCAGGATCTGAAAGAGATCTACCGGACCGCGTTTGAAGTGGAACCGCGCTGGCTGGTGGAAGCAGCCAGCCGTCGCCAGAAGTGGATCGACCAGGCGCAGTCGCTGAACCTGTACATCGCCCAGGCGAACGGCAAGAAGCTGGACATCACCTACAAGATGGCCTGGCTGCTGGGTCTGAAGACGACCTATTACCTGCGCGCCATCGGTGCCACCACGTCCGAGAAGTCGACCATCAACGATGGCCGCCTGAACAGCGTTTCCGCCGCCCCGGTGGCCGAGACCGCGAGCTTCGAACAGGCCGCAGATGTACCGCAGGCCTGCTCGATCGACGATCCGGATTGTGAGGCATGCCAATAAAGGGTCGCCGGTGGCGACCCGATTGCGAGCTGCGGGCCACGCGCTTTTTGGCTCGCAGCCTCGAATTTTAAGTACGCGAAGCCTGTCAGAATGCTTTGCGAGAGATAAGTGAAAGGAGATTTTTGATGCTGAACTGGGACGATTTCCATGCCGAAGAGAAGCCGGTCGCCCGTCAGCCTGCGCCGCCCCCGGCACAGGAACCTGCACCTGCAGCGGCTGCGCCGTCTGCGCCTGCTGCGGCACCGGCAGCGCGAGCAGAACCTGCTGCTGCGCCCACAGGAGCCGGACGAGGAAGCGACGACGCCCCCGTCTCCGACGCCGTAGCCCGTGCCCGCGCCTCGCTGGAAAAGATGGACGTCAGTGAAGGCGTGGCCGAACTGGAAGGCGCCGCCGGCCGTGTGCAGGTGGACGACAAGCGCATGATCAACTGCCGCGCCGACCTGAACCAGCTGGTGCCGTTCAAGTACGACTGGGCCTGGCAGAAATACCTCGACGGCTGCTCCAACCACTGGATGCCGCAGGAAGTGAACATGTCTGCGGACGTGGCGCTGTGGAAAAACCCGGAAGGCCTGACCGACGACGAGCGTCGCATCGTCAAGCGTTCGCTGGGCTTCTTCTCCACCGCCGACTCGCTGGTGGCGAACAACCTGGTGCTGGCCGTGTACCGGCTGATCACCAACCCGGAGTGCCGCCAGTACATCCTGCGGCAGTCATTTGAAGAAGCGATCCACACCCACGCCTACCAGTACTGCATCGAGTCGCTGGGCATGGACGAAGGTGAAATCTTCAACATGTACCGTGAGCTGCCGGCGGTGGCCAAGAAAGCCCAGTGGGGCATCCAGTACACCCGCGAAATGTCTGATCCGGAATTCAAGACCGGCACCGTGGAAACCGACAAGGCCCTGCTGGAAAACCTGATCGCGTTCTACTGCGTGCTCGAAGGCATCTTCTTCTACTGCGGCTTCACCCAGATCCTGTCCATGGGCCGCCGCAACAAGATGACCGGCGTCGCCGAACAGTTCCAGTACATCCTGCGCGACGAGTCCATGCACGTGAACTTCGGCGTCGACGTGATCAACCAGATCAAGATCGAGAACCCGCACCTGTGGGACGCGCAGATGCGCGACAAGGCCACGCAGATGATCCTGGAAGGCACCGAACTGGAAATCCAGTACGCGCGCGACACCATGCCGCGCGGCGTGCTCGGTATGAACGCGAAAATGATGGAGGAATACCTCCAGTTCATCGCCAACCGCCGGCTGGCCCAGCTCGGCCTGCCGGAACAGTTCAAGGGCGTCGAAAACCCGTTCCCCTGGATGAGCGAGATCATGGACCTGCGCAAGGAGAAAAATTTCTTCGAAACGCGCGTGATCGAGTATCAGACAGGTGGCTCGCTGAGCTGGTAACACCCATGACGATGACGGTCCCCCACACACTGCGCCACGGCACCATTCGACAGTGTGATGTGACCGTACATCGCCATGCGAAAAAACAAGGGCGCCTGCGGGCGCCCTTGTTGTAGTATCAGGGTAAGTGAGCCGGCACTGTCCCTGCAGACGCATCACCGCCGGCATCATGTGACCAAGCCACTACAGGAGCACACGCATGAGTGATCACCTGGAACTGGATGCAGATGACCTGCTCACCACGCTCGAGCAAGTGGAAGAAACCCTGTCGGTCATGACCGGCGTGGTCGGCCACCTGAAAGAACAGGTACTGGCCCAACTCGACGAAGACGCCGTGCTGGAACTGAGCGCCGAAGAATTCCTGGAGCGCTGCGACAACACCACCGGCACCTGGCACTGATTTCCCCGGCCGCCACCTGACGCGCGGCCGACATCGACGACGCGGTACTGTCCAGGCGGGCGCCACGGCTCCGCCGGACCCACTGCCTCTGCGGGCCTGGCAGCAAATCTTTTTGCGGCCTGCTATACTGCCCGCCATCATGACACCCGTTACGCAATCTCCCGCTTTCGTGACCAGCGAACACTGCTGGCGCCACCGTCTCTAGGCCACGGCCCGCGCGCGCCTGCGCGCCTTTCCTGATCCGTTCCGACCTGAACGCTCTGTGCCCGCTCTGGGCGCCGTGGAGTATTGTCATGATTTACTGGTGTTTTCTGATGGCGGCGATCATCGCCGAGGTGCTGGGAACCAGCGCCATGAAACTGGCCAGCGGCAACGCGCCGCTGGTGGGCTATCTGGCCATGTACCCCCTGATTGCCCTGTCCTACTACTGCCTGGCCCGCGCCGTGGAACGTATTCCGCTCGGCGTCGCCTATGCGCTCTGGGAAGCGCTTGGGCTGAGCCTGATTGCCGTGGCCGGCGCGCTGCTGTTTGCCGAATACCTGTCGGCCCTGCAACTGCTCGGTATCGGGCTGCTGCTGGGCGGCATAGCGCTGCTGAAAGCGGGCACCCACGAACCGGCAGCGGAGGTGCACTCATGAACAGCCCCGCCCTGCTGTGGCTGCTGCTGGCCGTGGTGCTGGAAGTCGCTGCCAATATCCTGCTGAAGTACTCCAACGGGTTCCGGCGTCACGGCATCGCGGCAGTGTCGATCCTGTGTGTGCTCGGTGCCTTCACCGCACTGGCCCAGGCGGTACGCGACCTGGACCTGGCCGTGGCCTATGCCCTGTGGGGTGGCTTCGGCGTGCTGGCCACGGCCGCCGCCGGCGCGCTGCTGTTCGGCCAGCGGCTGGACATGCGCGCCGGGCTGGGTCTGCTGATCCTGTGTCTCGGCATGGGCTTGCTGAAGTTCGGCTGACGTCCGTGTGAATCATCAATGTAACAGATCATTCTGATAGACACCGGCCGGGCTACAACCCGGCCCGGTATCGCTATAGTGTAGGGCCTGTTCACGCCCCGCCTCAGCGGCGGGGCCAGTTTAGACGCGGCCCGCCAGCGGCCGCCTCCTGCCACCGGAGCCCCTGCATGAAAGCCTCGGACCTGTTCGTCAAGGCACTGGAAACCGAAGGTGTCGAGTACCTGTTCGCCATTCCCGGTGAGGAAAACCTCGACTTGCTCGAATCACTGCGGCATTCCTCCATCCGCCTGATCGTGACCCGTCACGAGCAGGCCGCCGGTTTCATGGCCGCCACCTACGGCCGTCTGACCGGCCGCGCCGGGGTGTGCCTCTCCACCCTCGGCCCGGGTGCCACCAATTTCGTCACCGCCGCCGCCTACGCGCAGCTGGGCGGCATGCCGATGGTGATGCTCACCGGCCAGAAACCGATCAAGAGCAGCAAACAGGGTCAGTTCCAGATCATCGACGTGGTCGACATGATGCGTCCGCTGACCAAGTTCACCCGACAGATCGTCAGCGGCGACAGCGTCCCCTCGCGCATTCGCGAAGCCTTCCGGCTGGCACAGGAAGAGCGCCCCGGCGCCACCCACCTTGAATTGCCGGAGGACATTGCCCGCGAGCACAGCAACATGTCAGTGCTGCTGCCCAGCTTTGGCCGCCGGCCGACGGCGGAAGAAAAAGCCGTGCGCGCTGCGGCCGACGCCATCCGCCAGGCCAAGCGCCCGCTGCTGCTGGTCGCCGCCGGCGCCAACCGCAAGCTGACCTGCAAGATGCTGCGCCAGTTTGTCGACAAACTCGGCATCCCCGTGGTCACCACGCAGATGGGCAAGGGGGTGATCGACGAGACCGACCCGCGCTTTATCGGCAATACGGCGCTGTCAGATGGCGACTTCGTGCACCGCGCCATCCACGCCGCCGACCTGATCATCAACCTCGGCCATGACGTGGTCGAAAAGCCGCCGTTCTTCATGCGGGCCGGCGGGCCGAAAGTGGTGCACATCAACTTCAACTCCGCCCAGGTGGACCCGGTGTACTTCCCGCAGATCGAAGTGGTGGGCGACATCGCCAACAGCCTGTGGCAGTTGAAAGAAAGCATCGAGCCGCAACCGCACTGGGATTTCTCCGAGTTCCAGCGCATCCGCGATGCCCTGAAAACCCACATCACCGAAGGCGCCGACAGCGATGCCTTCCCGATCATTCCACAACGGCTGGTGCGCGATATCCGCAAGGTGATGCCGGAAAACGGCATCATCGCGCTGGACAACGGCATGTACAAAATCTGGTTTGCGCGCAACTACCCCGCCTACCTGCCGAATACCGTGCTGCTGGACAACGCCCTGGCCACCATGGGCGCCGGCCTGCCGTCGGCGATGGCCGCCAAGCTGGTGTACCCGGATCGCCGCGTGATGGCGATCTGTGGCGATGGCGGCTTCATGATGAACTCGCAGGAGATGGAAACCGCCGTGCGGCTGGGCCTGGACCTGGTGGTGCTGGTGCTGCGCGATGACGGCTACGGCATGATCAAGTGGAAGCAGGCGCAGATGAACTTCGACGACTACGGGCTGGATTTCGGCAACCCGGATTTTGTCGACTATGCCCGCGCCTACGGCGCCAGCGGTCACCGCGTGGAAAAGACCGCCGACCTCGCCCGGCTGATCGAGGAATGCTACAGCGCCGGCGGCGTGCACCTGATTGATGTGCCGGTGGACTACAGCGACAACGACCGCATTCTCAACAACGAAATCCGCGAACTGAGCCAGGCGCTGTAAGCGCCCCTTCTCACCCGGCAGAGCCGAAGGAGAGCAGTATGTTGAAGGAAGCCTATCCCTACTACCTCGCCAACGAGGCGGTGTACGCGAACAAGGACCTGGAAGTCACCGATAAATATTCCGGTGAGGTCGCCACCTATGTCGCCATGGCCGATGCCAAGGCGATTGACCAGGGCATCGCCGCCGCCGTGGACGCGACCAGCGCAATGGCCGCACTGGCCCCCTATGAGCGCCAGGCGATCCTGAACCACTGCGTCAAGCGGTTCCAGGAACGTGCCGAAGAACTGGCCATGGCGCTGTGCATTGAAGCCGGCAAGCCAATCAAGGATTCCCGTGGAGAAGTGAGCCGCCTGATCGACACGTTCCGTGTCGCCGCCGAGGAAGCCGTGCGCATCGAAGGCGAAGTGCTGAATCTGGAAATCTCTGCGCGCGCCAAAGGCTATCGCGGCTTCACCAAGCGCGTACCGATTGGCCCCTGCTCGTTCATTTCGCCGTTTAACTTCCCGCTGAACCTGGCCGCGCACAAGGTCGCCCCGGCCATCGCCGCCGGCTGCCCGTTCGTGCTGAAACCCGCCAGCCGCACACCGATTGGCGCACTGATCATCGGCGAAGTGCTGGCCGAAACCGACCTGCCGAAAGGGGCATTTTCGATCCTGCCATGCCACCGCGAAGGCGCGGACCTGTTCACCGTGGACGAGCGCCTGAAACTGCTGAGCTTCACCGGCTCACCTGCGGTTGGCTGGGATCTGAAAGCCCGCGCCGGCAAAAAACCGGTGGTACTGGAACTCGGCGGCAACGCCGCCTGTGTGGTGGACAGCGACGCCGACCTGGAAGACGCCGTGGCACGCATCGTGTTCGGTGCCTTCTATCAGTCCGGCCAGAGCTGCATCGGCGTACAGCGCATCTATGTGCACACCACACTCTACGACAAGTTCAAACAGAAACTGGTGGAAAAAACCAAAGGGCTGCGCATGGGCGACCCGCGTGACGAAGACACCTTTATCGGCCCGGTGATCTCCGAAGGTGAGGCCAAACGCCTGGAGAACTGGATCAACGAAGGCGTGGAGCGTGGCGGCACCCTGCTCTGCGGCGGCAAGCGCGACGGCGCCATGCTTGAACCGACCCTGCTGGAAAACGTACCCGCCGGTTGCAACATCGTCGAGGAAGAAGCCTTTGGCCCGGTGGCCGTGCTGGAACCGTTCGAGGATTTCGACACGGTGCTGGAAAAAGTCAACCAGAGCACCTTTGGCCTGCAGGCCGGTATCTTTACCCGCGATCTGTACAAGGCCCAGAAAGCCTGGGACGTGCTGGAAGTCGGCGGCGTGGTGATCGGCGATGTGCCGTCCTGGCGGGTGGACAACATGCCCTACGGCGGTGTGAAGGATTCCGGCCTGGGTCGTGAAGGGATTCGCTGGGCTATTCGCGACATGACCGAAGAACGTCTGCTGGTCATCCGCACACCGTAAAATAACCTCCCCGCCCTTGAATTCGGGGGCGGGGACACTATCCTGACCCGGCTGGCAGAGACGACTCTGCCAGCTTCATATTGCTCCAGGGGACGGCCCCGCTTGATGAGGAAGCTGTCATGTCCTGGATTCTCCTGTCTGTCGCGGGTCTGCTTGAAGTGGTCTGGGCCGTGGGCCTGAAACGCCTCGGCGCGGATGCGCCGGTGCTGCTCTGGTTCGGTGTCGGCGCTGCACTGGCCGGCAGCGTCGCGCTACTGGCGCTGGCCATGCGCGAATTGCCGCTGTCACTCGCCTATCCGTTGTGGGTCGGTATTGGCCTGCTGGGGTCGGTGCTGGCCGGCATGCTGCTGTTCGGGGAAAGTATTTCGCCGCTCAAGTGGGCCAGCATCGGCCTGATCGCGCTCGGCATGCTGGGCCTGAAAGCGCTGTAGCGCAGGGCTGCGGGACGGGTTGCACTGCACCCGCCCCGCAGATCAGGTCAGAACGGGGCGGTGTAATCGATGAAACGCCCGCGCGCGTCGGCAAATTCCGCCTTCAGACGCTCCACCAGTTCCGCCACCGGCGGCGCATCGGTGATACCGCCGATGCCCTGCCCGGAACCGAGAATATCCTTCCAGACTTTCTTGTCGCTGTTGCCGCCGGAACCGAAATTCATTTTCGACGGATCGGATTCCGGAAGGTCGTTCGGATCGTAACCGGCTTCCACCACCGACTGCTTGAGATAGTTGCCATGCACGCCGGTGAACAGGTTGCTGTAGAGCACGTCCTCGGCGGTCCCTTCAATCAGCAGGCGCTTGTAGCGCTCGTCGGAATTAGCCTCTTCGGTAGCAATGAAACGTGTCCCCATGTAGGCAAAGTCCGCGCCCATCGCGACGGCACCCGCAATCGCATGGCCATCACCGATCGCACCGGACAGGATCACGGTGCCCTTGAACCATTGCTTCACTTCGCGCAGCAGCGCGAACGGGCTTTGCGTGCCGGCATGGCCACCCGCACCGGCGGAGACCAGAATCAGGCCATCCACGCCCTGCTCGGCGGCCTTGCGCGCGTGGCGCTGGTTGATCACATCGTGGAATACCAGGCCACCGTAGGAATGGGCCGCTTCCACCAGCTCCGACGGCGGGCGCAGGCTGGTGATGATGATCGGCACCTGTTCTTCCACGCACACTTTCATGTCGTCGATCAGGCGGTCATTGCTGGCGTGGCAGATCTGGTTCACGGCAAACGGCGCCACCGGCTTGCCCGGATTGGCGTCGGCGTATTCAGCCAGCTCGCGCTTGATGCGCTGGATCCACTCGCGCAGCACCGACTGCGGACGCGCATTCAATGCCGGAAACGAACCGACGATGCCGGCCTTGCACTGGGCAATCACCAGCTCCGGACCGGAGACAATAAACATCGGTGAGGCAATCACCGGCAGCGACAAACGACCTTTGAACAACTCAGGCAAAGCCATGCACACTTCCTCTTTCCTGCGGGTCTTGTCGGGCGGCCAACGCGCCCGGCAACCTGGATAATCAAGGGGATGTTTCACGAACGGTCAGGGACATTAGCAGCTTTGCGCACTCACCGGCAGTGACCGGATATGACATTCCCCCCCTGGCGCCAGCGACTTTCCGGTCATTGAACCGGGTACGATTGTTCACTGACCAGCGTCGCCGCATAGTCCGCCGCATCGCGGTAAGGGCGCAGCACATGGCTGACCCCGGCACGCGTCAATGCCTCGGCGTCGCGCTCATGATGGAGCGTGGCCGCCACCGCGCCGGCATAGCCGCGCGCCCGCAGCACGCCAGCCAGATTCAGGTTGGCGCCCAGCTCCGGCACCGTGCTGATCACCCAGCGCACCTGCTCCAGCGGGAGATGGTCGATGAAGTCGCCACTTTCCAGATCACCATAGGCCACCTGATAGCCGTCACGGCGCATATGGCGAATGATCTCGGGATCAAAATCCAGCCCCAGCACCTCGATACCCTGTTCGCGCAAACGCTGCATCAGACGGCTGCCATAACGGCCAAGGCCAAACAGGATCACCGGCGCGCCGCTGGCCACTATCGGCGCGGTGGTATTTTCACGAAACGGATTGCGGCGCTCGAACGGCCGCAGCCACGGCGAGAGCCAGTCAAACAGCGGGTGTGAGTAAAGGATCAGATAGGTGGACAGGGTAATGGTGATGATACCCACCAGCGTGATCAGCCCCAGCGTGCTGTCATCCACGTGGCCGAGGCTGATACCCATGGCGACGAAGATGATCGAGAACTCGCTGATCTGCGCCACCGTCAGCCCGGCCAGGAAACCGGTGCGGCGGCGGTAGCCCATCATTCCCATGATCACCATCACGATCAGCGGGTTACCGACCAGCACGAACAGCGAAAAAACCGCCGCTGGCAGTAATTCGTTGCCGAGCGCAGCGAATTCCAGTTGCGCACCAAGATTGACGAAGAAGAACAGCAGCAGGAAATCCCGCACGCTGCTCAACCGCGCATTGACCGCCTCGCGGTAGCGCGTGGAGGCCAGCGAAAAGCCGGCCAGAAACGCCCCCACTTCCTTGCTGAAACCGGCCAGCTCACCCAGTGTCGCCAGTGACGTGCCCCAGGCCACGGCGAAGATCAGCAGCAGCTCCGGTGAGCGCGCCAGCACCTCCATCAGGCGCGGCAGGACATAGCGCATCATCAGCACCACCAGCAACAATGCCACCGCCAGCCGCGCGATGATCGACAGCACCAGCAGGCCGGTCTGGCCGGCGTCGGTCACGCCGCCGGCACTGAGGCTGCCGACCACCATCATTGCCACCACCACGGCGATGTCCTGCACGATCAGAAAGCCCATGGCGATACGGCCGTGCAGTGAATCGATCTCGCGTTTGTCCGACAGCAGCTTGACGATGATGATGGTGCTGGAGAACGTCAGCGCCACGGCCACATACACCGCCTTGATCCAGTCCATGCCCAGCGCCAGGCCAATCAGAAAACCGAAAACAATGGTAAAAAGCAGTTGCCCCAAACCGGTCGCCAGCGCCACCGGCCCGAGGTGCCGGACCAGGTTCATGTCCAGCTTCAGCCCGACCACAAACAACAGCACGGTGACGCCGATCTCCGCCAGCAGACGGATCTCCGAATGCGCCGTCACCAGATCCAGCGAGGCAGGCCCGATCAGGATCCCGACCAGAATGAAGGCGATGATCAGCGGTTGCCGCAGACGGATCGCCAGCACCCCGAGCACCGTGGCGGCGAACAGCACCACCGCAAACTGGTAATACACATGTTCCATCATGGGTCCCCGCACCCGCACGCCGACGGACGGTTGTGATGATTGATTCTGCCTATAACCTGTCGACTCAGGTCGCTATTCATGTCTCTGTCCCGTGCGCGTAGTATGAAAGGCCCCCCGAATTGCCGACAAGGGAGCATGTCATGACACAGATCGGTCACGATACCCTGAAGACCGCGACTGAGCTCAAGGTAGGTAACAAGCAATATCACTATTTCAGCCTCGACAAGATCGCCGACAAAGGCTGGGGTGACATCCATCGCCTGCCCTTTTCCCTGAAAGTCCTGCTGGAAAACCTGCTGCGTTTCGAAGACGGCCAGACCGTCACCACCGACGATATCCAGGCCCTGGTCCGCTGGCCCGAACAACGCACCTCCGACCGCGAGATCGCCTACCGCCCGGCACGGGTACTGATGCAGGACTTCACCGGCGTGCCCGGCATCGTTGACCTGGCGGCCATGCGCGATGCCATCGTCGCCGCCGGCGGCAACCCGGACCGCATCAACCCGCTGACCCCGGTCGATCTGGTCATCGACCACTCGGTGATGGTGGACAAATTCGGCAACCCGCAGGCCTTTGCGGAAAACGTGGAAATGGAATTCCAGCGCAACCGCGAACGGTACGAGTTCCTGCGCTGGGGCCAGAAAGCCTTCAACAATTTCCGCGTGGTGCCGCCGGGCACCGGTATCTGCCACCAGGTAAACCTGGAATACCTGGCCCGTGGCGTCTGGTCGTCCAGTGACCTGAACGACAACGGCAAGACCTGGGCCTATCCCGACACACTGGTCGGCACCGATTCGCACACCACCATGATCAACGGCCTGGGCGTGCTCGGCTGGGGTGTGGGCGGCATCGAGGCCGAGGCCGCCATGCTGGGCCAGCCGGTGTCGATGCTGATTCCGGAGGTGATCGGCTTCCGCCTGGACGGCAAGCTGCGTGAAGGCGTCACCGCCACCGACCTGGTACTGACCGTCACCGAGATGCTGCGCAAAAAAGGCGTGGTGGGCAAATTCGTCGAATTCTTCGGCGACGGCCTGGCCGACCTGACCCTGGCCGACCGCGCCACCATCGCCAACATGGCCCCCGAGTATGGCGCCACCTGCGGTTTCTTCCCGATTGACGAACGCACCATCGAGTACATGCAACTCTCCGGCCGCGACGACGACACCATCGCGCTGGTGGAAGCCTACTGCAAGGCCCAGGGCCTGTGGCGCGTGCCGGGCCAGGAAGCCCCTGCCTTCACCGACACCCTGACTCTGGAACTGTCCGAGGTGGTGCCCAGCCTGGCCGGCCCGAAACGCCCGCAGGACCGTGTCCCGCTCACCGGCGTACGCGCTGCCTTTCTGGATGTGCTGAGCCAGTCACTCGGCCCGCACTCCACCGAGGAAGCCAAGCTGGAAAGTGAAGGTGGCGGCCACACCGCCGTCGGCTCGGATGAGCACGCCGGCGCCGTCCCGCTGCAGCTCAACGGCGGACAGCATGTGCTCAACCACGGCGACGTGGTCATCGCCGCCATCACCTCCTGCACCAACACCTCCAACCCGAGTGTGATGCTGGCCGCCGGCCTGCTGGCGCGCAACGCCGTCGCCCGTGGCCTGCACAGAAAACCCTGGGTCAAGACGTCGCTCGCACCCGGCTCCAAAGTGGTGACGGACTATCTCGCCAAGGCCGGTCTGGACGACGATCTCGACAAACTCGGTTTTGATCTGGTCGGCTACGGCTGCACCACCTGCATCGGCAACTCCGGCCCGCTGCCGGAAGCCGTCGACAAGGCCATCGCCAAGGGCGACCTGATCGTGGCATCGGTACTCTCGGGCAACCGCAACTTCGAAGGGCGCGTACACCAGAGCGTGAAAACCAACTGGCTCGCCTCACCACCGCTGGTGGTGGCCTATGCCCTCGCGGGCACGGTAAAGATCGATTTTGAGAAAGACGCACTCGGCCACGACAGCGACGGCAAGCCGGTCTACCTGCGAGACATCTGGCCGAGCAGCGCCGATATCCAGAAAGCCCTGCTGAGCGTCAGTGGCGACATGTTCCGCAAACAGTATGCGTCGGTGTTCGAAGGCGACGAGATCTGGCAGTCACTGCCGGTGGGCGACGCCCAGACCTACGGCTGGAGCACCAAGTCGACCTACATCCAGCATCCGCCCTACTTCGAGGGGCTGACCGCCGAGGTGCCGCCGGTACAGCCGGTGAAAAACGCCCGCATCCTGGCGCTGCTGGGTGATTCCATTACCACCGACCACATCTCGCCCGCCGGGGCGATCAAGGCCGACAGCCCCGCCGGACATTACCTGCAGGGGCACGGCGTGGAACCGATCGATTTCAACTCCTACGGCTCGCGGCGCGGCAACCACGAAGTGATGATGCGCGGCACCTTCGCCAACATCCGTATCCGCAACGAAATGGTCCCCGACGTGGAAGGCGGCTTTACCCGTCACATCCCCGGCGACGAGGTATTGCCGATCTACGGCGCGGCAATGCGCTATCGCAAGGACGACGTACCCACCGTGGTGGTTGCCGGCAAGGAATACGGTACCGGCTCCAGCCGCGACTGGGCCGCCAAGGGCACCGTTCTGCTGGGTGTGCGCGCGGTGATTGCCGAGAGCTTCGAGCGGATTCACCGTTCCAACCTGATCGGCATGGGCGTGCTGCCGCTGCAATTCCCGGCCGGCACTGATCGCAAGACGCTGGGCCTGGACGGCAGCGAAGAGGTGGATATTCCCGAGCTGAACAACGATGTCAGCGCCGGGCAAACCATCGAGGTGACGTTCCGCAAGGGCGGCCAGTCACAGACCGTGCCGATGCTGTGCCGTCTGGATACTGCCACCGAAGTGGAATACTTCCGCCACGGCGGCATCCTGCATTACGTGCTGCGCAGAATGATGTAACGCCCGCGCTCAGGCGGCGTCATCGCCGCCTGACGGCAGGAAGGGTTCGCGCAGCCGGGCGGCAAAGGCATTGCAGGCATCCGTCCAGGTAAAGATCCCCGCCAGCCGGTCGTGGTGACACAACACCACGATCGACTGGTGCGTCTCCGCCATCATCTCCAGCACCTCATCCGCGCGGGTGTGGACGTCCAGCCTTGGCACCGGCATCAGCCAGTCCGCCACTGGCTCCGGCGTGTCGGGGATAGCGCCCAGACTGAGCAGGCCCAGCACATGATGGTCGGGGTCGGTCACTGGCAGGTGATGGATACCATGGCGCAGCATCAGCGCGCGGGCCGCCTGCACGGTGGCCGAAATATCCAGATGCCAGGGAAACGGCGTCATCAATGTGCCGATCGAGGGAATACGTTTCATGGCGCCCTCCTGCGCCGCGGGGCTGTAGAGCATCATGCCACGAGGCGGACAGGCGGGGCACGCGGGGCGAGAGAGTACGGGCCGCAAGTCTGCTATCATCGCCCTCCCGGCACCGTTGCGACCGCCGGGCACCTATCCCAGAGGCGAACAGGACCGGGGGTTCTCATGCGCCGCGCCGTCACATTGTTGTTGTTTGCCAGCCTGTCCGGCCCGGCCCTGGCCGCTGACGACAGCGAGGCACTGCTTGCCGAACAGCGTGATGCCGCGCAACGCGAACGCCAGGAACTGGCCGAGCGCACCGACGCCCTGGCGGCACAACTGGCCGAAACACAGCGTCTGCTGAAGCTTCAGGACGCCTACCTGGAACGGCTGGCCGAGGAACTGGCCCGCCAGAGAGAGACAGCGGATGAACCCACTGAATAACCGTCCCGCCACGGAGCCGGCCCATGTTTGACTGGTTGCGCCGCCGGCGCACCGGACCCGGGCTGGAGACACCACCGGACACTGACGACAGCCTGCCGGTGATGGATGGCGGGCCGTTTTTTATTCGGCCCATGGAAGCGGCCGACGCCGAACTGTTGCCGCGCATTTTCCGCGCCGCCATTCACGGCCAGGGCGCCGCCTTCTATTCCCCCGCGCAACGCAAGGCCTGGGCCTCCGCCGCCGACGACGCGGCAGCGTTCGTCGCTGGCCTTGAACAAGGCGTCACCATCGTTGCCGACCTCGACGGCCGTGCCGGTGGCTTCGCCCAACTGCATCCGGAAAATACCCTGCACATGATGTACGTCGCACCCGGCCTGGCCGGCTACGGCGTCGCCACCCTGCTCTGCCAGTATCTGGAAGACGAAGCGCGTATCCTCGGGCAGGACGTGCTGCACACGCATGCCAGCCTGGCGGCGAAGCGCTTTTTTGAGCAGATGGGGTTCAAGATGGAAGCCGAGGAAACCGTCACCCGTGCCGGTGTGACGATTCCGCGTTTCAGCATGACGAAAATTCTGCGCAGGACCTGATCGATAAGGGCGGGAACAACACAGCGCCTCCCGCCACGTTCAGGCATCACCTCACTCCCGCAAACCCGGCATCACTTTTACCGCACCAGAAACAGACTCAACTGCGGCACATAGGTAATCAGCAACAGCGCCAGGATCAACACGAACATGAAGGGTATCGTGGCCGAATACAGCTCCGTAATGGACTTGCGGAAACGGTAGCTGGCAATGAACAGGTTCATCCCCACCGGCGGCGTAAAATAGCCGATCTGCATATTGGCCACGAAGATGATCCCCAGATGCACCGGATCAATCCCGTAGCCCACCGCCACCGGCAGCAACAGCGGCACCATGATCACCAGTGCCGCAAAGATATCCAGCAGCGCGCCAAGAATCAGCAACACGATATTCAGCAGGATCAGGAACATCAGCTTGCTGGAAACGTGTTCCTGCATAAAGGCGAACAGCTTCTCGGGCACGCCGGCATAGACCAGATAGCCGGTGAACGACATCGCCACCGCCAGGATCAGCAGAATCCCGCCGACCATGACCATCGATTCGCGCATCAACCCCGGCAGGCGCCGCAGGCCGATCTCACGGTACACAAACACTTCCACGATCAGCACATACAGCGCCGTGATAGCCGCCGCCTCGCTGATCACCAGGAAGCCGGAGAAAATACCGCCCAGCACCACGAATGGCAGCGGCAGTTCCCAGCGCGCTTCCCAGGCCGCGTTGCGCAGTTCACGCCATGCAAACGCCTGGCGCGGAATCGGATTCTTGCGGGTGGCCCACAGGCAATAGCCGTACAGCAGCCCGATCATCAACAACGCCGGCACGATGCCGGCCAGGTACAGGTCGACGATCTCCACCGACGGCATGTCCAGTTGCTGCGACATCTGCTGGGCAATGATGCCGTAAATGAGCAGCGGCACCGACGGCACCAGCAACAGCCCGAGGCTGCCAGAGGTGGTCACCAGCCCGGTGCTGAAACGCTCCGGGTACTGGCCTTTCAGCAGTGCCGGCAGCAACAGGCCGCCCAGCGCCACGATGGTCACGCCGCTGCCACCGGTCAGCGCGGTGAAAAAGGCGCAGGCAATCAGCGCCACGAACGCCATGCCGCCCGGCATCCAGCCGAACGCCGCCTGCGACAGCCGCAGCATGCGGTCAGCGGTTTTCGCCTCGCTGAGCAGGAAGCCGGCAAAGGTGAACAGTGGCAGTGCCATCAGCACCACGGAATCACTGAGCTGGTAGATATCGATGTGCAGCACCGACAGGTCGATGTCGAGGCTGTAATACCCCACCGCCGCCGCAGCGATCATGATGGCGAACAGCGGCGCACCAATCAGCGCCATCACCACCAGTAGCAGAATCAGCAGCCAGATCATGCGTCCGCCAGCCCCGGCCGGCGGCCGGCCATGTTGAGCACAAACAGCACCGCGTAGCGCAGTGCAATCAGGGTGAAGCCCACCGGAATGATGATCTGCAACCACCAGGCCGGGATGCCGGAAAAGGCGTTCATGCCCAGTGACGCCTCATCACGCACCGAGTGCAGGCTGAACCAGGCCACCACCGCGCACACAGCACAGGTGAACAGGTCCACCAGCAACGACAGGGCGCGGCGCAGCAAGGGCGACAGATAGTGCGAGGCGATATCGATACGGATATGTTCGTCGTTGCGCGAAGCAATCATGGCACCGAGCATGCCGATCCAGAGCACCGCGTTCTGCAACAGCGGATCGACCCAGACCAGGCTGGTGCCGTTGAGATTGCGCAGCAGGATCTGCGTCACCGCCAGCAACACCATGCCCACCAGCACGATCACAATCAGCGCATCTTCAAGCCGGTGCAGCCAGCGCAGCAAGGTGTTCATGCAGGCATCACTGTTGGGCGCGGAAATCGTTGAGCAGGCCGTTCAGACGGTCCAGCATGCCCTGGCTGATTTCACCGTTTTCCACCAGCCGCTCGGTGGCGCGCTGCGACCGGGCACGCCACTCGGCCAGTTGTTCGGCATTCGGCGTAACCACTTCCAGGCCCTGCGCCTTGACGGCGGCAAAGGCCTCGCGATTGCCCTGCCGCTCGGCGCGGTCCAGTTCGGCAAAGGCGGTGGTCAATACCTCGCGCAATACCTGCTGGTCTTCGTCGGAGATACGCGCCAGATGCTGCTTGCCGATCGCCAGCACGCCGTAGGTGTACAGCAGCGGCATGTCTGTGAGATGGCCCACACGGGTGTACCACTGCAACGTCAGCGCCGCCACCGGCGGCGCGGCAAAGGCATCGATCACGCCCGTCTGCAACGAGGTGAGCACCGCACCGATATTCAGCACCACCGGCGACACATCAAATTCCTTCACCGCCATGGCCGAGCCGGAATCATTCGCCGGCAGCCAGACTTTCTGGCGCTGCAGGTCGGCCACACTGGCCACCGGGTTGACCGTCATCAGGTAAGCGAAGCCACCGTCCGCCGGGCCGAAGACCACCCAGCCGTTCTCCTCGAAGCCCTGCCGGATGACCGGATCAAGCGTCTTGCGGACATGGTCCACTTCTTCGTAGGAACGAAACACCAGCGGCAGGTTGAGCACCTGGCTGTCGCGGTAATAGCTGGCAAACGCCCCACCCTGGGCCATCATCCCGTGCAGCTGGCCAATGCGGATGCGGCGCTGCACAGCACGGTCGTCGCCCATCACGCCGCCGGCATAGACACGCAACGTCACGCGGCCGTCGGTCTTCTGCGCCAGCTCTTCGCCGGCCTGTTTCAGCCGCGTCACCGAGGCCGTGCCGTCCGGATACAGGGTGGAAATCTTCAACTCGAACGCAGTGACGCCGGCAAACGGCAGCATCAGGACGATCAGGCTGACAATACGTACAACACGCAACATGCTCACTCCGCCAGCGTACCGCCCGCAGGGCAGCCGCTTATCAAGGCTGTTCAGAAATAATCGTCGGCTTCCGCCAGCAACTGTTCCGCCTGCTGCTGCGCAAAGGTGTTCTGCAGCGTCAGGCCATGCTCGGCGGGGTCGGCTTCCAGCACCTGCTGCAACAACCGGTCATGCAGCGGCCGGTCAAACGTCATGCGGGCATAACGCTCGGCGTACAACACCATCGCCATCAGGTTACGGCTGTCAGACAGGGCAATGGCTTGTTCAAAATGGGCTTTGGCGGACGCCGGCTGGCCCCCCAGGGCCTCCGGCAGCAGGCTGTCGAGCACAGCCAGGTACATATGCGCCTGGCCGCGCTCGTAGTGTTCGTCCAGCGCGATCACGCGCTCCAGCAGCGCACGCACGCGAGCCAGATCGGCCACGGCGTTCCAGTCGCTGCTGTGAATCTGGATATACCCGGCCCAGACCGTGCCCAGCGTGTAGAGCACGGGCACATCGCCGCGACGGGTATCCTCCAGGGCCTTTTCCAGCGCCAGCACATTCAGGCTGCGCACATTGCACAGCGCGTCATCACGCTCGCAGGCCGCCCGCACGGCGTAGCCCAGTGCCTTGGTGGAAAGTGTCGAGGCGCGCTCGGGGTCCTGCACGAACAGACCGGCGTAGGCACTGTACAGGCCCGCGCCACCGCGCAACAGGTTTTCGCTCTCAGGCCAGTTGGTGATCAGGCCGTCGATCATCAGCAGGTAGGTCGGCAGGCCATCGCGCACCAGCTCGACATCGTTATTGTTCAGCACGCCGTACGGCAGATTGTCCCCGACACGCGCCACCGCACAGCCGTGCAGCGCGACAAGACAGGACAGACTCAACAACAAAGAAACTAATCGGGACACCGGATTATCCGTTCTGATGCATGATGACGAGGCCTCCTGGCCCGCCGGCCGCTGACGCGGGCGTGCGGTCTTTATAACAGGGCACCCACCCCAACTCAAACGCCGATCATGCCATTGAAAGATGACGGGCCGCTTGCAAATCAATCATTTATCCGTTTGTTCATAAAAGCGGCGCCGACGATAGTAGCCGGTCAGCGCGCCCAGTACACACCCGCTGATCAGGCCGGCCAGGTGCGCTTCGTTGGCCACGATGCCGGCCAGCCCGACGTAACAGATCACCAGCCACACCAGCATGAAGATCACGATCTCGCGACGCAGCGCATAGCCCGCCCGTGGATTGACTCGTCCATACAGCCACAGGTAACCGAGCAGTCCGTAAACGACCCCCGACAGGCCACCGAAGGCCGGGCCACTGGCCAGAAATTGCGCCAGCGAGGAAATGCCGCTGGTCACCAGCGTCACCCACACCAGTTGCAGGCTGGACTGATAACGCTCGATGGTACGCCCGAGATCGAGCCACCAGAGCAGATTGAAGGCGATGTGCAGCACACCGAAATGCAACAGCATGGGCGTGAACAGTCGCCACGGCTGGCTCAGCAGCCCCTCCAGTGTCGGCGGGAACATCAGCGCGCGATAGATGCCACTGCCGAACAGCATCGGCGAGAGATAGACCAGCAGCGTGACGATCAGCACCAGTTTTGTCACCGGCCCCATGCCGGCCAGCCAGCGGCCACTGAACAACGGCGGCTGGCCGCCCTGCCCCTCGCGGTGTTGCACCGGTTCACTGGCCTGCCAGGCGGCATCACTGAAGCGCGGGTCATTCGGATTGCGCGCGAAGGCTTCCAGCAGCGTACGGGCCTCATCAAAGCGCGCCGGGTCTTCCAGGTGCATCACCGTCTGCCCGCCCTCTTCATGCAGCACACTGGCAATGCCCTGGGCTTTCAGCACCCCGGCGAACATCCGCGCCGGTTGCGCGTGCGGGAAACGGGCAAGTTCGATCATGGTGTCATCCACTGGTTGAGTGCCGCAGTGCGTGCCGGCAGCGGGAGATCGGCCAGCCGCTCGACCGCCTGCCAGAAGCACGTCCACTGGCCACCACACTGCAGCAACAGGGCGTCGAACGCGGGCACCCACTGATTGTAGTCGCTCAGGGTGTTCAGTTGGGCATTGTTGAGCGGGCCGTCGAACCAGCGCTGATAAGGCGCCAGGGACGGATCCAGCGCCAGCGCGGCGCGATAGTCCTCGCGCAGGCGCGCCTGGATCGTGGCCTTGCCGGCGCGTTGCGCACTCTCGCTGGCGGGGCTGGCGTACAGGGTGGCCAGCTCGCCACGGGCGGCCTGCACCAGCTCGATCACCCTGGCACGGGCGCGCTCGCTGTCCTGCAATGCGTTCATCTGCGACGGGTCACCGTGGGCCGCCAGCCAGCGGCGTGCGCCTTCGCGGCCCACGCTGGTGGCCAGGCTCTCGTTAAAGCGGGTATCGCCGGGCAGATAAAAACGGCGGTGCGCCAGTTCGTGAAACAGCAGTTCGGCCACGTCGGCGTCGGTGCCGCGCAGCATCGGCGTGGTCAGCGGGTCGCTGAACCAGCCCAGGGTGGAATAGGCAATCGCACCGCCGCCATACACGTCCAGGCCCTGTTCCCGCATGCGCTGGGCATCCCGCTCGGCGCGGGCCAGATCAAAGTAACCGCGATAGCTGCTGCACCCGGCGATGGGAAAACACCAGGTTTCGGGTGTGAGGGACAGCGCCGGCGCGGCGAACAGGTTCCAGACCACAAAACCCCGCTCGAGCGCCACGAACGTACGGTAAGCGTCGTCCACCGGCAGGGCCAGCGCCTGCTCGGCAAAGCTGAGCATGCCGTCGACCTGCGCCAGCCGCTCGCGCAATGCCTCGGGGGTGGCGGGGTCGGCGATCACCGTCTCGACCGGCACCCGCTCGCGCATCAGGGCCGTGTGGCCGCGCGCCAGATGCCAGTAATAGCCGGCCTGGCAGCCGGTCAGGGTAAACAGCAGGCAGGCGGTCAGCCAGACACGGCAGCCGCCCCGGAGTCCGGTCATCAGGCCCGCGACATGAAGCGACGCTCGGCGGTGTTCACGCGCACGCGCTCGCCGGGTTCGATGTATTCCGGCACCTGCACCACCAGCCCGGTACTCAGCGTGGCCGGCTTGGTGCGGGCGCTGGCCGAGGCGGCTTTCATGGCCGGGGTGGTCTCCAGGATGTCCAGTTCCACCACGGCCGGCAGTTCCAGGCCGATCACCTGATCTTCCACGCGCAGCACCAGCAAGCCCTGGGTGCTTTCAGTGATAAAGGCCAGCTCATCTTCGATGTCGTCGCGCTTGATCGGGTACTGGGTAAAGTCCTCGTTATCCATGAACACGTATTCGTCGCCATCGATATAGGACAACTGCACCGCGTGGCGGGTCAGCGCCACGGTGGTGACCTCCTCGTCGCCCTTGAAGCGCTCTTCATATTTCTGGCCACCGCCGACGGCGCTGGCACGCACCCGGTACAGGGTGGCCGCACCACGGGCGGAGGGTGACTGCACGTCGATCTGGCGCACCACGAACAGGTTGCCATTGACGCTCAGTACATCGGATCGTTTCAGTTCACTGGCCTTGGTCATACCGGGTTTCCGATCAGTCTTGTCTGGGGCGGGTGGGCAGATGCTACCCGAGGAACCTGACGACTGTCAGCGGCTGACGAAGGCCCGGTGGTGCATGGCCGGCAACAACCGGGCAATCAATGGCCGGTAACGGCCTGAAGGACGGTGCGGTGACATTGCTGCGACAGCATTTCCGGTGTCTCGTCGGTAGCGATCACCGGCTCACCGAACGTCACGGTTACCGGCACGTCATCGCGCAGCAGCATGGCCCACAGGTGGGTATGGAAGGCGTCGTCGTTGATAAAGGCGATGCCCCGGTCCGGCTCGCCGTGGCGATCCCGGTAGCGCAGCGCGACCGGTTGCACCGGCGCCTGCGCCAACAGCGGCGCCGTAAACAACTGGCGGAAGAACCGCCGCACGGATCGCCCGTCGGTGGTGGTGCCTTCCGGGAAGACCAGGATGTTATGCCCATTGCGCAGATGGCCGGCGATCTCTTCGGCTTTCTGCCGCGACTCGCCACTGCCGCGCCGGATGAACAAGGTGCCGGCAGCGGCGGCCAGATGCCCGATCAGCGGCCAGTTGCGCACTTCCGCCTTGGACAGGAAATACACATCGGTCTGGGCAGCCAGCACCGGGATATCAAGCCAGGAAACATGGTTGGCAACGAGAAAATGCCCGGCCACCGGCGGCGCTCCCTGCACCGTCACCTGTACGTTCAGGATGCCGAGCAGATGCTGCAGCCACCAGCGCGCGATTCGGCGCACCACCGGACGGTACGGCGCCCAGAAGGCACCGAACACCAGCGCCAGCACAAAGCCGAGCAGAATATGCGCCAGCACCCGCGCCACCCGCCACAGGCGGCGCAGTTGCGGCCAGGCGCCCTGGCCTGTGGCAGCGGAGACGGCCTCGGTGGTCATACCGCCTGCGACAACGTCTGCTGCCGGGGTTGCAGGAAGTGCTGCACATAGCGCTCCGGCAGCTTGTCCACCGCCATCAGCACAAAGAAATCCAGGCAGTTGAAGTCCGGGTCCCAGCAAGGTTCGCCGCAGATCTCCGCGCCCATGCGCAGGTAGGCCTTCAGCAGCGGCGGCATGCGCGCGCTGCCCTCGCCCGCCTGCGGCAGGGCCGGCAGGGTGTATTTCGGGTGTACCCGGTGCGCCGGTGCGCTCAGGTGCCGGTCACGAATCTGTTCAGCGATCGCGCCCACGTCATAGCCTTCGCTCAGTGCCAGGCTCGCGCAGCCGATCAGGTAGCGGATATTTTCCTCGATCATGAACTGCGCCAGGCGCGCCCACAGCACGGTGATCACCGCGCCACCACGGTAGTCGCGATGGATGCAGGTGCGGCCGATCTCGGCCACACGGCCATCCAGACGGCTGACCATGCCCAGGCTGAACTCGCTGGCGGAGTAAAAACCGCCGGTTTTTGCCAGCCGGTCGTCGGTCAGCACGCGGGTGTAGCCGACCAGTTCGCCGGTCTGGTTGTCCCGCACCATCAGGTGCAGGCAATGCTTGTCGAAACGATCACGATCCAGCCCGAACGGGGCCTTGATATTGGCGCCGTACTCTTCGCTGAAGATACGGTAGCGCAGCCGCTGCGCGCGCATGATCTCGCGCCGTGAGCGGCTGAAGTAGGCGCTGAATCGGGCCGCTGTCCCTGCGGACTCCGCCTCCTCTCCCTGAGGCCTGAACCGGTCGGCCGTGGCGAGAAACGGCTTCGCCAGTGCCTGTCTGATCTGCGGGCTGAACGCTTTGATTTTCACTGCGGTCTGCGCAAGCATACTCGCACTCCCTGAAGGTATTGGGCGCAGTGTCAGCCGCAGCGATTGCCGGTTGATGAAATGTTTATGACAGTTCCGGGACAGCCCGCATGCCCAGATCCAGCGATCCGCAGCCAGTGCGTGTGACAAAAGGGGAGACGTACCAGTGGTGTGCCTGTGGGCACAGCGGCGAGAAGCCGTTCTGTGATGGCCGCTCCTGCGGCGGCATGGCGCCGATGCCGTTCACGGCACCGCGCAACCAGATTGTGTTTTTTTGTGGGTGCGGGAAAACCGGGACCGCGCCTGTGTGCGATGGCAAAAGTCATCGGTGAGGGCTGCCGGGGGCAGCCCAGCGACGAACTACGAGCAAACAGGCCTGTTGCCTTTGGCTCGCAGCTCGCAGCTTTTTACCCCGTATTGCGCATCCCTGCCGCGATGCCGGTGATGGTCACCATCAACGCACTTTCCAGCCGCGCATCGGCCTCCGGCTGATCCCGCAACCGGCCCATCAGTTCAGCCTGCAGCAGATGCAACGGATCGGTATAGGGGTTGCGCACTTTGATCGACCAGCGCATCACGTCGTTATTGGCCAGCAGGTCCTGGTGGCCGGTGATGCGCTGCAGCGCCGCCACCGTGGCCAGCAACCGTTCGCGCAGTTCGCTGCCGAGCTGGCGCAGCGCCGGGTCGTCGGTGAGGCGTTCCTCGTAATAACTGGCCACCGCCACGTCGGCTTTCGCCAGTACCATTTCCAGCATGTCCAGCACGCCCTGGAAGAATGGCCAGTCGCGCTGCATCGCCAACAGATGCCCGGCCCGCGCCGGCTCGGCCAGCGCTTCTTCCAGTGCCACACCGGTACCTAGCCAGGCCGGCAGCATCAGGCGCATTTGTGTCCAGGCGAATACCCAGGGAATGGCCCGCAGCGATGCCAGCCCGCCGTCGGTCTTGCGACGTGCCGGGCGGCTGCCCAGGGCCAGGCGGGTGAGTTCCTGTTCGGGCGTCACGGTGCGCAGGTAGGTCACCAGTTCCGGTGTGTCGCGTACCACATCGCGATATGCCTGCACGGAGGTATCGGTGAGGCGGTGCATTTCTTCGCGCCAGGCCGGTGTGGCGGCAGGCGGCGGTGTCAGGGTCGCTTCCAGCGTCGCGGCAACGTACTGCTCCAGGTTATGAATCGCCACTTGTGGCTGGCCGTACTTGAAGCGGATCACTTCGCCCTGTTCGGTAACGCGGATGCGGCCATCAATGGCACCGGGCGGCTGCGACAGCAGCGCCATGCGCGTCGGCGCGCCACCCCGGCTGATGGAGCCGCCGCGACCGTGAAACAGCGTCAGCGGAATACCGGCCTCGGCGCACACGGCGGCAAGCTGTTCCTGCGCCCGGTACTGCGCCCAGGCGGCGGACAGGAAGCCGGCGTCCTTGGCCGAGTCGGAATAGCCGATCATGATTTCCTGGCCGTCACGGACCTGCTCGCGATACCAGTCCATCGCCAGCAGCGTGCGCAATGTGTCCGGCCCGCCGTCGAGATCACTCAGGGTTTCGAACAGTGGCACCACGCGCATGAAATGCGTCACGCCAGCCTGCCGTTGCAGCAGCATCACCGCGAGCACGTCCGACGGCGAGGTGGCCATGGAAATCACATAGGCGCCGAGCGACTCCGGCGACTCACCGGCGATCACCGCGCAGGTGTCGAGCACTTCGCGCACGTCGTCGGTACATTCGGGGCTGTCAAAGAAACGTGCATCCACCAGCGGCCGGCGGCCGGACAGTTCGCGCATCAGGAAATCCTGCCGCTGCGTTTCGTCCCATTTGAGGTAACTGCCCAGGCCCAGGTAGCGGGTCATGGCATCCAGCGTTGCCGCGTGGCGGCTGGATTCCTGCCGCACATCCAGTTTCAGCAGGCAGATGCCGAAGCAGTGCAGCCGGCGCAGGGTATCGCGCAGGGTGCCATCGGCCAGGGTTGCCATATTGCAGGCGCGCAGTGATGCGTCGATCAGCATCAGCGGTGCAAGCAGGTCATCACAGCAGGTGATGATCTCGCCCGGCGGCGGCTCTTCGCCATTGACCAGCGCTTCCATGTGGCTGCGGGTATTGCGCAGTGTCTCGCGCAACTGCCGCAGCAACACACGATACGGCTCCGGCCCGTCGCCGGTCACCGCCCGCAGCGCCGGGCTGGCATCATGCATGGCGAAATCCGCCAGCAGGTCGTCGATATCACGCAGGTACAGGTCCGCCGCCATCCAGCGCGCCAGGCGCAGCACTTCGCGGGTCACGGAGGCGGTCACGTTCGGGTTGCCATCGCGGTCGCCGCCCATCCAGGACGCAAACCGGATGGGCGTGACCGCCAGCGGCAACGGCCCACCCAGCAGTTCGCCGGCCACATCGTCCAGTTCGCGCAGGAACGCGGGGAGCGCCTGCCAGAGCGACTGTTCCAGGGTGACGAAACCCCATTTTGCCTCGTCCACCGGCGTCGGCCGTTCGCGGCGGATCTCGTCCGTGCACCAGGCGGAGAGAATGCTGCGCTGCAGGTCATCACGACAACGGCGCAGCTCATCTTCCCCCAGGTCGGTGCGCGCCAGCGCGGCCAGTTGGGCCGCCATCTGGTCGTACTTGCGGATCAGTGTGCGGCGCGATACCTCCGTCGGGTGTGCCGTCAGCACCAGTTCCACGGACAGGCTGCCGAGTGTGTCGCGGACGCGCTCCACACTGTGCCCGGCATCCAGCAGGCGCCGCACCACCTGCCCGAGGTTTTCAGCCTCACCGGCATCGGCGGCATAGCGCTGGCGTTGACGGCGCAAGCGCACCCGGTGCTGTTGCTCGGCCAGGTTGGCCAGATTCAGGAACTGGCTGAACGCACGCGCCACATCGAGCAGTTGCTGTTCGTCCAGCGGTTCCAGCAGGGTTTTCAGGCGCGCCATGTCCACGGCGCCTTCGGTACGGGCGGCCACGGCAACCTGGCGGATGTGTTCGACAGTTTCAAACAATGCTTCGCCCTGCTGGTCGCGCAGTGTGCGGCCAAGCATTTCACCCAGCATGCGCACATCGTCGCGCAAAGGGGCATGCAGATCCTGCGTCACGGATGCTCTCTCCCAGTCATGCTTCTCACAACACGGTACGTTCGCCCGCATCATCACGCCATCAAGGTTACACTGTCCGCCGCGAACACACCGCCAATGGCTGTTTCAAGCTGTGACATCCCGTTTGCCGGGGCTTTCTTCCGGGGCGGACTTACCGCACCATAGGCCCTCGGATCACAGCGTAATAATGATTATGAACCTGCCCAGCTCGATCGCCTCCGAACGCGGCCTGAACACGCTGCAGTTCGCTGCGCGCGCCCTGTTCGCGTTGCTTGCCACCCTGTATTTCATCGCCGTGCCGGCGCTGCATCTGCCGATGCCGAAAGCGGTGCCCGGTGCCTTGCTGGCGGTATACCTGCTGGTCCACGGCGTATTGCTGGTACGGCCGTTCACGGGCAGCCTGCAGGTCGCCAACGTGATTGACCTGCTCGCGCTGGGCACGTTGCTGCTGCTGGATCCGTCCGACCCGCCGCCGACCCTGGCACTGATTGTGGTGGCGGTGCTCAGCACCGGGTTGCTGGGCGGGCTGCCCCGTTTCCTGTCCCTGCTGGCTGGCGCCGCCGTGGTGCTGGCCATCGTGCTGCCGCTGCGGCAGGAGCCCGGCGGCATGCCGCTGGCCGCCAGCAGCCTGTTCCTGCTCGCAGTGATGCTCACCTGCGCGCTGTATTTCGGCCTGATGCTGTACCGCAACCGGGTGCTGACCCGGCGCGCCCAGGACGCCACCTGGCAGGACCCGGACACCGGCCTGATCAGCCGCGCCGCGCTGGCACACACCGCTGGCTGGCTGCTGCCGTTGCACGAGCGCCTGTCCAGCCCGCTGACCGCCATCCTGCTGCGCCCCCACAACGCCGCCGATCTGGTGACGCTGGCCAACAGCCTGGGCCAGCGTCTGCGCCGCAGCGACATTGCCGCTCGCGCCGATGACGAGTGCCTGGCCCTGCTGCTGCCCGACACCAATGTCGGCAATGGCGAGCGGGTACTCAATGCACTGCGCGAAATAGCCCCGCCGTTCACCGCCGTCATGAGCGCGGTGCCACGGGAAACCAGCCTGGAGCTGGTACTGGATCACCTGGCCGCGACATTTCAACGCGGCACCCAGGAAGACGCCCGCGAGCTGATTCACGCGCCGCCGTTGCGGCCATAAGCGGGTTATTTCACGCCGGCCTCATGAAGCGTGGTTATGCTCAAAGACGCCGGCTTGTTACGGGGAACTGACACATGATTCGGTTACTGTTGCCTGCGCTGGGCAGCGCAGCCCTGCTGATGGCGGCACCGCTGGCGGCGCAGAACTACGCAGTACAGCCCCGGATTTATGGTGGAGATGATGCTGCCAATGGCGACTGGCCGTGGATGACACTGGTCAGTGCTGTGGACCCGAACGACAGTTCGCGCTCGCAACGTTGTGGCGGCGTGCTGATTTCCCCTTACTTCGTCATCACCGCCGCGCACTGCATGTACAACGAAAACTTCCAGCGTTCGCAGACTGTGTTGCTGAACATGGATGACGTCGACGTTCCGTTTTCCTCTCTGTTCTATACCACCCGGTCCACCGGCACCAACATTGAGGTCAACCCCGATTACGTGACGGATGACGATAACTACGAACACGACATTGTGCTGATGCGCGTGGAAGATCCCGTCACCGTATCGCGTTACCCGTCGCTGGGCAGTCTGGCGGAAATTTCTCGCCTGAACAGCCTGTCCGCATCGCAACGCAATGAAATCGTGACTGCCCTCGGCTGGGGCGAGACCGACAGCGGCACGCTGGCCAACGCACTGCAACAGGTCACGCTCGACTACATCCCACGCAACACCTGCAACAGCCAATGGGGCAGCCAGCCCATTACCGGCAATATGATCTGCGCCGCCGAAACCAGCGAACCCCCGCCGTCCGGCCAGGATACCTGCCGTGGCGACAGCGGCGGCCCGCTGTTTACAGGCACCACGCGCAACCCGGAAGTGATCGGCCTGACCAGCTTCGGCACCACTACCTGCGGCGGTGCCGTGCCACCGGCCGTCTACACCAATGTGGCGGCCTATCTGACCTGGCTTGAACAGCGCACCTTCGCGTTTGATGAACCGATCGTTGATGTGGCAGCAACCCTGCCCACTTCGGTTCGCAGCGGCATCGGCACCACCACCAAACTCACCATGACAGTGCGTAACGCGAGTGTATTCAACGAGGCGCAGGACATTCAGTTCACTGTGACCGTCCCGGCTGGCACAGTCATCGACAATCTCCTGCTCGACGGCAGCCCGGCCAGTTGTACCGGTGTCAGCACACTCACCTGCGATGTCGCCGACACGCTGCTGGCCGGCGCCTCACACAGCGTGACAATGGACATCACCCACACCGGCGATAGCGACATCAACCGCACGCTCACCTTCAACGTGACTCACAATCGCTTCGATTACCGCAGCCTGAACAACACCGATGTCGAGGTGCCGCTGACGTTCAGCGATGCCCCTGTCGGCGGCGGTGGCAGTTCCTCCGGCGGCGCGCTGTTCTACACGCTGCCGTGGCTGGCACTGGGGGCGTTGCTGCGGCGGCGGAAGTGGTCGGTGAGCCAGCCCACCAGTTCATCGGCATCGTCCAGCGGCGCCCGATAGGCCAGGTGACCATCCGGGCGCATCAGCCAGAGATGGCCCCCCTCCCCAAAGCGGCGGCGGAAACCGCCGTCGCGATCACACCAGAGCGTCATGGGATAGCTGCGCAGTTCATTCAGCACCGGTGGCCACTTCCCGGCCGCAATCACCTGCACGTCGAGTAATTCACCAAAGTCCTGCGGCAGCCGTGTGGCGAGTGCAAACAGCGTCAGCACGGCAGCATGTTCCGGCGCGTCCGGCACCTGGATCAGCAGTTGATAGCGGGCCTGACGCAGCAGGTCATGCACGCGCCCGGGCATGCCACTGGCCGCCGGCGTGAGCGGTGCATCCGGCACCCGGTCGCCGGGCAGTGGGCCGGGCGGGCGACGCAACAGGGCCATGCCGCTGCCCTCGCCCACCATCGGCGACTGACGGTAATGCACATCCAGCTGGCTGGCCCGGCGCAGCAACCGCGCACCAAAACCCTGCTGGCGACCCACCAGCCGCAGCAGGGTGTCGCGCATGCCACGCAGCGGGGCAGCGCGGGCAAAGGAACTGCGCGACAGCACGTCCACGGCGTTGAGCATCTGCCGCGCCACCGGCCGGCGTTCCTGCTCATAACTGTCGAGCAATGCACCACCACCGATCCCGCGCAGGAACAGTGCCAGCTTCCAGCCCAGATTGAAGGCATCGCCGATGCCGGTGTTCATGCCCTGCGCCCCCAGCGGGCTCTGGATATGGCAGGCATCACCGGCCAGCAGCACACGATTGCGGCGATAGCGGCCCGCCAGCCGCCGGTGGATGGAAAAGCGGCTCAGCCAGCGTGGCTCGCCCAGCATCGGCGGCTCATCCAGGCATTGCGACAGCCGCTGCCGAAAGGACGCCAGATCCGGGACCGGTTGCAGGTCATCATCTTCGGTCTGGTTCATGATCAACCGCCAGCCGTGCGGCATCGGCAAGGCAATCAGCGCGCCTTCCGCCAGCAGGAAACCGTGCGAGGCATCGCGGGCCAGCGGCCAGTCGATGTCCACATCGGCAAGCAGGAAATGATCGGCATAGCGCACACCATCGAAACTGATGCCCAGCACGTGCCGCACCCGCGAGGATGCACCGTCGCAACCCACCATGATGGACGCGCGCAGGGTGTGTTCGCCGGCCGCCCAGGCCAGCCGCGCCTGCACGCCGGTATCGTCCTGAGTGAAGTCCAGCAGTTCGCAGTCACGCACCAGCATGCCCCCCAGTGCCGTGAAACGGTCCTCCAGGCAAGCCTCCACTTCCGCCTGCGGGCAGGACAGCACCTGCGGATGCGGTGCATCCAGCACGGTCAGATCAAGCTGGAACAGCGGCCCGCGCTCGCCGTACACATGCACCGCTTTCTGCACCAGGCTGCGGGCGCTGATGGCGTCCAGCACGCCCAGTGCATCGAAAATCTCCAGCGTGCGCGCATGCAGCCCCAGCGCCCGTGACCAGGGCAGTGCTGCCGGCAGTTTGTCGATGATGATGCAACCCACGCCACGCTGGCGCAGGCTGATGCCCAGGGTCAGGCCGGTGGGGCCTGCGCCCACGATCAATACGGCTGTCTGCGCCGGCAAACCACTCATGAATACCCTCGTCGATATGACCCGCTTTTGCGCAACATGCTTTATCCTGATCGCTGTTGATCCTGACGGCTGTCCAGCCACTGCTGACAGCCTGTGTCGCCACGTCCCCGCATACTCCGAGGCCGTCATGAAAACCCGCTACGCCGACCAGCCCACCTACCAGACCCGCGACCAGTCCGAGATCCGCGAGCTGATGCACCCGGCACGCGATGCGGCCCTTGGCGCGGCACGCCAGTCACTGGCCGAGGCGCGCGTGGCACCCGGCGCCTGCACACTGCGCCACCGCCACCACACCAGCGAGGAAATCTATCACATCACTGGCGGTCACGGCCTGATGGAACTCGGCGCAGAACAGTTCGCCATCGCTCCCGGCGATACCGTCTGCATACCGCCGGGCACACCCCACCGGCTGCACAACACCGGCACCGAAACACTGGTGGTGCTCTGCGCCTGTTCGCCCCCCTACCGCCACGAGGATACCGAACTGCTCGATGCGTGACGCGGCCGCCCAGCGCAAGATCATCCACGTCGACTGCGACTGCTTTTATGCCGCCGTGGAAACCCGCGACGACCCGCGCCTGCGCGGCCGCCCGGTGGCGGTCGGCGGCGACCCGAACCGGCGCGGTGTGATTGCCACCTGCAATTACGAGGCCAGGCGTTTCGGCGTGCATTCGGCGATGGCCTCGTCGCAGGCCCTGCGGCTGTGCCCGGAGCTGGTGATCCTGCCGCCGCAGTTCGACAAATACCGCCGCGTGTCCGCCAGCATCCAGCAGATTTTCCGGCGCTATACTGCACACATCGAACCGCTGTCGCTCGACGAAGCCTTTCTCGACGTCAGCGACAGCCCGCATTGCGACAATAGCGCCACACGCATTGCCGAAGCGATCCGCGCAGCGGTGCGCAGTGAGATCGGCATCACCGTCTCGGCCGGCGTGGCGCCCAACAAATTCCTGGCCAAGATCGCCAGCGACTGGCGCAAGCCGGATGGCCTGTTCGTGATCCGCCCGGAGCAGGTGGCTGAATTCGTGCGCGCCCTGCCAGTGAAACGGCTGCACGGCGTCGGACGCGTCACCGCCGGCAAGCTCGAGGCCATGGGCGTGAAGCACTGCGCCGACCTGCAGGCGATCAGCCGCCTTGCACTCAGCCAGGCGTTCGGCAGCTTCGGCGAGCGGCTCTACCACCTGGCCCGTGGCGAGGACGAACGCTCGGTGCAGTCCTCACGCCGGCGCAAATCCGTCAGCGTCGAGGAAACCTACTCCCAGGACTTGCCCACGCTGCGCCACTGGCAGGACCAGTTGCCGGACCTGCTCGAGCGCCTGCGCCGGCGCATGGCACAACTGGATACCGGGTATCTGGTGCAGGGCCTGACGGCCAAGATCCGCTATACGGACTTCAGCCAGGCCACCTGCGACGGCCCGGGCGAAAAACTGGAGGAAGCGGCGTTCACGGAACTGCTGGAAGCACTCTGGCACCGGCGCGGTGAACCGGCACGGCTGGTAGGCATTGGCGTGCGTCTGCGCGACATGACCGCACCGCAGCAACCGGATCTGTTTGAGGAAGAGAGGCGTCAGGCGCTGACGCGCCAGCGGGAAAGTCTGTAACGGGAAGGCAATGGCCGAAGGAAGGGGCAGGCAGGCGCCTGCACCAAGCTGGCCGGTATCAGTTACCGGGTAACCCCCGGCACTGACCCGGCCAGCGGATCAGACGTGATAGCGTTGCTGTGCCTCGGCGTTGCGGGCGGCACCCACCATCGCCATCCAGTCTTCAAACTGTTCCGGCAACAGCGTGTCCATGATTTCCGTGCCGCGACGACGGACCGGCTCCATCTGGCCACGCAGATAATCCCTGAGCACATCAACACACTCGGCGCACCGGCTGAACTGCTCCAGCCCGGGATGCAGGCGAGCTGCCTGTACCGCACGATCCAGTTCATTCAGATATTTGAGCAACATGGTTGATTGGCTCCCACCATTGATCGGACCTGATAAGACCCTATCAGTGTGCGAGGACAACCATAAGCATCTGAATCTGAAACTTTGTGTCAGGATATTTCGCTTGTTGAAACAGCTCGCCATGACTCGCGGGTCACCTGCTCGGCGAGCCCCTGCGCGCGCAATCTGGCCAGCAAGGCATAGAGCTGTCCGGCCATCAGCATGAACATCGGGCCCTCCGCCGCGCGCCCGAAAACCGCGTCGTTCAGCGCCGCGACCGGCGCCGTGCCAGCCTCGTCCAGATGGCGGCGCAAACGCCGCAGCCGCGTGTCATGGTGGCGCCGGATCTGCACGCACCGGGCGGCGAAATCGGTAAACACATCACCATGGGCCGGGAAGGCTTCTTCCACATCCAGCGCGGCCAGTGACACCAGACTGCCCAGATAATCCCCCAGCGGGTCACCCTCCAGCCCATGCCACACGCTGACATTGGGGTAGATACCCGGCAGCACCTGGTCGCCGGTGATCAGCCGCTTGCCCGCGCGGTCATGCAGCAGCAGGTTGCAGGCGGTGTGCCCAAGGCCCGCCTGCAGGTGCCAGGCGTGGCCATTGACCGTCAGCACCTCACCCGGCGCGACATACTGTACCGGGCCGGTCAGCGACGGATTGCCGGCGCGAAAGCCGGACATGAACGCAAGCACGGCCTGTTGCTGCAGCTCGGTCGCTCCCCACTCGGCGAAAAACGCCATCAGGGCCTGCGGCTGCGTTGCACTGCCACGCCAGAAGTCCTCCATCAGCCGGTGCTCGGCTTCGGCCAGCAACACCCGCGCACCCGTCTGCGCCGCCAGCCAGTCGGCACTGCCGCTGTGGTCCGGGTGCGTGTGCGTCAGGAAGATGCGCTGGATGCCGGCGCCATACTGCGGGGAATCGAGAAACCCCTGCCAGACCTGTCGCGTCGCCTCGTCGTGCTTGCCGCAATCCACCGCCAGCCAGCCCTCACCATCGCGCAGCAGATAACTGTTGATATGCCCGGGCGCAAAACGCACCGGCAGGCGCAGGCGCCAGAGATCACTCGCCAATTGTTCCAGCATGGGGAAATTCCGTGTCGACAACACGGCGGCCCGGCACGGGCCGCCGACAAACACTACAGACCGATCAACGCGGCTGCATGCGAATGGCGCCATCCAGGCGGATGGTTTCACCGTTCAGGAAGGTGTTCTCAACCATGTGGCACACCAGCGCCGCGTACTCCGGCGGGTGGCCGAGACGCTTCGGGAACTGCGTCATTTCGATTAATGGCAATTTGACTTTATCCGGTGCGCCATTCATCAGCGGCGTGCTGAAAATACCCGGCGCGATGGTGTTGCACCGAATGCCGAGCGAGGCCAGGTCACGGGCAATCGGCAGCGTCATGCCGACCACGCCGCCCTTGGTGGCGGAGTAGGCCACCTGGCCCACCTGCCCGTCGAACGCTGCCACCGACGCCGTGTTGATGATCACACCACGATCGTTGTCTTCACCGGGCTCGTTCTCGGCCATGGCGGCGGCGGCCAGGCGCAGCACATTGAAGGTACCGATCAGATTGATTTTCACCACGGTCTCGAACACACCCAGATCGTGCGGCACATTTTCGCGGCCCACGGTCTTCATCGCCGAGCCGACACCGGCGCAGTTGACGCAGACATGGATGGCGCCGAACTTTTCTTTCGTTGCAGCAATCGCAGCGCTGACGGAATCGGCGCTGGTGACATCGCACTCCACCCAGGCAGCACTGTCACCCAGCGACGCGGCCACCTCGGCGGCCCGGGTCGCATCACGGTCGAGGATCATCACCCGACCACCCCTGGCAACGAAGGCCTCGGCCGTGGCACGGCCCAGGCCGGAGGCACCACCGGTCACGACCGCCACTTTGTTGGCAATTTCCATGCTCTGCTCCTTTAATTGTTGAACTGCCGCCGGCACCAGGGCATGGGGACCGGCTGGTCACGGTCGGGCAGTATAGCGTTGTGCCTGCCAGAGAACAGCCCTGCCCGGCTATCGGGCAGGCGCATCGGAACATCGGCACAGGCGCACCAAAATGGTACAAAGAGAGCATTGATACCACGCTGACATCCGGTGATAAACATGGCTATACTGCGGAGCGTTTCGTACGGGGTGCTCACCCGTTCGGGGGAGGTTTCTGGATGTTCGAATTAATCAGTGCCGCCATGCGTCGCAAGCGGCCGCCTACGCATGGCCTGTTCGATACAGTGTCAATGGAGTTCCGTGTCGGCCTGACGGACCTCGATCTGAACCTGCATCTGAACAATGCAAAGTACCTGAAGTTCATGGACCGCTGCCGGCTGGAGCACTCCGTGTGTACCGGCCTGCTCAACGAAATGATCCAGGCACGCTGCAACGCCGTGGTAGCCAATACCGAAATTGCATATGTGCGCGAGCTGCGTCCGTACCAGCAATTCGATGTGCGCACGCGCATCCTCGGCTGGGACGACAAGTACGTGTACTACGATCAGCGCTTTGAATCCCAGGGCAAGCTGCACACGCACGCGCTGTTGCGGCTGGTCAACATGTATGGCGGCAAGGCCATCAGCCCGCAGTCCGTGCAGGAAATGACCGGCATCAACAAGACGTCACCCGCCCTGCCGGATTATGTTGAGCAATGGAAACGACTGTTGCAGACAAAACGCCGCTATACCGAACAGGGTCTCGATATTCCCGCCGATCTCTGACGACACGGTGGATGCCTTCATCCACCGTGCGCGAGTCAGAACCAGCCCGCCACCCAATCCTGCATGCGTTGCCAGCGGCTTTTCACCGCCGGCAGTAACGCAGTACGTTCCGGCGCATCGTAACTGAAGAAAGGTGCCCAGCGCGGTTCGCTGTAGGCATCGCCACCGTAGTAATAACCGGCTTCGTCGAGGCGCAGGTTGCGAATTTCTGCCAGTGCCAGCGGCGCCGGCACCTGCTGTAGCGGGCCGGCCTGCATGAACTGCGTCGGGTCCAGTCCGCGCGCTGCATAATCCAGCGGCTGGTCTTCGGAGTAACGCAGATAATAGGTCTCCCCGCCTTCCACTTTCAGCGGCAATTCGAAGATGGTTTTCAGGAACAGGATACCCAGCGGGCGGCGGGCATACAGATCGTATTCACCACCATGCAATTCCAGCCAGGTGTAAGCACCGCTTTTCAGACCGGCGAGTTGCTGTTCGTTGATAAAGAAGGTCGGTGCCTGGACTTCCTCATACCCCCACTGATTGCCGGGGCGGTAGAGGTAGACCATCGCATTACGCGGGTCCAGTGTGTCCATCGGCTCGAACGTCTCGCCGCTCGCCGCTTCAATGAAGGCCCCCGGGGTGCGTGGCATGGCCACAGTGCCGCAGCCGGTGACGCACCAGGCCAGCAACACGATCAGGGTTACGCGCATCTTATTATTCTCCATTATGCTTGAGCGCCTGCTTGAACACAGGCGCCGCGAAACCGCCGTTACTATCGCTGATTTGAGCGCGGCTCACAAGCCGCGCAACCCGCACGGCGCGGGCCTTGCGGCCAATCCCGCTGGCGGCCTGCGGGGCCATTTGCTAGGCTTGCCGCCATGGCCTCCGACATCCCCGTCACCACATTAAAACGCGTCAGCACGCCCTGCATCGGTGTCTGCTCCACCGTGTTCGGCGATACGGTATGCCGTGGCTGCAAGCGCTTTGCGCACGAGGTCGTGAACTGGAACGCCTATACCGAATCCGAGAAAGCGATCGTCTGGCAGCGGCTGGACAGCCTGCTCAAACTGGTGGTCGGCAACTATTTCCTGGTGACGGACGCCGCCCGTCTGCGCGCCGCAATGGAATACCAGAACCTGCGCTTCCAGTCCGAGCTGTCGCCGGAAGGCTGGGTGCCCGACCTGCTCAAGGCCGCCGGCAGCCAGCGGCTGGACTACACCGCCTTCGGGCTGGCCCCCCTGTTCGACCCGGCCACGCAAACGGCCCGTGCCCTGTACGACACCATCAGCCTGGAGCTGTATGCCCTCTCCCGCGCCCATCACGAGCGCAGTTTCGTGCAGGCCGGACGCATCCCGATGCTGGTGGAAGAAGCGGCCCGCGCACTGACGGAATAGCCATTCCTGCGGATTGTCCGACGATTTTCCGGGCTGCGTCGCCACGCCTTGCCGCACCGCCCAAACCCGCATTCTGCCTGGCGTTGCCATCCCGATTGGTAGACCTGCCCCTGCCCCGCTGTCAGCACGGCCAACCCTTTCGACCTACCGCTTGCTCGGGACGCTGGCACTGCGCCACCCCGGACGATACCATCGAGCAATGTCACAATAACTAGAGGAAGCAACGTCATGAACATGGCCGTCCTCCCGATTCGCCGCGATCTGAAATTCAACCTGCCTGCCGACAAGGCCACCGACTGGCATGAAGCCGGCATGCACGTTGCCCAGTTCTTCAATACGCTGAGCCTGTTCTTTCCGGTCGGCGAGCGTTTCTTTATTGATTCCGTGCGCCACTACCGCGACCAGGTCACCGACCCTGAACTGAAAAAGGCCGTAACCGCCTTTATCGGCCAGGAAGCCATGCACGGCCGTGAGCACGACGAGCTCAACGACCTGCTGGACGCCGCCGGCGTGCCCGCCAAGGCGCAGGAAAAATTCGTGCTGAACCTGCTGAAAGGCGTACAGAAATACACGCCGAAGCACTTCCAGCTCGCCGCCACCGTGGCGCTGGAGCACCTGACCGCCATCCTGGCCGACTCCCTGCTGCGCAACCCGGAGACCCTGGGCAAATCCGACGAACGCTTCGTCGCCCTGTGGAACTGGCACGCACTGGAAGAAACCGAACACAAAGCCGTGGCGTTCGACGTCTACACCACCGTGATGGGCAAGACGCTGTATTCCTACGCGCTGCGCACCAGCACCCTGGTCCTCGCCACCAGCATCTTCATGGCCCTGCAGTACCCGTTCTATATCGAGAACGTGCGCCGCAAGGGTGGCCTGTTCAACCTCAAGGGCTGGGTCAAAACCTTCCAGTACCAGTGGGGCCGCCCGGGCACACTGCGCCAGGCCGTCGGCGACTGGTTCGACTGGTTCAAACCCGGCTTCCATCCATGGGACCACGACAACCGCGCGTTCCTGGAACGTCTGGACAGCGTCCTCGAAGTGATCACCCGCGAGGAAGAAAAGGCGGCCTGAGCGCCGCCTGCTTCCCGCCAGTCAGATTTATATGCTGTAGCGCCGGGCCACTGCACTATCCGTGCAGTTGGCCCTTTTTTTTAGAAACAGCTACGAGCTGCGGGCACAGCAGCGCGCGCTCGCAGCCCGTCGCCCAGGAGTTCTTATGTTTTCGCTGTTGATGAACTGGATGCGTGACGCCCGGATCCTGCCGCAGATTTCCGCCACCGAACGCCAGGCGCTGGAAGCCGGCGATGTCTGGATCGATGGCGAATTCTTCGGCGGCAATCCCGATTTCGACCGCATGCTGAAGGAGAACTACCACCGCCTGCCTGCCGACGAACAGGCGTTCCTCGACGGCCCGGTGGAAACGCTGCTGAAGATGGTCGATACCCATGCACTCTCGCGCACCCGGCGCCTGCCGCAGGCCGCGTTCGATTTCATGGCCGAAAACGGCTTCTTCGGCTTGCAGATTCCCACCGAATACGGCGGCCGGCCGATGTCGACGCTGGGCAAGTCCTGCGTGATGGCCAAGATCACGCCACACTCCGGTATTCTCAGCTCGCTGGTAGTGATCCCCAACTCCCTCGGCGCCGCCGAACTGTTGTGTGAGTACGGCACACCAGAACAGAAACAGCATTACCTGCCAAAACTGGCCAACGGCGAATACGTGCCCTGCTTCGGCCTGACCGAACCCACCGCCGGCTCCGATGCCGCCTCCATCAAGGCCGAAGGCATCGTGTTCCGCGATACCGATGGCGACATCAAATTCCGGCTCAATTTCCGCAAGCGCTACATCACCCTGGCACCGGTGGCGAACCTGATTTCCCTTGCCTGCCGCCTGCATGATCCCGACAACCTGCTCGATAAAGGCGAAGACGTCGGCATCACCGTGCTGCTGATCGAAAAAGGCACACCGGGCCTGCATATCGGCGACCACCACGAACCCATCGGCGATGTATTCGCCAACGGCCCGATTGTCGGCCGTGACGTCGTGGTGCCCGCCACCGACATTCTTGGCGGCCTCGAATACGCCGGCCAGGGCTGGAAAATGCTGATGGAATCGCTGGCCGGCGGCCGCATGGTGTCACTGCCCGCCACCGCGCTGTCGACCATGCAACTGGCCACCGCCGCCGCAGGCGCCTACTCCATGGTGCGCACCCAGTTCGGCATTCCCGTCGGCCGCATGGAAGGCGTGGAATCGAAAATCGGTCACATGGCCGCCATGACCTACATGTTCGAAGGCGCGCGTATCTTCGGCTGCTCCGCGCTGGATCGCGGCATCCAGCCGCCGGTGGCCTCCGCCATCATGAAAGCCTATGCCACCGAAACCGCCCGCGAGGTCGGCACCCACGCCATGGACGTGATGGCCGGCGCTGGTGTGATGCAGGGTCCGAACAACGTGATCGGTCGCAATTACTGCTCCGCCCCGGTGGCCATCACCGTGGAAGGCGCCAACATCATGACGCGCACGCTGATGATCTTTGGCCAGGGTGCGACCCGCTGCCACCCGCACGCCTACCAGGTGGTGCAGGCCGTGGAAAACAACGACACCGGCAAATTCCGCAAGCATCTGCTCGGCTGGATAGGGCAGTTTTTGCTCGGCATGCTGATGACCGTTCTGCGTGGCCTGACCCGGGGACACTTCACGGTGAACATGCCGACCGATGTCGCCCCGGAAACCCGCACCTATTACCGCCGCCTCGGCTGGGCGGCCTCCCGTTTCGGCCTGCTCACCAACCTGGCCATGTTCCTGCTCGGTGGCAAGCTCAAGGCGCGCGGCAACCTGACCGGCCGTTACGCCGACGCCGTCGCCTGGCAGTACCTTGCTTTTTCCGCCCTGCGCCGCTTCGAAGCCGACGGCCGCCTGCGCGAAGACCTGCCGCTGCTGCACTACAGTTGCCGCTACGCCCTGGCACGCACCCAGCAAGCCTTCGAAGGTATCTATGAAAACTTCGGCGGCCCGCTGGGCCTGTTGCTGCGCACCTTTGGCCGTCTCGGCCTGGGCCTGAACCCGCTGACCCGCTTCCCCGACGACGACGCCACCCGCGCCGCCGCACACACCATGCAGACCTGGAACGACCAGTACCGCCGCCTGTGCGGCGACAGCTACCTGCCCGATGATCCGCAGCGCGGTTTCGGCCGCCTGATGCAGGCGTTCCGCCTGACCAGCGAAGCCGAACCGGTCCGCGCCAAGATCCGCACCGCCCAGCGTGCCGGTCGCCTCGGCCGCGGCGCGCCGGAAACGCTGGCACAGCAGGCACAGGAACGGCTGGTGATCACCAGCGCTGAAGCCGCATTACTGGTTGCCGCACAACAGGCCTGCCTGGCTGCGATCGAAGTGGATGTGTTTACACCGGAAGAGTTCTACGGTGAGCAGGCACCAGCCGGCCTCACCGCCACCGGTGATGGCGGGCTGGAAAAGCACGCAGATCAACCGCCCCTGGCCGCCACTGGTTCCTGACGTCTTTTGGCCTGATTAGTCGTCGCCAGTACCGCGCCCTGCCGCTATGGTAGGGCGCGTCTGTTTTCAGGAGTGTCTACCGTGTCCAGCCTCACCGCCCGACTGGTCAAGCTGTTTTCCCGCCGCATGATCAAACGCCACAACCTGTCCGAACAGGCACTGGTGAAACATTTGCGCAAGGCGTTCAATCACCCGCCGGGGCTGACACTGCTGCCACGCGGCGTGCGCCTGAGCCGCATCGAAACACGCGGCTTCACCGGCGACCGCATCGCCACCGCCACACCGGAACGCGCCATTCTCTATATCCACGGTGGCGCCTACATGGCCGGCACCACACGCACCTATCACAACCTGGCCGGTCGGCTGGCCAAACAGCTCAACGCCGCCGTGTACCTGCCAAGCTACCCGTTTGCCCCCGAGCACCCGTTCCCGGCCGCCGTGAACCAGTGCCTGGACGCCTACGCCTGGCTGCTCAACGAAGGTTTTGATCCGGCCTGCATTACTATCGGCGGCGACTCCGCCGGCGGCGGCCTGACCCTCTCCACCCTGCTCGGCACCCGCGAGCGCGACCTGCCACTGCCGGGCCGTGCGTTCATGTTTTCCCCGGCCACCGACGCCCATGGCCGCGGCCCGAGCCTGGACCTCAACAACGACGCCGACTGCATGCTCTCCGCCAGCATGATCCGCACCGCCGCCGACGTGTACGTCAGCGCCGAACACCGCGACAACCCGCTGGCCTCACCCTGCCTGGGCGATTACACCGGCATGCCGCCGCTGATGATTCTGGTGGATAAAAGCGAGTGCCTGTACAGCGACGCCGAAGCCGTGCGCGACAAGGCCCGGCAGGCGGGCGTGGACGTGACCTGGATTGCCCGCGAAGGGCTGTTCCATGTGTGGCCGATCATGGTGCCGTGGCTGCCGGAAGCGCGGCGGGATGTGGACGAGGTGGTGCGGTTTGTGGGGGGCAAGGTCTGACGTCGGACGTCTGACGTCGGACGCTAAAACCCAAAGACAAGCCGGCTCTGTCTTTTAAAGCGTCAGACGTCCGACGTCAGACGTCCGACTCGTCTCTCAGACGTCCGACTCGTCTCTCACCCCAGCTCCACGTTGTGATACACGTTCTGCACATCATCCAGGTCATTCAGCATGGCCATGAACTTGTCGAACAGCACCCGGTCTTCCTCGCCCAGCGTGGTAAAGCTCTGCGGGACAAACTGGATTTCATCCACTTCAAAATCGATGCCCGGAAACGTCTCTGTCAGCGCCTGGCGCGCTTTCGCATAGGAGGTATTCGGCGCAAAGACGGTTAGCAGGCCGTCTTCGTTTTCGATATCCGTCACATCGACATCGGCTTCCATCAGCGCTTCCAGCACCGCGTCTTCGTCATCGTGCCTGAACACAAAAATCGCCACATGATCGAACATGTGGCTGACCGTACCCTGCGTGCCGATCTTGCACTTGGCCTTGGTAAACGCCAGCCGCACATCACCAAACGTGCGGTTAGGGTTGTCCGTCAGACACTCGATCAGCGCCATGCAGCCACCGGGGCCATAGCCCTCATAACGGGCCGGCGCGTAATCTTCCCCACCGCCACCCTTGGCCTTGTCGATCGCCTTCTCGATCACATGCGACGGCACCTGGTCCTTCTTGGCCCGGTCAATCAGGCCACGCAGCGCCAGGTTGGCTGAAGGGTCCGGCCCACCGGATTTCGCGCACACATAGATTTCCCGGCCATAGCGGCTGTAGACCCGGGCTTTCATGTCCGAGGTTTTCGCCATGGATTCTTTGCGGTTCTGATAGGCGCGACCCATAAAAATGCTGCTCCTGAACAAAGGGATGCCGGGATTTTAGGGGAAAACCCGGACCGGGCCTACGGTGGCGTGCTGCCTTCTGTGGGCTGCTACTGGCAATACCTGGCCACCTGCTCGCGGGTGCGCTCGGAGTCGCCCTGCTGCCGCCAGAAATCACAGAACAGCGCGGCTTCCTGTTCGCGGATCGTTGCCCACTCCTCCTCGGTGAGTGCCCGCGGGGCGGCGGCAATGGGCGAGTCACCTGTCGCCTCCACGGCCACCCCGGCGGCCGGCGTGCCCCCGGCCCCGGACGACTGGGCGATGGCCAGCCAGCGGCTGCGCTCCGGCTCGTCCAGTTCCCAGACTTTCTTGCCGGAGGGCGTTACATAGCAGGCCGGCGCATCGGTGAATTGATCACACAGGGCGCCATACAGAGTTTTGCGCGACATGTCGGATACCGCGCTGCTGAAGCGCTGGAAAAAGGAGCCTTCTTCTTCTGCCCAGGTGAATGCCGGGCAGAGCAGGAGGCAGGTCAGCAGGATGCGTAGCATGGTGTCCCCCAGTTGGCTGCTCTACACAACAGTGGCATTGTTTTTCCGCCATCATGCCATTAAGAGAACGGCGGAGTAACTCCCCGGGGTTCTGGCTTCCCCGGGGCTGCGCTCACATGACGAAGGGTGTCATGCCATGCCAATATGGCCCCTGCGATAGTAAGGATGGCGGCTTCTCGCGACAAAAAGCCATGGATAACAGCCCTCAACACCGCACCCGAAAGTACATTGCTGCCCGTCGGCAGCATCCGGCCTGGCTGCTGCTGGCCTCACCCCGTGCGCCACTGGTGCTGGGGTGCCTCACCGCCCTGTTCGACTTTGCCGAAGACGGTATTGCCGAGACGGACGCCCTGCAGGCCCTGTCGGACATGCTGGCCAATTATGCGGCGCAGGACGAATACGACATCGACCCGGACAATACCCGCCTGCTGGCTGCCCGCGAGTTGCGGCAGTGGATCAAGCGCGGGCTGGTCATTGAGCGTGGCCAGCGCATCTATGGCACCGATGCGCTGTCATCGGCGATCCAGTTCGTTGAGGCACTGGATAATCGCATCATGACGTCCACCGCCTCCCGGCTGTCGGTGGTGCAGCGGGAAATCGAAAACCTGGAGGTCGGGCTGAACCCCGACGCGTCCAGCCGCAAGGCCGCTATCCGCCGGAAAATCACGCTGCTGGAGAATGAACTGGCCGACGTGGAAGCAGGCCATGTCCCCGTGCTGACCGAGGCCGAAGCCGTCGAGCGCATCCGTGAGGTGTACACCCTGGCGACCGGGCTGCGGGCAGACTTTCGCCGGGTGGAAGACTCCTGGCGCGAGGCAGACCGTGCGCTGCGCCAGTCGATCATGTCCGAGCATTATCACCGGGGCGAGATTGTCGACCGGTTGCTGGATGGCCAGGCCGCCCTGCTGGATACCGCCGAAGGGCGGGTATTCGACAGTTTCCAGCAACAATTACGACAGAAAGTGGAGCTGGACAACATGCGCCAGCAACTGCGCAGCATTCTGGCCCACCCGGCGGTGGAGAAAGCGCTCACCCGCACCCAGCGACAGGATCTGAAACTCCTCCGCATGCGGCTGGTGCTGGAAAGCCAGGCCGTATTGCAGGCTCGTGCACGCAGCGAGAAAGACGTCAGGGCCTTTATCAAGACGGGGCTCGCGGCTGAACATCACCGGGTCGGCCAGTTGCTCAATGAGGTGCTCAACGTGGCCCAGGATCTGGACTGGCAACAGCAAAAAGTCCGCCGTGCCGCTTCGCCCCTGCCGCCGCTGGGCTTTGCGCTGACCAACCTGCCGGTTGCGGAGCGATTACGCTTTAAAGCACTGGAGAGCGACGCAGAGAATGAACTGGACCTGTCCCCGCAGGATGCTGATCTGAGCGGCATCGAAGACGAATTCTGGGACGCCCTCGACGGGCTGGACCGTGAGGCGCTGGTACAGGACACGCTGGCAGTGCTGTCGAAGGAAGAAAGACCTTTGACCCTGGCCGAGCTGGCCGAACGTTTACCGCCAGCCCATGATCTGGAAACACTGGCCCTGTGGCTGGGCATGGCCCGCGAAGCGGGCATTGACATCATCACGCAGGACACCGAAACACTGACACTGACCGACAAAGAACAGCGCGAGTGGCTGTTCCGGGTGCCCAGGGTGGCACTGAGCGAACAGGCCTTCGACGGCATTGAATGGGAGTTTTAAGTGGCGGGGATTTTTGATCAGATTACCGGGCAACCGGCCGGCGACGAACCGGAGGATGCGGACAGCAACACCGATGTTGACCCCGGTGAAACGACAGGCGCCTCTCTGGCTGAAGCCGACCGCACCGACCGGGCTCTGCGCGAAGCGGCTCAGGAATTGCTGCGCCTCGGGCTACTGGAACACACCCACCGGCCCAATCTGTATCGCACAGCCCTGGTGGCACTGGATCAATTGAATGCCATTCTTGAACCGCTGGATCTGCTGGCGCGCGTTGACGACATTCGCGGGCTGGTGTTTCTGGCAGTACGCCATACCACCGACTCGCCGCAGGGCGCAGCGGCAGAACAGGATGACTGGTCACACCCCCTGGTGCGCAAACAGCGGCTGAACCTTGAGCAGACCCTGCTGGTGGCGATCCTGCGACAGCATTTCATTGCCTATGAACAAGAAGCCGGCAGCGGCGCGACCGAGGCCATCGTGGCGGTGGACGAACTGGTGCCGTCATTGCAGCTGTACCTGGGTGACAGCGGCAGCGAAGCCCGCGAGCGCAGCCGCGTATTACAGTTACTGGATCAATTGAAGGGCCACGGTTTGGTGTCCGCCCCGGACAGTCACGAGCGTGTGGTCATCCGGCCAATGATCGCGCACCTGGCCAACCCTGAAAACCTGACCGCCCTGCTGCATGCACTCAAGCAACAGGTTGCCGAGGCGGCCCGGAACCAGGATGGCACCGGGGGAGAACGCTGATGGCGACACAATACACGCTGGACGCCGCCGGACAGACGAACGGCTGGCAGCTGGCCGCCACCTACACACTGCATTCCCTGGAACTGTTCAACTGGGGCGGCTTCAACGGCCTGCACCGGGCGGACATCGACTTGCAGGGCACCGCCATCATCGGCCCCACCGGCAGCGGCAAGACCACGCTGGTGGACGCACTGATGACCCTGATTACCGCCGCGCCCCGCTACAATCTGGCCTCCACCGGCGGCCACGAGAGTGACCGGGACCTGGTGTCCTATGTACGCGGCGTCACCGGCCCCGGCGACGGCAGCGAAGCGCAGTCGCATATTGCCCGGCAGGGCCGCACCGTCACCGGCCTGGCCGCCACACTGCATAACGGCGACGGCCTGGTCCGCCTGGGCGCCCTGCTGTGGTTCGACGGCCCCAGCATGTCGCCGTCGGACATGAAGAAACTGTGGCTGTTCAGCACCCATCCCGAGCAAACCCTGCAAAGCTGGTTAACCGTGCAGCACGAAGGCGGCATGCGCGCCCTGCGGCAACTGGACAAGACCGGGAGCGGCATCTGGACCTACCCGAGCAAAAAGGCTTTTCTGGCGCGCCTGCGCGACCACTTCGAGGTCCGCGACAACGCCTTCAACCTGCTCAACCGCGCCGCAGGCCTCAAGCAACTGAACAGCATCGACGACATCTTCCGGGATCTGGTGCTGGACGATAACGCCCAGTTCCAGCGCGCCCGCGAAGTGGCAGACAGCTTCGATGACCTGACCGCCATCCACGAAGAACTGGACATCGCCCGGCGTCAGCAACGCTCCCTGGAGCCCATCCGGGCCGGTTGGGACAAGTACCAGCAAAACCGCACATTACTGACCGACAAGATCACCCTGAGCGAAGTTCTGCCTGTCTGGTTTGGCGAACAGGCCCACCGTTTGTGGAAAGCCGAATCAGAGCGCCTGACGCACCAGCTGCACCAGGCGGAAGCCGCCCTGGCCACCGCCGAGGAACAGCATCGCCACCAGCAGCAAACGCGCAACCAGTTGCACGAGGCCTACCTGCAACTCGGCGGGGCCGATATCGAAACGCTGGAAGACCTGATTCGGGAAAAACGCGCCAACCTGGAACGCTGCCAGCACCATGCCGCGCAGTACCAGCAACTGGCCCGCTCCCTGTCACTGCCCGACACCCTCACCCGCGAAGCCGTGCTGGCCAACCAGACACAGGCCGCCGAACAACTGCAGCAGGTCACCCAGGCGCACCAGGACGCACAGGAGCACGCTTTTGAACAGGGCAGCCATCGCCGCCAGGCAAGCAACACGCTGGACGCCCTGCGCCGGGAACGGTCCGAGGTAGAAGCGCGCCCGCGCTCCAATATTCGCAGCGACTACCAGCAATTCCGGGCCCTGCTGGCCGAAGAGCTGTCACTGACAGAAGACGACCTGCCTTTTGTGGGCGAACTGGTACAGATCAAGGCCTCAGAGAAAGCCTGGCGTGGCGCCATCGAGCGCGCCATTGGCAGCCACCGGCTGCGCATCCTGGTACCGCCGGGCGCCATGAGCCAGGCGCTGCGCTGGATCAACAGCCGTCACAATGCCCTGCATGTGCGTATTCTCGAAGTCAAAGCCCCCCAAAAACCGCCGCAGTTTCTGGAAGACGGCTTTACCCGCAAGCTCGATTACAAGGACCACCCCTACCGGGAAACCATCAAGGATCTTCTCGCCGGGCTGGACCTGCATTGCGTGGACTCATCGGAGACCTTGCGTGATACACCGCATGCAATAACGATCGAAGGTCTGATGTCGGGCAAGGCACGCTTCTTCGACAAACAGGACCAGAAACGCCTCAGTGCTGACTGGCAGACCGGCTTTGACAACCGGGATCGATTGGCCGCCCTGACGCAAGAGATTGCCGACAGTCAGGCAGCGCTGGACGCCGCCCGTGCAGAGGAAGAAAAAGCCAAGTCGTCACTGGCGGCCCTTGAGCAGCAGATGGCCTCTCTGAATCTGCTGAAAAATCTGGACTACACCCAGATCAATGTGTCACAGGCCGAGCGAGAACTGCGAGAGCAGGACAGCCGTCTTCAGGCATTGAAAGCACCAGACTCCGACGCCGCGGTTGCCAAGGAAAAACTAACCGAAGCAGACCGTTTACTCGCGCAGCTGGATACTGCGCGCACGGACTGTATTGGCGCCTGCCAGAAGCTGATCGCCTCACTGGAGCAGGCAGAACGAGCAAAGCGCAACGCTTTCAGCAAAGCCGAAGCCGGCCTGAAGAATGCCGCGCGGCAATTGGCCGAAGCCCATCTGCCCGCGCTTGAACCGCAACAGCTCAACGATATAGATAACATCGAAAGACAGACCGCCAGCGATCTGAAACGACAATTGGATAAACTGCAGGGCATTGACACCCAACTGGCCAAAGATCTGGTCAGGGCCATGGGCAACGCCCAGAAAGAAGATCGCGGCGCCCTTTCGGAAGCAGGCACCGAGCTGGAAGATGTGCCGGAGTACCTGAAACGGCTCACTCTGCTTATCGAGGAAGCCCTGCCGGAAAAACAGCAACGCTTCAAAGAATACCTCACCCGCTCCTCCGACGAAGGCGTATTGCAGTTACTGTCCACCATCGAGGGCGAAGTCGAGCGCATCGAAGAACGCCTGGAAGACCTCAACCACACTCTGCGACGGGTCGACTTCCAGCGCGACCGCTACCTGCAACTGGTTGCCAACAAGGTCGTCCACGAAAGCCTGCGTACCTTCAACAAGGCGCAGAACAGCCTGAACTCATCACGCCTGGTCGATGACGGCGGCGAAAGCCAGTACACGGCCCTGCAACATATCGTGCGCCTGCTGCGCGACGCCTGCGAACGGCACCGTACCCTCGGCGCGCGCGCCCTGCTGGACCCGCGCTTCCGGCTGGAATTCAAGGTATCCGTACTGGATCGGGAAAGCGGCCGCGTCATCGAAACCCGCAGCGGCTCCCAGGGCGGCAGCGGCGGGGAAAAGGAAATTATCGCCTCCTATGTGCTCACCGCCTCTCTCAGCTATGCCCTGTGCCCGGACGGCAGCAACCGGCCCCTGTTCGGCACCATCGTGCTGGACGAAGCCTTTTCCCGCAGCTCCCATGCCGTGGCCGGGCGCATCATTTCTGCACTGAAAGCATTTCACCTGCACGCGCTGTTCATCACCCCCAATAAGGAAATGCGGCTGCTGCGCAACCACACCCGCTCGGCCGTCGTGGTCCATCGCCGTGGCAATGAATCCAGCCTGACGCCGGTAAGCTGGGAGGCGCTCGACGAGGCCCGCGCACAACGCGCCCACACCGACAATGAAGTAATGAACGATGAAGGGAGAGCATGAAATCCCCCACTGAGCTGGCTGAACGACTGGCCCGCCAATGGCATCGGGCACCGCTGCGGGTGGAACGCCTGCTGTCTGCAGACAGCTGGCCATTGCGATTGCCCATCGGCAAGCCCACCGGCGGCCAGTTTGCCCATCAGATCCCGCAGGTGCAGGCGCATGTACAACGCTGGCGAGCCGTCAGCATCGGCGAGGTCATCTGGGAAACCGTCAATTATCGCGCCGGCGCGGAACCGGTGTCCGTGCCGGTGTACTGGTGCCTGCGGACGCCATCGGAATGGGTGGCGGCCACCGGCAATGATCTCGTCCGTGAAGAATTCAGCATTCTGGAGGAGCTGGCGCACGGCGTCTCCCCGCTATACCGGGAACTGCTGGTGACCGAACGCCCGTTGTGGCGCAGCAAAGCACCCCGTGACGTGATAACCGCCGCCACCCTCGCCGACACCCTGTCCCCGGGCATCGCCGCCGGGCGTCCGCTCAGGCTGCTGGGCGGGCTGGAGGTAGACACCAAATTTGTCGAGCGCCATGCCACCCTGCTGACCCGGCTGCTGGATGAACGGTACAACGGCGCCGCCAGCGAACAGGGGTTATACCCTTTTCTCGATGCGCCCGCAGACAAGGACCACTGGCTGATGATCGTGCCGCTCCAGGCCGGGCTGCTCCCCTTCCGGCGCCAACGCGTCACCGCGCAGGAACTGGCCCGGGCCCCCTTGCCCGGCTCACGCGTGCTGGTGGTGGAAAACGAGCAATGCCTGCACCTGTTACCTGCCCTGCCCGATACCGTCGCCATTCTCGGCGCCGGGCTGGATCTGCAATGGCTTGGTGCCGACACCTTCCGCGATAAGCAGGTGGCTTACTGGGGCGATATGGATACCTGGGGGCTGCTGATGCTGGCGCGTGCCCGGCAGTATTGCCCAGCACTTTGTTCATTGATGATGACACGGGCGCATTTTGAGCGGCATGCGCCGGGGTGTGCTGTGCCGGAGCCTGTGCCCGCCAAACACAGTGCGCCCGCGGAGCTGAACGACGAAGAGCGGGCCTTTTTTGAGTTTCTCCTGGGGCAGGAGAAGGGGCGGCTGGAGCAGGAGTATCTTCCTGAGGAGGTGGTGCATCGGGAGATGGGGGGCTGGGGAAGATGCCACGGTATTGAACACCAGGCCCTTTAAGCGCCGGGCCACGGCATCTCAGGTTGTATCACACCATCACGGAAGGGATCATGTTCCAGACTTGGCCATCCAGCAGACGACCATTCGCTTTCTTGGTACGCTGCTTTCCATCCGCCCCCCATGCACCCCACTGCTTAAAAAAGAAATCGACTCCTTCGGTCAGGCACTGATTACGGATGTTAAGCGCCCACTCCTGCTTCATGGGCCTGGCACCCACACCAGATTCACCGCCCACGATGACCCAATGGATACCTTTCAGATTCATATGTCCAAGATCCTCGAGCAGGGGCTCCACGGACAGGAAACGGGTCCTGGCTTTAATCGCCTGAAGTTCAGTGATACGCGGCTTACCGTACTTTCGGTCCTCGACGGAAACACCCAACCAAGCATTGTCGGGCACCCTGCGGCCAGCAAAGTAATCCCGCATGTTACCGCTGCGCTTGGTCAGTATCTGGTAAGTGTGCTGAGGCGTGGTACGAATCACCTCCATGACCTGGTCAATAAAAGAGTCAGGCACACCATCCTGGAACAGATCACTCATCGAGTTCACAAAATACATCGTCGGCTTACGGCGGCGCAGAGGCTGCGCAAGCCGCTCCGGGAGCAGACTCAGGCCAAAACCATTTTCATACCCAGGCGCCCCCATCGCCTGTAGCCGGTGCGCCATGGTTTCTGCATAACAATGCTTGCACCCCGGAGAAACCTTGGTACATCCGGTCACCGGGTTCCAGGTCTGCTCAGTCCACTCGATCTTGCTCATAATGAAGGCTCCTACTTCTGCTTCATAATGGAATGCACCGCCCGCCGCGCCAAGCCCCATGCACTCCTTGAAGGGTTGGAAACCGCAAAATAGAAAAGAAACAATGGATGTCCGTTATTCTCGAGCAACATTGGCTCGGGCACAAAGGCGAATATCTCTCGCAATCTGCCTGTTACCCAATGCCCAAGCTCTCCTGCGTCGATACGCTGAATGCCAGAATCTTTGCTGTCACCAAAGAGATCGTCGATGGCCGGCTCGACAGAAGGCTTGTAGAAAGCCTGCTGCCAATCCTGTGTTCCCAGGAGTCGCGTCAAAGTGCCATCCCACTCAGGCCTGAGCTTGTCACCATCGCGGGGCGTCATGCGCAAGATCACCGACAAGGGAAACAGCATCCACATATCGACTTTGCCGGATGCGGCCACATGCCTCAATGTAGACCAGTCCAGTTGTGTACTGTAGGGGTCGAGAAAGAGCACTGCCCGATCGCTTCTGCCCATACTTGCACAGAACTGTGGCACGAAAACATTCGCATCCTGTTGGTAGATATGGATCACCTTATCGGGATGACTGTCGGATAACTGATGGAGTTCTGCAATATGATCAGGGTTAAGGTCATTGAAATGATAGTGGTGAAACGCGGGCTCGACTGACAAAGCCGCCTGTACAGACCCCCGAAAATCCTCGTAGGGAATCAACATTTCCTGATCAGCCTGCATCGCTGGAGAGTGAGACCCTGTGCCGGCGAAGGCATCGGCGTAGTGGAGCGTGAAAGACTGCTTCTTTAACGCGGTCATATAAAAAGCAAGGTAGCGCTCCAGTACCCCCAACTTCTTTCTGGTCCATATCCCTCCAAAACTGTGCGTCATACCCGTTGGCCTCCTGCCAAATTATACTGGTCATATGTGCAGTATTATTGTGTTTTGTACACCCCTTTCCTGATATGGTCAACGACCAGAGTTAGACCGGATTTTCTGTGCGCCACGCAGTTTATTTGTGCAAAGCATAGTTTTGCTCATATTTTGATTGCGCTTTGCCAGATACCGATCTGCCCGCTTTGTGCCGGTGGCTGTATGGCGCTTCCACCGCGATTTAAATCCTCTTGTGCTATCCAGCTGTCCAGATACCGGCCTTTGCTGGTCTGGCTGAGATGGGCCCAGGGTTGGTATTGATTATCGGACGTGTGGTGGGGGAGGGACAGTTCCGCCTGGGTTTGCGGGAGTGAACAATGGCTTGGACGTGGTGGGTTTCGCCGTTGGCTCTACCGCACCCTGTCGATTCATTCGGTGTTTGTCGGGCTGGTACCGGCGGGATGAGCCAGGTCGTCAAGCAGCGACAGCCTTTCTTCTTTTGGTCACAGGAAAGGGCTGCCTTTGATTGAGCCTGGTGTGATGGCCAGCCAGGCGCTGACGCCATAGCCGATCATACCCGCTACTTTCAGGTCGCCGTAATGCAATAGCAGTTCCAGCTCTTCCTTCATGCCGCTGAGTGTCGCTTGCTTCACATTTCATCATGGCTGTCATCAATACATCCACAAAACAATCATTCAATTCGGCGAAATCGGGTTTGGTCAACGCGAAGAACGCCAGCGGAAAGCGGGTGGCGTTGTGTCTCAGCAACATGCAGTTGCGGTGCTGCATCGTCACCAGCTTGCCGTGCCAGTCACTCAGCGGGTTGATATGCAGTGCGGGTTGCTCATAAAGCCACTCGGTCCATCCGGTTACGGGCAACTGCCCCTCACCATTCAACGGCGGTTTCGCGAACAGCTTGCGCGTGGCGTGGAGTGTGATCATGTATTGTTAGGCTATTGCCGGAGAGTCGGTGCACCTGAAAGGGCATGACGCTTCGAGGTTGCAGGCTTCCGTTCGCTGCGCCTGTATCTGAAGGCGCATTGCATCGCGTGCAGGGCGCCCTGCCCTACGACTGAATGCTACAGGACGTTAATACGGAATTTCCTAAACGGCGTTTCTCAATGTTCTATGGGTGAAGAGAATAATGCGCTATGCGCATGTTGCTCCGGATCCTTTGCGGGAAGCGATTCAGTTCGACTCAGCGCCGTCGCTGCCTGAATTTTTCGACAGTTTTTCGACACCTAAGAAAAAGGAAGGGGAAAATAACAATAAAAACAGTGGCTTATTGGTGCGCCAGGAGGGACTTGAACGAAAGGTAAAGCATTATGATTGCTAAGGAAATTTTAAATTGGGCGAAAAAGTTACCCCTGAAATTACCCCCGCTTTCAAATCCGTTTTACGGGTTCAAGTCCCGTTTTAGCTCACAGTCGCTGATTCCCGCACCAGCCAAGGCACTATAATAGCAGCTTCACAAGCAGCGCTCTAACCGCTCCCACTAGTGTGCTTTCGCAGTCGGAACAGCTTGCAGATCAACACCCAACGCATGAAGAACTTTCACCACAGTATGGAAGCGTGGCTGGGAGCCAGGGCGCAGGGCTTTGTACAAGCTTTCGCGACCCAAGCCTGCGTCCCGCGCCAGATCCGCCATACCTCGCGCGCGTGCCACCTGACTGATTGCCTCCAGCAGCTCATCCTGATCACCATCCGCCAGTATCGAAGTCAGATACTCGGCAATGACAGCTTCGCTATCGAGGTGCTCAGCAATATCAAATGGCTTAACGCCGTATTTGTCGCTCGCTGCCTTAGTCATCATTCGCTTCCTCTCTGATCTCGGCAGCCATCTGCTGCGCTTTCTCAATATCGTCCTGCTGGCTGCTTTTGTCGCCACCCACCAGCAGCAGATAGACCGCATCAGCGGTCTGCATGTAGTACACCCGATACCCTGGTCCGGCAGGAATGCGCATCTCGAACACGCCCTCCCCTACCGACTTATGGTCTCCGAAGTTACCTTTCTGGGCTCGCCCAATCCGCCTCAGCACAGCCGCCTTACCAACGGGATCTTTCAACCTGTTGAGCCAGCCCCGGAAAACGCTTGTGTCGTTAATAGTGAACATCGGCCAATCGTATCCAATTGGATACATATTATCAAGGTGATATGCCTGAAAAACCACGCTTCGTCACCGACATACATGCAGTCATTAACGACATGTATTATTTATATACATAACTTAAAATCCCAAATAATTTCAAACACATATCACCCTCCTGAGGCTGGCCATCCTTTCCTTCCATGCGCCCCAGCCCACTTCTGGCGCATGCCACTTCAGGAGCCCTCATGATTCTTCAATGCCCCAGCTGCCGGTCCGTCCGGATCGCAGCCAATCACACAGGCCGTAAGGTCTGCACCTCAGTCGGTACGGTTGCCGGTGCGGCCAGCGGTATTGCCGCTGCCACCTCCGGCGCTCGGATCGGCGCCACCGTTGGCGCCCTCGCCGGCCCTGCCGGCCCTGCCGGCTCTGCCTTGGGCGGACTGGCTGGCGCCCTGCTGGGCGGTCTGGTCGGTGGTGTTGCCGGCGGATCGGCCGGTGCCGCCCTCGGTGATTTCGTCGACGAGAACATTCTCGATAGCTTCGAGTGTATGGAATGCGGACACACCTTCAGCGTGGACACTGACTGACCCTGTCGGTGCCTGCTGATCGATTCCACCTCTCTACCCCATCAACCTATTAGCCCGCCTCGTGCGGGCTTTTTGCCGTCTGGAGGACCTTATGGCCAAGACGCCTTACGTCAAGAACGATCAGGGCTTGTACCGGGTCCGGGGCTACGTCAGCCAGGACACTCTGGTTCAGATTGCTGCTGACATCCTGCTGGAGAGCCTCGCCGGTCAAGAGAACCTGACCAAGCCCGAGGATGCCGCCCGCTTCCTGCAGCTGTCACTGGCCAAGGAGAAGAACGAGCACTTCGGGGTGCTGTTCCTCAATAACAAGCATCAGGTGATCAGCTTTGAGCGGATGTTCACCGGGACCATCGATGGCGCTGCCGTATATCCCCGAGTGGTGGTGCAGCGGGCGCTGGAGCACAACGCGGCTGCAGTGATCTTCTCGCACAACCACCCGTCCGGCTGCGCCGAACCGTCCGAGGCAGATCGCTCCATCACCCGGCGACTGACCGATGCACTCAGCCTCGTCGATGTCCGAGTGCTGGATCACTTCGTTGTATCCCAAACCCATTGGGTCAGCCTGGCCGAACGCGGCTGGATCTGACCTTCCCTTGTCCCCAATGCGACCAATTTCGTCGTGATGCCCTGTCATGCTGGGTATCCGTCGTTGCTGGTCGCCTGATTCAGGAGATTCACCATGGCACATCAAGTTGAACAAATGGCCTTTGTTGGCCGCACGCCCTGGCATGGCTTGGGCAACAAGCTGGCGGAGAAGCAGCCGCTGGAGGTCTGGATGACGCAGGCTGGTTTGGACTGGTCTATCCACGAAACCCCGGTGCGCTTCATGAGCGGCAACAAGGGCCACCTTGGAGAGATACTCTCCTTCGATGACCACAAGGTGCTGTACCGCTCGGACACCCATGATCCTCTGTCCGTGGTTAGCCAGCGCTACCAGGTCGTTCAGCCCCGGGAGATCATGGAGTTCTACCGCGACCTCACCGAGAAATCTGGATTCGAGCTGGAGACTGCTGGCAGCCTCAAAGGCGGTCGCAAGATCTGGGCGCTGGCCAGAACCGGCCAAAGCGGTGTGATCAAGGGCAATGATCGCACCGATGCCTATGTGCTGCTGGCAACGGCTTGTGACGGCACGCTTGCCACCACTGCGCAGTTCACCAGTGTTCGGGTGGTGTGCAACAACACTCTGGCCGTGGCACTCAATGGCCAGTCGCAGTGCGTGAAGGTGTCACACCGCAGCGTGTTCGATGCTGAGGCCGTGAAAAAGAAAATGGGCATTTCCGTGTCTGCCTGGGATGACTTCATGTACAGCCTGAAGACGCTGAGCGAGCGCAAGGTGAAGCAGTCGGAAGCCGAGAAATTCATCCGTTCCCTGTTCCAGCCACGCCCCGACCAGGTAGAGCAGAAGGCCAACGAACGTGCCATGGGCAAGGTCCGCGCCCTGTTCGACGGCGAAGGTCGTGGGGCACATCTGCCCTCTTCCTGCGGCACTGCTTATGGCCTGCTAAATGCCGTGACGGAGTTCGTGGATCACGAGCGGCGGGCGCGCAGTGATGATCACCGGCTTGACTCAGCCTGGTTCGGTCAGGGTGCATCTTTGAAGCAGCAAGCACTCAGTAAGGCCCTCGCACTGGCTGCCTGATACGACACTTTCAACGAGCACCTAGGGCCCGACAGTAGAATGTCGGGCTGCTTACTTCAAGGGAGCTCCGATGACTGTGGAGCGCCGAATTCATGTAGCCGAAAGAGTCAGCACGTGCCGCTAAATTGTTTAGTAGTTTTTAACTTATTTTTCACGGTCAGTCTTCATACGACTCATCATCTTCGTCTTCTTCGCTCTCAATATCCTCGGGATGCAGATCTTCCCAGTCATAATCTGTATGTGCGCCATCTTGGTCGTACTCATAACCATCAACTGTTCTACTCATAAAACTCTCCTTAAGCCCAAACAAGGCGATATCGTGAATGCACTCACCCACCTAGCTGCAGAGACGGTGAATGCCTTTACTTTCCATACCCCCCTGTCTTTTCAAGATATCAGATATTCTGATCATCCTAGAATACTTACGTTGAGAGACTTTTAATATATAAAAGCTATCGCTGCGCGGACAACTTCATAATAGTTTTAATACATACCATCCTTTAGGCACAGACTAAAACAACGTAATCGCTCTATCTCCGGAATCCTGCCCAGCCATCCGAAGCCCGACCGGGAAACCGGCCGGGCTTTTTGCCGTTAAGGAGCAAACCATGACTACCAACCAAACAACCGCCGAGCAGCCCACGCAGGCGGGCGCCCCACTGCCGCCGATTTCCCCCCATCTGGCCGCAGTCTGGGGCGCCTTCCTGCACGAGGGGATGATGCTCAATTCCGCTGATATCGAACGCTCCATCCGAATACTGGATCTCTGGGGCAACGGCTGCATCGAGCTGATCCAGTCGGTGTGTGAGTACATCCCGGTGATCTGGCAATACGCCCAGCCCTACTGGGACCAACCTGAACCATTCCCTGGCGTGTTCGAGTACGAGGTGGTTTCCATTCTCGGCGAGCAGATCTCCACTCACCTGCTGAACCACGAAGGCAATCTACCGAGTGATCGCGAGTTCGCGCAGATGGCCAGCGAGTTGGTCACGCAGTTTTTTTCCCAGGGTGACACACCGCCCGACCCACCTGCCGGGAAGGGGCTTATGCCCCTCTCGGTTTCATCTTTCCTGGACGCAGCCCGTCGCTGCTTTGGAGGTAGCCCGTGAGCACATCACGCATACGAGACAACGCTCAACGGCCAGCGCTACGCCTGGTCTCCACCAAGGGCATGAGCCGCGAAGACTGGCTCAAGGTCCGCAAGCAAGGCATCGGTGCCAGTGACGCAGCAGCAGCCTGCGGCATCAGCCCGTATCAGTCACAGCTGGAGCTGTGGATGATCAAGACCGGCCGCGATCAGGATCTGCCGAAAGTCGATCCCGGTGACATGACCTCACCCATGTACTGGGGCAACGTGCTCGAACCCATCGTGGCCGAGCACTACAGCCGCAAGACCGGCAACAAGGTACGGCGTATCAATGCCGTGCTGCAGCACCCGGACCCGGACAAGGCCTGGATGCTGGCCAATCTGGATTACACCGTGGTCGGCAATGACGAGGTGCAGATTCTGGAGTGCAAGACGGCCGGAGAGTTCGGCTCGCGCTTGTGGCGTGACGGGGTGCCTGAGTACATCCAGTGTCAGGTACAGCATCAGCTGGCCGTCACCGGCAAGCAGGCAGCCGATGTCAGCGTCCTGCTCTGCGGTCAGGATCTGCAGGTGTTCCGGATTGATCGCGACGAGGAAGTGATCAGTCGCCTGATCGAGCTGGAGCGGCAGTTCTGGCATTACGTCGAAACGGATATTCCGCCTCCGGCAGATGGCAGTGATTCTGCAGGCCGGGCTTTGCAGGCGCTCTACCCCAGAGACGCCGGCACGGTGATGGATCTGTCTGAGGATCTGTCCCTCTGCGGCGATTTCGATGAGCTGATCGATATCCGCGAGAAGCTCTCCCGGCTGGAACAGCGGGAATCCGCCCTGAAGCAGCGCATCCAGGAAACCATGGGCGATGCCAGCAAGGCGGTATTCGCCAGCGGAGAAGCCAGCTGGAAGCGGAGTCAGGACAGTACCGTGCTGGACACCAAGAAACTGCTGCAGGCACACCCGGAACTGCTCAACGAGTACAGCACTATCCGCGCCGGCTCACGACGTTTTCTGATCCGCACCTGATCCACCTACCTGACTACCCACTTACCCGCCTACCCACGGCATAGAAGGCACCCGGCTTCGCGCCCGGTGCCGTTTTTTTATTTTTTGACCCAACAGGAGACACACCATGATCAAAGGCCTCGCCATTACCCCACCCATCATCGGCCGCATCAGCATTGGCCGGGTGATCGAGAAGAACGGCAAGCGACTGCCGGAGAAAGATGATCAGTTCACCGTTACCACCCAGATCCAGAGCAAGGACGGCTGGCTGCTGCACCCGCTGGACGAGCAACTGCGCAAGGACGCTCCGGGCAACAAGCTGCGGGCCATCCCGGTACGCATGCTTTTCAACGACCCCGACCTGAACCTGCGTGCCGAATACTCGCTGTTCGACCGCCAGACTGGACGACCACTGTGTGTCGGCGATGGCGAGCTGTGTCGCCGGCAAACGGCTGAAGGTTGGGAGCACCTGCCCTGCCCCGGGCCGGACCAGTGCGACATCGGCAAACAGGGAGGCTGCAAGCCCTACGCCCGGCTCAGTGTCCGTATCGGTGACGATGAGGATCTCGGTGTGTTCGTATTCCGGACCACCGGGTACAACAGTATCCGCACCCTGACGGCGAGACTGCGTTACTACCACGCCATCTCTGGTGGCCTGCTGGCCACCCTGCCCTTGTGTCTGCGACTTCGCGGCAAGAGCACCACCCAGAGCCACCGGGCGCCGATCTACTACGTGGATCTGACCACCCCGGATAACCTGCCACTGAGTGCGGCTATCGCTCAGGCAAAGCAGGACTCGGAACGCCTCGCCATGGAAGGCCTCAGCCAGAACGCATTGGACGAAGCTGCACGAGCCGGGTTCTGCGCTGCGGCATTCGAGGTCTTGGAGGAGGAAGGACTGCAGGTAGTCGAGGAGTTCATGCCGGAAAGCGAGGATGAGCAGACCACAGCACCCGAGAATCCGGCAGGCAAAGGGGGACTGCGGGAGCGCCTTGCAGAGCGGGCACTCGGGACCGGTTAATCGATCATCTCAAGCAGCGCCTTGCGGCGTCTGGCCGGCAGGCGGCGGAAGGCTCTCAGGAGCTCGGCCTCAGCTTCATTGCGGGTCGTCAGTTTCTCCGGGGCCGATGCCGCCGGTTCTGTCTTGCCACCTTCGCCACAGATCAGGGAGTCCAGAGACACCCCCAGCACCCTGCGGATGGCCGGCAAGAGCCGGAAGCCGAGCCCTTCCCTGCCGTTCTCCCAGGCGGAGATGGAGGCCTTGGTGACATTAAGCTCAAACGCCAGCTGCTCCTGGGTCAGACCCAGTCCGGTTCGCGCTGCTTTCAATCGCTCGGGGAAACCTGCCATGGCAGAGCCTCTCATCTCATGAGCAAGTGAAGCTACGGAATCTCCGAACCACTGTCGTATTGCATTACTTGACTTTCAAGGTATGGTTTTTCCATACTTTTGGCGTACTGGATTTCTGCACCCCGTGTGCGCGGCCAGAACTACTGGGAGCACCGGTCACGCCTGTCGATTCAATGGCGGGTAACACCGGATAAAGAAAAGCAAAAACAAGGATATACATCGGGGATGGCCAATTCGGTTCCAGCGACGCCCTTCAGCGCGTCAATCGCCCTCACTGACGTTGGCCAGACGCTGATGTAGGTAGAACTGGCGTGTTTCCCTCGGTGAATTCATCATTCAAAAACGTTTCCGGTGGCTCAAGCGAGATCAACCAGTCGGCTAAATCTGCTGACTCATGGTTACCGTTCTGGCTAAGGCTGAACAGCAGATCCTCTTGGCGGGGTTGACCAAAAACCATCCGATAAAGGGCCAAGCCTTGCTTCAGTCGTTTTAGCCTCCCAACTTCTTTGCTGTATGGAAGTAGAGGTATACGGCGCTCAACCCGGGCGGAACCATCTTCGAAGATCCAATATGGGATGAGATCGGAGTGCCCATTAGACTTTTGCTGGGCCGCGATATGGAACAGGGTCTGCCACGGATCACCTTCCTCAAACGCCTCGGAAAGAGCAGTCAGACCATATCGTTCCGCGATATTCTTTCTGACCGCATGGCCTTTGTAGCGATGAACCCGCCCTTCGCGCTGTTCAAGGTCAACGGGATTGGAAGGCAGGTTCCAATGGACCACCGCATGGCACCAAGTGTGAAAGTCCAACCCTTCCTGGCCAATTGAGGTCGACGCTAGAACGAAGGGACGAAACGGTGAGTTGAAGGCATCCCGCACTGAATCGGCGCGAACGAGAGCCTGGTTGTTGTCGTCCCGAATATCCCCGAATCGGAGCGCGAAACGACAGCGGGTGCTGAAATCGTCAAGAGCAAAGCCGTCGCCCGACATCTTTATTTCATCGATTCGAATCTGTGCGGTCCGCAGTGACAACACCGATTGGATACACTCGGCGATGCCAGTCACTTGTTCTTCCGGTGATCGATCTCGGAGACCCAAAGACTCTCGAAGGACATGCACGTATTCGTCGAGCACCGATTGGAGATTGCCGTCAATACCGTACTGAAGCGTTAAACGCCAATAAGTGTCTTCGCCGGAGCCTCGCAGCATGGCAATCGTTTCAGGCATATTGAAAAGAGATCTGAAGCCGGATGCGATTCTGGCGGCGGCCGAAAGAAGGTTCGGGTCGGACACGTCAAGTTCGGCACTGATACGGCGAAGTGCTCTCAAGGCACACACGCCAGGACCAGCAAGGGCCAGATCGCAAAGCACATCGACTAGATCTTCCGGCTGAGGGCCGAGAGGAATGTTACCCTCTGCCATGCTGACCAGCAGGTCGATGTGATCTTTGAAGCGAGTGCCAGATTCATGGTCCGGTGTAGCGGATCTCCATCCCGAATGGCTCTTACACCAGTCCAGCAACCCGTTATGAGAATCGAGTAAAACGGGAGCCGCCCAATACCATCGCTCATCAGCTCGCGTCCCTTCCCCGGCACGAGGCAGGGTTTCGACCAAACTGCGGCAGGCAGCCCTAACCTCGCTCCTCAATCTCTGGGCGTCCACTGGCCCGCTTCCATGGCGACATGCAATCTCGAGCGGATCGATCTTGGTGGCAAGTGTTGGGGACGGCAACAACCAAGCAATGACAGGCATACCAGTAAGGCGATTATCGTTTGAGGCTACCGCAAACCGCAGCAATGGCTTGATCTTGTCATAGAGCTCGCTGTGGGAAACCGAGGTTCCGGCGATCATCATTCGCTCGGCTTCATAGGAGCAAATTGACGCAACCGCGTCCGGAACTGCGCTCCAAGAGGAAAACACAAGGGCTTTGGTCAAACCATCCTTGTCCTGGTATGCACCACCTGGCTTGATATACGGCATGGACGGCGGCATCCATAAAAGCTGCCACATGCCCTTATCAATAGTGTCTTCGAAGAGCAAGCGCATCCTTGGATTGGCAAGATCGAGAGCCTGATAGCCCTCCAGTTTGTCCTTCGTCAGCAACTGTCCATTTGCCGATAAAAGAGTTCCGCGAAGAGCATCTGAAGGGTCATTTAACTGGGCATCCAGCTTATGTCTCAGCTCGTAATGTTTCAGAAAGTTGATCAAGTAAGGCGCAGACTTCCAGTATTCAATTGGTTCCCCTGCTTTCACGCAGATCGCCACTGCGTCAACGGTCGCAGCGTGCCGAAGATCCGCTGGCGTGAGGGGAGCCGTCCGCTCGATCTCGGTCAGCATTGAGTTGTGATCACGAGTCGTCGCGACCCGCTCCGTTCGGCACATGACTTTCAGGAGCGCTCGTTCAAGTTCGGCCTTTTTTCCCGGATGACATACGGAGCCCTTTGCGCAGGCGTGGAGCGTTGTTCGATGCTCTGACAAAAGACTTTTGACCTCGTCGACCTTGCCGGAATCATTGAAGAGGAAGTTCAGTGTCCTAATGAAATCTGGATAGTGATCGTCCTCGTCATTCTCCTGGTCGAGGGTGAACATCTTGTAGGGCGTTGCAGACAGCAGGAGAACGCGAACGTCGGGATGTTCAAAGAGCGCGGTCGCCAGCATGGAGGCTTCATCATCGCCGTCCAGCAGGTGCTTGAATCGTTGAAATTCATCAAGGATGACCAAATCGGGCTCAAGCGCGGAAAGGCACACTGACGCCAGCTTGCTTCTGAGTTTTCCGATCAGGTCGTAGCGAAGCTCAGAGTCCTCCCAAGGAATTCTGCTGTAGTCCCGGTATCGGGCAAAGCGTTCACAGCCTTCCTTCAAGGCCGCATACAGTTCGGCATCCTCAAGAACTGCCCGGCGGAAGGCCTTGGAAAGGTCTGTATCCAGATCCTCTGCTGGAAGGTTTTTGGCCTTGGCTCGCCAGTTATACTTACCTGCTGTCGCCTGAAGAATGTTGAGGAGGCCTACGCGCAGCCGTTTGCGCCGTTCATTTTGCGCCAGGGGCAAGTCGTACAGCATCCGATAGAGAATTGCCCGTTCGTCGGCATGCCCGCCTCGACTGCGGGCATGGTCGAAGGCTGTACCAGGCGTCAGGCTGATGAAATTTACCTTGTTCTGTCGCAGCGAGCGTACTTGCCTGGGCAGGTACGTCAGTCGCGTAGCGATAGAAAAACCATCCGCGTCGCTGACATTGAGCCGATTGACATTTTGGGTCGCGATGGCGGCATTGGAGCAGATGTAGATCACATCCACCCGATCCACCTCGTCTTGAAGGTGCTCCAAGGTCTTGGCAATGATTCCCCGGGCGACTAGCGTTTTCCCGAGTCCAACTTCATCGGCGATCAGAAAACGGGAAGTTGGCTCATTGCCATAGAGCCGCTTGAAGACGTACTCCACGGTCTTCCTCTGGAAATCTTTCAGACCAGCCAAGGCGGGAGCAGATAAAAAGCAGTTGCTATGCATCACGCCTCCCGATGGCAGACTCAAAAACCGTCCAGAGGTTTAAAAAGTCCTCGGGGATAATCGCATTCTGGCTTCCCTGGGACAGATCGCGAACCAGCCCCGAGATTTCCGATAGTCTCTCCGGGTGTCGGCTGTACGTGCGGGTCAGCTCTTCCAGTAGAGGGATATCTTCACCATCTGCCAACCGGGCCAACCATTTGGCAAACCCGGAGCCACTACCTGGATCAAGTCCGGATACCTTATCATCCCCCAGCAACAGCAGGAGATAACGCAGGAATCCCTCCTGATTACTGATCACGGTTTGCAGGATCGCAGAGTTACGTTCTTCAGGAACGCCGGTAACGGGAACATTCAGAACGAACCGGGCCGAAACATCCGGATGGTTGGCCTTAAGCTCAAACGCGATGAGCCCCGTTACAGAAGAGGCGGAGAACTCTCCGAGGCCGATCCCACAGTGAGCATCGCCGTTAAGAATATCCACCGCGAAGTCCCGAGTAACGGTTATCGGCCATGCAATAGCACTGACGATCCCATCAAGGGATGGGATTTCTCCTGTCAAAACCATTGCCCACAGACCGTCCTTCGATCCCGGACTGCATTCGATGGACAGGGCTGTTTCAGCTATCCGGGAGCGAGCCCTCTCAACGGATTCCTCAGCCGCCTGCCGGAGCGCATCAATCTCTGCTTCCTTGCTCGTGTCAAAGTCGACAAGATATTCACCTAATCCGTCAGCGCCAAGAAGCTCGTCGATGCCGCCGACTTTACTCTTCCGGCCAACTAGCCCGACCAGAATCTCGACATTCTTCGAAGCATTCAGCGCCGCGTTGGTTGCATTCGCAGACCCCATGATCACATGGGTGTAGTCTGAATAGTACCTGGTCTCAAACAGATAGACCTTTGCATGGAGGCCGGTCGCAAGCGGCTTTTCGATGGCATCGTCTTCCTCGCCATCCTCGGTTTCCGCCGCGTCGTCCAGATGGAGAGATTGCGTGAAGAGCTCGAGAGTCTCCTTCTTCAGGGCTGACAATGACTCAGGGCGTGAGATAAGGGCATCAGCGGCCTTGGTTTTTTTCGTCAACGCCCGCAGAGCCTCATCTGAACAGAACGGTGAGATGACGGCCATCCGATTTGCCATGGGAGGCTCCCAGTCATACGCTTTCGTTCCCGGAAGATAGAAGGTCAGCTCGTCAAAGCCGTCGGGGAGTTCCCACTGGACTCGATGCAACTCGTCCGCGAATCTGAGCGCTTGTTCGCTCCTGCCGGGCTCTGTTGTTCCGGTGGCCAGATCAGGAAGCGTCTTGAAGAAATGAGCCAGCGGTTCATTTGATTTGGACTTCCGGCCCGCAATCGTCCCTTCGAGCTGAAGTGACAGGTCCCAGGACTGATCGGTGGTCATATTTCTCGTCAGGACAACCAGACGGTACATCGAGCTGCTTTGATCGGGACTGACAAAACGGATTGCCCAGACTTTTGGATGGAAGACGCCTCCGCCAGGGGCCGTTACCTCGACGACCATTTCCTCCAGAAACCCAAACAATGGATTGGGCTTGGCAATCTGGGGCACTTGAATCCGTCCTCGTTGCACATAGACAGTGATTCGTTTCGAGTACCTGCGGATGGCTTCAAGCACAGACAACGGATCAGGATCGGTCTGACCATCCGCCGCCATTAATGCCAGGTAGACAGGTGCCTCAAGCAGTAGCGCTGGGTCCATCGAAAAGGTGGTCGCAACGGCCTCGTCAAAAATCATCCCCGGCGGTGGGGTCAATGCAGAGGTATAAAGGCTCCGGGAGTTTGGGTTTAGCATTTCTCCTCCCGGCTCATCCCCTGGTACAGGTCGTTCAGAAGCACCTTCACATTCGGCCAGCGATAGACAAGTCTTCCGACGCCGGAGTACCCGCCCCACTGCTCGAGCGCCCTCTGGTTCCTGAATCGGGAACGCGTGCCTTTGAGTTTCATTTCCCTTCTTTTGATCAGGGTGAGAGCATCTGCGTTAGTGAGGAGGTCATTGGGGGACCTCCGGGTATGGTCGATCCACTGCTGAACGAAGAATCTCGTTTGCGGAGTGATGGTGTGGCCATGATCCATGGTCAACTCCCAGAGGCGGTTCACCGACCAGGAGCGAATTTCCTCCAGGGAAAGATTTGCGGTCCATTCATCGAAATTTGCCTGATGCTCGGCGACAAGGTCTTCATGATTTCGAAGTCTGGCGAGCTGAACATTGTACGAGAGCGCCGCTCCATGCATCACCTCCGAGAACAGCCGTGCATGGGTCAGGAGTTCTTTATGCTGTTCGGAAAAGCGGCCGTAGTCCGGATGCTCCCATGGAGCTTGGGTGTCGGCGGGTTCGCAGTGCAGTGCCAAGAACGAGAGGAGACTGTTGGGGCAAGCGACATGGATGCGATCCCGAACAAATTCGGCTTCTTCTCTGGATAAAGCGAAGTTCACCGCCCCCGGAAAATCTTCCGGAGGTGCTGGCAATCGAGGATGCCAACTAAGAGTGGCCATCCGCTGCTCAACATCGATGTCGTCTCCCCGTGCCTTTGCGTCTTTCTCAAGAGCCGTCAGGGTATTCCGGCCACGGTATGTTTCGTCGATGCGCCTGTGATATTCGTCCTGCGAGAATGGCGTAATGCGTATTCCCCAGACACCGAGACCGGCCCAGCAGACGGAGCTGGGCAACCGTTTGAGCCTCTTTCCTGCGGTCTTACCAAAGACGCCAGCCTGATCATCGGAATCCATCAATGGCTGAACCAGGTCTCTTTCCAGCTTGTCAGCCTGGATCGAAAAACTCTCTGCAGGTAGTCGCTTCTCTTCTAGCGAATGGTAAATCCATGGCACGAAAAGCATGTAGCGAAGGCGTGTCTGGATCGTGCTTGTTCCTGGAAACAACTGATCGGCAAAGCTGTCCCGCACGGAGCCGAGCCCAAGCTCGTCACGACTTTCCTTTTCCTGGAAAAGGGAAAGGATGCGAAGCGTGCGTTCCCTTGCTTTCGAGTCATGATCAATCCATGCAAGGACGGAAGGCATCTTTCAGTACTCCCCCCCTACAGCCACAAATGGATCGGCGTTGATTGCATCAAACTCCATTCTCGTATCGCCCCCTCAATTTGCATCTCATGGTCGACAGAGCACCGCGTTCAAAGAACGGCAAGTCGATGGTGTCGCATACCGAACTGCAATATTGCTCGGCAAAGAGCTGCAGGTGAGCGGCGTCACGAGCCAAGTCCGGATCGGATGGCAGATACTGGAGAAGCGCGTCGCTGATAAGCATCACAAACTTGCTTCTCGCCCGGGTCAGCGTCACATTGAATCGTCGTGGGCTTAGGATGAACGCATCTTCAGACGCAACAAAATCCCGGTCGGCCACCACATAACTGGAAAGGATCAGGTCCCGCTCCTGACCCTGGAACCGGTCTACGGTGTCCACAAATGGAGGCGGGTCCATCGTCATACCGGCTGCGTCCACGAGCAGATTTCTGATGGATGCCATCTGGGCTCGGTGGGGAGTCACAATGCCGATTTTCTGCGTCCAAAACTCCTGGGCGCTTACTCCGGACTGTTGGGCGTCGACCAGCTTCTTGTACAAAAGGGTCAAAGCGGAAACGATCTGCGCCTCAAAAGGGTTCGATAACGTATAGGTGTTGGCGGAATAGCTGATCACCACCACAGGGCAAGCCGGGTCAAGAATGCGGAGAAACTCGTCGGACCATGGCAACTGCTCAGGCCAGTCGGCGGGTCTTCCATCAATATTGATGGCGAGATCCAGCTTTCTCTCGGGGAAGAACGCTTCGTATTCGTTCTTATAAAAACGCTTACAGGGCCATGCGGAAATTTCCACGTTGGTCCGGTAGTTGTGTTTAAGCTGCACCGGGGTGATGCCGTGGGTCTCCTTCATGTAAGAGAAAATGCAGTCAAACAGCCCTTGAACGCTATCCTTCATCTGGAAGCCGTAGATCGGCCCAAGCTGCCGGTCGTCACCTGCAAGGACAACATGCCCATCAGACTTCAAAAGCAGAAAGTAGGCCGCAGCCGCAGCAACCTGAACCTGTGATGCCTCGTCGATCACCAGAAGATCAAACCATTCGGCTGTCGGCTCGCTATCCTGGTGGTCTTTCTCGGCAAGTCGTCCAAGTTGTTGCCAGGTGCCCCCCACGATGATGATCCCGGGAGCGTCGCCTTTCAGGGCATTCACAAAACCCTGAGCCCTTGCAGAGGTCCTCGGCATATCTTCGATCTGATCACTCAAGGGGGGTGCGGAGGAGTCGCTCCTCACCCTTGTGACACGAACCGGACAAGCTAACGCTCCGACCGAGGCCGTCCGTCTGTTGATCAGTTCCAGGACTTCGTTGAGGACGTTATCGATAGCGTTGTAGTTGCTGGACCCGATACCGACACGCAGCGGAGTTCCCGCCTCGGCGTAATGTTCAATCCACCCAAGAATAGTCCCGGCCAAGACCGTGGTCTTTCCTGTACCCGGCGGCCCCCAAAGCAAAGAAATCCTGTTTCCGAATGCATCGTGAAAAAGGGATTCCTGCTTTTCGTTAAAGGCATCCTTCAGATATGGTGTTACCTTCGCGTACAACTGGTTGGTGTCGGCGAATGCTTTTCCTGCTGCCAGCGAGCCGGGGGTATACATCAGGCTATGGGCTGGTTCGGTCATTTTTGTCGGTCTCTTAGCCATTGCCTTACCTCCGCTTCCTGGCACGTTTAATCGGTGCTGCCTTGCCGCCGACAGACCTCAATGCTTTTTCTATCCTGTCGCTCGAGAAATCCCGGTACATCGGATCGAGGACAAGCGGTGAGTCGAGCGCCACGAGTCCTTGGGCGACGGCAAACTGAAAGAGCCCCTGGTGCCCCGGCTTAAGAACCACATAGGGATTGTCCTGCATGGCCTCCAACCGAATGACCTCTACCTGAAGCAATGCCCCTATCGACTTGTTCGTCATCCACCGCTCGGTCAGGCCGTGTTCGCCCAGCAGTTCTTCTGCATCCTGGAAGCCCAGTCCAAGTCGCCGACGCCACGGTTCGTCGAGATCCACGTATTCATTCTCGTTGGATAGGGCGACGGTAAATTCGCCTTCCTTGATTCTGGAATCCCTGCTGGTCGGAGAAAAATCGAAAACATAGAGCGTTTCGGGTTGGTACTGTGGATTCGCGAACTTGATCTCATCGATGATCGGGTCAGCCTCTGCTTGAGGCTTCAAGGTCAACCCGCGTATCGAGAAAAACCTCGCCTCCCGTTCATCGACGGGCAGTGAGCGAGTGTTCCGGTTCTCCATTTCCTGGCACGCGACATTGAGCTTCTCAAAAGCGATCAGGCTTCTTGCCGCCTCTGGAACACTTGCCTGGGAGGATCGTGCGGCAGAGAAGCCGCTCTTTTTTAGCACTAACCGGTCTTTGTAGTTTTCACGCAGTCGCCGGACGATGTGCTGCAAAGCTTGCAGGTGAACCTTCGTGGCCCGCTTAATGCCATCGTAGAGTTCGTCCCGGGTGTAGCGTCTCCACTTGGATGGGTCAGTAGGATGAAGTTTATTGAAATGGCGAACGAAAATTTTGTCCTGCCACAGCTCATAGGCCCGTTCGAATGGGATCTGATCGCTCATTGGGGTAGCGAACCCAAAAGGCAGATCGAATTTATACGGGGTGCCATCCTCCCGAACATTTGGGAAGAAACTGTTCGCTGCATCAAACAGGGAGTAATCGTGGGCAACCGGCAGCCCAACCAGCATTCGAAGAACTTCCTTGACGATGGTACCTGGCTGAGACTTGAAAGCATCCGGATCGGGCAACAGGCTGTCCGGGGGGAAGAATCGGGTAAGTACCTCGATCAGCTCGATCACGTCAGGGTTCTGCATATGACGCTCGAACATGCGCTTGAGCTGACGCACCTCCAGCATGTCCCAGAAGAAGATGTGGGAAGAGAGACGGTCACGAGCCGGTAGACCTGTGTTGACGGTCGACACCTCATCTAACCACTCAGAAACCACGGTCGCAAATTCCTTTAGCCTCTCGCGCTCCGTTTCCGGGTTCATCGCATCGACACGGTCGACGATGAAAATTTTTTCGTCCGTCACCGGAGGATCGCCGGGTTTGCGGCCGTGCGGAAAATAGAGCCGCGCCGCGCCCAGGGCAAAGGAGATACCAGAGCCCGGGTCGAAATGAATCGTGATAAAGATGCTTTGGTCAGTCCAGGCAGGGATCATCGCGCTGCGCCGCCCATCGACCGGTAAGGGTGCCCCCTCGGTCAGGGAACGGGCACGAGTGGCCAACGCTGGCCCATCCGCCCGCAACTGGTGGCTGGAGTCGATAACGGATTGCCAGCGATCATCGGCGGTAGTCACGGCTTCGGTCAGCTCCGCTGTAGAGGTAATGCCATTTGAACGGAGCAATTCCGCCTGCCCCTGATTGAGCCAGGCCAGCCGGGAAAGATGATCGTATTCGGATGCCTTGTCTCGGCAGTAGCGAACGTAGTCGCAAAGCTGGCACTTGGGACCGACATGCCAACTGGCATCCTCCATATTGGTCTGTAGAACCCGGAGAAGGCGATTCTCGAAAAACTGCTTTACGTGGACTTCATAGACTTCATACGGAACCCGAATCAGCGTTTCGCTGAGGGCCTCGGAAACGGGATCTGCGGCTCCCTTGGCCTGATTAAGCTGGACCAGGTTCCTGAACGCATTGATGTCGTGGCTTCCTGGCCAGATGGTGCCTTCCGCCGAAACGGCATATCTACCGCCAAGTCCCTCTTGCTGGATTGCTGTGGCCAACGCCAAAGCGTAGTAGGTCACCTCTGTGAAGTGCCGGAGGGATGGCTCCGCAGCCATTTTCACATCAATGATATGGACTTCGTATTCAGGCACAGTCCCATTGCCGATCAGCGGCGCACCAGTACCGCCTGGACGTATCCAAAGGATGTCCGGGCGCACTCTTACCTGGTCGAGACCGAAATCGTCGTATGCCTTTTGAAGACCGGGAGTAATGTTTGTGGGAACCGTGAATTCCGCCTCGATAATTGCCTGAGGTGGTTCTTGTTGCCGGAGGATGTCAAAAAGGTTCTGGATCTTCTTGAAGGGCTTCCGTCCCAGTAGATCATCGACCTTATCCTCGAGAAGGAACACAACTTTCCCATCATCCGAGGTGTCGATCAGATCCTGATATTTGTCGGCTTCCCAACGCCGCCCGGCTGCTTTGATAAGTTCAATACCAGGGCGCTTGTAGGTTTCGGCCGAGACCCCAAGTGAGTCCCTTTCAGCATCACTGGCCAGACGAAACCGGAGAAACCGGTCACAATCGAATTTGAATGTTAGGGCAAGCGTTCCTTTATCGAGTTTCGCCATCACAACTCTCCCGGGGTTGGTATGTTCTTCAATGCATCCGACATCGGTCGTGTGCTGGTATCCGCCTCACCTAAGAAACCTCTACTGACGACCAACGCCCGAGCCAAATTTGTGAAATCAGGTATTTTGAAGCCGATCCGTTTATAGGCGGACAAGGCCTCAAAGTGAGATTCCGCCTCCACGACAGCGTCTTTGAAGGCGGTTTCGCTGATGACCGGAACACCCCTCTTAATGACGCCTTTCTTCTTGCGACAGACCAGCACCGCGTCCCACTTGATGGTGCCATCGTAAGTGTGAAGGCCTCCTTGGCCTTCGCCACGCATGGGCAGCACTTTGGTTACCGAGAGTCCCGAATGAAGCAGAGCCGTGCCGAGAGCATCCCACGCCGATGCGAGTTTATGGTGGTAGGTGAACACGCAGATCCCATCCGGCTTGAGCACTCGATTGCATTCCATGAAAATCTGCTGAAGCCGTTCCTGGTATCCCTTGATAGCTTCGTCGGACCGTCGCGTGATGGCCAGGTTCTGCAGTATCGGAGCCGAAGTGGCGTTGTCGTCATACGGGGGCGGTGCGATTCCCAAAGCCTGATGCCAGGCCAAATAGAAGTCCGAGAGTTCCGAGTAGCTCAGATTGTCGAAATACGGTGGATCGGTCAGCACGAGATCCACTGAGCCGTCCGGTAGTAAGTGGAGCTCCTCGGAAGATTGGGTTTCAATCGCCGCCGTGGCGCTGCCGCTCAATACATCATCGACTGAGCCAAGACAGGCTTGTTCGCGCTCGAAATCATCTTCATAACCGACTCTGGCGCCTTCCGGATGCAGCTCCTGGGGCGCTTTGGCAAAGGCAATCGCCTTTGATATTTTCCGGACCGTGTTGATGAACGTCCCCCGTCCAACGCCATCCTGCCAAGGGTTCAGCTCGACCGGACGAGTGATGTGCCGGTATGAGTGAATGGAGAACATTGGGCTCGTTCGGCGATAGCCAAACGCATAGGCCGTGTACATGCAGTTCGTGGTGAGATGTTCACTGAAGGCCAGCTCAAGGCAGCGCCGCGCCTCATCGCTTTCCGCTCGGCCGATGGCCGAACCGAGAAGGTGCAGGTGGAGCTTCTGCCGGTCATTGAAAAAGTCTGCGTAATGCCGAATCCCGTGGATTAGAGGTCGACCATCTGAGCGCCCCTCGCGGGGAATGCTTCTTGTCGGCACAAGCAAGCCATCCCCGATCATCCGCAGCTTACGGGTGGCTCGGTCGTACAACGCCTGGTCCGCCTCTTCGACGCGCTTGAAATGCCTGGTGCAGTTCTTGCCGGTTCCGACCAGATACTCCTGGGCAAAGAGCCTCCAAGCGGGACGTTCGGCACCGTCAAGGTCGTCCGCTGCGATCTTTTGTGTGTGCTTGCAGGTCGGGCAAGTCATGATCCCGTTGCCGTGCGTGCCCGCGCTGATAGTGGTGCGCTTGCCGCAAGAGCAGTGCAGCACCTTGCGTTCAATCGGCAATTCGTGGACCGCATGACAGTCCTTGCAGAATACCCACTGCAGGCCCTTCTCTTTGGAGTAGGCCAGTTGGAAATGGGGATGGAGCTCTACAACGTTCTGGCAATTCGAGCACTGCTTCACCTGGACCCAGAAATGATGAAGAACATCCCGTTCGACGCCGTCCACCATAGTCCGATGCAACGGCATAATGAGTTGGGCGATCTCATTGCAGATCTGCTCGATTTCCGGGTAGTGATCCTCCATCCGGGAGGCGGCCAATTCAAATCGGGTAATAAAGGTCGCGATCGGGTCGATATCAAAACCAATCACCCGGGCGTTGCAGCGCATAGACTCCACCAAACTTGTCCCGCCGCCGATGAAGGGATCGAGAACGACAGCGCCATGCACGGAGGTTTTGCCGAGATAGGTATTCCAAAAGGCATCAGCCTTGTCAGGGGGAAGGGTCAGCGCGGTGATAATCGAACGGAACTGAGAGCCCACCCGGCGAGCAAACCAGCGGTGGACCCGATACAAAGGATTCGAACTCTGTCCTTCACGCAGGGCAAGCTCGGCGATTTGGGCAATGGGAATGTCGCCCGCCTCCAGCAGGGTACGGGCAGGCCAACCGCCAAAGGTGTCGCCTCTGCGGTTTTCAATGATCTGCTTTGCCTGACCTGTTTTAGCCATAGAGCCCCATTTCCATCCCTTTTCAGTAGTACTGCCGAATATATCCGAACGCCTTATCGAACAGATCCTGGTCCTTGACCTGGTACTTCACGTAAATCACTTTTCGTAGGGCCTTCTGGACCTCGCGTTCTCCCGCCTTGGTGTCTTGCCAGCCGGGGAACCGAACCAGGCGTACGATCTCGTCGATGTCGGTCACGATCCGCTCGACCACCATCGGCGTCTTGCCGTTCTTCACCTCGGCGAACAGTTCGGTCAGGGCCGCTTTAGCCTTGGCCTGTCCATCGACAGGGTCCACCTGCTTCTCGGCCTGGACGACCTCCTTGGCCAAGGTCAGCAGTTCCTTGAGGAAGTCGAGGCTATGGAGCAGGCCCTGTTCGTGCCGCTCCTTGAGCTTTTCGAGGCGCTCGCCCAGGGCGACAAACTTCGGATTGTCCTTGTGCTTTCGCAGGCGGGCGATGAGCTTGATCTCGATTTCCTTGGATTTCTTGTCCGGGTCCTTGGCATCGAGCAGCCCTTCGAGTACCTCGGCGTCCATCACCAGGGTGTCCAGATCGTCGCGCACCGTCTCCAGATGCACGTTCTCATGGACCAGTTCGATGGTCTTGGCACCCAGGGCGTGCCAGAGCAGCTTGCCGTTGCCGCTCGGGGGCTTCACCGATTCATAGACCTGAGTCAGCCACTTGTAGTCTTTCTCATAAGGGCCGAGACACGGATCGGGAGATAGCGCCTCCCACAGTCGGGAGAGCACCGAGTATTCCGCCGCTAATTTATCCCGTGTCTCGTTATCCGGCAGGCAGTCCTGCGCCGCGATCAGCCCCTCGTAGCCGCCTACGGTTCGATCCACGCCGGGAAAGAACGCCAGGCATCTCGCTACCACGCCGGGCAGCTCTTTCTTGAGGTCATCCAGATTGGTGATGACCTTCTGCACCGCCTTTTCATCGAAATCGAGGGCTGTGGCCACGTCATCGAAAATGCCCAGGTAATCCACGATCAAGCCGTGGGTCTTGCCGGGATAAACACGGTTGGTACGGCAGATGGCCTGCAAAAGATTGTGATCCTTCATTGGCTTGTCGAGGTACATCACCTGCAGGATGGGCGCATCAAAACCAGTCAGCAGCTTGGACGTGACGATCAGGAACTTGAGCGGGTCGTTAGGGTCGCGGAAACGGTCGAGAAGCTTTTCCTCTTCATCACGAGACATCTTCCATTGCGCATACTCATCGCCTTTGCCACCTGTCGTATGCATCACAATGGCGCTTGCCTCCGAGCCGACAAGCTCATCCAGCGCCTGCTTATAAAGAACACAGCATTCTCTGTCGAAGGTGACGACCTGGGCTTTGAACCCGTTTGGCTCTACCTTATCCTGGTAATGCCTGACGATATGCTGGCATATAGCGCTGACTCTAGCTGGCGACTTGATTAGCACCGCCATTTTCGCGGCCCGCTTCGCCAGATCGTCTTTGTCTTCTTCACTCAGCTGATCAGTCATCTGAGCATAAGCTTCGTCGATAGCGTCCTTGTTGATATGCAGCTTCACGTCTACCGCCTCGAAATGGAGCGGCAGCGTGGCCTTGTCCCGGATCGAGTCCTGGAACGAGTAACGGCTCATATAGCCCTGCTCATCCTCGTCCGCGCCGAAGGCCCAGAAGGTGTTGCGGTCCCGCTTGTTGATCGGCGTACCGGTCAGACCAAAGAGAAAGGCGTTAGGCAGCGCGTCGCGCATCTTGCGGCCCAAGTCGCCTTCCTGGGTGCGGTGCGCCTCGTCCACCATCACGATGATGTTCGAACGCTCGTTCAGGCGGCCGCCCGCCTCTCCGAACTTGTGAATGGTGGTGATGATGATCTTGCGGGTATCGGCCGCCAGCAGGCTTTGCAGTTCCTGCCGGGTGGCGGCTCCGATCATGTTCGGGATATCGGCGGCATTGAAGGTGGCGGTGATCTGGGTGTCCAGGTCGATGCGGTCCACCACGATCATCACCGTGGGGTTGCCGAGCTTGCGGTGCATCCGCAGCTTCTGAGCCGCGAACACCATCAGCAGCGACTTGCCCGAACCCTGGAAATGCCAGATCAGGCCCTTCTTGGGATAGCCCTTGACCACGCGGGCCACCATCAGGTTCGCGCCTTCGTACTGCTGATAGCGGCAGATGATCTTGATACGCCGGTGCTTCTTGTCGGTGGCGAACAGGGTGAAATTCTGCAGGATGTCCAGCACCACATGAGGACGGAGCATGGAACGGATGGAGCGCTGCACGTCCGCAAGGGTCCCCTCGGCCTTGTTCTCGCCCTCGTGCCACGGCCCCCAGATATCGATGGGCATGCGAACCGAGCCGTAGCGGTAGCACTTGCCCTCGGTGGCAAAGGAGAGGACGTTGGGCACAAACATCTGCGGCACGCTCTGTTCGTAGCCGTTGTGGATGTCGCTGGCCCCGTCCACCCAGGTCACCGCCGGGCGCACCGGCGTCTTGGCCTCGCCGACCACCAGCGGGATACCGTTGACCAGCATAATGATGTCGAAGCGGCGGCCGCCTTCCTTGACCGGGTAAACCCACTGGTTGGTGACCACGTAATCGTTGTTGCTGAGGTTCTCGAAGTCGATCAGCGCTACCTGTGTATGTTCACCGCGCTCGCCGAAGGGCATGGATTTCTCGCCCCGTAGCCAGTCGGCGAACAGCTCGTTGGCCCGCACCAGGCCTTCGCTCTGCACCGACAGCGGAATGGTCCGCAGGCGATAGAGCACCTCGTCGGCGCGGTCGGGCTGGGCCTTGATTTCCGGGTTCAGGCGGATCAGGGCGTCGCGCACCATCGACTCCACCAGCACGTCGGAATGTTGACGCGGCAGCTCCTCGGCGGACACGAAGCGCCAGCCTTTGATCTCGCCACCGTAGCTCGCAAGCTCTTCGGCAACCATGTTCGAAGTTACGCCGCCGCAGAGCGTGTCGAGAACCATCTGTTCGACAGTGTTTTCTTCGTTAAACATGGGCTCCCTCTCCATTTACACTGGCCTCGAAAAAGCCTTCTACAAGAGTTTTTAATGATGCGATGCTTCGAGCACAGCAAGCTTGCGCGCTGCGGATAGCAATACATTCAGACGCAAACTGTTCCTGAATCTTCAGGTCCGGGATTGGAATTCTTATTTTCCGTAATTCGCCAATGTTTATCCCCTGTACCGCCAGCCCGGTTATCTTGGCGGTTATCTGCCGTTGCACATAGTTAGACTCGAGAATCGTTCGTACATAGCGGTGGTGTAAATCACTCTTGATTGATAGCCTTGCAGTGTCTTGGGTGATATTTGCTCCGTCTAACTCTGGGGGGACTTCGGCAACACGACCAACAGTGCCCCGGATCGAAATCAAAATGTCTCCAGGAACAAGCCGTGATCGTTTGTATTCCTTTTCGATTTCTGGCGTTGTATGTAGCAAGTCATCAAGAACAATGACTCCATTTGGATAGTCTCGGACTTTGACTACTGGAATTCCTCCCTCGAAATTGAGTCCTGGCTTAAGAATTCCATAGGTAATCGGTCTATTAGGTTCTATGCAGTCTGCCAAAAAATGCTCATTGCCGCGTTCGGCCTCTTGATGAGCAAAATGATTGATCTTGACCTGAAGCAATTTTTCAAGATTGGCATTTACAAGACGTTCCGCTTCGGCGCTTTCATCCGCTGCCCACAGGATCTCGGCAATACGCTTCTGTTCATCAATGGGCGGCAGCGGGAATTCAAAGTCCTTCAATGCTGTCCAACTGGTTCTCGGCGACAGCGATCCGGCCGAGGTGTCAAGCGCATGATCAAAGAAGGCATCACTCTGGCAGATAAACGGCAGAAGTTCCGGCAGCAGAACCTTTCTGTTCTTCGGCTCAAACGTCAGGATATCCCCGGAGCAAATGCCTTCAAACTCAGCGTAGGCGACCTTGCGTTGATAGGCCCGGCGCTTACCGAAAAGCGTCTGTCCCGGTACGAATTTGCGGGTAAACGAGGTGCCATCCACAACGGAATTCCAGCGCCGGATATGCAGATTCTTGGGGTCGATGTGTTCAAGCCCGACGATTCTTTCAACGCCATTGGTCTCGGGATCTCGCTCCACAAGATTGGCGTTCTTCACCACCTCGCCGAACTTCACCATCTTCCAACCGGGTTTCAGGGAACTCATATATTCCCTCCCGCGTGAATCACTTTCAGAGTTCTATCTACATAAGTTTTAAGCTCTCTGGCTTCTGGTTCGTCAGCGACCTCGCCAGTTCCGCCGTGATGAAAACGCTGGCTGTACGTATTGATATGCGCAAGCTCCTCAACCAGGGGTTGGCAATGTGATAGTGACGTTCCGGTTTGTGCTTCGCGAATTTTCCGAATCATGTCTCCCAGCCAATCGTTATCTGCCCATGCTTTAGGAAATTTGAGGCGCAGGTACTCCTCCAAGATGATACGAAGCGTGTCTGCTACCTCTTTGAGGTGCTGAAGATGATCGGCGGGGTTCTCAGAATAATTGTGCAGGAGATGATAATTCTTCAAATAGGCCTGACTGGGAAGAGGCGGAAATGGCTGTGCTTCGAGGGTTGCCGGGTCAATGAGTGGATTGAGGACGAAGGTCTTCGCTTGCGTACCGGGGCGGCTCTCAACCGCTCGTGCAAATTCGAGATCATGCGAAAATACAAAGCACTGATTAGCAATTCCGGCAAGATGATGGATTCTTTCGATAGTACACTGGCGGCGACTGCGATCCTGATTATGATAGGGGTCGTCAAAAACCACTACTGATCTACCAGCATCGGATGCCATTTCCACCTTTGCCAGGAAAAATGCGAGAGCCAAAGCGCTGCGGTCGCCGCCACTGAGCGTATTCGCCAGGGACACTTGAGATGGGTCAGACGCAGATTCTGGTGTGGCAGAAACCCGTTCACCTCTTAGCTCAATCGCGAGTTGACCGGATGGACCACCTCTGAAGGTCACCCCGTCACTGACAATTCGGAAATCCGCACCAAAAAGCGTCAAGAATTCATTAATTCGTGCGCCATAACGCTCGAAAAGTTGATTGGATTGCTCACGAAGCGCTTCGTTGGCTCGTTGCTTCTCCTGTTGTGCTGTCGTTTTCTGACTGGTAGCCACATCGTATGCTGCGTAAGCATCTACGGTCACCTGCTCATGCCGTTTCTTAGCAGCATTCAATCCAGTCAGTCTTTGCTGTAACGGTGACAGATCAATCACTCCAGCATTAGCCTGGCGATTTTGTAGTCCACCGTTTATCGCACTTAAAGCTTCATTGTACGCTTTCAGTGCGGCAGCCTTCTCATTCCAAGAGGTTACTGCGGCGGACTCTTCAGCGGTCAGGGGGGCTTCGCTTCCCGGGTTTGCCTGCTTTCGTGCCAATGCAGAATCTATCGCCTGATGAGCGGCTTGCAGCAAAGCGATTATGGTTTCAATATCGTCAATTTCCGGTAACGCAAATTCAAAACCAGCAGCGTCCTTCCACCAGTCCTGTTCGGTCTTGTGAGAGGTGAGGGTTTGCCTAATCTGATTTTGCGCAGCTTCACCAAATGCGCCCTGGACAGCAGACTTCGTTGATTCCCGAAGCTGTTCCTGAGCTTGCAGTTCGCCGGAGAAGAACGAGCGATATGCATCCAGAATATCCAGGCCTTGCATGTCCTGCCCGCAGTGTGGGCAAGCGGTACTGCTCTGAGCATCGAAACCTTGTTTAACCCAGCTTATTGGAAGCCCTTGAGATGTGGCGGCGAGGTGATCCCTGATTTTTGCCTCCGCAGCCAAAGAAGCTGTATCAAGTGTCGAGCTCAATACCTTATCCAATGTCTCTGGAACTTCAGCTATCGGTAATGCAGCCAGTGGCCTGCGAGCCCGAATGGCATCTGCTTTTGTTTTTGTTTGTTCTGCTGTTCTGTATTCGCTGGTTGCTTCAGAAATTTTGGTATCCACATCATCTACAAAAGCAAGATTTCTGAACGAGTCTATGGTGTAACCAGTGGGAATAAGCCTGGTCAGGTCTGAGTGCGCAGCATTAAATGCAGTAGTGGCGTTGCTCAGCTGTTGTTCTGCCGTATCGACTGCCTGTTTCGATGCGATGGCCTGATCACCGATCACCAGTCCATACAAGTTGCGGCGCTGATCAACGCTGATGTGATGCCCGATGAAAACATTTTCTGCTACAAACCGGTCATCATAGACATGAATCGGCGGACAATGATCACGCTCATGCCACTGAGCGTTTTGGAAACGGGTTGCTTGCCCCCCTTCCAACGAAATGACAATCTCTGGCTGGGCGTCCGATCCAAGTCTCTTCCGGCCAATTACATAAGCGGGGTTGCCGGTATCAAGGGAACGGAACACATCGCACAGGGTACTTTTCCCACATGCGTTGCTTGCGTAGATGACGTTCAAACTGGAAAAATCGCCTTCCGTGCCTCGCGTGGGGTTCAGTGCGGAAAAACGACCAATTCCTTTTAGCACATTAATTCGCTTGATCATTTTCAACCTTTTCCACCATTGAAAACATTTCGTCCATCGACTCCCGCAAAGCCATCGAGCTTTGCTGCCAGTTCGCAATGGCCTGTGTGAGGCTGACGGTTTCGGCCGCGCCGTTGCCATTGCCGTTTCCGTTTCCCACCCGCACGTAGAGTGGGATGCTGAGGTTGCTGCCTTTCTCCCGGACCTCGTCATTGCTGACCACCCGGGCAAAGCCGTCCTCGTCACCGAAAGCCTGGTAAGCATCGACAATGCGCTGGATGTGGTCGTCGGTGAGGAAGCTCTGTGCCCGCTCGCGGGTCACTTCGTTCACCGCGTTGATGAATAGCACCTTGTTCCTGCGCTCCTTGGGTTTGTTCATCCGGCAGATGACGACGCAGGCTTCCATGGGCGAGTTGTAAAAGAGGTTGGGACCGAGGCCCAGCACACACTCCACCACGTCGTGGGCGACCAACTTCTCGCGCATGGCTGACTCTTCGTTGCGGAAGAGAACGCCATGCGGAAACAGGATTGCGCAGCGGCCGCTCTTGGCCTTCATGCTTTTGATGATGTGCTGCCAGAAGGCATAGTCGGCACGGCCCTGGGGCGGGGTGCCGTAAAGGTTCCGGCCCCACGGATCGGCGGACCAGGCATCGCGGTCCCACTGTTTAATGGAGTACGGCGGATTGGCCAGGACCACATCGAACTGCATGAGCCGGTCGCCTTCGACAAAGGCGGGATTGGCCAGGGTGTCGCCCCGGATGATACGGAAGTCCTCAATGCCGTGCAGGAACAGGTTCATCCGGCCGATGGCCGAGGTGAGCAGGTTGCGCTCCTGGCCGAACAGCCGCAGGTTCCGCCACTCCTTGTTCTGCCGCTTCAGATGGGTGACAGCGGAAAGCAGCATGCCCGCTGATCCACAGGTGGGGTCATAGATCGACTCGCCCGGCTTGGGCTCGAGCATCTCGGTCATCAGGTGGACCACGGTGCGGTTGGTATAAAACTCCGCAGCGGTGTGGCCGGAATCGTCGGCGAACTTCTTGATCAGAAACTCGTAGCCCACGCCCAGCTCATCCTCCGGGCAGTTGGAGAGCGAAAGCGTCTGCGAGCTGAAGTGCTCGATCAGCTCACGCAGCATGTGGTCCGGCAGGCGGTCCTTGTTGGTCCACTGGGCGTCACCGAAGACCCCGTACAGGGTGTCGGGATTGGCCGTCTCAATGGCCCGCAAGGCATCCTGAATGGCCTTGCCCACGTTCTTGACCTTGGTTCGGGTGGCCTTCCAGTGAGCGTCTTCCGGGATCTGGAAGCGGTGCTGTTCGGGAAGCGCGGCGTATTCCTGATCGCCGCCGGATTCCTCCAGCGCATCGGCCAGCTCCTCGTCATAGACGTCGCACAGGCGCTTGTAGAACAGCAGCGGGAAGATGAACTGCTTGTAGTCCCCGGCGTCGATGTAGCCGCGCAGCAAGGTGGCTGCGCCCCAGAGGTAAGATTCCAGCTCCGACTGGGAAATGTGTTTGCTTTTCTTCATCGCGCTACCACATCCCATTCAGAAATGTCCGTTGGGATATCGACGCCATCCAGGGAGTCCCAGTCGTAATCGCCGGTCGCCTGCATGTAGACGTCATCGGCGGCCGCCATGGCCGAGAAATAGGAGCCAAGCAGGTCAGCCTTAAACCACAGCCCCCAGCGGCTGTCGGCATGCGGCTTGATCAGAAAGAGGCCAAGGGGCGATCTGTACTGGTAGATATTCACAACAGACCCTCCCGAAGCAGCAGCGCCTTCAAGCGATCTTCGGCCGCATACGCTGCCTCCAGCGATTCCTTTAGATTGGCGACGGCTTGATCGATGGTCATGGATTCTTCCTCGATCACCGGCTCCACGTAGCGGGGGATGTTCAGGTTGAAATCGTTCTCGCGGATCTCGTCGAGCGTGACCACCCGGCAGATCCCCTCCACATCCTGATAGCCCTCGTACCAGCGATGGATGTTGTCCACGTGTTCCGGCAATAGCTCGTTCTGGGCACGGCCGGTCTTGAACTCCTTGGAGGCGTCGATGAACAGAACCTTCTGGCGGTGCGCCTTGGGTTTGTTGTCGCGGAAGACCAGGACGCAGGGCGCGAGACCGGTGCCGTAGAAAATGTTCTGACCGAGACCGATCACCGCTTCGAGCATGTCCATCTCCAGCAGCTTGCGGCGAATTTCCCCCTCCTTTGACATGCGAAACAACACGCCATGGGGAAGCACCACGGCCATGCGGCCGGTTTTGCGCGCCATGGACTTGATCATGTGCTGCACCCAGGCAAGGTCGCCTGACTTACCGGGGGGAAGACCGGCGAAATTGCGTCCATACGGATCATTAACCCAGACGTCTTCCCCCCACTTTTCAAGGGAGAACGGAGGGTTAGCAATGACGCAATCAAATGCCGCAAGGCTGTCGCCTGAGTAGAAGGCGGGCGAGCGCAGTGTGTCACCTCGCTCGATATGAAAGTCCTCGGCGCCGTGCAGAAACAGATTCATTCTGGCGATTGCCGAAGTGGTCAGATTTTTTTCCTGACCGTAGAGCTTTCCCAACATCAGATGCTCGTCGCCACCATGCTCCTTGACATAGTGCAGCGCCTCAAGAAGCATTCCACCGGTTCCACACGCAGGGTCGTAAATAGTCTCGCCTGCTTTAGGCGCAAGCATGCGCACCATCAGCGCGACCACCGATCGCGGCGTATAAAATTCACCGGCTTTCTTGTTGGTCAAGTCAGCGAACTTCTTGATCAGATATTCATAGGCCTGACCGAGAATATCTGCCTTACAGTACGCGTTACCAAGATTGAGCGATGAGAAATGCTCAATGAGGTCCTTCAGCAGCGCATCAGAAAGCCTATCTTTATTGGTCCACTGGGCATCGCCGAAAATGCCATGCAGTGTATCCGGGTTCGCCTGTTCGATACTGCGCATGGCTTTCTGAAGCGCATGGCCAATGTTCGCGCTCTTGGCCCGAACATCATTCCAATGTGCTCCCTCCGGAATCATGAACCGGTGATTCTCGGGAAACTGGGCAAACTCGACGTCGCCTCCAGACTCCTTCAGTGCAACAGCATACTCCTCGTCGTAAACGTCTGAGACGCGCTTGAAGAACAGCAAGGGAAAGATATAGGTCTTGAAATCGGCCGCGTCGACCGGCCCCCTCAAGATGTTGGCAGCCTGCCAGAGGTGGGACTCAACTTGGGACAAGGTTATTGTTTTCGTCATGAACTGCTATCCGCTAGCCAATCGCCCCGGCACAGGCCCAGGGCCCGGGATAAGACCAAAGGCATATAGTACAGAAATCAGAGGGTTAGGTAATAATTCCTAGATAGATTACCCAACCTGAGCTTCACAATGGTGGAGCACCACCTTCCCGCACTTTACCGAATGACAATATATGTATTTAATTACGACATGTTAATACTGAATACATAAACACGTCGCCTTTCCAAGCAGATTCTAGGAATAAGCCCATGGCACAACTGCATACCTCAACTCAGGGCTGGCCAACCCGCTGGGATCTGCTACTCCGCTACCGGCTGATCGAGGTAATCAGCCTGTGGGAGGGCCGTCTCACCACCAACCACCTGATGCGCGCCTTCGGCATCGGCCGCCAGCAGGCATCCAAAGACATCAACACCTATTTGGCCGAGCACGGCCAGGGCAACCTGGAATATGACCGGCACCTGAAGGGCTACCGACCCACTCCCGGCTTCCGGCCGGTCTTTACCCGGGGCCTGGCGGACGAATACCTGCACATGATGCACGCCCGGGAGGATCTGGCCTGCTCCTTTGAAAGCCTGGCGGTGCGCGAGCTGAACACCGAAGTGCTTCTGCCGCCAGCCCGAGCGCTAAAACCGGAAATCTTGCGCCCTATCCTGCAGGCCTGCCGGGAAGGCAAACGGGTTGAGATCCGATACGCCTCGCTGAGCAATCCAGAGCCCGAATACCGGGTGATCCAACCCCACACCGTGGTGCACTCTGGCTACCGCTGGCATGTCCGTGCCTGGTGCGAGAAGAGCAGTGAATTCCGGGACTTCGTGCTGAGCAGAATCAGCGAGGCACCCGGCATCACCCTGCCGGCAACCCATGGCGCAGATCAGGACGAAGCGTGGAATGCCTCCGTTACCCTCACCCTGATTCCCGACCCCCGGCTATCACGCGCCCAGAAAGCCGTGATAGCCGGAGATTACGGGATGACGGACATGCAGCTCAGCATTCCCACACGGGGCGCGCTGGTCAGCTATGTGCTGCAGCAGCTCAGGGTGGACTCTTCTCCTCGGGAGCGATCTCCCGAAGCTCAGCAGGTGGTGATCAAGAATCGGGACGAGGTTGCCCGGTGGCTGATCAATTCTGGCTAGGTGGTTGCTGTGGGCCCATACAAGGCAAATCAGATCTCACTGATCAACCCCTGACACTCAGGTATGGGCGGCCGATCAATTTGCAGCATGACCGTCCCGCCAGTTGACGCACTGCGGAAGTATGCCGTACCCGGCGGGCTTTCCATCGATACCAAATCTTCTGGCATGAGCCCCATTTGAGGTGCCACACGCCTGGCCTCCCGGGGATCCATTCTCCGCATGACAAGGCGAGAGGAGACCATGGCATGCACTTCGCTGCCGAAGTGAGACATCATCTGGGAGGCAAGGATCAGCCCTATGCCGTACTTCCGCCCCTCGGTCACCAGCACATTGAGGATATGCCTTGAGTCCTCGGTGTTACCGCGTCCGAGGCTGAGTATTTTGACCTCATCGATGATCACGAAGACACGGTACCGCTCGGAGTCTGAACGGGGGTTTACGGGTATCGGCCCTGTAGCCCGAGCCGTTTCAAAGAGCATGTCCAGAACTGTCTCCGCCGCCAGCAATCTGGCCTCACGCCCCAGCTGGCTGCAGTCCAGCCGCATATTCCAGGCAAGCATGCCCTGTACCGTCAGTGGCCAGGGGTGACGAAACAAGGCATTGCACGACAGCGTTTCAACCTTGGCACGGCACTCCCTCAATGTCTGCTTATCGAAGCCCTCCATACCCTCCTCGCACGCCAGGCTCAGACGATTGAAAATATCGACCAGACTCGGATACGCAGCGCGCCAGCTGGAGTAGAGGGTATCGCTAATGCCGAACTCCCTGTACAGATCTGTGATGACCTTTCGCAGGCATGAAGCCTGCTTGTACCCGAGACGGCCGGTGGCCCGACCAATCCGGTCCACTTCGTTGGCAATCTTTACCTCCAGTCCACGGCCAGCCAGTGTGGCCGGGTCGATTGCCAGAGGATTGAGACCCTGACCACCCGACTGAGGCGCGTGGCCGTAAAGCGTGTTCTGGCCCTCGAAGATCACATCCCCATGGAAGTCGATGGTGATCACCGGGATACCATGGCGTACCAGCGATCCTCCAATCAGCTTGAGAGCCTCGGTCTTCCCTGACCCGGATCCGCCCGTGACCATCATGAATCCATTGATCTCCTTTCCCGGCTCCCAGCTGTAAGGGGTCTGGCCCCCGTCCATAGCCGACGCCTGCCCAAGCGGGACTCGAATGGGCATCAACATGTCACGGCACTTCTGGTATTCCGGCACACCCGGCCGGATACCCCTTCTGGCAAGTAGCCGGAGCCACCGGGAGACGGCTTCCGGCTTAAACTTCTTGCTATTCGCCCGCCAGTGCATCGCGCTCTTCCATCCGGTCCTTGATCCAGGCCTCGATTTCCGTCGAGACCCAGCGGACAGCCCGCTCGCCGACATTCACGGGCTTCGGGAAGATACCCTCATTCATCATCTTGTAAGCGGTGGTTTTCTTGATGCCTGCCATCTCGCAGGTTTCATCCAGTCGCATGAGTCGCATTGGATACTCCGGTTATTCGCTCATGTGATAGCGCTCGCCAGTAAAAACTTACCCGCCTCAGGCATGGCTGTAGCCGAAGTTACGGTGCCCATCGTCGTACAGCTTGGTATCTGCCTTGGCCATATAACTGATGCGCTTGAATACCTCCTCGTACTGCACCTTGAACATCGGGGACCCCGTGGCGACCAGCTGAACCGGATTGGCGGGAATCTGGACCAGGCCGACCCCCTGGCGATCCGATATACCCAACGCGCTGCACCAGGCCCGCTGGATCCGCTCAGCCATATTGACCACGGCCTGCTCCTCTTCCATCCACCATGGATAGTCTGGCTCAGGCTGGCCGGCTATTCGGCCCAATACCGAGTAAGCATCCCGGTTCACCAGAACGGCCATGTGGTAGTGGGGCTGCCCCTCCTTTCCAAACTCCCGGCACCAGATCAGACGGACATGGCAGTCATGTACTCGCTTGCCCTGCCGGCGCTTGCGCTGCAGGTCAAATTTGATCTGGGAACGAAGAGACTTGATGAACCGGTTTGCCAACCCGCCTGACGGCCCCTGCCAGCCGTATGGCAGACGGGGCAGGATGTGCATGACACAGGTTCTGGGATGTTCAGTCAGGGCACGATCCAGAACGGATCGGCTTGTCTCAAGGTAGTTAACCACCAAAGGACGCTCCGGCCTTGCCAATACTGGCAGGCCTTCCCAAGTGGCATCGTAATGGAGTTTGAGATTGGTGTTTTCTGGATGACGCTTGTTCATGTGTGGCTCCCGTGAATGTTCATAGGAACCAGCACGCTGGTAAAAACTTACTTGTTAATGGGCTGGCTTTGAGGCCAGCCCTTATCTCCTTCTTATGGCAGACACTCTGATCAACCAGCCTTCACAAGTGGGCTGGTATAAGGGCCATATATCTATTACCGACATCTCTGACCGCCCTGGGCACACCTTGGATCTGCGCCAAGGCTAGGCGTCCCCAAGAGCGATCCCCTTAATCGCACTCTCCAGAAATATCAAAACCGACCGCGCTCAAACCAACCCTTGTCGGCTGGACATTTGGCGGCATTCTGGTAGGCTTACTTGCAGAAAAGCCCGATACAACTCAATCAGTTAGGCCATTCCCCCCCCTGGATCACCGTAAATTCTACGGTGGATTCGACGTGTTCCCCATCAGAAATTCAGCACGAACTCTGCAGGCATTTCTACAAAATTCTTGACAAGCGAAATTACACAGGAATACATTTGTCTTATCTACATTGTAGGCAGACAAAAGGATAACGATCATGAATAGCTGGCAGCGGCAGCCCATTGAGCTACCGGAAGAATTCAAGCGGTTTAAGGACAGAGACTTTCGTTGGCTCTGGCGCTACATGACGCAGCTTGGGGCGCCATTACCCTTGGAGCACTCGGTGGCGCGCTCTGAACGTCAGGCCACCATTGCTTCAACCATCAACATGGCACAGAACCCGCAAGCGTTCGTTAGGCAGCTCACGGCAGCTCATGCAGACCTTGTGATGAGTGAGGACCATCTCAAATGGCTCGACAAGGACGATGATCGCTTGCTCATCTGGATGCTTGCCCGAGTACAGGAGCTCTATCAACAAGCTCCCGGCCAACTGCCCTTTCAATTGCTGTGGACTGCTCCCGAGGCACGCCGGGATGAAGTCATCCTGGCCCTCGACCTGTGGAATATTCCCGTCGATCAGAAGATCCAATGGATGCATGGGTACAGAGGCCAATGGGCACAGGCCAGAACACCGGACGCCGACACCCAATGGATAGATCCGAAAGACAGGAGCCAGCTGACCTGGGCATGGGACTATCTGCACAAGGCCTTCAAGGCCATGAACCTTCCTGCACCGACCAATACTCGGGACTATTACGCCTGCGTGTTGGCCTCGCTGGATAACTTGTCGCTCGGTCATCCTGCTGAGAAAAAGCTGTTCCTTGAGAAGATGAAAAAGACCTGGAGTCAGAAGAAGTACCGCGACTCCGGGAAGGCCAAGAAGCCCTACTACATGCCTCTATCGAAAGAGGCGCGAAGCAAGCTGGAGACACTGGCAAAACACCACGAACTGAGTCCCCATGATTTCGTGGAAATGCTCATTGAGAGTGCCTACAAGGAAGCTCACCCGGATGGGCAAGGACTGATAGTAAACCAGCACTTCTAGGACCAGAGCTTGCCTAGCCGCCAGCCAAACCTGCTGGTGGCCTCCCGGCACTCAGGCGGCTCAAGCCTTGTCAGCCTTGAGCCCATCCAGATAATCCGCCCACATCTGCATCATCGCGCGGCGCTCCTCCAGGTGGGCCGTGCGGTTGTATGAACCTGTCCCGCGAAAACGTACGCCAAGAAGCCGTGAATCAAGCTGCGTGTTTCAGTCTGCTTGCATAGTCATTGGGTGACACGTATCCGAGGGCTGAGTGCAACCTTGTGGGGTTGTAAAAGCCGTGGATGTAGCTGGCAATAGCGTTATGTGCCTCCGCTTTGCTGGCATACGCGCCCGTGACTTCCTCGTTTTTGAGCGTCGCGAAGAAGCTCTCAGCCACGGCGTTATCCCAGCAATTACCTTTGCGACTCATGCTCGGCACGAAGCCCAGCGCAGCGATCATCGCACGGAAGTCACCGCTCGCATATTGGCTGCCACGATCGGAGTGGAACAGCACGCCCTCACCGACCGGCGAAGCGGTCCAGGCATTGAGGAATGCCTGCTGCACCAAGTCGTCAGGCATGCGCTCGGACAGGCTGTAGCCGAGCACCTGCCGGGTTTGCAGGCTGAGTACCACAGCCAGATACAGCCAACCCTCCCTGGTGGGAATGTAGGTAATATCTCCCACCCAGGCCGGCACAGGACTGTCTACGGCGAACTGGCGATCCAGCAGGTTCTGAGCCACCTGCCGCCTGTGCTGGCTATCGGTAGTGCGGGGCTTGAAGCCGCCCTTCACCTTGCCCTGAAGCGCCTCCTCGCGCATCAGGCGGGCAACACGCTTGTGGCCGACAACATGAGCACGGGCTCGCAACGCCCTGACCAGACGTGGACGGCCGTAGGTCCGGCGGCTGACCGCATGGATGGCATGAAGGTCCGCCCGAAGCATCGCGTCTGAATCCCGGCGCGGTGCTGACTGCCGACGCAGGTAGTCATAGAAACCGGACACCGAGACTGCCAGCACTCGGCATAGCAACCTGACCGGAAACAGAGCCCGTTCACGAGCGACGAAGGCGTATTTCACTTGGACTCCTTGGCGAAGAACGCCGTCGCTTTTTTTAAGATTTCACGCTCGATCTTGAGCGTGGCATTCTCGGCTCGGAGCCGCTCCAGCTCACTTTCCAGGTCGCTAACCGGTGCACGCGAGGGTGAGCTCACGGGCCGCTCGGCCCGTGATGCATCCAGCCAGTTGGCCAGTGTTTTGACGGATATATCCAGCTGTCGTGCCGCTTGAGCACGACCGATTGAGCCGGCCAGCGTGACCGCCTGAGCCTTGAAATCGTCTGTGTAGCGACGACGGGGTATACGTTGCATGAGAACCTCCAGGTGCGATGAGAATATCGCTTCCTGGCGTCCGTTTCAGCGGGGCAGGTTCAGTATGCCCGGCCATTGGGATCCCGTACCGTGTGCGCCAGCTGATGCTCGATATAGTCCGGACGCACCTTCAGCACTTCATCCAGGATGGTTCTGGCCATGGCCCGGAAGCCATGACCGCTCATCTCGTCCTTTTCGTAGCCCATACGGCGCAAGGCGGACAGAACGGCGTTATCGCTGATTGGCCGGGTGTCGGTACGGGGGCTGGGGAATACATACTTTCCCTTACCGCTATACGGCTGAATATCCCTGAAGATGGCCACGGCCTGACGTGACAGGGGAACAAGGTGCGCCACCCCCATCTTCATCTTGTGCCCGGGAATCGTCCACTCAGCGGCCTCCAGATCGATTTCAGACCACTCGGCGTGCCGAAGCTCCCCGGGGCGCACAAAGACAAGCGGCGCCAGCTTAAGCGCTGCCCGAGTCACAATGGACCCGTCATAGCCGTCGATCGCCCGGAGCAGCGGCCCGACCTTCTTCGGGTCCGTAATGGCCGCCAGATGGGTCTTCTTGATCTGATGCAGGGCACCCTTGAGGTTGGGAGCGGGATTGACCTCCGTCCGACCCGTAGCGATGGCATAGCGGAATACCTGATCGGCGATCTGATTCAGCCGGCGGGCGGAATAGTAAGCGCCCTTGCCCTCCTTACGCTGCAGAACAGACAGCAACTCCGGCGCCTTGATTTCATCCACCGGACGCTGCCCCAGGAGCGGGAACAGGTCATTCTCCAGGCGCTGCATGATGCGGATGGCATGGCGCTCGGACCAGCGGGTTGCCTGTCTTGCATGCCACTCCAGGGCGACCACCCTGAATGACTTGGTGCTGTCCGGCGCGTTAATGGTCTTGGCAATACGCCGGGTCTCGCCCGGGTCCACGCCCTTGCTCAACAGCTTGCGCGCCTCATCCCGCTGCTCACGCGCCTCCTTGAGGCTGACCTCGGGATAGACACCCAGCGACAGCTGCTTCTCCTTGCCGCCATAGCGATACTTCAGGCGCCACCACTTGCTGCCGTTCGGGTTGTGCAGCAAAAACAGCCCGCCGCCGTCAAAGTGCTTTGTCGGCTTTTCTGGCGGGGCAGCTTTGCGGATGGCAACATCGGTAAGAGGCATTTGGGGGCAACACCCTTAGGGAGCGACTGTAACTGCCCCCAAGCTACCCCAAAAAATGCTCGGCTTGCAACGATTTTTGACGAACGAAAACGGACAAAAATTCAGTATAACGATTTGATTTTGAAAATCTTTTTTATCGTTAACGAACCTTACCGAACTTCGCCAAAAATTGAGATGGTGCGCCAGGAGGGACTTGAACCCCCACGCCTCTCGGCACTGGAACCTAAATCCAGCGTGTCTACCAATTCCACCACTAGCGCGCGCCGGGCATTGTAGCAGCGCGGGCATTCACGTCCAACGAAATGAGGCGCCCCGATGAACAGGGCGCCTCATGGTAATATCACCGTGCCTGCAAGGCATCCAGGCGGGCGTTGACCTGGCGGCGGTATTCGTCGAAGGCGCTGATCGCCGCTTCCACTTCGCGCAGGCGGGTGGCGACGCCACCGCCCTGGCCCTGGGCGGTGGCCAGGGCCTGCAATTGCGGCAACAGGCCACGCACGTCTTCCAGGGTTTTCTGCTGGGCAGTGACACGGCTTTCAAGTTGGCGCAGGGTTTCCTGGGACAGGTCGAGCTGGGTCTGCATCTGGTTACGCGCCACGGTGGTCTGTTGCAACGTGGTGCGCAGTTCCGTCACTTGCTGCTTGGCAGTGGCCGCATCGGTCTTGGCAGTGTTCAGCTCATTGCGCAGCGTGGCCAGGGTGCGGCTCATTTCGGTGTCCTTGCCCTGCAAGGTGCGGATGGCCGCCTGGTTTTCCTCGATCCAGCCTTTGTTGCGCTTGTTGGCCACGTCCCACAGTTTGCGGATTTCGTTCATGTGCTCGTCCAGGCGCTGCTGCACCTGCCCGGCGGACTGGCTGAAGCTTTCATCGGCGGCGGACAGCTGCGAGGCCAGGCTGCCGAGGCGTTCGGTGGATTCGCTCAGGCGATTGTCGAGTTGCGCACGCACCATGCTCAGCTCGCGGTACATAAAGGCGCCCATGCCCAGCGCGACGATCAGCAGGATGACGGTGCTGGCGATCCAGAAGCCGCCACCGCCACTGCGGGCGGCGGCGGGCCGGGGCGCGGCGCTCTGGCGCGGGCGGCGCGGGGGTTCATCACCGCCACCCTGGCCGCCGCCACCGGTCTTGTTGCCCTGCCCCTGGACAGCCTGCTTGCGCGCGGCCTGCCGGCGATCATCGTCAACACTCAGGCGATCAATATCGCCCATCGGTAAATCACGATCCTGGTTCATAGCGTCCACTGTTGCGTCATGTGAAACCCGTCAGCCGCCTGAGACTTGCATCCCGACGGCCGGTTCCTGGTCACGCCCGATCAGTCGCCCACCGGAAAGAGGGGCTGGTCGGTCGCGTAGTAAATCACTTCGCCAGGGGTGCGCTTGCCGGTGTCCTCGTTAGGCAGGAACGGCATGAACAGCACCCAGGCCCGCTCATCGCGGTGATCCACCAGCACCCACAGGCCGGGGATCGGCGGTTCGCCTTCTTCTTTTGCCGGCACATTGTGCAGGCGCACCAGCGCGGCCACCTTGATGGTGTCGTCCCCGGCGGCCATCTCGCGCAGGCGCAGGAACAGGGCCTCGCCCCACTCTTCCGCCGGCGGGCGCAGTGCCGGGTCACCCTGGTAGCCCACCAGTTGGGTCTGGCCATCGGTGCGGCCAATGATCGCGAACGGGTACAGGCCGCCGCTTTCCTGGATGGCCTGCAGGCCGGTCTGCATGGCCACTTCGCCGAGGGCATTGATCTCCTGCAGCGCGGGCGACGCCGCCTGTTCGTCAGCCGGGGGCGTGGCCTGTTCCGTCTGGGCGTGGACCGACAGGGCCAGCCCCATCAGCACGATGCCTGCACATTTCCTGATCATGATGACTCCGCTCAACTGCGCCGGCTGTGCCGGTCGTTTATTGTCATGCGCCGCCCGTTCTCCGGCCCGCGTCATGGCAGCATGATGCCGCAGCGCCCTGCTGGCTGAAAGATCAGACACGCAAAAGGCCGCAAAATTGCGGCCTTTTGCAGGGAAATACCTGAATGGCGACCGTCATCACGGCCGCCGTCGCTGTCAGGCAAAGTTGCTGGCAGCGAATTCCCAGTTCACCAGTGCCCAGAACCCTTCCAGGTACTTGGGACGGGCGTTGCGGTAATCGATGTAGTAAGCGTGTTCCCACACGTCGACCGTCAGCAGTGCGGTCTTGCCGTCGGTCAGCGGGGTGGCGGCGTTGCTGGTGTTGACGATCTCCAGCTCATTGCCGTTTTTCACCAGCCAGGTCCAGCCGGAACCGAAGTTGCCGATGGCGGAGTTGGTGAAGGCTTCCTTGAATTTGTCGAAGGAACCCCATTTGGCGTTGATGGCATCGGCCAGGGCGCCAGTCGGTTCGCCACCGCCGTTCGGGCTCAGGCTGTTCCAGAAAAAGGTGTGGTTCCAGACCTGGGCGGCGTTGTTGAACAGCGGGCCCGGGCCTGCGCCCTTGATGATGTCTTCCAGAGACTGGCCTTCTTTGTCCGTACCGGCGACCAGCTCGTTCAGCTTGGTGACGTAGGTCTGGTGGTGTTTGCCGTAGTGGAATTCCAGCGTTTCCGCGGACATATGCGGCGCGAGCGCATCTTTCGCGTAAGGCAGTGCAGGCAGTTCGAAAGCCATAGTCATGTCCCCTGACGTTGATCCAGCTTTGTGAATGACGCCGGCGCGGAAAGCGTTTCGGGGTAGAGAACCCTTTCCGGGTCGGCGGGCGTACTTCAATCCTGGCACGCTGTGATGCATCGCACACCGATGTTCAGGCATCGCGCACGGCAATCACGAGTGCAGTCAACGGCGCACTGTCGGGAGAGGCGGTCGCTGACTGCCGGCGATAATAGCAACCCACCTTCACACGGGCTACCCGAGGACCATGTGGTTTAACTATCGATAACAACCGCCGGTGGGCCGTGCAGGACGACATGGGGACTTGCCGGTCATTTTTCAAGCGACGGCGCGGGTGCGTGCCTGCAGCATCCCCAGTACAATGCGGCCCTCGAAAACCGGCCGCGTGTGCACTGGCCGTCAATCACTTCAGGAGAACATCATGAGTTTTGATGCCGTCGTCATCGTGAACGGCGCCCGGACCCCCATGGGCGGTTTCCAGGGCAGCCTGGCTCCGGTCAGCGCCCCCGAGCTGGGCGCCATCAGCATCCGTGAGGCGATCGCCCGTGCCGGCCTGCAACCGGCCGACGTTCAGGAAGTGATCATGGGCTGCGTCCTGCCCGCCGGCCTGAAACAGGGCCCGGCGCGCCAGGCGATGCGCCAGGCCGGCCTGCCGGACAACGTCGGTGCCACCACCATCAACAAACTGTGCGGCTCCGGCATGAAGGCGACCATGTTCGCGTTCGATTCGATTGTCGCCGGCACCAACGACATCGTTGTCGCCGGTGGCATGGAGTCCATGACCAACGCGCCGTATGTGCTGGATAAAGCCCGTGCCGGCATGCGCATGGGTCACGGCACCGTGTATGACCACATGTTCCTCGACGGCCTGGAAGACGCCGAGACCGGCCGCCTGATGGGGTCCTTCGCACAGGAAGTGGCCGACAAGCGCGGCATCACCCGCGAAGACATGGACAACTACGCCATCGAATCGCTCAAGCGCGCCCAGGCCGCCATCGCCGAAGGCTGGTTCAAGGACGAGATCGTGCCGGTGCCGGTGAAGACCCGCAAAGGCGAAGCGCTGGTCGATACCGACGAGCAACCGGGCAACGCCAATATTGACAAGATCCCGACCCTGCGCCCGGCGTTCGCCAAAGACGGCACCGTCACCGCCGCCAACGCCAGCTCGATTTCCGATGGCGCGTCTGCGCTGGTGCTGGCACGCGAATCCGTCGCCAATGAGCGCGGCCTGAAGCCGGTTGCCCGCATCCTGGCCCACGCCACCAACTCGCAGCATCCGAGTGAATTCACCCTGGCGCCGATCGGTGCCACGGAGCGCCTGATGAAGAAAGTCGGCTGGAGCGTGGACGACGTCGATCTGTTTGAAATCAACGAAGCCTTCGCCATGGTGGCGATGATGCCGATGATCGACCTGGGCATCCCGCATTCGAAAGTGAATATCCACGGCGGCGCCTGCGCCCTGGGCCACCCGGTCGGCTCCACCGGCTCGCGCATCATCCTGACGCTGATCCACGCGCTCAAGCGCACCGGCGGCAAGCGTGGTATCGCCAGCCTGTGTATCGGCGGGGGTGAAGCCACGGCGGTAGCCATCGAGTTGCTGTAACGCGCTCCCGGCTGATCGCCCCAGACAGGCCGCCTCCGGGCGGCCTGTTTTTTTCCGTTACATATTCGACCAAGTGCGCACTTCCTCCCCCGACCTGATCCGGTAGAATTCCTGACCCATTAGTCAGACTGAATGGTCACGAATCAGCCGGAGCCGTTTCTTGTCCGCACTCCCCGTCATTACCGCCCTCGGCGGCGTCAGCCCCGCCGGCCGCAGTGCCTGCCACCACGGCTTCAATCGCCTGATTTTCGATGCGCTGGATGCCGCCGGGCAGGCCCGTACCCTGCGTGCCCTGCGCAGCCTGGACACCACCGGCCGCTATGCCGATGACGCCGCGCTGCTCGAAGGCAGCCTGGTGCGGCGCCTGGAAGCCCCGCTGCTGGACCCCGACCGCATCGCCATCTCGGTCAGCGCCAGCCAGGGGGAGGCGCCGGCCAGCTTCGTGGTGCGCAATATGGACCTGCCACAGCCGCTGCCCGAAGGCTGGCAGGTGACCCGCGTCGACAACCGCCGCAGCCTGGTCACCCTGCCTGGCGGCAGTGATGTGCTGTTGCCCGGCTACCAGCGCAGCAAGGTGCAGTCCGCCGGGCAGTTGCCGGGGGGCTTTGATCCCGCCCAGCTGTATCCCTCGCGGCATCACCCGCGCCCGCTGCAACTGGCCGTGTATGGCGCCTCCGAGGCGCTCGGCATGCTCGGACTGGACTGGTCGCAGCTGTGCGCCAGGCTGGCCCCGGACCAGATCGGTGTGTACGCCTCCAACGCCATGTCGCAACTGGATGATCACGGCCTCGGCGGGCTGTTCCGCTACCCCGCCACCGGCCGGCGCATTTCCTCCAAACAGGTACCGCTGGGCCTGGGCGAGATGACAGCGGATTTCATCAATGCCTATGTGCTCGGCGCCGCCGGCAGCACCGGCGGCATGCTCGGGGCCTGCGCCACCTTTCTGTACAACCTGCAACTCGGGGTGCAGGACATCCGCGCCGGTCGCCGCCGTCTGGTGGTGGTCGGCACCAGTGAGGCACCGCTGGTGCCGGAAGTGATCGAAGGCTACCGCGCCATGGGCGCACTGGGCGAAGACGAAGCGCTGCGCAAACTCGATCCGGGCCGCGACACACCGGACCATCGCCGCGCCTGCCGCCCGTTCGGCTTCAATGTCGGCTTCACCATCGCCGAGTCGGCCCAGTTCGCCATCCTGATGGACGACGCGCTGGCACTGGAAATGGGCGCCGATATTCTGGGCGCCGTCCCGGATGTGTTCGTGCACGCCGACGGCCCGAAAAAATCCATTTCCGCGCCCGGCATCGGCAATCACCTGACGATGATCCGCGCTGCGCACCTGACACGCCAGTTGATCGGCGAGCGTGGCCTGCGCGAACACAGTTTCGTGCACGCCCACGGCACCGGCACGCCGCAAAATCGCGTCACCGAATCCGATGTGATGGAGCGCACCGCCGCCGCCTTCGGCATTCGCAACTGGCCCGTGGCGGCGATCAAATGCTATGTCGGCCACAGCCTCGGCAGCGCCGGCGGCGACCAGCTCGCCGCGACGCTCGGCACCTTCGCCAGTGGCATCCTGCCCGGCATTTTCACGCTGGACCAGATTGCGCCGGATGTGCACCGTGAGCACCTGCACTTCAGTCAGGCGCACCGCACACTGGATACACCGAAAGCCGCGCTGCTGAACTCGAAAGGCTTTGGCGGCAACAACGCCACTGCCGTGGTGCTGTCACCGGAGGCGGTCCTGCCGCTGCTGACACAACGGCACGGCGCCGAGGCCCTGACGCAATGGCAACACCGTGTCGAACAGACGCGCGAGGCTATCGCCACCTGGGACGAGCAGGCACTGCGCGGTGAAACCCGGCCGCGTTATCACTTCGGTGAAGGCGTGCTCGACAGCGACGACCTGACACTCTCGGACAAAGCCGTCACGGTGCCTGGCTGGGGCCGGCCACTGGTGCTGGAAGAGGATGCGGGGTTTGCGGAGTATCTGGACAAACGCTGAAGAAAGGCAGGGCGGGCGTCCGTGCCCAACGGGTTCAGCGTGGCAGCAGCGGCGCGCCAATCGCCGATGCAGGCAGCGCGGCGCGGCCATCCGCCGTCAACAGCGGCAGCTTCACTTCCCCGTTCACACCGACGGTGATCGTCAGCAGGTCGCGGGAAAAGGTCCCCACAAAGGTCGGGTGCACGCCGTAGAGCATCAGGAACAACTGGTCCCCCGGATGCAACCGTTCGGCAATGCCTTCCAGCATCACGTCGTGCGGGCCGATACCGCGCAGCGGATACACCTGCTCATCAATCAGCTCCGGCACCGGTAACGGCAGCGGTACGCCGGGAATCAGTTCGGCCCGGAGGATGCCGATGCCGGCGAACAGGATCACGTCATCGCCCTTGAGCACCAGCAACGGCGGTGTCGTCTGGCTGCACCGCAGCGGGTCCACCAATGGCCCGAGCAGGCCGCGAATCACGTCGTTGCACAGCAGCGGATCAAGCAGCACTTCTTCCAGCGGGTTGAGCATCGCCAGCGGGTCGGTCAGCGTCACCGATAGGGTCGGAATGCCGGCAATCACCGCCTCTTCCGTCACGCTGCCCAGCGGCACCAGTGTCGGCAGCACACCGGCGGCGCCGGAAAGCGCCGTCACCGGCACACCCGCTGGCCCGGCCAGTTCAAAAGACTGCCCGCCAACCGTCACTTCCGGTACCGTCACCGCATCGCCGTAAGTCATCGTCAGGCAGACATCCTGGCCGGAGGTGATCACATCATCGGCGTTGCCAAGCCCACGCAGTTTTTCATCAAACCAGGCCAGCGTGGCGGCCGTCGCATCCACCTCGCCGCAACCGGCGAAGGCATCCAGGTTACCCTGAGCGAGATCCGGCAAGGCCCCCAGCAACGTCGGCAACCCTTGCACCGTTTCCAGCACAAAGCCCACATTGGGCGCCAGATAATGGTGGCCAAACGGATAGGTCAGCAGGCGCACGTCACCACCCAGCGCGCTCAGGCACTGATAATTCCGGTACGCTTCGTTGAAGGTGAACAGCGAATCACGGAAACCCTGAAACATCAGCACATCCACCGGATAAAGTTCGCCCGGCGGTTGCGACACCACATAGCGGCCACCGCCGGTCAGCGGTGCCAGCAATTGCAGCAAAGGGTCCAGTGCATAATCGTCGGTGCCGGGTGCCGACAGCAACGCCAGCTCACGCGGGTTGCCGCAACTGTAGGCCAGCCCGCTGTAGCTGAGAAAATCCTGCGCTGAATCCGGCATCACGTTCGAGACCGCTGCTTCCACCAGCGTCGCCCGCAGCAACGGGTCCATGGACAGTCCACTGCCAAGGTCACCGGCAGCAGAAAGAAACAACCCCCAATAGGATTTCACCGTGTCGCCGGGGCTGAGGCTGTAGCTCAGGTCATGCCAGGTGATCTGCGGCACCATCGCATCCAGGCGCCGGTCCGGGTCCATGCTGTACAGCATGTACTGGAAACCGCCACCGTAGCTGGCGCCCACCGAGCCGAGCCGGAGATTGTCCAGGCCATCGTCATCCGGCGCGTAGGCGAGATAATCCAGGTGCGCCTCGGCCCAGTCGACAATCTGGATCAGATCCTGGCCTTCGAAATCCGGCGTCATCACCCGCACCGTGCCACCGCTTTCACCATGGCCGCGCTGGTCGATACTGATCACCGCATAACCCGCCTCGACCAGCTGCGCCACCGGCCCGGAAAAGCTGCTGCCGGCCGTGGTCTGCCGCGAACCGGCAAAGCCGTGCCCTTCCAGAATCAGCGGATGCCTGGCGGTGCAATCGAGAGTGCGCGGTTCGAAGACCTGAAAGACGATGGCGGCGCCGTCAACGCGCGACGGCATTTCAACACGATAACTACGGCCGCCATCGAGATCGGTGCCGGCCTCGCAACTGGCGGCGGGCAACGCAGCATGACTGGTCGGCAGCGGCCGCACCTCACGTACCGGCGGCGTCCCTTCATCGGGCGGTTCTTCACGGGGCGTGCCGGCACCACTGCCGCCACCTCCGCCGCCGCAGGCGGCAAGCGAACAGGAGAACACGGCCGCACCAAATAGCGGCCACCACCGGCGGGCAAAAGAATCACACATCATGGCAACGTCCTGAGCAGGTATTGTTATGGGTATGGCCTGCTGGCCATGCCTCACTTAATCACCAAGCCTCAGGCACCGCTGTGCCAGAACTGTCCACCATCTGTTGGTGAACTGTGAGCGGTGTTAACGAAAGTATCCCCGTTGCCGCAGCCAGAACAGCATCGGCGACACTGCGCAGATCAGCGTGATCAGCACCAGGCTCCAGACCAGCGTCGGTGTGTGCCCGCCGTCAATGAGCGTCGTCTCCGGCAACCCTATCAACAACACGCCGGCACACAGCAGCCAGACACCGGCCGGCACACCAAGCTGCATCAGCGCCGGGTCATCCAGGCCACGCAGGCGCAACAACGCACGCGCCGCCGCCAGTGCGCCCCAACCAAGCAATACCACCCCTGCCAGAATTGCCGTCATAACTGCCTCCTGCCGTCTCGGCGGCAGCATAGCAGAAACCGGCGCTGTGATTTAAAGTCGGGGCACCTTGTGAAGGAAAATGACATGCTCCGTCTGCTGTCCCGTATCGCCACCCTGGTCATTCTGCTGATGGTCTGCACCGCCCTGTTGAACAGCTGCAAATCCCTGCCCGCCGGCCTGAGCACCAGCACGCCGCCACGTGTGGTACAGGACGCCCGCCTGCTGGTGGACTACACGGGCGTCGATGGCAAGGGCCAACGGCATATCGACCAGCAGATTTTCGACGAGGTGTTCCGGCTGATTGACCAGGCGGAAAAACTGATCGTCGTGGACATGTTCCTGTACAACGATTTCCAGGGCGAGCCACCAGAAAAGCACCGCGCCTTGTCCAGCGAACTGACCCGTCACCTGATCGAGCGCAAGCAGGCCGTACCCGGTCTGCGCGTCATCGTCATCACTGACCCGATCAACAATCTCTACGGCGGACTGCCGGCGCCCCATCTGGACGCCCTGCGCGACGCCGGCATCGACGTGGTCATCACCGACCTGAAGAAACTGCGTGACTCCAACCCGTCCTGGTCCGGTCTATGGCGCCTGTGCTGCCAGTGGTTCGGCAACAACGACCAGCACGGCTGGCTGCCGAACCCGGTCGGCCCCGGCAAGGTGACGTTGCGCAGCTATCTGACGCTGATCAACTTCAAGGCCAACCACCGCAAGTCACTGGTGGTGGATGAAGGCGCAAGCTGGACCGGCATGGTGATGTCCGCCAATCCGCACGATGGCAGCAGTGCACACGGCAACGTCGCCCTGCGTTTCGGGGGCCCGGCGGCGCTGGACCTATTGCACACAGAGCTGGCGGTGATCGGTTTTTCCGACGACAGCATTGACCTCACCGGCCTGCCTGTGGCACCACCGGCCACCGCCGTGGCACCCGACGACGCACTGATACAGGTGCTGACCGAAGCCGACATCCGCGATGCGCTGATTGCGGCAGTCAACAGCGCCCAGCCGGGCGACCAGTTGCAGATCGAAGTGTTCTATTTTTCCCATCGCGATTTACTGCAGTCACTGCTGGACGCCGCCGAACGCGGCGTAGACCTGCGCATCCTGCTCGACCCGAACAAGGATGCCTTCGGCCGCGAGAAAAACGGCATCCCCAACCGCCAGGTTGCGCTGACATTGCACCGCGCCGGCATCCCCGTGCGCTGGTGCAATACCTCCGGCGAACAGTGCCACACCAAATTGATGCTGCTGGTGCGCGCCAACGGCAACGCCGAGCTGATTCTCGGTTCAGCCAATTTCACCCGTCGCAACCTGGATGATTTCAACCTGGAAACCGATGTGCATGTACAGGCACCGGCAGATCACACGCTGATCCGCGACACGCTGGGCATGTTCGAAAAACGCTGGGGCAATACCGGTGATGTGATCTACAGCCTCGACTACAGTGCCTTCGAGGATGACTCGACCATGCGCTACTGGCTGTACCGGTTCATGGAAGCCAGTGGCTGGTCGTCCTTCTGACGCTGCTTTCTGCAGGGAGGACAGAAATCCACCCTGCCGCCAATCTGCGGATTACGGTTTCGGGCTGCCCATGACGTGCGCCATCTCCGCGTCACCGGGCAAGCCCTGCTTCACCACCACATTGCCCTCTGCATCCTGGTAGAACGTCGCGGGCGTACCACCCAGCCCGAGACTGCGCATGACGTCGGTGTTGGCCTGCACTTGCGAGGTCAGCGTACTTGATGGCGTTGGCGCCGGCGAAATGCCGCCCTGTTCATAGGCATGATTATGCCGCGCCAGCGCCGCACCCGGGTCCTCGTCCGCCAGCATCGCCACCGCTTTTGGCAGGCTGTCCGGGCGCAGCATCGCCACCAGCACATGCCGCACCTGCACCTTGCCGGATTCGACCCACGGCTGCGTCGCCTGCCAGAAGCGATGGCAGAACGGGCAGTTGGCATCGGTAAAGGTATAGATCACACGCGGCGCATCGTTATCGCCGTCAGCGATCCAGTGGCTGTTCTCCAGCGTGTCCCAGGCGCCGGCGTATTGCGCTGACATGGCGGCGTTCAGCGGCGCTTCCGACAGGTCATTGCCCTGCGCATCGAGCAGCGTGCCGACCAGTGCGTGCTGGCCATCTTTGGTGACAAATACAGTGAGCTGACGGCCTTGAACACTCATCACATAACCGGACAGATCACCTGGCGCCTCGAAGGTATCCACCACTGACAGACCGCGTGTGGTCAGGGCCGTGATCGGCGCAGGCAGGGCATCGTCCGCTGCCACCGGCAGGCTCAGCACCCACAGCAATCCATAAAACAATGCGCGCACGGGGTTACTCCTTTTCAGATGATTCACTCGGTGCCAAGCGTTGCAGCGCGTGCCGCAACGTGGCGTGGGAGACTTCACCGAGGTGACTGTCCACCAGCTTGCCCCCGGCGTCATAAAACAGCGTGGTCGGCAACGCAAACGAGCCCACATGCGCGGACAGTTCACCCTGTGTATCCAGCACCACATTGGTCAGCTGCAACGATTGCTGCATCAGAAACTGCTGCACCGTCCACAGCGGCTCGCGCTGATTGACAAACACGAACTGCACGTCCGGACGTGCCTGCTGCGCCACTTCCAGCACCGGCATTTCACGTCGGCACGGCGGGCACCAGGTAGCCCACAGATTCACCACCATCGGTCGGCCATCGTGGCGTGCAGCAAGCGAGGTGTCGCCACCGCTGAGCGTCGCCAGCGGCACCGCCGGCAGTTCCCGTGCAGTATTTTCCAGCGACAGAAACGCCACCGTACTCAGCAGCCAGACACCCACACCGGTACCCAGCGCGATGGCCAGCGGTCGCCGCAACGCCGCACGGCGCCAGCCAACCCAGCCGGCATACAACACCGCCGCCAGCACACCGCCGAGCGGATCAAAACCGCCATCGCGGATGTCCACGATCGACCAGGGCGCGGCGGCGTAATCACTCCAGTAACGCACCACAAACACCAGCCGCGCGCCCAGCACACCCCAGCCCAGCACCGAGATCACCGCGTCCGCCACCGGCACCCGCCGCTGCCGCGCCAGAAACATCGCCACCATCAGCGCCACCAACACCGCCAGCACCAGCAACCCGCGCTGCACCGACATCACCAGCGGCCCCAGACTCACTGACAACATGCCCTACTCCTGTTCCGTCGCCGCCTGCCAGCGGGCAAGAAAATCCGCCGCATTAATTTCACCCATCACCCGTTGCGCACGCCGCTCTTCACCGTCCGGCCCGATCAACAACAGCGTGGGCGGGCCGATAATGCCATAGCGTTGCATCAGTGCCCTGTCGTCGGCGTTGTTGGCAGTGACATCCGGGCGCAGCAACTGAACCGAGTCCAGCGCAGCCTGCACCGCCGGATCACCGAATACTTCGGCCTCGATCACGTGACAGGAGACGCACCAGTCCGCGTAAAAATCCACCAGCGTCCACTGTCCCCGCGCACCGGCATTCGCCAGTTGTGTCGTCAGCGTGGCCACATCCGGCACAGGTTGAAAACGCGCCATGAAATCATTCTCCGACCCTGGCGCCGCCGCCCTCGCCAAAGGCGCCAGCGGCTGCCAGGGCGACTCGCCACCGACGGCAGCGCCGCCAAGCATCAACAGCGACCAGACCCCCGCCAGCAGTGCCAGCGCGCCTGCCAGCAGCCCACCCGGTGTAACCGGTGCGCGCACTTGCCCCGTGGCACGCCAGAGCATCAGCGCCGCCGAAAGCAGCAACGTGCCCCACAGCGCCAGCACCAGCGCCGATGGCAACAGCCGCGCCATAAACCACAGCGCCATGCCCAGCAGCACAAATCCGAAACCCGTTTTCACCGCGTCCATCCAGCCACCCGGTTTCGGCAGCAGATGCGCGCCTGCCGTCGCCACCAGCAACAGCGGCACGCCCATGCCCAGACCCAGCGCAAACAATGCCAGGCCGCCCTGCATCACATCGCCACTTTCCGCGATATACAGCAACGCGCCCGCCAGCGGTGCGGTCATGCACGGCCCCATAAGAAACGCGGACAACACGCCCATCGCCGCCGCACTGAGCAGCGTGCCGCCGCGCTGGCGTTCACCGGCACGGTTCAGCCTGTCACGCAGCCAACCCGGCCACTGCAGCGTGAAAAACCCGAACATCGCCAGCGCCAGCAACACAAACAACACCGCAAACAGCGACACCACCCAGGGCTGCTGAAACACCGCCTGCATGCTCGCGCCCGCCAGCGCCGTCGCTACGCCCAGCGCCGCATACGTCAGCGCCATCGGCAGCACATAGGCCAGCGCCAGCGTAAAGCCCTGCCAGCCGCGCGCCTGCCGCCCCACCACCAGCGCGGACAGCACCGGCAACATGGGCAACACACAGGGCGTGAAGGCCAGCAGCAGACCCAGACCAAAAAACGCCGCCACACCCCAGAGCAGGTGACCGTCCGCCAGCGTGGCCGCCAGTTGCTGATCCTCGGCGGGCGCCGGCACATCGGGCTCGTTCATGTCCGGCCCGTTCACGCCGGGCAAGGTCACGCTGGCGTGCTGAGGCGGATAGCACAGCCCCGCTTCCGCACAGCCCTGCCAGGTCAGTGACAGCGTGCGAGCGGCACCTGGCCGGATCTCGATCACCGCCTGGTGGAAATACACTTCCGAGGCGCCGAAGAACTCGTCCTCGATCATCTCGCCCTGCGGAAAGTCGATGGCTGCCAGTGGCGCTGGCGTGCCGTTGATCTCGAACGCCTTGCGGTACAGGTAGTAGCCGTCCGCGATGTCCCAGTGCAGCGTCACCAGGCCATCGTCCCCCGGCGTCAACTGATAACGGAAAGCCTGATCGGGTTGGAGAAAGCTCGCCTGTAGAAAGTCCGCCCGGGCCAGCACTACACAGCACAACCCCAGCACTACCAGCATCACCGACCTGACCATTCACGCGCTCCACCGTCCATTGCCATGGCAGGCAGCCTGCCGTGCGCGCATTAAGTCAGCATTAACATTGAGCTAATCCCCGGAGGCGATACTCTTATACCAACGATTCAGGAGCCGACATGCATATCCTGCTGGTAGAAGACGACACGCTGGTGGCCTCCGGCATCCAGGCCGGACTGGCGCTGCACGACTTCACCGTCGACCATGTGCGCACCGCCAGGGCCGCGCGCGCAGCGCTGGACACGCTGCACAGTGATGCAGTGATCCTTGATCTCGGCCTGCCCGACCAGGACGGCATAAGCCTGCTGCGCGACTGGCGCGCCGCCGGCAAACCTATGCCCGTGCTGGTGCTCACCGCCCGCGACGCGGTGCCGGACCGTGTCGCCGGGCTGCATGCCGGCGCCGATGATTACCTGTCCAAGCCGTTTGATCTGGACGAACTGGTGGCGCGACTGCACGCCTTGCTGCGCCGCGCTGCGGGCCGCGCGCAACCGCTGATCGAACATGGCCCGCTACAGCTTGATCCGGCAGCGCGCCATATCACCTGGCAGGGCGTAGCGGTGAACCTGCCGCGCCGGGAACTGTTGCTGCTGGAAAAACTGCTGCATTCCCGTGGCGCCGTACTCAGCGCCGAACAGCTCAAGGACAGCCTGTACGGCTTCGACACCGGCGTGGAAAGCAATGCACTGAACGTGCACATCCACCACCTGCGGCGCAAACTCTGCCCCGGCATCGTGCAGACCGTGCGCGGCCTCGGGTATCGTCTCGGCGCAGTGGATGAACTGACATGAGCCTGCAACGTCGTCTGCTGTGGATACTCGGCCTGTCCTTCAGCCTGCTGTGGTTGCTGGCCGCCTTCTGGTTGCAACGCGATCTTGAACAGCGGCTACAAGACACGCTGGACCAGCGCCTGGCCGCCTCAGCGCGCATGGTCGGCGGACTGGTAATGCAACTGCCGGAAGATGCCTGGCAAGTCCCCGGCGGCGCCACGCTGTCCGTGCCGGCAGATATCAGCGTCGCCTGCCAGGTGCGCGACGGCAGCGGCGGTATCTTCCTGCAAACCCACAGCGCGCTACCCGACCTGCTGGCCGGCGGCGGCGTCGGCTTTCATGATCGCGATATCGGCGGCGAACCCTGGCGCGTCTACACCCGCGAATTCAACGGGCTGTTTATCAGCACCGCAGATCGCCTGACCGAGCGCCACGCCCTGCAACGGGAAATCCTGTTCGCCGCCGCGCTGCCGTTTGTGATCGCCCTGCTCGGCAGCCTGCTGGCGCTCTGGCTCGGCATACGGCGTGGCTTGCGCCCCCTGGCGCGGCTGCGCGACGCGCTGTCCCAACGTGATCCGGCCAGCCCGGAAGCCGTCGATATCGGCCCGGTGCCGGATGAGCTCGCACCAGTGCTGACCACGCTGGACCGACTGCTGCGCGACACCGGCGATCTGCTGCATCGCGAACAACGTTTCACCAGCGACGCCGCGCACGAACTGCGCACACCGCTGACCGCCATCAAGACCCACCTGCAAGTGGCTCGCCGTACCGACCCGGCCCGTGCCGACGCCTCACTGGCGCAAGCAGAAGCCGCCGTGGCACGGCTGCAGCGCACACTGGAACACCTGCTGATGCTGGCACGGCTGGACAGCCACGAAGACTGGCCCACTGGCACGCGCATCGGCCTGGACGTGCTGCTGCAACAGATACGTGACGCGCTGCCACCCACCGAACGCCTGCACCTGCCCCGGACCTTGCCCGCCCGCGCACCGCACCTGCCCAGTGAACTGGCAGCGGTCGCGCTGCGTAATCTGCTCGACAACGCCCTGCGCCACACCCGCGGCGCCGTGACCGTACAGGTTACCGAAACACAGGACGATGAATTGCTGATTGAAGTCTGCGACGAAGGTGAACGGCTGAGTGACACGGACATCAGCCAACTGACGCGCCGCTTCTGGCGTCATCCTTCCAGCGACGGCAGCGGGTTGGGGCTGGCGATTACCGAAGCCATTGCCCGCCGCGCCGGGGGCAGGCTCGAACTGGCGCCGGGCCAGGCCGGTGGCCTGCGGGCCACACTGTGCCTGCCGGCTTATCCGGCCAGGGCGGGCAGAAACGACAGATCGACGTGATAACGATCCGGATCAGCCGGATCAATATAGACAGGAATCTGCGTGCGGGTGATGTACTCCGACGGGTCAAACCAGAGGTTGTCACTGCGGAACACGTGCACCTGCGAGGTGGCCGGATTCTGCCACTGGCTGATCACACAGAACGGATGACGGCCGTTGACCGTCAGCGAGGTGTTGTGCTCCACGCCCTGGAACGCCGCCTCGATCCGCCGGCCGCTGGCACGCAACTGCGCCGCACGCCGTTGGCGCAGCATCGGCACCAGCACCATGCCCAGCCCGACCAGCGCAAACACGCTGCCGAGGATGCCGACAATCAACGCGCCACCCCAGAGCGAGAAAAACCCGTCGATACGTGCCTGCTCCGGTGACCCCGAGCGGTACAGCACGCGCACTGTTTCGCCGACATGATAGGCCGGTGGGTTGCTGCTGGTCCGGGAGGTAAAGGCGTGCGCACGGCCCTGTGCATCGGTAAAGGTCACCTGCGGTGCGTAAGTGGTCGAGTCACTGGAACGCGAGCGCACCAGTTCCACCACCGTGCCCTCGGTCGCCGTCGATGTGGCAACAAACTCACGGGCATCGCTGTACAGCAGCCAGGCGCCCGTCAGCGCCCCGAAGCCGATCAGCGGGAACAATACCTTGAACACCAGCAGGGTTTTCATGAGACAACAATCCGTGTTTTCCGTGACGAGGCGCATTATACGACCCCGCCCGGACGCGACAACGCCGGTCATCCACCGGGCACATGGGGAATGCAAAGCCGGTCACAGAACGCGGAAAAGTCTCAGTTTTCTGCCAGCACCGCACGCGCGGGCGGCGCCGCCTGCAAGGGCGACAGGCGCCCGCTGTCCAGCCGCAACAGGCGGTCGCCGGCATCGAAATAGCGGTCATCGTGGGAAATCACCAGCACCGCCTTGCCCTGTTCGCGCAGCGCCGGCAGCACCTCGTGATAGAACACTTCCTTGAACACCGGGTCCTGATCCGCCGCCCACTCATCGAAGATCAGAAACGGCCGGTCCTCAAGACAGGCCACCACCAGCGCCAGCCGCTTGCGCTGGCCCTGTGACAGCGCCTGGGTGGTGAAGGCACCGTTGCGCACCTGCACCTTGTGCTGCAGATGCAACCGCGCCAGCAGCCGGTTGCCGGCCTCATCGGAGGCGGTGCCGGGCGCTTCCAGCAGGCGGTCAAAAAGATGGAAGTCCGAGAACACCGCAGAAAAAAGTTGCCGGTAGTCATCGCGGTCACGTTCCGTCACCGGTTCGCCATCCAGGCATATCGTGCCTTCCTCCGGGGTGTACAACCCCGCCAGCAGTTTCGCCAGCGTCGTCTTGCCACTGCCGTTGCCGCCGATCAGAAAGGTCACCGTGCCCGGGCTGAATGCCAGATCAATCGGTCCCAGTTCGAAAAATTCGTCACTCTGCTCGTGGTAGTAACGGTGCCGCACCCCCTGCAGTGACAGGCGCCGGAATTGCGTCGGCGCCGTCCGGCCCGCTGGCGTTTCCGCGCCGATATCCGTTGTGATCTCTTCGATCCTGGCCGCCGACACCCGCGCCAGATTGGCACGCGGGATATTCATCAGCAGCACTTCCAGCGGCGTCACCATATAGACGAAGATCAGCGCAAAGCCGGTCATGATCCGCGCCCGGTCCGGCACATCGCCCACCAGCACAAACAGCACCAGCCCGATAAACGCATAGATCAGGAAATTGCCCCAGCTCGCCGAGGCGACAAAGATCGACATGCCGGTGGCGCGTGCATGGCGCACGGATTCAATCGACTGGCCGAGCACATCGTCGAGAAAGCGTTGCCGCTTGTCACGGTGCAGCCGCAGTTCCTTGGCACCATCGGTGAGCGCGCGGAAATACCCGAACAGCCCGTCCTGCGCCACCGATGCTGCGCTGAGATGCCCGAGCGCACGCAGATGCGCCAGGTGATAACCCAGCGACCCCAGGCCGATCACCACCACCGCCGCCAGCAATACCTGCCACGACAACAGCGCCATGTACACCAGGCAGGCCAGTACCACCACGGCGTTATTCAGGATCGCCGGCACGCTGACAAAAAATTGCGCCACGTTGGTGCTGTGCTCCGCCAGTGCCGACTGCACCCGCGCACTGCCAAGCTGCTCCACCTGGCGGAAATCCGCCGCCATCACCCGCGCAGCTATCACATGCCGCAGCCGGGCCAGCGCGTACTGCCCCAGTTGTTCCGACAGCATCGCAGCCAGCGCGCGAGTGATCATCATGCCCACGGCCAGCGCGGCAAACGTCCACGCCAGCTGCGTGCGGGCCGCTTCATCGGCGCTCAGCGCGCTGTTGATCTGCGCCACCAGCAACACACCGCACAACCCCGACAGGACACTGGCGATCACCGCCACAAGCATCCGGCGGCGGGACTGGCGTAACAACAGGGCAAGCATGGCGTGGCCTCACGGCAAGGGGCTGTACCCAGACTGACGTTTGGCTGCCGGCGATATTTACTGAAAAGACGGCCCGCTCATTCGTCTGTCCATCAAAGACGACACCGGGCTCTTCATGATCGATCTGCTCAAGCCGCTGTTCCCTGGCACGCTGGCGCCACTGGCCGAAACACTGCAGTGCACGCCCGGCGCAGATGGCCTGCCCCTGCAGCGGCTGCTGACCGATGACACCTCCCTGCGCAGCCTGCTCAGACGCCACGGCACACACCTCGGCACACAGGACCTGCGCGTCATCGCCTGCGCCTGGCTGCTGCACTATCTGGCGCAGATACTGCCGCCGGTGATGGCCGGCCTGAGCCTGCTGCAACAGCGCTGGCCACTGGCGCCGGACGAGTGCGCGCTGCGGCTGGACGCTGACGGCCACACGCAGGCACTGGTGATCATCCATCCCGGCGAGGCGATGCCCGGCGACAGCGCCAGCCGCTATCACGCGCTGCTGCATCACCATCTGGCGCCGCTGATCCGGCGCCTGAGCGACACCGCGCGCGTCCCGGCGCGGTTGCTGTGGGGCAATGCCGCGCGGCGGCTGGAAGGCGTCTTCCGGGAGGCCGGCGAGCTGTGCCGGCAAGAGCCTCTTTTACTGTCGCGCCTGCGGGCCGACGAGCAGTTTCTGCTGCACCAGCGTCGCTGGCCACCGGCACAGAAAAACCCCTTGTACGCGCCGCCGCGCATCGTCGCATACCAGGGCAATGCCATCACGCTGCACCGGCAGTGCTGTCTCTACTACCGCCTGCCAGATCAAGGTTATTGCACCGCCTGTCCGCTGGCCCCCGAATTCAGAAAACCTAAACAAGCCCATCGCTGATTCGTCTGGCTAGTAACGAGTCATTTAACCGCAGGGAGCACAGCCGGTGCCGGACACTGCCACCGAACAACGCCTGTCGCCAAGTTTTGTCTCGCGGCCGCGTGGCACGACTTACCTGGCCACAGGCGAATCGCATCGCCTGAGCCTGGTGCGGCTGCCCGAACGCCGGCACAGCCCCTGGACACTGCGCGTGCGCGGCGACCTGCTCACACTGGCCTGGCAGGGCGAGCAACTGCCCGATACCGACGACGTACTGGCCGCACTGGAAGCCACCTTCTCACGCACGCCCGGCACGCGCGCTCTCGGGCTGCGGGTGCCGGCACCACTGCACGCCGAACTGCGGCGGCTGGGCGTGCTGATTCCGGACACCCACCACGGCCATGTGGTGCTGCAAAGCCTGCTCTGGCAGCAAGGCACACTCTGGCTCGGCGACGGCCATGCCCCGGATTTTCCCGTGCAGCACGTGATGCAGGATGGGCGCCGCCATCCCTTGCGTGCGCCGAAACCTGCCGGGGTGGTGTACCGCCGCCATATTCCCTGGCTGAACGCCACGTTCTCGCTGCGCGTGGCCGATATCGATACCGACCTGCCGCGTTTTCACCGCTGGATGAACGACCCGGTGGTGGCGCACTTCTGGGAAGAACAGGGCGAGTTGAGCCATCACCGCCAGTATCTGGAACGGGTCACCCATGCCCCCGGCATCCTGCCATTGATCGCCGCCTTTGATGACACGCCGTTTGGTTACATCGAAGCCTACTGGGCGCGCGAGGACCGCATCGCGCCCTACTACGACACGGATGATTTTGATCGCGGCTGGCATGTACTGGTGGGCGACGCCGCCTTTCGCGGCAAGCCGTGGCTGGCCGCCTGGATGCCCTCTGTCTCGCATTACCTGTTTCTGGCGGACCACCGCACCCGGCGTCTGGTGATCGAACCGCGCTCCGACAACGACCGGATGCTGCGCAACCTGTCGCGCTGCGGCTACGCCCTGGTCAAGACGTTCGATTTTCCGCACAAGCACGCGGTGCTCGGCATGCTCTCGCGCGAACACTTTTTCAACGAACGTCTGTGGGTGCCCGCGCCGCCCCATCCCGGCGCACCCTTTTCGTCCCCCTCCGGGCCTTTCCCCACCGAATCGAATGAATGAGGTTTCCATCATGCATATCCACGATCTGATCGGCATCGGCTTCGGCCCGTCGAATATCGCCCTGGCCATCGCGCTGGAAGAACACGGCCAGCGCCACGGCAAGGTGGACGCCTGTTTTATCGAACGCCAGGGCGGCTTCGCCTGGCACCCGGATATGCTGCTGGATCATGCGCACATGCAGATTTCCTTCCTCAAGGATCTGGTCACGCCGCGCAACCCGTCGAGCCGCTACAGCTTTCTCAACTACCTGCACGAAAAAAGCCGGTTACAGGACTTCATCAACCTGAAAACCTTCTTCCCCAGCCGCCATGAATTCAACGACTACCTGGCCTGGACCGCGTCGCATTTCGAGCACCAGTGTGCCTTCGGTGAAAGCGTGTTCGAGGTGTTGCCGGAAATGCAGGGCAAGGACGTCTCGCTGCTGCGCGTGCGTTCCCGCGACGCCAGTGGCCAGGTGCATGAACGCCTGACCCGCTCACTGGTGATCGGCGTCGGTGGCGCACCGAACATTCCACCGAGCTTCGCCGGCCTGCAAGACGACACCCGCGTGTTTCATTCCAGCCGCTATCTGTCAGAGCTGGGCCGCCAGCAGGCCCCGCGCCGCCTGGCAGTGATCGGCGCCGGCCAGAGCGCGGCAGAAATCTTCCTCGACCTGGCCCAGCGCGACGGCACGGAAGTCGACCTGATCACCCGCTGCTGGGCATTCAAGCCCTCCGACGACAGCCCGTTCGTGAACGAAATCTTCAACCCGGAATACACCGACTATGTGTTCAACAACGCCACCGGCCAGCGCGCAGCGCTGCTGGAGGAGTACATGAACACCAACTACGCTGCGCCGGACCTGGAGCTGATCCAGCAGATTTTCGAAGTGTTCTACCGGCAGAAAGTCACCGGCAGCCAGCGCCACCGTTTCCGCCGCCGTCATGAAGTGGAAGCCGTGGTGGCCGATGACGCCGGCGTGCACCTGCGCGTGGCCAACCTGGATACCGGCGACAGTGACAGCACCTGCTACGACGGCGTGGTGCTCGCCACCGGCTACCAGCGCCAGGTGCACCGCGACCTGCTGGCACCGCTGCAACCCTGGCTCGGCGAGTGCAGCGTGAACCGCCATTATCAGGTGCAGGCCGCCGAGGGCTTCCGGCCGGCCGTGTTCCTGCAGGGATGCTGCGAACCCACCCATGGTCTCAGCGACACCCTGCTGTCAGTGATGGCGGTGCGCACGGCGGAAATCTGCCAGGCATTGCAGCATGCCCTGCCACGGGCCAGTGCGCGCGCCAGTGCCGCCCACGCCGAGCCGGTGGCAGCCATGGCGCAGGGCTGACCCGGTTTCAGCGGCGATGCGGGCATGATCACAGGCATATCAGCGCCACGGTGATATCAAAACGCCCGCATCGCGCTTTTTCTTATGGCCAAATGCCATCTCAGCCTTCCTGAAATATATATTTTCTTCCGTTCCTGCTTTTTGGCGTGAAACGACTCCCGTATGCAAATAGAATCAATTCTCATTTGAGCCGTCACTCGCAACGGCCCGATGACAGGCAATGCATTGCCTGGACACGACGATCCACAAGGAGGCTTTTCATGCGTCGTTCTTCCTTCCGCCACCTGCTTGCCGTGGCGACCCTGGTGGGGACTTCTGCCCCGCTGTTTGTTGTTTTTGCCAATTCAGCCCACGCCCAGGATGCCCAACTCGACGAGGTGGAGATCACCGGCGAGGGCTTCAAGGACGCCAGCACCGAATACAGCGGCGCCTATACATCGAATCGCGTCACCATCGGCCGTGGTGAGCGCTCCCTGCGCGACATTCCGCAATCGGTGGGCGTGATTACCCGTGAGCAGATGAATGACCAGGCTTCACAATCCATCGATGACGCCCTGGGCACCATGGCCGGGGTAACCGTCAACCAGTTCAACACCAACGCCAAGAGCTATTCGATACGGGGCTTCCGAGTCTCAACCATGCTGCTCGACGGCAGCCCTTACCGTGCTGACGTCGGCTATACGGATACCGGCGCCTTCGATACGGCGATCTTCGACCGCATCGAAGTCTTGCGCGGCCCGAGTGGCATGCTGCAGGGCGCGGGCGAGCCCAGCGGCACCATCAATCTGGTGCGCAAGCGTGCCTCCACCACCCCCGGCGCCAGCGTCGCCGCCGCGGCCGGTTCCTGGGACACCTACCGCGGTGAAGTGGACGCCACCGGCCCGCTGGATGACAGTGGCCGGCTGCGCGGACGCTTTGTGGCGGTCTATGAAGATCGCGGTTCGTACATTGACTATGTTGAAAACGAAAAGACCGTTATCTACGGCACGCTTGAGTACGACATCACACCGGACACCACTTTCTCCGTGGGGCTGATGCAGCAGAATGGCAACGGCACACCCAACCTGGGCCTGCCTGCCCGGGATGACGGCAAACTGCTGGACCTGGACCGGGAAATCTTCCTCGGTTCCAAATGGGACAACAAGGACGAGCTGTTCCAGCGCTACTTTGCCGAACTGGAACACAGGTTTGCCAACGGTGGCAGTTTCCATATCAAGGCCAACACCATGGAGCGCTACACCGACATCAAACAGAGCAGCGCCGGCAACAGCCAGCCCTCTGTCGGTAATAACGTGATCGACATGTTCCCCTGGCGTTCAAAGCACACCCTGCGTGACAGCTCACTGGACGTGTACACCAGCCAGCCAGTGAACTGGTTCGGGCGTGAGCACCGCGTGCTGGTGGGCGCCTCACACCAGATTGGCAAGACGCAGCTCGACTGGGGCGGCGGCACGAGCGGCACCATCCCGCAGGACATTTTCAATCCGGACCCGAACACACCGGAACCGGCATTCAGCATTTCGCACCTGCCCACCACCACCACGACCCAGACCGGCCTGTACGCACAGGGTGATTTCTCTGTCACCGACCGGACCACACTGGTGCTGGGTGGCCGCTTCAACTGGTGGGAGAGCCGCAACAACCGCGATGCGTCCGGTGATTTCGAGATCGACAACGAGTTCACGCCCTATGTCGGCGTGCTTTACGACATCACGGAAGAACTCACCGCCTACACCAGCTACACCACCATCTTCCAGCCGCAATCCGACCAGGACATCAACTTCCGTCCGCTGGAGCCGCGTACCGGCGACCAGATCGAGGTGGGCCTGAAAGGCGAATATTTCGAAGGCGACCTGAACTGGGAAGCCGCCCTCTTCCAGATCAACGACAAGGATCGTGCCGTGGATGTGACCGGTGTGACACCGACACCGGACCAGAACCCGTGGCCGATGGCCAACGCGGGCAAGGCACGCAGTGAAGGGGTCGAGCTGTCGGTCAGCGGCCGTCCGCTCGATCGTCTCGACATTACCGCCGGCTACGCCTATATCGACACCGAATTTCTCAACGGTGCCCAGGACGGCCTGCGTCTGTCGCCGGACACACCGGAACATAATTTCGCACTGTGGGCCCGCTACCGCTTTTCCGACAACCGGCTGCAAGGCTGGCGTATCGGTGCGGGTGTCAATGCGCAAAGCAGCATTTATTCCCAGGATGGCGCCATCAAGACTGAAGAAGGCGGCGTTGCACTGCTGTCCGCCATGGTCGGCTATCGCCTCAATGCCCATTTCGACGTGACGCTCAAAGGCAATAACCTGACTGACAAGGAGTACTACTCCGCTGTCTCCGCCTGGAGCCGCCAGAACCACTATGGCGACCCGCGCAACTACATGCTGACCATGCGCTACACTTACTGAGCACACTGCAACACCGACGGGGCCGCAAGGCCCCGTTCTGTTTCAGAGGAATAAATCAGAGGAACGGAAACCCATGTCACTGCACCCTGATCTCGATGCCTTTCTCACTCTGGCCCGCGACAAGGGGCATCCCCCCTTCCACACCTTGTCCGTTGAGAAAGCACGCGCGCTGTACGACCGCACCGCGACGCAACTGGACGCGCCCTCGCAGGTTGCCACATCCGCCTTGCAGTTCACCGCGCGCGATGGCGTGCAGATTCCGGTGCGCCGTCATGATCCCGGGGAGACCCGCGCGGCGCTGCTGTATTTTCATGGCGGCGGCTATACCGTCGGTGGCCTGGATTCCCACGATGGCCTGTGCGGCGCCCTCGCAGCGCTGACGCCCTGCGTGGTGTTTGCGGTGGATTACCGGCTGGCGCCGGAACATCGTTTCCCCACCGCGTTTGAAGACTCGGAAGACAGCTACCAATGGTTGCTCGCACACAGCGCATCACTCGGCATTGACGCCTCCCGCATCGCCGTGGCCGGCGACAGCGCCGGCGGCACGCTCGCCACGACGCTGTGCCTGAGTGCACGCGATCACGGCTGGCCGCTGCCCTGCGCCCAGGCGTTGCTGTACCCCTGCACCAGTGCCCGCCAGGACAGCGCCTCGCACCAGCGCTACGACACCGGCTATCTGCTGGAGCAACAGACGCTGCAATGGATGTTCGGCCATTACCTGCGCGATGAACGCGATCGCAACGACTGGCGTTTCTCGCCGCTGAATGCCGGCTCACTGACGGATTTGCCACCCACCTTTATTGGTCTGGCTGAACACGATCCGCTTGTCGATGAAGGCATCGCCTACGCCGGCCGGTTGACCACCGCCGGTGTGGATACCCGTCTGGAAATCTACGACGGCATGGTGCATGACTTTGCGCGGTTGATGCAGGTCGTGCCGGACGCGGCAAGGCAAGTGCGGGAAGATATGGCGGAGATGCTGGCCGAGTGTCTTGGGGGGTGATGTGTCCTGCTCATGCACACCCCTTTGACACGAGGTGGCGATGACGCTGTGACCGGCCGCGTGCCACGCGGCCGGTCCACCGTCGACAGGCTCAGGCGCGGGCAGGCTCCGGCGGCAAGGTGCCTCCCGGAAACGCCAGCCGCAGGTTCTTCAGCCATGTCGTGCCGAACTGCCGCCACAGCGGCGCGGCGTTGTACGGCAGGCCGTAGCGGTCCGCCAGCGCTTTCACCCGTGGCGCCACCTCCGGATAGCGGTTGCTGCACAGATCGGGAAACAGGTGGTGCTCGATCTGATGGCTGAGATTGCCGGACATCACGTGGAAAAGCGGGCCGCCGGTGATGTTGGCAGAGCCGAGCAACTGGCGGATATACCACTGGCCACGGGATTCGCCTTCCACCTGGTCCTGGGTGAAGTTGTAGACGTCGGCGGGAAAATGCCCGCAGAAAATGATCACGAACGCCCAGATGTTGCGGATGACGTTGGCGACGGCGTTGGCACCGGCCACCAACAGAAATACCGTCAGCGGTGACTCCGGCACGTAAAAGGAAACCGGGATCGCCACCAGCGCGGCAAGGCCGGGCCACATGATGTAGTCCTTGCGCACCTGGCCCCAGATCTTGCGGCCGATGTGTTTCATCAGCGGCAGGATTTCCCTGGGCTTCTTCTTGCCTTCGCCCACGTCGATGATCGCCTGCTCGTGCAGGGCCACGCCTTCCTCGAACAGCAGCATCAGCAGCACGAAGTAGATCGGCTGCAACAGATAGGCGGGCTTCCAGGGCTGCAGGGGCGTCACGCGCATGATGCCGTACCCCACATCCAGGTCTTTCTCCAGCACGTTGGTCCAGGTGTGGTGCACCACATTGTGCGAATGCATCCAGCGGTCGGAGGGGCTCATGGTGTCCCACTCCCAGGTGTTGGACTGGATCTCCGGGTCTTTCATCCAGTCCCACTGGGCGTGCAGCACGTTGTGGGCGATCTCCATGTTTTCCAGAATCTTGGCCAGGCCCAGCATGATCACGCCCAGCGCCATCACGGCCAGGGTGCTGCCCCAGCCGGCCAGGGCGTGGGGCCAGGCCGGCAGCAGGAACAGGCTGGCGTAGATGGTGAGCCGCCCGAACAGCGCCATGCTGCGCTGGATACGGATCAGCCGCAGGATGTAGCGCCGGTCTTTTTCACCGCGCGAGGCCAGGGTTTCGTAATAGATGGCATCCATCTCGCGACCGAATTCGTCGATTTGCTCTGCCGTGAGGTCCACGGGCAAGCCTTGTCGTTTGCTCATCACGCTCTCCCTAGATATCCAGTTCACAGTCGCCGGCGGTGGCGCACACGCAGACTTGCACGATGGCACCGGGCTCGTTGATGAATGCGCCACTGCGCAGATCGCGCACGCAGCCGGATTTCAATGTCGTGTTGCAGGTGTGGCAGATACCCATGCGGCAGCCGTGCGGCGGGTTCAGCCCGGCGTCCTCGGCAAGGCGCAGCAGGTTGGTCTGGCCGTCCGCGTCCACATCAACACCGCTCCGTGCGAAGCGCACCTTGCCGCCCACCGCGTCGTCGGGGATCGGCGCCAGCTCGGCGCGGAACCGTTCGATATGCAGCCGGTTCGACAGGCCTGCGTCTTCCCAGGTCTGCTCCAGTGCCGCCAGCAGCCCCGGCGGCCCACAGGCATAGCAATCCCGTTCGCGCCAGTCCGGGCAGAACTTTTCCAGCGCATCGCGGCTGAAGTGGGCAGCACGGCCGTCCTGCTTACGCGTGTGCACTTCGTGCAGATGATAATGACGGTGCCCGGCATCCAGCTTGCGCAGTTCCTTGCCGAAAATGGTGTCGAATTCGTGTGGCGCGTAATGGATGTGGACGGTGTCCGGCAGGCGCTGCTGCGCAATCAGGCTGCGCAACATGCTCATGGCCGGGGTAATGCCGCTGCCGGCGGTGATGAACAGCGGCTGGATCGGCGAGGCGTCCGGCAGATAGAAATCGCCCTGGGGCAGCCCCACGGGAATGTGGTCGCCCACTTTCAGGTGCCGCACGATATGGTGCGACAGGCGACCGCCATCGATCTTTTTCACGGTGATCGTGAAACGGCCGTCATCCCGCTCCGGCGGCGATGAAATGGTATAGGTACGGGTGTAATGCCGGCCGTCCACCGGGATGCCGACACGGATGTGCTGACCGGGGCGGTGCAGCCGCCAGTTGGCGCCGGGTTGCAGGGTAATGGTGCGGCAGTCGCGGGTCTCGTCCCACACCTCCACCACCCTCGCGTGCATGCGGTGCGTGGTCCACAGCGGGTTCACCAGTTCCACATAGTGGGACGTGCGTAGCGGATAGGCGAACATGTCAGTGATCGTCGAGAGCTTTGCCAGCCAGCCCTTCGAAGGCTTGGGTTCGGACATCGAAGTGGTCATGCCTGGGCCTCCTGAACAGGGGTTATTGTTTGTGAACACGCGTTCACTTTATAGATAATGCAGCGCTTTGTGAAGAGCGTGATGTCAGGCAGGCAAGCGCTTCACGACAAGCGCGGGCCAGGAAGGCTGCCCGGCGGGCACAGCCAGTGCATGGCGCACGCACAAGGCGAGGCGCGAAACAGAGAGGCGTGTAGTCAGGCTGAACCTGGAAGCTGGCCAGGGCCGTTCATGAATCATCCGGCCGGGCGTTTTATTCAGAAATGCGCAAGGCGGGTAGGCCTAACTCTCCGCCTTCGGCAATGGCAGGCTGGCGAATTGATGGCCGCTATCAGCGGAAACGGGCATTGCTCCTGACGGGTGTCGACGATGTCACGACGCGGGCACAAATTATCCGCGACCTGCGGCAGCGCCATTATCCGGCCGATACGCTTGCGAAATGGGAGGCCCTCGACCATCAGCAGCAACTGAACGACCAACGCGCACTGGATTATCAGCAGGCGGTGGCGGCCTTGCAGCATGAGATGGAGGCCGTGAGGCACACGCTTTCCGCGTCTGGCCTACGAACAGTGACCGAGACAGTTGCGGGTGCAGTACTTTCCTGGAACCCGCAGACCTTGAACCCGCCCCGCACACCGCGCTGCTCAGGCGACGAGGCTTTTCAGAAACGCCAGTTGTTTGCTGATAACACTGCTGAACACCGGTTCGAAGTAGGGTTCAAAATGATTCGCTTCTACGGTATCCACCGTGAGGTGCGGGTTGTTCACCCGCCGGATTTTCCCTTCTATAAAGGGCGCCACGCTATCGCCGGTGGCACCCAGCAGCAGCGTGGGAATGCGGATATCCCTCAGGCGTTTGAACGGACGATAAGGCCCCATCGTCATCAATGAGCGCGCCGCAACGCGGTTGTCATAACCCCGCCCGGCGCTCTGCTCCCCCAGGGCCAGCGCCTTGCCGGCATCATCGCGATCCATACTGGAAAAAGCGCCCGGCGCGCTAACCACCTGGATATAAACGGGCTGGCCCGGCTTGATCAGATCGACCAGGCAGTAGAGGCCGAAGCGCAGCAGCCGTGCCAGCGGCACCGCGCGCACCGCCGCCAGCCCGTCGAGCATCGGCACCTGGGCGATGGCGCCGAGCAGCTCCGGATGCTCCGCCGCCAGCTCCACCGCATGGCCGCCTCCGAACGATGTGCCCCACACCACAATCCTGTTCCTGTCGACGCCCGGCCGGGATTTCAGAAACGCCAGCGCGGCATCGGCTTCCCTGACGCGTCCACGGGCCGAGATGGTATGCCGGGGCAGCCCGGCACTGTCTCCCCAGCCCGTGTAGTCGAAGCTCATCACCACGAATCCCGCCCGGGTGAATTCCTCATAAAAGGGCACAGTCAGCGTATCCTGGGTACCGCCCCAACCATGGACCATGAGGATCGCAGGCAACGCGGCATCGCCTGTGGCAGCGGGCCGGTACAGCGTGGCGGCACACCAGGTCCCTTGATAGTAGTAGCCGGTACGCTCGATGCGGCAGGTCAGGTCCGCAGGGCTGTATCGCAATGATTCCATGGATCCTTTCTCCAGACGGGGTTGTCTCGCATGCGCTGTCTTGTATGCTATTCAAGGTGTGAGACTAGCACTCTTGAATGCCATACAAGATGACTTGATTTACCCCTGGAGCTGGCGCCATGGCCAAGAACAAGCGGGATGTGGACGCAAAGGTAAAGAAGGCGGCCCTGGAAGAGACCGCCGCACGTCTGTTCATGGAACAGGGCTTCGAGGCCACCTCCATGCAGCAAATCGCCCGTGCACTGGATGTCGCGCCCAATACGCTCTACTGGTACTACGCCAGCAAGGATGAGTTGCTGGTGGGCGTGCTCAACCGTTTGCTGTCGCAGACCCTGCAACACCTGCCTGCGATGGGCGGCTTGCCGTTGAAAGCACAGATGGCCTGGCTTCTGGACGAACTCGAACAGAGCCGCGAGATGGTCGCCACCGTGCACAGTCGCCTGGACCAGTCACCGGTCATTCGTGCCTGGCATGACCAGTTTCATCAGTTCGTCGAAAGCACCGTCATCTTTGCCCTGAAAACAGCAGGCGTCGAGGCATCACGCTGCGCCACCCTGGCGACGGTGGCGACGTTTCTGGTGGAGGGACTGCTGGCGCACCCGCACAGCGCGCACCAGCGTCACGATATTCTGGAATGGTTTGCGGCCAGTGCCGGGGATCAGTTGGGAGGCGCAGCCGTTTAATCGGCTCATGAACACACCTCAAATGGCTGCTAGTCCGCAGTTCTGGGCAGCGGCAGGCTGGCAATCTTCCTGGCCTTGCTGGCACTCACTCCCAGCGACCGGAGAATCATTTCAGCCGCGACGCGATCCGCATGCTCCATCTCGATGCCTTCCACGACAAGATTCATGGCGCCCATGGTGGCGGACATCACCATGGCCATGGCCATCTCTTCGTTGGCATAGTCGAAATCGCCCTGCTCACGCCCTGCCTGCAAATCCGCCCGCAGGTAATTGGCCAGGGCAGAACGCATGCCTTCTGCGTAGCGCACCACAGTGATCAGCGCGCGCGTCCATTCGGGGTCATCCAGGGCCTTGCCCATGAAAGTGCGTACGCCGATACACAGGCGCTCAGCACCACTGCTGACGCCCTCACTGAATACCAGTATCTGCTGCGAAAGCTGGACCGCCAGTTCCAGGCCCACTGCTTCCAGCACCTCCTCGCGCGTGCGGAAGTAGTTATAGACGGTGCCATTGGACACCCCTGCCTCTTCCGCCAGCGTATTGAGCGCCAGGCCCGCCACGCCGGTGCGGGCATAGATGCGCAGCGCAGCGTCCAGAAGTTGCTGCCGGGTGCGCGCCTTTTTCTTGTAACCACGCGTCAGAGTGTTTGCCGCTGCTTTCTTTGCCATGAACTGCCCCGTCAGACCGATTGTGGACCTCCTCGTACCGGGCTCATCATACTGGGAACATATCAATATTGAGAGTGCTTCATCAAAAACGCCTGTCACAGCGCTTGCAGGCATTCGTCCACCAGACGCTGCGCCTCCTGTGCCGGGCCATCGTGCATGATGACGCGGTCGGGGCGGCTGACCATCACGGTGCCCCGGGACCGGTTATTCGCCAGCGCATCCGACAGGTCCTCGGCAAAGGCGGTGTGCGCTCCGGGTCGTTGCCCGCGCAATCCGACCTGCAGAAAGGCACCGCCGCGGGCTTGCCAGCGAGCCTGGGCGGCCTCATCCAGATACTGGCGCGGATCCACACCGAAACCGACCAGCGTCAGGTGATCACCGAACACCTCGTCGCTGGGACAGATCTGGCCCTGATGCCGGACAAACCCCTGCGGCAGCAGCGCGCCACGGCACACTCCCCTGCGCGCGCGGCCCTTGACCAGGCATCCCTCGCGGAAGCGGTTGGGGGGTTTGATTTCCAGCTCCTCAAGCTGCCGGCGCAACGGCGGTATGAACCGGCACAGGCGCATGGCGCCGTGTACCGCCAGGGCCTTGAAGGTATTGCGGGGCATCACCAGATGCCCCATGAGCTTGGCCAGGCCGATCATCTTTCTGGCATGCGGGCGGCGCTCGGTGTCATAGCTGTCCAGCAGCGCAGGCGATGCCTGCCCCCTGACCACCCAGGCCAGTTTCCAGCCCAGGTTGGCCACGTCCCGCAGCCCTGCCACCAGCCCCTGGCCGACGAAGGGCGGCGTGATATGGGCGGCGTCGCCCACCAGAAACACCCGCCCCTGCTGGAACAATTCGCAGCAGCGGGCATGAAATCGATACACCGCCTTGCGCTCGATCACGAGGTCTTCCGGCGCGATCCAGGGGGCGAGCAGTTCGGCGACTTTTTCCGGCCGCTCCATCTCTTCCTTTGTCTCGCCGGGCTTGAGCATGAATTCCCAGCGCTCGCGCCCTCCCGGTGCAGGCATATGGGGGATCGGCCGGTCGGGGTGGCAGATGAACTCGACATGGTCGATCGCCTTCTCCTCCCGGCGTATCGCATCCACAATCAGCCAGTCTTCCGGATAGGTCTGCCCTTCAAAGCCCTGGCCGATCAGGCCGCGCACGGTTGAGCTGGCGCCGTCGGCACCCACCAGATAGCGCGCCACCACCTCGTGTATCTCGCCAGCGCCGTCCTTCAGTTGCGCCGTCACCCCTGCCTCCGCCTGGGTGAAACTCACCAGCTCGTAGCCGCTGTGAAATGCCACGCAGGGGTAGGCCGCCACCTGTCGCCGCAAGGCATGTTCCAGATCCGGCTGATAGAAGGTCACCAGCTTGGGGTGCCCGTCAATCGTGCCGCTGGTGTTGGCCCGGCCGAATTGACCGAGGTAAGGGCAATGCATGCGCACCTCGGGAATGGCGAGCCGCTCGAACGCCCCCTCCCCCAGCCCGGCCATCTGCAGGATACGCAGCGCCTCGTTGTCCAGTGCGATGGCGCGTGGCGCGCGCATCACCGCCGCCACCTTGTCCACCGCCAGGGTGGTCACGCCGTAGCGCCCCAATAACGCACACAGCGCCGCACCCACTGGGCCGAAGCCAATCACCAGTACATCCGTCGTCCGGGGCAGCCCATCAGATCCGTTCGTCATCGCAGTCTCGTCAGCAAGCTCGTGAGATAGGGGAACGAGAACCTTTTTACCCGTTATTGACATTAGTTTCAATATTGAATTAAATCCCATAATTGCAGTTGAGCTGAATCAGGCCTCGACGGGCCGACGCAACAGGAGACCCCGCCCATGCCGTTCGTAGCCCAGCCACGCCGTGCACTCACGGCAGAAGAGATCAGGACGTATCAGGAAGACGGCGTCATCATGTTGAAACAGGCTATGGACCCCAACTGGATGGCCATGGTCGAAGCCGGTATTGAAGAGGCCCGGCACAATAGCTCCGTGCTCGGCAGGTTCATGTCGCGCAAGGTCGAGGGCTACCAGATGGATATTTTCCTCTGGAAACGCATCGATATCCTGCGCGACCTGATTTATTACAGCCCCTGTGCGGAATTGGCCCGGCAACTGATGAAGTCGGAGGAAGTACGCTTCTTTTACGACCAGATGTTCGTCAAGGAACCCGGCACCGATGCCCCCACCCCCTGGCATCAGGATCTGAGTTTCTGGCCGATTCGCGGTGAGCAGATCTGCTCGTTCTGGATTCCCTGCGACCCGGTGAACCGGGAGAACAGCGGGCTGCTTTACGTCAAGGGCTCGCACCGATGGCCGCAGCGCTTCAAGGCCATCTCGCCGGATTATGTGGCCAGCATCATTGACGATGACATGGAAGACATTCCCGATATCAATGCCAACCCGGGCCAGTACGATCTGATCGACTGGGACATGGAGCCTGGCGATATTCTGGCTTTCCATCCCCTGACCCTGCATGGCTCCTACGGCAACGCCTCGCGCAAGCGTCGCCGTCGCGCACTGGCGCTGCGCTGGACCGGCGATGATGTGATCTATGCGCCCTCCAGCAAGCGCATGCCGATCCACTACCGGCATGCGTCGGTCGAAGGTGGGCCGCTGCGCGGCGGCGCCTTCCCGCGCATTCTGCCCGCTCCCGACCCGGCAGAACGCGCCGCGCGGTTACAACCGGAACGCGCCCGGTTCGGGAAGCTGGCTGCATCCGCCATGGGTAATGCCGTGGCCGCCGCGCGCCAGACCTTCAAGCGCCCGCGCACCGAACAGCTGAAACAGACCTGGACGACACAAGGCGAAAAATGATGGCTGAGCTGACGACACCCCAACCCGCGCGGCATCCTGACCCGACTGTCAGGGCGCTGGCGCTGGCATATCTGCTGTTCGAGCGTCCTGATCTGGAAAAGGCCGGGCAGTTTCTCAGCGACTTTGGTCTGCAGACCGCGTCGTGTTCACCGCAAGCCCTTTATTTGCGCGGCGCCGGTCCGGAGCCGTTCTGTTATTGCGTGCGGCGCGCAGAAAAAGCGCGCTTCATCGGCTTCGGGTTCACGGTATCCTCGCGCGAAGATCTGACCCGGCTGAGCCAGCTTCCCGGCGCCTCCGCGATGCAGCCTGCGGAGTATCCCGGCGGCGGCGAACTGGTGCGCCTGACCGACCCGTCCGGGTTCACGGTCGAGGCGATCTGCGGGCAGACCCCGGCTGAACCGCTGCCACATCGCGACGCGCTGCCGTTCAACACCGCTGCGCAACAGCTCCGCGTCAATGACACGCAACGCCCGCCGGTGAGCCCGCCGGAAGTACTGCGGCTCGGCCATCTGGTGCTTGAGGTCGCTGATTTCCAGGCGACCTGCGGGTGGTACACCCGGCACTTCGGTCTGATCCCCAGCGATGTGCAGGTCCTCCCGGACGGTTCACCGGCCGTGGTGTTCCTGCGCCTGGATCTCGGCAATACCCCGGCGGATCACCATACCCTCGCCATGGCCCAGGGCTTCATGCCGCTGTACAGCCACAGCGCCTATGAGGTGATCGACGCCGATGCGGTGGGCATGGGGCAACGCATATTGAAAGCGCGCGGCTGGCAACACGCCTGGGGCATCGGACGGCATATCCTCGGCAGCCAGATTTTCGATTACTGGCAGGACCCGTGGGGCGCCAAGCACGAACATTATTGCGATGGCGATGTGTTTACGGCGGACCATCCCATGGGAGTCCACCCGGTAAGCCGGGAGGCCATGGCCCAGTGGGGCCAGGACATGCCGGCCAGTTTCACCAAACCCAAACTCACGCCTGCGGCTCTCAAAGGCATGCTGCACCACCTGCGCCACAGCCCCGACCTGTCGCTGAAAAAACTCATCACCCTCGCCAAACTGTTTGGCTGACTGGAGAACATTATCATGGCCATTCATATCGTCCGTTTTCACCATCAGGACCAGACCCGCTGGGGCCTGCTCGATGGCGCCCGGATTCAGCCCATTGACGCCCCCTGCACCACCACGTCCGCATTGATCGAGCTGGGCTATGACGGAGTCCAGAGCCGCCTTGCCACCGATCAGCCAACACTGGATCCCGGCAACGTCGTGCTGCTGTCTCCCATCACCCACGATGCCAAGGTGCTGTGCCAGGGCGCCAACTACCGCCAGCACATGATCGATTCCGGCATGAACCCGGCTGACAAAAGCTTCAACATGTTCTTTACCAAATCATCGGCGTCCATCACCGGGCCGACGGGCCGCATCGTGAAGCCGCGCCATGTTGAACTGCTGGACTACGAAATCGAAATGACGCTGGTGCTGGGCAAACGCACCGACGGTCCGGTGCAGGTCACCGACGACAACCTGCATGAATATGTGGCCGGTATCTGTATCGGCAATGACGTGTCGGCGCGGGATGTGCAGATTCCGCAAATGCAGTTTCACAAGGGCAAGAGCTATCGCACCTTTTGCCCGCTGGGTCCGGTATTGTGCCTGCTCAGGGAAAGCGAAATGCACTACCTGGGCGAGATGCAATTGCACCTCACCGTCAACGGGGACACGCGACAACAGGACAGCACCGACAATCTGGTCTTCAAGCCGGCAGAAACCCTGACGGAATACTCGCAGGTCCAGGATTTTGCACCCGGCGATGTCTTGATGACGGGCACGCCGTCGGGCTGCGCCCTGGGGTTGCCCAAACCTGCGCTGGTAAAAATGGTCGGCCTGCTGCCGGAGGCAAAAAAATGGCAGCTGTTCGTCAAGTCGCAGAAACGCCGCAAGCACTATCTCCAGGCCGGGGATGTGATGGAATCCACCATTACCAGCGGCGATGGCCACCTCAATCTGGGCACGCAACGGCACACCGTCGAGGATGAAGCATGAGCGCTGCGTCCGGGATCAGTTCACTGGCCGATGTGACCACCAGGGAGCAGGCCGTAGACTCGCTGGCTTTACCGGACAGCACCTATGCGATGATCCGGCAGGGTCACGACCTGGCACCGGACGCACCAGCGCTGTCGTTTTTTCTGCAGACCGCCTCGCACCGCCGTCCACAGACCTGGACGTACCGGGCACTGCTAGGCCGGATTCATCAGACAGCCAACTTCTTTCACTCTCTGGGCGCAGATAAAAACACGGTCATAGCCTACGTGCTGCCCAACCTGCCCGAGACCCATCTCACCATCTGGGGTGGCGAAGCCACCGGCATTGTCTGTGCCATCAACCCCCTGCTCGAAGCGCCCGCCATCGCGGAACTCCTGAATGCGGCCGGTGCCACCGTACTGGTGACGCTGGCGCCTTTCCCCGGCACGGATCTCTGGCCCAAGGTACAGCGCGCCATTCAGGAGGTGCCCGGCCTGCGCCACCTGGTGCTGCTCAACATCGCCGATCATGTGCATGGACTGAAAGGCAAGGTGGCGGGGCTGCTGCAGAAGCGCGAAGCGGTCGGCCTGCATGGCCTGGGAGGCGTACGGCGTGCCATCCCTCGCCGCATCGCACTGCATGACTTCAATCGCGCTCGCCGCCGCCAGCCCGGCAGCCACTTGCGCAGCCGGCGCATCATTCACCGCGACGACATCGCCTCCTATTTCTGCACCGGCGGCACGACCGGCACGCCGAAACTGGCGATGCGCCGACACCGCAACGAGGTGGCCAATGTCTGGAGCGCCGCGCAGTTTCTCGGCGATGGCGTGGGCACGGGCAAGAACCTGTTCTGCGGGCTGCCGCTGTTCCATGTCAACGCGGTGCTGGTGACCGGCCGGCTGCCGTTTTCATTGGGGGCCCACGTGGTGCTTGGCACGCCGCAGGGGTATCGCGGCGATGGCGTGGTAAAACGCTTCTGGGAAATCGTGGAACACCACCAGATTCATTTCTTCAGCGGTGTGCCGACGCTCTACTCGGCATTGTTGCAGGTGCCCGTCGGCCAACACCGGATTGATTCGCTGGAGTATGGCCTGTGCGGCGCCGCCCCGATGCCGGTGGAAGTGTTCAGAACGTTCGAAGAACGCACCGGCCTGAAAATTCTGGAAGGCTACGGGCTTACCGAAGGCACCTGTGTCAGCAGCGTTAATCCGCCACTGGGCGAACAACGCCTGGGCTCCATCGGACTGCGTATCCCGGGCCAGCCGATGAAAGCCGTGATCCTGGATGACGAAGGCCGCTATCAGCGCGACTGCGGAGTGAACGAGGTGGGCATCATTGTCATCCGTGGCCCCAACGTTTTTGCCGGCTACAAGGTGGCAGAGCACAACAAGGGCCTCTGGATCGACGATGACGATGGCGAGCGCTGGCTGAATACCGGCGATCTGGGGCGCCAGGATGCCGACGGTTATTTCTGGCTGACCGGTCGCAAGAAAGAACTGATCATCCGTGGCGGTCACAACATCGATCCGGCCAGCATCGAAGAACCACTGCATCGCCACCCGGCGGTGGAAGTGGCTGCAGCGGTGGGGCGCCCTGACCTTCATGCGGGCGAGGTGCCAGTGGCCTATGTGCAACTGCGTGCCGGGGCCACCGCCACCGCCGAAGCACTGATGACGTTCGCCCGCAACGAGATCAACGAACGCGCTGCACAGCCGAAAGCGATCCGCATTATCGATGAAATGCCGCTCACCGGGGTCGGCAAAATCTTCAAACCTGAACTCAGGCACCGCGAAATTGCCGAAACACTGCGGGCAGCCCTGCAGGATGCGGGCATCACGGTGCGCGCGCTCACCGTGGAAAACCACAAGGTGCATGGCACAGCGGTCAATATCACCCTGCCCGCCCACACCGCGACCGAACAGGCAGAGCGGATACTCGGGCAGTTTCCGTTCTTCTGTACCCTCACCACTGCAGCAACGGACACCTGATGCGCCCGGGGAGAAGGCAATGAACGCTTACATGATCAATGGCTACGAACCCGGCACGCTGGTTTTACAGCCGGTGCCCGCATGCACCGCACCCGGCAAATACGAGGCCCAGCTTGCATTGATCGGCACGTCCATCAATCCGATTGACACCCTGGTGGCCCGGGGCTACGGCGCGCCGTTACTCAATCCCAAAGGGCATTTCCCGCTGATGCTGGGCAGAGACGCCGTCGCCCGCGTTGTCGCGACCGGTCCAGGCATCACGGATTTGCAGCCGGGCCAGCGCGTGCTGGTGGCCGCGTCACCCCGAATCGGTGGCACCTATGCAGACCTTTTCACGCTGCCGCGTCACTGCCTGGCGCCCATCGATGACGCACTCAGCGACACCGTCGCTGCGGGCCTCGGCTACGCCGGGCTGACCGCCCTGCAAGCCCTGGCCGCGGTGAATCTGTCGGCGGACACAACGCGTGGAAAACAGGTCTGCATCAACGGCGCCAGCGGCGGTGTCGGTTCCATTGCGGTGATCCTGGCGTTGCGCTGGGGTGCGCGGGTGACCGCCGTGGCATCCCGCCAGAACCGGGAATGGCTGCAACGCCTCGGCGCGCATGACATTGTCGATTACCGTGATCCGTCCGCGATGTCGGCGATCAGCGCGGACATCATTGTCAACTGCGCCACCCCGGCCGGTGACCACCGCGAGCATGATCCCTTGATGGACGTATTGCAGCGCCGCCGCTCACCGGGCCGGGCCTACGTCACCACCAGCAACCCCGTCCTCGGCTCTGTCACCGACAACGGAGTGGTTCGCGGGCTGGCGGGTAGCGGCAAGACCTATCTGAAAAAACGCCTCGCGGCGCGTCAGCAGGGCATTCGTTACCGCTGGGTGCTGTTCAAGGAAAATCCCAGGCAGCTTGAGTACCTGGGACGGTTGTTCGCGGATGGCGCACCCGACATCGTCGGCGCCTGTCATGCCCTCAGCGCACTGCCTGAGGTGTTCAATGACCCGACGGCGCTGCGCGCACCGGGAAAGACCGTCTTTATGAACGCCCCGGCCTGACCGACGGTCGGCGATGGCTTGTGGTCGCCGGCGCCAGGCTCATGCCGATGCCCGCCGGCGCGGCGAACAGGCGCACCTTGTAGCAGTTCATCTCGTGGCGTTTCAGGGTGCGCTCCTTATTCGTGAGCAAGGCTATTGATTGACCGCCTGTGATCCAGCAGCCGGAGGCGAATCAACGCGGGCTTGCCGCGCACGGCCACCACCAGACACCCGCTAGGCGCGTCGCCGCTGTCGCCGCCCCGCCACTTTTTCCACACAATGCACTACCAGTTCCCGCAGCGCGTTTTCATACAACGTCACCAACCGCTCGACGGTTTCCACCTCATACTGATGCCGGCTGAAAATCCAGTTCAGTGTCAGCTTCTGTCCGTACACATGCCCGACGATTTCCAGCCAGTTTGCCAGTGGGGCGGCATCGCTGCGTTCGCGTCCTGCAGATTCCAGTGCCGGCTGAAAATCGCCGTCATCGGAAAAGCTCTGATCGAACTGGCCGAGGTAATTGAAGGTGATGCGCGGTGACGCGATGCCGAGTTTTTGCCGGGCCGTCTGGTCGCCGAGATACCACAGCACGCCATAGCCGATGCCCTTGCCCGGCACCGCACGGCGCTGGTTTTTTACCGCGCGGATCAGGGCACCGGGTGCCGCCTGCCCCTGCACCAGCCGCAAGGGATACACACTGGTGAACCAGCCCACGGTGCGGCTCAGGTCCAGGCCGGCGTCATCGCCTTCGCGGCCGTGCCCTTCCAGGTTGACCAGCGTGCTGTGTTCACCGCTCCACTGCCATACCGTGCGGGCCAGCGCCGCCAGCAGCAGGTCATCAATGCTGGTGTCGTAGGCGGCAGGTGCTTCGCGCAGCAATTGCGCGGTCAGGGTTTCATCCAGCTCGCAGCGCAGGGAATGGTCCGCACCGGTCAGGTTCAGGCTGTCGTGGTCGCGGGGAATATCGGCCACGCCCTGGAGCTGGGTGTGCCAGTAATCCACTTCGCCCTGCAAGGCAGGCGCGCGGGTGGCCAGATAATGCGCCCAGGCGCTGAAGGGCGCACTGGCCTGCGGCAGCGCATAGGGTTCTCCCCCGCACAGCGCCCCATACAGCCCCTGCATTTCTTCCAGCAGCACACGCCAGGAAACACCGTCCACGAACAGGTGATGGATCACGATCAGCAGGCGCGATGACTGGTCCGCCATGCGCAGATACACCACGCGCATCACCGGGCCGTCCTGTAACGACAGGCTGCGCTGCGCGGCCTCGCCAATACGCAGAATATCCTCCGCGCTGCACGCATCGCGCACCCAGAGGATGCCCGCGCTGTCGTCCGATGCAACGGGTGCCTGCCGCCACTGTCCGTCGCCGCTTCGCACCAGGCGCATCCGCAGCCCTTCGTGATGGGCCACCAGCCGCGCAATAACCTCGCGCAGCACATGCTCATCCAGCGGCGTTTTCGCACGCAACAGCACAGACTGGTTGAAATGATCCGGTGAGGGAATGTCTTCCTCAAACAGCCACGCCTGGATCGGCGTCAGCGGTGCCGGGCCGGTGGGCAGCGTCGTCACTGCCACGGGTTCGGCGGTGTGCTCGTGCGTCTGCCCGGCGTGTTCTATCAAACCCTGGAGAGTGGGATAACGCATCAGGTCGCGCAGCCGTACCGTGATCGGCAGGCCAGCCTGCCGCACGCGGGAAATCACTTGCAGGCTGAGAATCGAGTCACCGCCCAGTTCAAAGAAATGATCGGTCATGCCGACGCGCGGCACGCCCAGCACTTGCTGCCAGATATCCGCCAGTTGCCGTGCGGTGTCCGAACAGGGCGCCACGTACGCCGTCCCGGCAGCGGAGGTCGGTGCCGGCAGGCTGTGGCGGTCGAGCTTGCCGCTGATCAGGCGCGGCAAGGCCGGCAGCGTCATGAACTGCGCCGGCACCATGTAATCCGGCATACGGCCGGCCAGGTGCTGACGCGCAGCCTGGCTGTCGTCCTGATCGCTTTCCAGCCAGGCCACCAGTTGCCCGTCGTGGACGTCCACCGCCGCATCGCGCACCGTCGGCACTTCGCGCAGGACGGCTTCGATTTCACCGGGTTCGATCCGGAAACCACGCACCTTCACCTGACGATCGGCACGGCCGAGATATTCCACCTGCCCGTCCGGCAACCAGCGCGCCAGATCGCCGGTGCGGTACAGACGGCCGCCGTCGCGGCTGAACGGGTCCGCGACAAAACGTGCGGCGGTCAGTGCGGCACGCCCGGCGTAACCACGCGCCAGGCCGTACCCGCCGATGTACAGTTCGCCGATGGCCCCGGCCGGCACCGGCTGCATCGCCGGGTCCAGAATCCAGGCCGTGCGTTCGCCCACCACGCGGCCGATGGGGGCGAAGGGTGTGGTGAATTCAGTGTCCGCCGGCACCTTCCAGATCAGCGGTGTCACCACGGTTTCGGTCGGGCCGTAGCCGTTCAGCAACCAGCGCGGACGCAGGGTATCGCGAATGCGCGCCAGGGTATCGCGGGGCATGGCCTCGCCACCGAACACATACAGCGACACCGGCGGCGGCGCGTCGCCTGCGGCGTGCCACTCGGCCAACTGGCCGAGGTACGCCGGCGGAAAGGCGGCGGCATCCACCTGCCGGTCGCGCAGTACGGCGCTGGTCTGTTCGGCGCTCCACAACTCGTCGTCGCGCAGCACCAGGCCGACGCCCTGGCACAGCGCCGCCAGCCAGCGTTCGTGCGCGCCGTCGAACGAGAACGACATGAAATGCAATTCGCGGCTGCCGGGCGGCATGTCGTACATCGCAGCCACCGCGCGGCAATGCATTGCCAGCGGGCCGTGTGTCACCATTACACCTTTTGGCTGGCCGGTGGAGCCGGAGGTGTAAATCATGTACGCCAGTTGCTGCGGGTGAATGACCTGCGCCAGCGGCGTCGCCGGCGCTTGCTGTTGCAGCAGGTCCTCCAGCGTCCAGATCGCCGGTGCGCCCAGCGTGTCGCTGTCGGCGCGCAGTGCCTCGGTGGTAATCAGTGCGCGCAGGCCGCTGTCACGGACCATGAAACGGCGCCGTTCCTGCGGCAGCGCGCTGTCCAGTGGCACGTAGGCGGCCTCCGCGCGCAGGATGCCGAGCAAGGTCACCAGCAACTCTGGTGAACGCGGCAGTGACACGCCGATCAGCGTCTCCGTACCGATACCCCGCGCGCGCAACCGCTGCGCCATGCGGTGCGCCTCGGCATCAAGGGTGGCGAAATCCAGCTCCCTGTCGCCCAGCGATACCGCCAGCGCCGCCGGTTGCTGTGCCGCACGCCCGGCAATCAGCGCCGTCACGGGCCGGTCGTCCTGTTCGGCAGGCGGGTTGCTGCCCCAGGCCGTCAGTTGCCGGACAGCGTCGGCACTGATACGCGGCAGTTCACCCAGCGGCCGCGAGGCCTCCTCGCTCAGTGCGGCAAGCATCTGCTCCATGCGGGCGCGCACCTGCAGCACCTCGGCATCGCTGAAATCGGCGCGGCGGTAGCAGTATTCGATTTCCAGTGTGTCCTCCACCTGCACCTGTACGTCCATGGCGTAACCGGTCAGCCCTTCGCCGTGCATGGCGCCAAAGCGCAGCCCGTAGCGGCCGGTGTCACGCAGCGCCTCATCCAGCGGATGGTTTTCAAACACCAGGATGCTGTCGAACAGTGGCCGGCCTGCCGCACCGGCCCAGCGCTGCACATCGGCCAGTGCGCTGTATTCGAATTCGCGCAGTTGCAGGTTGGTGTGCTGCACGGTGCGCAGGTATTCGCCCACGGTCTGGTGCGGGGCGGTGTTCACCGGCACCGGCAGCGTGTTGATAAACAGGCCCACCATCTCCTGTGCTCCCGGCAGCGTTGCCGGGCGCCCGGCAACGGTGGCACCGAACATCACCTGCTCGCGCTGGCAGCAGCCTTGCAGCACCAGTGCCCAGGCGGCCTGCACGAGCGTATTCAGGGTGATCTGCTGGGCGCGTGCAAAGGCTTGCAGGCGCGCGGTCACGTCGCCGTCCCAGCGGGTATAAATCCGTTCATAGCCGGTGCGCGGCTGCGCGGTGGCCGTGGCGGCAAGCAGTGTGGCGCCCTCCTGGCCCGCCAGTGCGCTGTGCCAGAAATCCCGTGCGGCGTCCTGATCCTGTCGTTGCAGCCAGCGAATATAGTGACCGTAACCCGGCGGCGGTGGCGGCAGTGTTTCGCCGGCGTAGCAGCGTAGCCATTCACCGAGCAGGCGCGCATCTGCCCAGCCATCGGCCAGCAGATGGTGGCGGGTCCAGATCAGCTGGTGTGCATCGTCACCGGTGCGGATCAGCGTCAGGCGCGACAGCGGCGGCCGTTGCCAGTCGAAGCCGGCCTGCAGGTCCTGCGCCAGGAATGCCTCCAGGCGCGCTGTCATGCCTGCCTCACCGCGCCAGTCGAGATGATGGATTTCCGCCTCGACATCGCGCCATACGCTTTGCAGGGGGCGCTGCATGCCCGGCTGCCAGAGCACGCCGCTGCGCAGGATCGGGTGCCGGGCCAGCATCGTGCGCCAGGCCTGCGCCAGCCGCTCGGCATCCAGCCCCTGCACCGCGATGCTGAGCTGGTTGATGTACATGCCTGGCTCTTCCATCGAATGGAACAGCATGCCTTCCTGCGTCGGCGACAGCGGGTAGACGTCTTCGATCTGTGCTTCATTCAGCGCCAGCCTGTCACACAGTTCGTCCGGCAGAAGATCACGCAGGGTTGCGCGTTTCTCCTCCATGTGTGTGGCCTGAACAGGCTCGGCCACGGTGGCCAGTGCGGCGATGGTCTGGTGCTCGAACATCTGGCGCGGGGTGATCTGCCAGCCGGCCTGCTGACAGCGCGCGACAATTTGCAGGCTGAGAATGGAATCGCCACCGAGATCAAAAAAATTATCGGCGCGGCCCACCTGCTCCACCGACAGCACCTGTTGCCAGAGGCGCGCCAGCATCTGTTCAATGTCGCCCTGCGGTGCGGCATAAGGTTGTTCGCTGGCAAACACTGGTGCCGGCAGGGCCTGTCGATCGACTTTGCCGTTGGCGTTCAGCGGCAGTGCCGCCAGCACGGTGATCACGGCCGGCACCATATAGTCCGGCAGTGTCTCGCCCAGCGCCGCGCGCAACCGCGTGGCATCGCTGTCGCCCTGCAACGACACCCAGGCCACCAGCGCGGTGCCACCCGGTGCATCGCAGGCCATCACGGCCGCATCGCGCACCGCCGGTTGCGCCAGCAATTGCGCTTCGACTTCGCCGGGTTCGATGCGGAAGCCGCGCACTTTCACCTGCTGGTCGATACGGCCGAGATAATCCAGCGTGCCGTCCGGCAGCCAGCGCACACGGTCGCCGGTGCGGTACAGGCGCGCGCCAGTGTCGCTGAATGGATCGGCCACAAACCGCTCTGCGGTCAGCGCCGGGCGGCCAAGATAGCCGCGCGCCAGCCCACTGCCGCCGAGGTACAGTTCTCCAGACTGCCCCGGTGGCACCGGTTGCAGTGTGTCGTCCAGTACCCAGGCACTGCGATCACCCACTGGCGTGCCAATGGTCATCGCCGACGTGGCGCAGGGGCTGTCGGGGAAGGCACAGCCAAGCGTCGGCGTGATCACGGTTTCCGTTGGCCCGTAGCCGTTCAGGATGCGTGGCGGTTTGAGCACCTGCTGTACGAGCGCCAGCGTGGCGCGGGGCATGGCTTCGCCGCCCACGGTGTAGGAGCGGATCGGCAGGCGGCTGGCCGGCTCGCCGACCAGTTCGGCGATCTGGCGCAGGTAGCCGGGGGTAAAGCAGGCGAGGGTGATGCCGTGGCGGGCGATTTCCTCGCAGGTGCGCGTCACCGGCCAGAGTTCATCATCGCGCGGCATCAGCGCGGCGCCGCTGATCAGCGGCACCCAGATGCGTTCGTGCGCGCCGTCGAAGCAGACCGAGGCAAATTGCAGTTCACGATCCTGCGGCGTCATGCCGTAACGCTCGCTGATCGCCTGCACATGCATGGCAAACGGACCGTGCGCCACGGCCACCCCTTTCGGGCGGCCGGTGGAGCCGGACGTATAGATCAGATAGGCCAGTTGTTCGGGATGCAACACCACATCCGGTGGGTGCGTGGGCGCGTCATCCGCCAGTGGATCGGCACACAGTACCTCGACCTTTTCCGGCACGGGCAGCGACGGCAACAGGGTCTGCGTTGTCAGCAGCAGGCGCATGCCGCTGTCGTCCATCATGTAGCGCAGCCGGTCCGCCGGATAGTACGGGTCCAGCGGCACATAGGCGCCCCCGGCGCGGTGGATCGCCAGCAGCGCGATAATCAGACCCGCGTCACGGGGCAAGGCCACGCCGACCCGCGTTTCGGGACACACGCCCGCCGCGATCAACTGATGCGCGAGGGCATTCGCCCGTGCCTCCAGCTCGGCGTAACTGAGCGTGCCCGTCGGTGTGATCAGTGCATCGGCATCGGGCCGTTGCCGTGCCTGGTCACTGACCCGTTGATGCGCCGGTACAAAGGCCGGCGCCGTGGCAGGCGATTTTCCCCAGGCCGTTAATGTGCGTTGTTCGCCGTCGGTCAGCAGGGGCAGATCGCCCAGCACGGCGTCAGGCGTCTGCACGAGGGCGGTGACCAGTGTTTCATACTGCGCGGCCAGTGCGGCAATGGTGTCTGCTTCAAACAATTCCCGCGCGTAGGTAAAGGTGGCCGTCACGCTGCCGTCGGCCTGGGCCAGCGTTGCCAGCGCCAGTTCGAACTGTGCCTGGCGCGGCCGCAGCGGAAACGCACTCACCGTCACGCCCGGCAGGGTTACCTGCTCTGCATCGCCCTGTTGCTGGTGATCAAATGCCACCTGGAACAGCGGGCTGCTGTCGAGGCTGCGCGCCGGGTGCAGTGCCTCCACCAGTTCCTCGAACGGCAGGTCCTGATGCGATTGCGCGGCCAGGGTGGTGCTGCGCACCTGTTGCAGCAGTTCATCCAGCGTCATGTCCGGTGACAATCGTGCGCGCATTATCTGTGTGTTGACGAAAAAGCCGATCACGCCTTCGGTTTCCGTGCGCTGCCGGTTGGCCAGCGGCACGCCGACGCGAATGTCGTCCTGACCGCTGCGCCGGCCCAGCAGTACCTGGAACGCCGACAGCAATGCCATGAACAGGGTCACGCCCTGCCCTGCTGTCCGGCCGCGCAGATCATTCATCAATGAGGCCGGCAAGTGTAGCGTGTGGCGCGCGGCGGTGTAGTGAGCGCCGGCGCGGCGCGGTGCGTCCGTCGGCAATTGCAGCACGGGTTGTGCCTCGCCCAGCTGTGCGCGCCAATGGGCGAGTTGCCGTTCGCGCTCGCCAGCCTCCAGGGCGTGGCGTTGCCAGAGCGCGTAGTCCGCATAGCTCACTGGCAAAGGCGGCAGTGTCGTGCTGCCTCCTGCGGCATAGCATTGCATCAGTTCGTGCAACAGAATCTGCATCGACCAGCCGTCAGCGACGATATGGTGCACAACCAATACCAGTATCTGTTCGTCCGCGCCGGTGCGTAACAGGGCTGCGCGCAACAGTGGGCCGGTGCGCAAGTCAAAGGGCGCGGCAGCAATCGCTTCGGCACGTTCGCGCGCCAGTGACGGATCGGCCAGGGTTTCTTCCTGCCACTGCACCTCCCCCTGCGGCAAGCATGCCTGCAAGGCGTGGCCGTCTTCTGTTTCGATAAAGCGGGTGCGCAATGCGGCATGCCGCGATACCAATGTCGCCAGCGCTGTGCGCAAGGCCGTCACATCAAGCAGCCCCGTCAGTGTCAGCGCACCGCTGATGTGGTACGCCGTGCCGGCGGGATCAAGCCGCCAGAGAAACCACTGCCGCGCCTGGGCGAAGGACAAAGGGCAGGGGCCGTCTTCGGCGCGGGGCACCATCGGCAGTTGCGCGAAGTCGATGCCCTGCTGTTGCAGGGCGGTGAGAAAATCACGCTGTTTGTGCTCGGGCAAACGGGCGAACCGTTCGGCGATGGTACGCAGGGCGGCGTTCATGGGGTGGGGGTCTCCGGGGTGGGGAAGGTCGGACGTCTGACGTCGGACGTCTGACGCAAAAACCGGAAAAACATAACGCTCATACTCCGTCGCATTTTCTTTTTAGCGTCCGACGTCAGACGTCCGACGTCCGACCCACTCTTCAACCACACCCCAGCCTCCACTCGCCCCCCTACTCCAGCGTATCCAGCAACGCCAGCATGCTGTCGAGATCCTGTGTCCTGTCGTCGCCGTCACCGCGCAGGCGATCAATTTCGGCCGCCAGGGCCCGCAGGGTCGGATGGTCAAAGCAGGCACGCAGCGGCAATGACACCGCGCACTGCTCCTGTACCCGCATCTGCAGTTTCAGCGCCATCAGCGAATGGCCGCCCAGCGCAAAGAAATGATCCGTGCGGCATACCCGTTCGTGGCCGAGCAGTGCGCACCAGATGGCGGCCAGGGTGGTTTCGGTGTCGCCCTGCGGCGGCTCGCCCTGGGAGGTTTCCGGCAAGGCCGGCGCGGGCAGCGCGCGGCGATCCACTTTGCCATTGGGGCTCAGCGGCAACGCCGGCAGCGGGACAAAGCATGCCGGTACCATGTAGTCCGGCAGCCGTTCTGCCAGCGCGTCGCGCAGAGCGCCCGTGGGCTGTTCAGCGTCCGTGACGACGTAGGCCACCAGTTGCGGTTCACCCTGCACCGGCACGGCGACGACCACCGCCGCCTGGACTGCCGGTTGTGTCAGCAGCACCGCTTCGATCTCGCCCAGCTCAATGCGCAGGCCGCGCAGTTTCACCTGATGATCCAGCCGGCCCAGGTAGTCGAGCACGCCGTCGGCACGCCAGCGCACCAGATCGCCGGTGCGGTAAAGGCGCTCGCCATGGCCGGCAAAGGGGTTGGCGACAAATCGCTCTGCGGTCAGCGCCGCACGGCCGTGGTAGCCACGCGCCAGTCCGGCACCGCCGAGATACAGTTCGCCGGGCACACCGGGCGCCACCGGATTGAGGGCGCCGTCGAGCACCCAGGTGTCGGTGCCGGTGATCGGTGCACCGATCGGCACTGGCGCGCCGCGTTCATCGCGGCAGCGCCAGTGCGTCACGTCGATGGCAGCTTCGGTGGGTCCGTAAAGGTTATGCAGCGCCACCTGTGGCAGCCGTTTCAGTACTGCGTCCTGCACCGCTGCCGGCAGTGCTTCGCCACTGCACAGAATCTGCCGCAGGCTGTCGCAGTGCGACAACGCGGCACCGAGCAGGAACGCCTGCAGCATGGATGGCACGAAATGCAGCGTGCTGACCTGATGCTGCCGGATCAGTGCGGCCAGCGCCGCCGGATCACGGTGGTCACCCGGTGCGGCAATCGCCAGGCGGGCGCCCTGCATCAGGGGCCAGAAGAATTCCCACACCGACACGTCGAAACTGAACGGCGTTTTCTGCAATACCGTGTCGGTGTTATCGATGGGGCAGGCGCCCTGCATCCAGCGGATGCGGTTATCCAGCGCGCGGTGACGGTTGCCGGCGCCTTTCGGTTTGCCGGTGGAGCCGGAGGTGTAGATCACATAAGCAAGATTATCGCCGTGCAACGCGACGGCAGGATTGTGTGGCGCCGGGTCGAGTGCCAGTGCATCAACTGCCAGGATCGTCACTGCCTCCGGCACCGGCAGCATGGGGGCCACCGTGGCCTGGGTCAGTAACAGGCTGATACCGCTGTCTTCGATCATGTACGCCAGCCGCTCGCGCGGGTATTCCGGGTCCAGCGGCACATAGGCGCCGCCGGCCTTCATCACCGCCAGCAGGGCAATGACCATCTCCGGCGCGCGCAGCATGGCCACGCCGACCGGCATGTCCGGCCGCACACCCCGGGCAATCAGGTGATGCGCGAGCTGGTTGGCGCGCGTGTTCAGTTCTCCATAACTGAGTTGCGTCTCGCCCCAGCACAAGGCGCAGGCGTCCGGCTGCGCAGCGGCCTGTTGTTCGATGCGGTGATGCACCAGGCCGTCTTCAACGCGCGCGCGATTGCACGACCACTGCCGGAGCTGTGACTGGACGGCGTCCGGCAGGCAATGCAGTTCACCCAGCGGGGCGTCCGCCGCCCGCACCAGTTGCCCAAGCAGGGCTGTCAGTTGCGACATCAATGCCTGCGCCGACGCATCGCTGATCCGCGCGCGGTCATGGCTCAAATGCAGGTGCAGTCCGTTCGCCTGGTGCACCGCCAGCGTGACGCCGTAATGGGTTTCCTCACGCTTGTGGCTGTCACCGAAGCGCAGACCGTGCGGCCGTGCTTCGCGCAGGGCGCTGTCCACCGGATAGTTTTCGAACACCAGCAGCGTATCGAACAAGGCCCCCTGCCCGGCCTGGCGTTGCAGGTCGTACAGCGGTGTGTGCTCGAATTCGCGCGTGGCCAGGTTCTGCCGTTGCAGTGCGCGCAGCCAGTCGGCCACTTTCAACGCCGGGTCCGGCGTTACGCTGACCGGCAGCGTGTTGATAAACAGCCCGATGATCTGCTCCGCCCCCGGCAGTTCCGCCGGCCGGCCGGCCACGGTGGCGCCGAAGGTAACGGTGTGCTGGCCGGTGCACTGTTGCAGCACCAGCGCCCAGGCGCCCTGCACCAGGGTGTTCAGGGTAATGCGCTCGCGGCGCGCCATCTGTTCCAGCACGTCCGACGGAAGGCGTTTTTCCAGCACGCCCTGCCCGTCACCGTCGCCCGGCAGCACCGCCGCCAGCAGGGTGGGCGATGCGATGCGCGCCAGTTCGCCGCGCCAGAATGCGTCGCTCCGGGCCGGGTCACGCTGTTGCAGCCAGGCGATGTAGTCGCGGTACTGCCCTGCCGGCGGCAGCGACTCGCCGTTGTAATGCCGCAACACTTCGCCCAGCAGCAGGGCCGTGCTCCAGCCGTCCAGCAGCAGGTGATGGCTGGTCCAGATCAGGTGATGACGGTGTGTGCCCGTGCGCAGCAGCAACAGCCGCATCAACGGCGGATGCAGCAGATCCACGCCACGTGCGAGTTCCTGTTCCGCCAGCGCCTCGCACTCGGCAGGCTGCGCAAGGTCCCGTTCCGTCAGCGGCAGGGTTGCTTCCCGGGCAACCCATTGCAGCGGCTCGCCCTGGCCGGTGATAAAACCGCTGCGCAGAATCGGGTGCCGGTTGATGACCGCCTGCCACGCGCTGCGGAACCGGTTGACGTCCAGCCCGTCGATATCCAGCCGCAACTGGTTCAGGTAGGCGCTGCCCGACGGGGCATACAGGCTGTGGAACAGCAGGCCCTGTTGCAGCGGCGACAGCGGATAAAGATCGGTCATGTCACCCCGGGCAACCGGCAATTGATCAAGCGCCGCCTGATCGATGCCCGCCAACGGAAAGTCCGACGGTGTGGCACCCGGTGTCGCCGCCTCGCAGGCACGCACCAGGTCAGTGAGCGTGGCGCAGAATGTCGTCAGCAAGTCGTTGATGGTCCCGGCGTCATGACGCGCGCGGGAATACGCCCAGCTCAGGTGCAGCTGACCGTCGCTCACCTGTGCGCTGAGATCAAAGCTGCTGCGGCGTTCGCTGTCGGGTGCACGCGCCTGCCCGGCGGATTCCGGTGCCTGGCGCCAGAGCGCGGCCTGCTGCGCTGTCTGGTCGAACTGGCCGAGATAATTGAAGGTGATCTGCGGCACGGCGCCGTCGCGCAGTGTGCCGTCGAGGTATTTCAGGACACCGAACCCCAGCCCCTTGTCCGGCACCGCGCGCAATTGTTCTTTCACGGCACACAACTGCGCCAGCGCCTCGCCGGGTGGCAGTGTGAGTGCGACAGGATACAGCGCGGTGAACCAGCCGACGGTGCGGCTGAGATCGGTGTCGGCCTGCAGCGCTTCGCGGCCGTGGCCCTCCAGCTCCACCAGGACGCGGGCATCACCGGTCAAGGCACACAGGGTGCGCGCCAGTGCGGTCAGCAGCAGGTCGTCCGGGCGCGTGCGCCGGGCGCGGTGGGCACTGCCCAGCAGTGCGCGGGTGGTGGCGGCGTCCAGCGTGGCGTCGCAGGTGGCCATGTCCGCCACGGTGTTGCTGCCGTCGGGCGTTGTCGCAGGGAATGGCGCATCCGGTTGCGCACATTGCGCCTGCCAGAAAGCGGCCTGTTGCCGGAAATGCGGCAACTGTTGCATCAGGGTCACGGGCCAGTCGGTCAGCGGCGTGGCTTCCGGCAGCAACGCGATGCGCTCGCCGTTGAGCAGTTGGCTGCAGGCGGCTTGCAGGTCTTCCAGCAGGATGCGCCAGGAGACACCGTCCACCACCAGGTGATGCGCGACCAGCAGCAGGCGCCGTTCCGTGCCGTCATGCTGCGCCAGCCAGCCGGCGCGAAACGGCCGGTCAAGACGCAGGCTGCGTTGCAGCTGATCGGCCAGTGGTGTGATGTCCTGTTTGTGGGAAAAACCGACCTGCTGAAAAATACCGTCCACGTTTTCCTGAACGGTTTGCCGCCATGTGTCGCCCTCGCGCAGAAACTGCATGCGCAGCGCCGGATGGTGCTGTACCAGCGCAGCCACGGCGCGCTCGGCGATCTCGACGGTCATGGCGTCGTCCGGCACCAGCATGACCGACTGATTCCAGTGCGCCGGCGACGGGAAATCCTGCGCAAAAAACCATTGCTGCACCGGCAGCAGCGGCGCCTTGTGCACACTCGGGCGCAACGGTGTCACCGGCGCGGTGCTCACGGGCACAGCCACTTCGGCAACGGCCGCCACGGTCTGCCGTTCCATCAGGTGTCTGGGGGTGAGGCGCAGGCCACGCTTGCGGCAGCGGGCGACAATCTGCAACGACAGGATCGAATCACCGCCCAACTCGAAAAAGTTGTCCAGCCGGCCGATCTGCTCGCGGCGCAGCACCTCGGCCCAGACATCGGCGATGATCTGTTCCACGTCGTTTTCCGGCGCGGCGTAACCCTGTGCCGGCGTTTCCCCCGGCAGCGGCAGGGCCTGCCGGTCCAGTTTGCCGTTCGCCGTCAGTGGCAGCGCCGGCAAGCCGAGCAGCGCGCCGGGGCACATATAGTCCGGCAGCACATCGGCCAGCGCCTGCATCAGCGGTGCGGTGTCCTGTTCGGGCACCACATAGCCCACCAGTTGCAGGCGGCCGTCGTCCTGTTCGCGGGCAATCACCTCCGCCTGCCCGACGCCCGGCAGTGCGCGCAGACGCGCCGCCACTTCGCTGAGCTCCACCCGGTAGCCGCGAATCTTCACCTGATCGTCGGTGCGGCCGCGATACTGCAGTGTGCCGTCCGCTGCACGGTGCACACGATCCCCCGTGCGGTACAGGCGCTCCCCCTCGCAAAACGGGTGCGCGACAAAGCGCGTCGCGGTCAGTGCCGGCTGGCCGAGATAACCGCGTGCCAGCGCCACGCCGCCGAGATACAGCTCGCCCTCGGCACCCGCCGGCACCGATTGCAGTGCGGCATCCAGCACCCAGGCGCCGGTATTCGGCAATGCCGTGCCCAGCGGCAGCGGTGCGGGTTGCGCGCCGGCCCGTGTCCAGGTCAGTGTGCCGACGGTGGTTTCCGTGGGGCCGTAGTGATTGATCACGCGGCACGCTGGCGCCAGGGCGGCGACACGGTCGAGCAGCGACTGGCGCGCCACGTCGCCGCCGATGATCAGCGTATGGGCCGGCAGCGCCCTGTCCGGTGCCGCAGCGCACAACAGCGCTTCAAGATGACCGGGGACAATTTTCAGCACGTCGATGTGATGCCGGTGCAGGTAATCGGCAAACCGGTCCGGTTCGAACGCGTCCTCCGGCGGCACCAGATGCAGCGTGCGGCCATCGCACAGCGCACCGAACAGCACCGTGTGGCCAAGGTCCGCCGCCACGGTGGAGACCATGGCAAAGGTGCGCGCGCTGTCCGGCAGCGCCAGCCTGGCCAGTACGCCCTGCACATAATTGGCCAGCGCCGCGTGGCTCACCAGCACGCCTTTTGGCCGGCCGGTGGAGCCGGACGTGTAGATCAGATACGCGCCCTGCTGCGGCGACAGCGGCAGAGCCGGCACAACGTCGGGGCTGTCGTCGGCCTGCAACAGGGACAGCACCGGCACCTGCGGCACGAACGCCAGCGGCGAGGCGCTCAGCAATGTCTGCACGCCGGCGTCCCGTGCCTGCCAGGCGAGCCGTTCGGCGGGCAGGTCCGGGTCCAGCGGCACATAGACGGCGCCTGCCTTGAGCACCGCAAGCAGGCCGGTGACCAGTTCGATACCGCGACGGGCATGCACGCCAACGCGGCTTTCCGGTTGCACGCCCGAGGCAAGCAGCCGTGCAGCCAGGGCATTGCTGCGTTGCTCCAGCGCGGCATAACTCAATTGTTGCGCACCACTGGCGACGGCCACCTGCGCCGGCACGCGCGCGACCTGCGCGCGCCACAGGGACAGGACATCCGCATGGGGCCAATGCTGTGCGGGCTCTGCCGTGTGTGCCGTACACGACGGCCATTCGCCCAGCGCGGTGGCCGGTGACGGGTCCAGCCTTGCGCACAGCTGCGTCAGCAATGCCCGGTATTCATCCGCCACGGCCTGCACATCCTCGACACGCGCCGGGTCGTGCAAAAAATCCAGTTGCAGCGTGGCCCCCGGTTTGACGCGCAGCGTCAGCGGGTAATGGTTGCCGCTGTCGCTCTGCACGTTGTCGCAGGCGAGCACGCGGTCGTGTTCGTGCAGCAGCGCATCGACGGGGAAATTTTCAAACACCACCAGCGTGTCGAACAGGCTCTGCCCGCCCTGCCCGGCCCAGCGCTGGATGGCGGACAGCGGCGTGTGCTCGTGTTCGCGGCTGGCCAGGTGCTGTGCCTGCAAGGCGTGCAGCCATTTATCCAGGGGCTGCGCCGGATCGGTATCCACCACCACCGGCAGGGTGTTGATGAACAGGCCGACCATGTCGGCACTGCCCGGCAACGCCGCTGGCCGGCCGGACACGGTGGCGCCGAAGGTGACCGTGCGCTGGCCACTGTAACGCGCCACCAGCAGCGCCCAGGCCGCCTGCACCAGCGTATTGAGCGTCAGTTGCCGGGCGCGGGCCAGTTGTTGCAGTGACTGGCTGAGGTGCGCCGGCAAAGACTGATGCAGTACCGCCTGGGATGCGGCGCGCGCGGTGCGCGGTGCCAGCACGTCGGCGAGCAGCGTCGGCTGTTCGATGCCGGCCAGCAAGGTGCGCCAGTAACGCTCGCTGGCGTCCGCATCGCGTTCGCCCAGCCAGGCAATGTAATCACGATAACGGTGTACCACCGCCGGCAGCTGTTCGCCGGCGTAAGCCCGCAGCACTTCGCCGAGCAGTTGCGCACTGCTCCAGCCGTCCAGCAACAGGTGGTGGCAGGTCCAGACCAGGTGATGCCGGCGCGCGCCGGTGCGCACCATGGCCAGCCGCATCAGCGGCGGCGTCAGCAGATCGACACCGCGTTCGCGTTCCTGGGTGGCGAGGCGGTCCGGTTCAATGCCGGTGTATTCGGTGAGCGGCAGGGCCACGTCCGGTGCCACCCACTGCAACGCCGCCTCGCCCTGTGTGATAAAGCCGCTGCGCAGCGCATCGTGACGGGCCAGCACGGTTTCCCAGGCACGCTGGAAACGCGGCACGTCCAGGTCGGTGATGTCCATGCGCAGCTGGTTCAGGTAGGCGCTGTCCTGCGGCGCGTACAGGCTGTGAAACAACAGCCCCTGCTGCATGGGCGACAGCGGATACAGGTCGGCCATGTCCGCCGCCGGCACCGGCAACCGCGCCAGCCCCGCCGGGTCCAGTTGCGCCAGTGGAAAATCGGACGCCGTGGCACCCCGCGCGCCACTGGTGCAGTGGGCAATCAGCGCCAGCAGTTCATCACGGAAACGCGCTGCCCAGGCGCGCACGGTGGCGGCCCGGTAGCGCGCGCGGCTGTAGCGCACCGCGAAACGCAGCTCGCCGCCAAGCACCTGCCCGTTGATCACGAAGTCGTGTGACTGCGGTGCCTCATCGTCGACGCAGTGGCCGGGGCTTTCCTGCGCCAGCCGCCACGGGCTGTCCGTGTCCAGGCTGGCATCGAACTGCCCCAGATAATTGAACAGCACGCTGGCGCGCGGCACCGGCGGCTGCGTAAAACCGGCACCCAGGCCGTGATGCGGCACCTGGCGCAGACTTTCCTTGACCCGGCACAGGGCTTCGCCCGGTTCGCCCAGCGGCGATAACAGGATCGGCTGCAGGCTGGTGAACCAGCCCACCGTGCGGGACAGATCCGGCGCGCCGGGCAAGGGGTGACGGCCGTGGCTTTCCAGGTCCACCAGCACGCGCGGCTGGCCGCTCCAGTGACACAGCGCGCGGCCCAGTGCGGTCAGCAGCAGGTCGTTGACCTGCGTGCGATAGGCTACTGGCGCAGCGCGCAGCAAGGCGTGTGTTTGTGCGCTGTCCAGGCTGATATCTTCCAGCGTTTGCTGCGCGGCGCAATTGTCACCTTCCGGATGGTCACAGGGCAGTGGGTACGGCAAGGCAGCCCAGGGTTTGGCGGCGCGGGCGCCGTTGTCAAAATAACGCCGCAGGAAAACGGACCAGTCTTTATAACTGCCGGTTTTTTCCGGCAGCCGGATGGCGGAGCCCACGGCCTGTTGTCGCAATGCGGTGTGCAGATCCTGGATCAGGATGCGCCAGGAGACGGCGTCCACCACCAGGTGATGGGCCAACAGCAGCAGGCGCACGCTACCATCGCTGACGTACATCAGCACGGCACGCAGCAGCGGGCCACGGGTCAGATCAAACTGGCGCTGAACGCGGTCGCACAGCGCGGTGATCCCGTCCGGCGTGGTGTTGGCGATGCGCAGCGGCTGCTCATCCGGCAGCGGCAAGGTGTAGCGTTGCTGCCATACGCCATGTTCATCGCAGTGATAACGCAGCCGCAGGCTGTCGTGATGCTGCACCAGTGCGGTCAGTGCATGGCGCAGTGCCTGTTCGTCCGGTGCCGTCTCCGCTTGCAGCAGGATCGCCTGGTTCCAGTGCGCCGGGTTCGGCAACGCCATGCGGAAAAAATCCGCCTGGATCGGTAACAGCGGCACACTGCCTTCGGTGTCTGATGTCGCGGCCTGTGTCGCGGGGGTCAGCACTGCCGCCTGGCTGGCCAGAGTCTGCCGTTCAAAAATCTGCCGGGGTGTCGCCTGCCAGCCGGCCTCGCGCAGGCGCGCGACAATTTGCAGGCTGAGAATGGAATCGCCGCCCAGGGCAAAGAAATTGTCGTCGCGGCCCACCGCCGGCACGCCCAACACATCGCGCCAGACGGTGGCCAGGGCGATTTCCTGTTCAGTCGCCGGCGCGTCCTGTTCCGCGTTCGCCGGCGACGGTTCCGGCAGTGCGGCGCGGTCAAGTTTGCCGTTCACCGTCAATGGCAACGCAGCAAGCCGGAGGATGACGGCGGGCACCATATAGTCCGGAAGCTGTTGCGCCAGTGCGGCGCGCAGGTCGCTGTCGTTGGCGCTCTCGTCGCCCACCACCCAGGCCAGCAGGCGATTGCCGCGCACCGCCACCACCGCCTCCCGCACGGCGGATTGCGCCCGCAGTGCGGCTTCGATTTCACCCGGCTCGATACGGAAACCGCGCAGGCTGAGCTGCGCATCAACGCGGCCGAGATACTCCAGCATGCCGTCGGTGCGCCAGCGTACGCGGTCGCCGGTGCGGTACAGCCGGCCACCCTGTGTGCTGAACGGATCGGCGATAAAGCGGCTGGCTGTCAGCGCAGGCTGTCCGGCATATTCCCGTGCCATTGCGCCCCCCAGATACAGCTCGCCCGGCAGGCCCGGCGGCACCGGGTTGAGCCAGGTATCCAGCACCCAGGCGCGGCGAGCCCCCACCGGCTGGCCAATCGGCGGCACGTCCTCCGGCACGCTGTCGCCCAGCCAGATCACAGGCGAGATCACGGCTTCGGTGGGGCCATAGGCATTCGCCAGTTGTGCCGGGGACAACACCCGTTGCGCGGCAAGCAGATCATCCCGTGTGCAGGCTTCGCCGCCGGTGATGCACAGGCGCACCGGCAGCGAGGCGTCCGGCAGCAGCGCGCACAGTTGCCGCAGCAGCGCCGGCGGCAGATCGAGCACCGTCACGCCCTGCTCCTGCACCAGCGCGGTGAGTTGTTCCGGTGTCAGTGCCGGTTGTGTCGGCAGCACCACGGTGGCGCCCACCGACAGCGGTGCCAGCCATTGTTCCAGTGCGGCATCAAAACCGAACGAGGCGGCGGCCAGCACCTTGTCCTGCGCGGACAAGGCGTAGCGTGCCGCCACAGCCTGGATATGTTGCGAGAGTGCACCGTGGGCCACCGCCACGGGTTTCGGCAGGCCGGTGGAGCCGGAAGTAAAAATCAGATAGGCGAGTTGCTGCGCGTGCCGCCGCGCCGCCGGTGCGCTATGCGTGCCGTGATCAGCGTGCAGTGCCAGGACGGGAACGTGCGGCGGCACGTCCAGGTGCGCGGCAATATCCGCCGGCGCGAGCAGTTGCCCGATTTCCGCCGCGCGCATCATATGGGCCAGCCGGGCGGCGGGCAAAGCCGGGTCCAGCGGCACCAGCGCCGCGCCGGCGCGCAATACCGCAAGCATCGCCACCAGCCGCTGCGGCGATGCGGCGGCCGCCACGCCGATGCGTTCGGCATGCAGTGTGGCCGCCAGTGCGCCGGCCGCGTGCCACAGCTCGGCGTAGGTCAGCGCGGTGTCGCCCTGGCGCACGGCGATGGCATCCGGCTGCGACTGGACTTGCGCGGCAATCAGATCGGTGACGCTGCGCGGCAGGGTCTCGTGCCGTCCGGTGCCCCACCCGGCCAACTGCGAGATCATTGCCGGCGTCGGCAGCACCAGTTCGCCCACGCGCGTGTCGGGCGCTTCGATCAAGGTGGACAGCACACGTTCATAGGCCGCACGCACCCGTTCGATGGTGCCGATGCTGAACAGGTCGGTGTTGTACTCGATCACGGCCTGCGCCCCCGCCGTACCCAGCACCACGTCCAGCGACAGTTCGAATTTCGCCGTGTGTTCCGCCACCGGCACCAGGTCCGCGCGCAGGTCGCCGAGCGCAAACTGTTCGCTGCCATCACGCACCTGCAATGAAAACAGCGACTGGAAGAGCGGGCTGCGCGCGGCATCGCGGGCCGGACGGCGTGTTTCCAGCAACAGTTCGAAAGGCACGCCGGGATGCGCCAGCGCACCGAGCGCGTCCGCACGCACTTGCTGGCACAGTGCGCGCAGCGTGCGCTCTGGCGTGACGCGGGCACGAAATACCTGCGTAGTGACGAAATAGCCCACCAGTTGCTGGGTGGCTTCATCGTCACGCCCCGCCGCCGGGACACCGACGGCAAAATCGCTTTGCCCGGCCAACCGCGCCAGCAGCAGTTGCCATGCCGCCAGCAAGGGCACAAAGGGGGTGCAGTGTTCGATGCGGCAGAACTGTTGCAGCCCGGCAGACAGTGCGGGCGAAACCTCGAACGGCATCAGGGCGCCACGGAAGGTCTGCACTGCCGGGCGCGGATAATCGGTGGGGATATCCAGTGTCGGTACATCGTCGCCCAGGTGCTGTTGCCAGTACGCCAGGGCGTCGTTGAGCGCGCCGTTTTCAGCCGCCTCGCGCTGACGGCGCGCCAGGTCGGCGTACTGCACCGGCAGCGCGGGCAGCGTCACGTCGCCCGGTGTCGTCAGCGCCAGTTGATAGGCGCGGGCCAGGTCGCCCGCGACAATCGGATTGGACCAGGCGTCGGACGCAATATGATGAAAACAGACCGCCAGCACACTGCTGTCATCGCCGGTGCGCAACAGGCATGCGCGCACCAGGGGCGGTGCACCGAGGTCAAACACATGGCCGACAATGTCGCGCACGGCCGCATCCAGCGCCGGGCGCTGTGCTGCGGCAGGCAGCGTACGACAATCCTGGCATTCAAGGCGGAAATCAAAGGTGTCGAGCACGGTCTGTTGCGGCACGCCCTGCTGTTCATGAAAACGGGTGCGCAATATGGCGTGGCGGCGAATCAGTGCGCGAAAGGCACGCTCCAGTGCGTCCGCATCAGGCACGCCGTGCAGGCGGAACACGCGCGGCAGGTTGTAGGCCGTCATGGCCGGGTCAAGACGTTGCAGGAACCACAACTGCTGCTGGGCAAAGGACAACGGGAAAGACGCCGCTACCGAATCGGTCATGCAAGGCTCCGGTCGGGCATGGCGTCAGGGCGCCGTGCCGGTGAACAGGGAATCGCCGCCGCGTCGGGCGCCGCTGCGCAACCAGGCATCGGCCAGCCCGGTGAGGGCATTGCCGTCATGGTGGGTGCGCAGCCAGTCGGCCAGCCGTGCCGGCGTCGGAAAATCGAACACCACGCCGGGCGCCACCTCGACCTGCAATGCCTTGCGAAACCGGGCCACCAGTTTGATCACCAGCAGCGAATGACCGCCGAGCGCAAAGAAGTCGGCATCACGGCCCGGTGACGGGCAGGTGAGCAGATCACCCATGGCGTCACAGATCAGGCGCTCCAGTGCATCGCGGGGCGGGCTGCTATCATGCGCGGCCTGGTCGCGGGTGCTGCTGGCCAGCAGCGTCAGTGCCGACAGATCCGTCTTGCCGTTCGGCAAGCGCGGAAACGCCGTCAGGCACAGATAGCGCGACGGGTGCATGGCGCCGGGCAACAGCGGCGCCAACTGTTCAGCAAACCGGGCGGCACCGGTGTCGGCCAGCGTCGCCTCGCCTTCGAGAAACGCCACCAGTTCTGTCTCGCCCTGGCGCATGGGCTGCGCGCGCACGAGGGCGTTGCGCACGCCCGGCAGGGTGCGCAGGGCCTGTTCCACTTCCGCCGGTTCGATACGAAAACCGCGCAGGGCAATCTGGTCATCCGCGCGGCCGATCAGGCGAAAGCCGCCGCCCGGCAACACACAGGCCAGATCGCCCGTGCGATAAAGCCGGCCGCCCGGGGCCCCGGGGCAGTGACTGAGAAACGGATCGTGGCCGAATACCTCTTCGCCATAGCCACCGAGGTAGCCGGCGCAGACCTGTGCGCCGCCGACATACAGTTCCCCGACAGCGCCGACCGGCGTCAGGCGCTGGCGTGCATCCAGCACATAACAGCGGTTGTTCGGCAGTACGCGCGTCAGCGGCAGGGGCTCGCTGCCCTGCGTGGCCAGGTCGACGGCATGCACCATGACACCGACCGTGGTTTCGGTGGGGCCGTAGTGATTGAACACACGGCTCTGCGGCGCCAGTGCCGCCAGGCGCGACACCAGTGCCGGCGAGGTGGCTTCACCGCCGAGCACCAGCAACGGCGGCACGACGGGTTGCGGAGTCTCCAGCAGCGCTTCCAGATGTGACGGCACCATTTTCAGCGCGTCGATGTTTTCCCGGCGCAGGAAGTCGGCGAAGTGCGCGCCGTCGGCCATGTCGTCGTCGCTGGCGATCACCAGCGTGGCGCCGTTGAACAGAGCGCCGAACAGCGCGGTATTGCCCAGGTCGGTGGCCAGCGCGCCGGTCAGTGCCCAGCGGCGTGCGCGCGGCAGGTCCATCACGGCTGACGCGGCGGCGACGTAGTTGAGCAACTGGCTGTGTTCGATCAACACCCCTTTGGGCGTGCCGGTGGAACCGGAGGTGTACAACACATAGGCGAGCGTGCCCGGCGTGGCCTGCTGCGGTGCGGCCGGCAATTCTTCCCGGGCGGGCATTGCCTTTTCCGGCGGGCGGCCGCTTTCATTGACCGGCGCCGCGTGCAGCACCAGCACCGGTTTCGCATCGTCCAGCACGGCGCGGCGGCGGGCCGCCGGCCAGCGTTCATCCAGTGGCAGGTAGGCCGCGCCGGCCTGCCAGATCGCCAGCAGGGCCACCACCGCCTCCAGGCTGCGGCCCAGTTGCATCGCCACACGCTCGCCCGGCCCGGCCCCCTGCTCGCGCAGCCAGTGCGCCAGTTGCGCAGCACGTTGGTGCAGCTGGTGGTAGGTGAGTTGTGTGGTGCCCTGCACCAGCGCCACGACGTCGCCCTGTTGTGAAGCGTAACGGGCAATCTGCGCCGGTAACGACGCAGGCTCAAAAACACGGCAGTCGTTATTGATGTCCAGCAATGCCTGTTGCTGCGCCGCACTGACCAGCGGCGGCGCGATAACATCCGCAGCCGGTGCATCGGCGGCCGCGGCCAGCAGCCACTGGTATTGCGACAGCAACGCCTGCAACGCCGCTGTGCTGTAGCGGGCGCTGTCCGCCTGCAATACCAGGGTGGCGCCGGTGGCATGGCGCTGCACCTGCAACACCAGTTCAAACGATGCATGCGGCAAGGGGGCCTGCACGAGACGCAGGTCCGCTGGCAATGGCAGCCAGTGAAAACCCGCCGCACGCGTGCGCTCGTCGACGTGATCGAGCGGGTAATATTCCTGCGCCTGGGTATGCGCCGCGCACTGGTGCGCGTGGCGGGCAATGGCGTCGCTGAAGATGATGCCGTCACTGGTCTGTGTCAGCACCGGCAGGATTTTTTCGAACACACCGGCACCGCTGGCCATTACCTCGTAGTCCTGCCGGCAATCGTGTTGCCAGCCGGTGATAAAGCGTTGGGTGCCGCTGACGCGCGCCAGCAGCAGGCACCAGATACTGTGCCACACGGCACGCTCCTCGACCCGGCAGCGCGTGGCCAGTGTGTGCAGGCGCGCGGCGCTGTCGTGATCAAGCTGTTGCGTGACGTGATGCCGCCGGGCCGTGGCCGGTGCCAGGCGCCGCGCCGGCAGCCGCAGTGCGTTGGCGTCTGCGGGCTGTTCCTGCCAGTAGGCGCGGCCGGCGGCGGCATCGTCATCCTGTTCCAGTGCGGCGCGCCAGGTGCAGAACTGGCTGTAGGAAAAGGGCTCCTCGGTGGCCGGTGTACCGACAATTTCCCGTAGCAGGCCGCACAGGCTGCCGGCATCCAGCGCCTGGCATGCGCCGGCCAGCAGCAGATGCTTGGCGTCGTCCGGCGCATGCCACACACCGGCGCGCAAAAACTCGCCGTCGCCCAGTGCAAAGGGCGTCGCCATCAACGCCGCGTTCGCCTCGTCCCGCGACGCGCTGTGGAGTTCGGCCCAGCGCACGCGGGCCGGTGCCGGCAACGGCACGCGACGCAGGCCACGGTAGCCTGGCACGTCACGCAGGGCCTGCCGGAACACATCGTGGCGCGCCACGGCGGCGGCCGTAGCTGCGCGCAGCCTGTCCACCCCGGGGTGCGGCAGGCACGCGCTCAGCAACAGGACGCCGGCACCGGCGGCGCGCTGCTCCGGGCTCAGCGGTTCGCCGCCAGCCAGAGCCGTGGTGTCCAGGGTCATGTCATCGAGGGCCATACCGTCCATTCAAAAAAACTCCAGCAGGCGCGTGCGGATCAGGAAAGGTCCGCGCGCGCAAACATGTCACCCATGGCCACCACAATGCGGCGCGGGCCTTCATAGGGATCGCGGGCGTGGGCGGCGAGCATGTTGTCCAGCAGCACCACGTCACCGCGCTGCCAGTCGAAGCGCACAGCACAGGCTTCGTAGGCGTCACCGACGATGGCCATGACCTCATCGGGAATGACGTCGCCGTCGCCATACAGCACATTGCGCGGCAGGCGCGCCTCGCCAACGGTGGCGATCAGGTCGTCGCGCACGCCGTCTTCCAGGCAGGCGGCGTGGTGCAGTTGCACCTGGTTGAAGAACACCCGCTCACCGGTCTCCGGGTGACGGATCACTGCCGGGCAGCGGGTGCGGGTCTGTAACTCATCGTCACCGAGCCATTGCCAGTCGATGCCGGCGTCGCGCAGGCGCTGCTCCACTTCCGCACGGTTGTCGGTTTTGTAGAAGTCGCGCCAGCTCACATCCAGGTTGCGGGTGAAGGTGCGCACATACAGCAGGCCGCGCTGTTCGAATTCGCGCACGATCTCTGGCGGCAGGCGGGTGAGCATTTCACGGCAGTCGACGATCGGTGTGGCACCGCCCACCGGCGACGGCTGTTCGCAGAAGAACAGTTGTTTGCGCGGCCACTTTTCCAGGTGCGCACTTTCGTTGTGGTACAGGATCATCTGTTTTTCGGGATAGGGCGTGGAGCGGTAGGTGTTGCGGCCGCCCTCTTTTTTCGGCAGGTCGCCGTAGCTGCCGTACAGGGCCGGTTCGATGATTTCAGCGAAACGCTCGAATTCCTGCGGCGTGCCCAGCGCGAAACCACGGAACAGGATGCCGCCGTGACGACACAGTGCGGCATGCAGTGATGCGCGCTGTGCCGCCGCCCAGGCAAACGGGTCCAGGTCCGGGTCGCGCGCTTCCACCAGCAAGGGGAACGGGCGCGCGGCCTGCAGCGGTGCCTGCCGCACCGGCCCGGCAGGGCGCGCCTTGCCCGGCAGGTTGCCCAGCTTGCTGAGCTTGTCGAGTTTGTTCAGTGTGCGGGTATCGCGCATCACCGTCTCCCTGCCCTGCGGTGGTGTGTAAAGCGTCTCGACGCTCGCCTGCGGGGTGGCCGCCACGGCGGTGAGCACCGTACGCCAGGCGTCGCTGAGGGCCTGTTGTGTCGTGCGTTCATACAGCGCGGTGGCGTAGACCCATTCCACGCGCAGCCCGTCGTCTTCTTCATTGACGAATACGGCGAGGTCGAATTTAGATTCGGTGCGCGGTTGTGGCACCACAGCCACTTCCAGCCCCGGCAGTGCAAACCGCAACGGCGGTGTGTTCTGCAACACGAACAGCACCTGCACCAGCGGATTGCGGCTGCGTTCGCGCGGTATGCCCAGCGCTTCCACCAGCTGGTCGAACGGCAGTTCCTGATGATCAAACGCGCGCAGGACCTGTTCGCGCAGGCCGGCGAGATAGTCGCTGAAAGGCTGCGCGGCCTGTGCCAGGCGCGCGCGTATCGGCACCACGTTGACGAAAAATCCGATCAGGTGATCCAGCGCCGGGTCCGGCCGCCCGGCCACATCGGTGCCGATCACCAGGTCGGCGGCGTCCGTGTGCCGGTGCAGCACGATCGCGAACGCGGCCAGCAGCACGGTGAACAGAGTGGTGCCCTGCGCGCGGGCCAGCGATGCCAGCGCATCACGCTGCGTGCCATCGAGGGTAAAGCGCAGCGCATCGCCGGCCTGGGACGCCACCGGCGGCCGGGCATGGTCCGGCGGCACCGTGGACAGCGGCGGTGCCTTGTCCAGATAACCGCGCCAGAAGGCGAGGTCCGTGTCGCGGCTCTTCGCCAGCCGTGTGTGGTGCCAGTGGGCATAATCCACATACTGCACACCCAGCACCGGCAGGCCGGCGTCGGTGCCGTCGCGCAGTGAGGCGTACAGCGCGGACAGTTCGCGCACAAACACGGCGGCGGACCAGCCGTCGAACACGATGTGATGAATGGCCAGGATCAGGCGGTACGCGCGCGGCGCCAGGGTGACCAGATGTGCGCGCAGCAATGGGCCCTTGGCCAGATCAAACGGCGTCTCGGCAACGCGACGGTAGAGCGCGTCCAGTTCGCGCGCCTGCGCGGTGCCACACAACGGCGTCAGGTCAGTCTGCGTCAACGTCAGGGTGAGCGATGGCAGGATGTGCGCAACGGCGTCGCCGTGCCCATTTTCCGGATACACCGTGCGCAGGCTTTCGTGGCGCCGCAGCAGTGCATTGAGGCTGTCCGCCAGTTTTTCTGCGGAGAGTTCGCCGGTCAGCGACAGCATCGCCGGCAGGTTGTAGGCGCTGCGGTCTGCAGGGCCGGCCAGCCGGTCCACCAGCCACAACCGTTGCTGTACGGGCGCCAGCGGCAGTGCACCGCGGCGATCCACCGGCGTGATCGGCTGCTGCGGTGTATCGTCCTGCCCGCCCAGTGCGCTGACCAGCCCGGCCAGGGTCGGATCGCGGAAAAACACGGTCGGCGGTACCGTCACCTGCAGCGCGGTACGGACACGCGCGAGCATGCGCACGGCGAGCAGCGAGTCGCCGCCCAGTTCGAACAGATTGTCGTGCAGGCCGATGGGGGCCATGCCGAGCACGTCCTGCCAGATGTCGGCGAGCCGGCGCGCGGTGTCGGTGTCCGGTGCCACATAGGGCGTGTCCAGCGCCGGGCGGGGCTGGTGTTCACCGGGCGGCGCGGTGTCATCGCCCAGCGCGTCCAGCAACGCGTCCGCATCTGCCCGCAGGCGCCGCGACAACGGCTGGTTGCTGACCAGCACCTGCGCGCGCACCGGGCCACTGAGCAGCCGCGCCAGGGCGGCACTGCCCTGTTCTGCCGTCAGCCCGATGCCGTCCGGCAACGCCAGGCCGGCAGCCATGCCGATAGCGCGCCAGCCATCCCAGTTCACTGCGCATACCGGATAGCCGGTGTCGCGGCGCAGCGCGGCGCTGAGTGCATCCTGGCAGGCGTTGGCAGCGGCGTAGGCACCCTTGCCCGAGCCGGCGGTAAAACTCGCCAGTGACGAACACAGCAGCACAAAATCCGGCATTGACTGCCCACTGCGTTGCAACGCCCCGATCAGATGGCGTGTGCCGGACACTTTCGGCGCCATCACCTGCGCCATTTTTTCCGGGGTCAGGCTATCGAGCGCGCCGTCGCCGGGCAGACCGGCGGCATGAATGACGCCGTGAATATCGCCGAATTCCTGTTGCACCGCGCGCACTGCCGCATCCAGTGATGCCGCATCCGTTACATCGGCCTGCACGGCCAGCATGCCGGCGTCCACACGCTGGGCCTGCCGGCTCAACAGCGCCACCTTCGCCTGCCAGCTGTGCGCCAGATAGCGGGCCAGCACCTGACCCACGCCACCGTTGCCACCGGTGATCAGATAAACGCCGCCGCGCCGCAGCCGGGACGCATCGCCGTGCGCCGGCAACGGTTGCAGGCTGCGCAGCCAGCGATGCTGTCCACGCAGCGCCACCGGGGATTCCTTTCCAGACGCGAGTATCTCCCGCGCCAGCAGTGCCGGTGGCAGGCCATCACGCTGGATATCGATCAGGCGGCAGCGCAGCGCGGGATATTCCTGCGGCACGACGTTGCACAGGCCGAGCATGACGGCCTGTTCCGGGTGCAATGGTTCGGTGCCGGTGACATCGAAAATGCCTTCGGTGACGGCGCAGAGGAGGCAGTCACCGGACAGCCGGGGCAGCAGCGACAGCCATTCGGTATGCGGCGCTGCCGAGGGCAACAGCACCACCACGTCGGCCTGCTCAGGCTCTGTCACGCTGTGGCCGGCGTCATTCAGCACGCTCGCCAGCGCATCACGCAATGCTGACGCCTCACCGAAAAGCGCGACCCGGCGTGGCGCCGGTTTTTCGACCATCTCGTCGGCACGCTGCCAGAACGGCACCGCCAGGCCGTCATCCTGCACGGTATGTTTTCCCGGTGCGGCGTCAACCCAGTAACGCCGCCGTTCAAACGGGTAGCCCGGCAGGGGAATGCGGCGCGCGTTGTCTTCCTCTCGCCACACTGGCAGCACCGGCAGGCCGGCGATCCAGAGTTGCGCCAGGCAGCGCAGCGGTTGCAGTGGATTGTCCTGTTGCCGGCGCGGATGGCACTGCGAGGCCAGCAACGGCCGGCCAGCTTGCGCCGGGTGCTGCCGCGCCAGGGACATGAGCGTGTCGCCCGGCCCGCATTCCAGCAGTACGCGATCCGTTTTCTCCAGTAACGCCGTCAGGCCGTCCGCGAAACGCACAGTGCCGCGCACATGCTGTAGCCAGTAGTCCACGCTGGTGGCCTGCGCCGGTGTGATCCAGGTGCCGGTGACGTTGGACACGAACGGGATGGCGGGCGGTTGCAACGTGACGTTGGCCAGCACGTCGCGGAACGCCGGCAGCATGCTTTCCACCTGCGCGGAATGAAACGCGTGCGATACGTGCAGGCGCTGTACCGGCACCTGTTCCTGTGCGAGGGCTTGCGCCAGGTTTTCAATGGCCGGCACCGGACCGGCAGCGACACACCGGTCCCCGGCGTTGACGGCGGCCAGATCGCAGCCGGTGTCCGCCAGCCAGGGTGACAGTGCGGCCTGGTCCAGTTGTATCGCCAGCATGGCGCCCGGTGCGGTGTCCTGTAGCAGCCGGCCACGCGCGCAGACGACGCGCAATGCATCATCCAGTGAAAAGACACCCGCCAGGCAGGCCGCCACGTACTCGCCGATGCTGTGACCGAGCATGGCGTCCGGTTCGACACCACGGCTTTGCCAGAAGCGCGCCAGCGCATAACAGACGCTGAACAGTGCGGGTTGCGTCAGCAGGGTGTGCGACAGTTTTTCTGCGGCAGCGTCGTGATGCGCCGCCGGCGGATACAGTAACGGACGCAGGTCGGTGCCGGTGAGCGACTGTATCCGGTCGCAGCAGTCATTCAGCGTGTCGCGGAATACCGCTTCATCACGGTACAGCGTTTCGCACATGCCGGGATGCTGTGCGCCCTGCCCCGGAAAAAGAAAGGCCACGGACGGAGCGTCGGACAGCACACGACCGCGCAGCAGGCTGTCTTTATTCAACGCGGTGCGCAGCCCTTCGATATCCTCCGCCAGCGCCACCGCGCGCCGCTCAAATGCGGCGCGCCCGTGGGCGAGCGTATGCGCCACATCGGCAGCGGATTGCGTCGCCAGATCGGCCGCCAGCGCGTCAATGCTGTGTTGCCGTGCCGTGTCGCTGCGCGCCGACAGCGGGAACAGGCGCCATTGTTTTTGCGGCGCCGGCTGCGGCACTGCCGGTGCTTCTTCCAGCAGCAGGTGCGCATTGGTGCCGCCCATGCCGAACGAACTGACGCCGGCACGGCGTGGCGTGTCGCCCGCCGGCCAGTCACGCGTTGCCGTGCTGACCACAAACGGGCTGCCGGCAAAATCGATCTGCGGATTCGGCGCCTGAAAATGCAGGCTCGGCACCAGGGTGCGGTGCCGCAGCATCAGCACCGTTTTGATCAGGCCGGTGACACCGGCTGCCGCATCCAGGTGCCCGACATTGGTCTTGACGGAACCGAGCGCGCAGAAACCGGTGTCGTCCGTGTGTGCGCGAAACGCCTGGGTCAGCGCGGCCACTTCGACCGGATCGCCGAGCATGGTGCCGGTGCCGTGGGCCTCCAGATAGCTGATGCTGCGCGGGTCAATGTCCGCCAGCGCGTGGGCCGCGCGAATCACGTCCGCCTGCCCCTGCACGCTGGGCGCGGTGTAGCCGATCTTGTCGGCGCCGTCGTTGTTGATGGCGGAGCTTTTGATCACCGCATGCACGGTGTCGCCGTCGGCCAGCGCGTCATCCAGTCGTTTGAGCACCACCACGCCGGCGCCGCTGCCGACCACCGTGCCGCCGGCGCGGGCATCGAAGGCACGGCAATAACCGTCCGGTGACAGGATGGCGCCTGGCTGGTAAAAGTAGCCGGCCTGTTGCAGCAGGTTCAGCGACACACCGCCGGCCAGCGCCATGTCGGTGTCGAAATCCAGCAGGCTGCGGCAGGCCAGGTGGACTGCCACCAGCGAGGTGGAACAGGCGGTCTGCACCGACACCGCCGGCCCGCGCAGGCCCAGCTTGTAGGCCACGCGGGAGGCCAGCGCGTCCTTGTCGTTGGCGTTCATCAGGCCGATCAGGCTGGCGATGTCGCGGCCGTTGTGCAGGTCCACGCCCGGCAACAGGTGCCGCATCAGGTACAGGCTGGCGCCACTGCCAGCGAACACGCCGGTGGCCACGGGCGCGCTGTGCGGGGCGTAACCGGCATGGGACAGCGCCTGCCAGGCCACTTCCAGGAACAGCCGCTGTTGCGGGTCGAGTTGTGCGGCATCGCCGGGGGTGTAGCCGAAGAAGCCGGCGTCGAACTGGTCCAGCCCCTCCAGCTCCGCCACCGCGCGCACGAATTCCGGGTCCTGCCACTGCGCAGCACTGACACCGCGCTCGCGCAGTGCCTCGTCGCTGAGGCAGCGTATTGCGCAGACGCCGTCGCGCAGATTACGCCAGAACTGCGCCACATCGGCGGCGCCGGGAAACCGCCCCGCCAGGCCGACGATGGCGATCTCCATGCCGTTGACGTGCTGTGGCGGGTTGGCGTCCAGAACGGGGACGGCGCTGGCCAGGTCATTCATGTGGGGGTGCGCTCCGCAGGGGGTTTGCGACGCTGGCGCAGCGCATCACGCTGCCGTGCGGCGCGGCTGGCCGTGTCGTGGTCACGCGCCGGCGCGCTCTGCTGGCGGGCCAGGAAGGTGGCCAGCGCGGCGACGGTGGGATAACGAAACAGATCGGTGACGGTGACCGGCGTGGCCAGCGTGGTGTGCAGGCGGCGGTGCACTGTCATCAGCAGCAGCGAATGCCCGCCGACGTCGAAAAAGCTGTCGTGCCGGCCGACGGCGTTGACACCCAGCACGTCGCACCAGATGGCGGCGATCTGTTGTTCGGTGGCATCGCGTGGCGGCGCTGTCGGGTCGCGGGTGGCCTGCACCGGCGCGGGCAGCGCCTTGCGGTCGATCTTGCCGTTGCTGTTCAGCGGCAGCGTGTCGAGCAGCATGATCTGTGTCGGCACCATGTAGTCCGGCAGTGTGTCGGCCAGCGCGCTGCGTAACGCCGTGGCGGTGTCATGCCTGCCCGGCTGCAACGACACATAGCCGAGCAGTTGCGTGCCGGCAACAGCATTGCGCGCCACCACCACGGCTTCGCGCACGGCGGGCAGCGCCAGCAGTGCGGCTTCGATTTCGCCCAGTTCAATGCGGAAGCCACGCACCTTGATCTGGTGATCAATGCGTCCGAGGTATTCGATCTCGCCGTCACGGCGCCAGCGCACCAGATCGCCGGTGCGGTACAGCCGCTCGCCCTGGGTGGCCAGTGGATCGGCAATAAAGCGCTCGGCGGTGAGCGCGGCACGGCGCCAGTAACACTGCGCCAGGGCGATGCCGCCGAGGCACAGCTCGCCCGGCACGCCCGTCGGCACCGGCGCGCCGTCGGCGTCCAGTATGCGCGTGATGACATTCGCCAGCGGCCGCCCGATCGGTACGCTGGCGCTGCCGTCTTCCAGGCAGTCGTGCCAGGTGACTTCGATGGCCGCTTCGGTGGGGCCGTACAGGTTCAGCAGCGACACCTGTGGCAGCGCACGCAGCGTGCGGCTGCGCAGTTCCGCGCTGAGTGCCTCGCCGCTGCAGATGACCCGTTTCAGACTGTCGCACGCGTGGATGCCCGGCTCGCCCAGAAACATCTGCAACATCGAGGGTACGAAATGAATCGTGGTGACCTGGTGCTGCCGGATCAGCGCCACCAGCCGCGCCGGGTCACGGTGTTCACCCGGCCCGGCCAGGGCCAGCCGCGCACCGGTGGTCAGCGGCCAGAAAAATTCCCAGAAGGAAATATCAAAACTGAACGGGGTTTTCTGCAGCACCGTGTCACCCGCCCCGATGGGCTGGTGGCCCTGCCCCCAGACCAGCCGGTTGCAGAGCGCGCGGTGGCTGTTGGCGGCGCCCTTGGGCTGGCCGGTGGAGCCGGAGGTGTAGATCAGGTAGATCAGGTGTTCGCCGGTCAGGGGCACTGCCGGATTGTCCGCCGGCATGTGGCCGGTCGGGTAGTCGGCCGGTGTCATGATACGCAGGCCGTCCGGTGTCGGCAGTGTGTCGCGCAGCGCGGGCTGGGTCAGCAGCAATGACAGGCCGCTGTCGTCCATCATGTAGCGCAGCCGCTGCGCCGGATAGTCCGGGTCCAGCGGCACGTAGGCGGCGCCGGTTTTCATCACCGCCAGCAGGCTGATGACCAGTTCCAGGGAGCGATGCATGGCGATGCCGACGCGCTGCGCCGGGCCGATGCCATCGCGGACCAGGGCATGCGCCAGCCGGTTCGCGGCACGGTTCAGCTCGGTATAACTGAGGCGCTCTTCCCCCATCACCACCGCCTCGGCGTCCGGGGTGCGCGCACATTGTGCTTCAAAAAGATGATGTACGCAGTCACCCGGAACAGACGTGACCGGGCCTTCGCTCAGCGTGTGCAGGTGTTGTTGCCCGGCCGCGTCCAGCCACGGCAGCTGCCGCACGGTCTGTGCGGGGTTCTCGGCAAACGCCGCCAGCAGGCGCAGGTAGTGCTCGCCAAACTGCGCCATGGTGTCGGCATGGAACAGGGAGTCGGCATAGATCAGGTTGGCGAGCAGGGCGCCGTCGCGGCGGTGAATATCCAGCGTCAGTTCAAACTGTGTCTGCTGTTGCAGCTGTGTGAAATGGCTGAGTGTCAGCGGCTCGCCACGCACCGACTGCCAGGCGGGCAGGTGCTCATGCTGGTAGTTGCACAGCACCTGCACCAGCGGCGTGTGGCTGAGGCTGCGTTCCGGTTGCAGCGCGTCCACCAGATGGTCGAACGGCAATTGCTGATGTTGCTGCGCTCCTTTTACCGCCTCGCCCGCGCGGGACAACAGGCTCGCCAGGGTGTCGTCGCTGTGTATCCGGTTGGGCATGACCAGCGTGTTGACGAAGAAGCCCATCAGCGGCGCGGCCTCACGTTGCAGCCGCCCGGAAACCGGCACGCCGACACGAATATGCGGCTGGCCGGTGTAGCGCGACAGCAGCAACTGGAACGCCGCCAGCATCAGGGTGAACAGCGTGACGCCGGCCGCCGCCGCGCGCTGGCGCAATCGCTGGTGCAAGGCGGCGTCGATGGCCAGCGCCCGTTGCGCGGCAGGCCAGCTCATCACCGGCTGGCGTGGCGCATCGGTCGGCAATGCCAGCACCGGATGGCTATCGCCCAGCTGCGCACGCCACCAAGCGAGTTGTTGCGCCGCAGCGTCGCTGTGCAGCCATTGCCGTTGCGCGTGCACGATATCCGTGTAGTGCATCGACAGGGCGGGCAGTGTCGTGTCCACGCCGCCGGCACGGTAATGGCGGGAGAGTTCTTTCAGCATCACCTGGATCGAGATGCCGTCGGTGATGATGTGGTGCTTCACCACCAGCAGGCGATACTGTTCGTCGGCCACGCGTGCCAGCGCAAAACGTCGCAGCGGGCCGCGTTCGAGGTTGAACGGGGTCGCGTCCAGTTCGCGCAGCACACGCCAGGCGGCCGACTCGCGCTCTGCGGCAGGCAGGTGGCGCAGGTCCGTCACCGGCAGCGGTACATCATCGCCGGGCGCTGACACCCACTGCATCGGTTCGCCGTCGTCGTTGACGCGAAACACCGTGCGCAGGGTGGCGTGCCGCTGCACCAGCGCGTTGAAGGCGCGGTGCAGTGCCGGCACATCCAGTACGCCGTTGAAGGTCAGCATGCCGCTGACGTGGTAGGCGGTGCTGTGCGGTTGCAGGTGCCAGAGCAGCCATTGGCGTTGCTGGGCAGGCGACAGCGGAAAGCAGGTTTCGGCGGCGTGTGTCATGACATCTCCCTGCAGGTTCAGGCGCCGGCGGCACGTGCGTCGCTGGCGGATTCGGCCATCGCCACCACCACTTTGCGCGGCCCGGAAAACGGTGTGCGGGCGTGGGCAGCGAGCATGTTGTCGAGCATCAGCACGTCGCCGTCGTGCCAGGGAAAGATCACCGTTTCCTCGGCCAGCACGGCGCGCACCTGATCGAACACGGCGTCTTCAATGGCGCTGCCGTCGGCGTAAAACACATTGCGTGGCAAGTCTTCCGGCGGCAGCAGTTCCTGCAGTGATTCGCGCACTTCCGGTGGCAGGTTGGAGACATGAAACAGATGACCCTGGTTGAACCAGACCGGCTCGCCGGTACGCGGATGCACGGCGGTACCCTGGCAATGCTGTTCGGTGCGCAGGCCGCCGTCGTCTTTCCATTGCCAGCGGATGCCGGCGCGCCGGCAGTAGGCTTCCACGGCACGCGGGTTTGTGGTGCCGAACACATCCTGCCATGGCACATCGAAGTCGCCGTAGTTGCGCACGTACAGCAAACCTTCCTCGAAACGTGTGCGCAGCGCGTCCGGCATGCGGCGGTAAATGGCGCGGCTGTCGGCGATCGGTGTTTCGCCGCCCTGCGGCGCGGCAGTGACGCAGTGGAACCAGATTTTCATCGGCCATTCGCGCGTGTAGGCCTGCTCGTTGTGCAACGGGATATGCTGGTGCGCCGGGTACTCGGTCGAGGTGTAGATACCGGACGACACGGCCGTGCGCGGCGTGGAGGCAAATTCATAACTCAGCAGCGGGTGCCCGAAGGCGGCGGCGAAGCGGCGAAAATCCTCCACCGACGGCACCTCAAAACCACGCAGCAGGACACCGCCGATACGAGGCAGCAGCGCGTCGATATCGCCACGCAAACGGGAAAAGGCCTGCAGCAGGGGTTCACCGGGTTGCGCCGGCTCGATCATCACCGGCAGTTCTGAACCGGCGGGGGCGGTGCTGCGGTAGGGTTGCATTAACGGCTCCTTGTCTGGCGTGCTCAGCCCTGTGCCTGCCAGGCCAGCGCAGCGTGGTATCCGTCTGGCGACGGCAGCCGCCAGGCGCGTGGCGCGTTTTCCTGTGCAGGGGGGGTAATGCGGTAGGCGTGACCGTCGCGGGCCAGCACCGACCAGGCCGGCAGCTCACCGTGCAGGCCTTCGCCGCGCGCTTTCAGCAACGCTTCTTTCACCACCCAGCGTTCGGTAAAACAGAGCGCATCAATGGCCGCCTGTTCGGCGGGCGAATACACCTGTGCTGCCAGTGCGCGTTCCGCGTCCTGCGACACCTGACCTTCCACATCCACGCCCACCGGGCCATGCCAGGACAGTGCAATCAGCAGGATGTCGCCGGCGTGGCTGACGTTGAATTCCGGCGCGCCCGGCTCGCGCAATACCGGCTTGCCCTGCGGCAGCGTGTCGATGCGCAGACAATCCGGGCGGCTGCCCGGGCAGGCCTCCGCCAGCAATCGCCGCAGCGCAGCACGACCACGCACGGCACGGCAGCGGTCGGCGTTGTGCCGGAAGCGCAGCGCGCGGCGGCGTTCGCCCGCACTGAGCACGGCCCAGTCGGCGGTCGGGATCGGTTGCGCCAGATGCAGTGGCACCTGCCAGACGCGAATGCCCGACGGCACCGTGTCAGGAAGCGGCAACGGCAGCATGCGCCACCTCCGGGAAGTACCGCGCCAGGCCATCACGCAGGCAGGCCAGCACGGCCGCTTCCTGTTCGCGGATAAAGAAATGCCCGCCGTCAAACCAGCGCAGCGAAAAATCCGCCCGGGTGTGTTCGCGCCAGGCCTGCTGGCTGGCGTCGCGGATCGTGTCACGGCGGCCCGCCAGCACCTGCAATGGCACCGGCAGCGGAAACACGTTCTGGCAAGAAAAACTGGCGCAGACGCGATAATCGGCGCGCAAGGTATTGAGGGTCATGCGCAGCAGTTCGTCGCTGGCAAACACGTCCGGCGGCGTGCCGCCGTGCTGGTGCAGCGCGCGGATCAGGGCCGCGTCGTCTTCCTGCCCGAAGTCTTCCTGCCCCAAGATCTCGCGCTCACGACACTGCGGTGCCGGGCTGCCGGAGACAAACAGCGCGCCCGGCAACGGCAGGCCACCGGCGCGCTGCTGTTGTGCCAGGGCAAACGCCAGCAAGGCACCCATGCTGTGGCCAAACAACGCATAGCGCCCCTGCATGGCCGCGCGCTGCTCGGCACCCAGTTGCGCGGCCAGCTGCGAAAAATCTTCCACGAATGCGTCGTTCAGGCGCATGCCCCGCCCCGGCAGTTCCACCGGCAGCAGCCGCACGGTGGACGGCAGGTGGCGCCGCCAGCGCAGGTACATGCTGGCGCTGGCGCCGGCACAGGGCAGGCACAGCAGTGTGACCGGCGCGTTGCTCATGCCTGGCCGGCCGCCTGCTCGTCCATCCACTGGCGCAGCGACAGCGGGCGCATATCGGTCCAGGTCTGTTCGATGTAGTCGAGGCAGTGCTGGCGTGCACCGCTGACGCCGGTGTCGCGCCAGCCGCCGGGAATGCTTTTCCAGGCCGGCCACAGGGAATATTGCTCTTCATGGTTCACCAGGACGCGGAACTCGCCGTCCTCGCGGTCAAAACAACTGGTCATGGCATCGCCCTCGCAATGGGATTGGCGGCCGGTGGGGCCGGGGGTCTCATTGGGGTGACGAGTGGGGAGGGGGGAAGTTTAAGAGAGAAGGTCGGACGTCGGGCGCTAGAAGACAAGAAGGTCGGACGTCGGACGTCTGACGTCGGACGTCGGACGCTAAAAGACAAAAAGAAAGAAACCGACCGTATGCGTGGCGGAGAAAGAAGTGTCTTTTGTTTTAGCGTCAGACGTCAGACGTCAGACGTCCGACGCTAAAAGATAAAAAAAGAAACCGGCCGGATAGTGTGGAGGGGAAAGAAGGGTTTTTTGTTTAGCGTCCGACGTCCGACATCAGACCTCCCCCTCCCCCGGCAACATCCCCGTCAACAGCCACACGCGCCGTGCCTCCTGATACGCCTTCTGGTGCGCAGGTGCAGCAGCCAGCCAGTCGTGCAGTGTGCGCTGGTCGCTGGCATCGAGTGCGCCCTGCTCATGTTCGCGCATGACCCAGTCCATGGCCTGTTCCCAGGCGGGGTCGCGGTCTGCCATGTCGGTTGTCGTTGTTGTGCCTCGCATCGCCTGCTCCGCCGGCAGCCTTCACCAACGGCCGAGTGTAACAAACGCCTGCAAAAGAAGCAGGCGCCGCTGACACGCCTTACCCAAAGCGCGGGAGGGTCCCGCCGATGCCGGTGATGCCAGCCAGGCTGTTGACCAGCAGCCTGTGCTGACGGCCTGATCGGGCCGCCGGCCACGTCAGCCGCAGTAAGCGATTGATTTTGGTACCCATCGTTGCGGCCTCGTGTCGCTACTCGCCGTACAGCGCGGCGCGGCAGTGGGTCAGTGCATCGCGGATCATGAAGTTCACCAGGGTGGTGGAAACACCCAGCTGCGCCGCGATCTCGCGCTGGGTTTCGCCACCGATGCGGTACATTTCAAACGCCCGCCGGGTCCGCTCGGGCAATTGCGCCATGGCCTGGGCCAGCAGTTCCAGATCCTGGCGGCTGATGGCGATCACCTCCGGTGTCGCCGTGGGCGCGGCGACGTGCTCGCCCTCTTCTTCGCAGGCAAACACGCCGGACTCGAACGCATTGCGCCGGTGACGGTCAATGGCCAGGTTGCGCACCACCTGAAAGGCGTAGGCCATGGGCCGGCGCACCTCCAGCGCGGCATCGGTTTCGATGATTTTCAGATAGGCATCGTGCACGACGTCATCGGCGCGTTCACGGTTGCCCAGGATCTTCATCGCCGCATGACACAGGCGCGTGCGATGCGTGACGAAGATATGTTCCAGTTCGGCGCGCTGTTCACTTGTCTGCACAGACACGGGCCTCCTGCCCCCAAGGTTTGCTCAAAATGCAACCACCCTAAAATAAGAACGATTATCATTTTCGCAAGGCCCGGTCTTGTCAATGCTGGCACAATGGATTTCAGCAGAAATTCTTTTCAGCCGGCGTATCGACGCATAACGCGTGTGGGCATAGCGTGTTTTTGTTGTGATGTGTTTGGCTTTTCTGTGGCTTTCGGGAACGCGCGTGCCGCGTCACCGGTATCACGGATGATGAAAAAACACGTTCATTTATGTGGGTATGACCAGCCACCGACACGCGGGACAGACATCAGTATTCCTGGCGCGCTGCGTCAGTGATCCGGCATCGCAACCAGGATCAGCGATGCCGGTTTGCCGGTGTCGGGGTGCAGGGGTTCGCGGGTGGCCAGCAGTCGCAGGCCACTGTCACGCAGCAGCGCCAGCCAGCCGGACAGCGTACGGAAATACCAGGGCGCGGCCTCGGCAAAACCACTGCCACAGCCCTGCCAGGACCCTTCGCGCCAGCCGTCCTGGTACGGCAGTTCGCCACAGGCCATCAGCGGATGCAGTGTCTGGATCACCACATGACCGGCGGGCACCAGCAATGCCGGCAGCGCGCTCAGCGCAGCGGCCACATCGGCATCACCGATCAGGGCGAAATTGCTCACCACCAGATCAAGCGGCGGCAACCGTTGCGGTCCTTCGCTGGCCAGTTGCCGGTAATCCAGCACCTGAAAGGTCGCACCGCCTGCGGCGCGTGCCGCGTCGACCAGTGAGGCCACTGCATCAACGCCGAACAAGCGCAGCGCCCGGTCCGGCGCTTGCGAGGCCAGCGCGCGGCAGAGCCAGCCTTCACCGCAGCCCAGGTCCAGCAGGGTGCCCCCATGGGGCGCCCACGACAGCACTGTCTGCACGATGGCATCGTCCGTCACCAGCGTGCGGCTGGCGATGCGGCCTTCACGCACGGCGTCGGTCCACGGCAGCGCATTCTGTTGCCATGCCGCCAGCACACGCTCATCACTGAAAGGTTCGGTCACAAGGCTCCCTTTTCTGCTTTTGCTTTTGCACGGCCGGATCCGCGCCTGGCAAGGCATGCCTCTCCGAAGGGTGGATAGCGCATTCGCCCAAGCCTGCCGCTCGCCTTTCAACAAACACCAGGCAAGTCGATATACTATGCACCGACTTTCCATGACAGGAGCCACCATGTCACGCCATTTTGAGCAGGCACCGGGGTTGTGCGAGCAGCCGGATACCGCCACCGCCGCCTTTCGTTTTACCCAGACCATGCTGCGCATCAAGGCCCCTGAGCCGAGCCTGGATTTCTACACCCGCGTGCTCGGCATGCGTCTGGTGCGCAAGCTGGATTTTCCGGAGATGTCGTTCACGCTGTTCTTCCTCGGCTGCCTGGATGACCAGACCGCCCAGGCCATCCCGCGCGACGCCCACGCTCGCAGCACCTGGACGTTCGGCCGTGAAGCGCTGCTGGAACTGACGCACAACTGGGGCACCGAGGACGACGCTGGCTTCAGCTATCACAACGGCAATCAGGAGCCCCGTGGTTTTGGCCATATCGGCATCACCGTGCCGGATATCTACGCCGCCTGCGAACGCTTCGAAAAACTCGGGGTGAAATTCGTGAAGAAGCCCGACGAGGGCAAGATGAGAGGCGTGGCGTTTATCCAGGACCCGGACGGCTACTGGGTGGAGATCATCCAGGCCGACATGATGGAGAAGCAGGCCCGGCAGCAGGACTGAGGACCGGCGTGGAGGACATCAGCGGAAGATGTCCTCCGGGGTGGTGGCGTCCAGTACGCGATCAGTCCATTTTTCCAGCGTGTCGATATCCGCGCTCTGGATGTGTTCCAGTATTTCCGGGGCCATTTCGCCAAAGCGCCTGGCCAGCAGCCTGGACAGGATCAGCCGGGCTTCGGCCGAACGGCCTTCCACCAGCCCTTCTTGCCGGCCTTTCTCCATGCCCTTCGCCAAGCCTCTTTCTTCATACTCCCGATACCACTGCTGCACTCTCTCAGCCAGCATGTCATCCACCTCCTGTAACGCCTGCATCGCCGGGATCGGCACGCCTGGCAGGCGGGCCGGCAACAGCACACGCCTGAGCCACTCGGTAAAACTGCGGCGCAGGCCGGCCTGCTGCTGCGAGTGCAGCCAGTCTATCAGAAGCCGCAGCACCTGCTGAACATCCGCCGCCTCGCGGCTGTTCTCGAGCCGGAACAACGCAGCCACCAGATTACGCAAGGGCGCCAGTTCATGCTCCTGAAACGTTCCCTCGTCCAGCAGCAGATACCGCATCGCGGGCCGATAGGCCGCCAGTTGGTGTGTCACCGGGTGGATCAGTTCCGCCACCTCGGTGGCGGCCTGCCAGCGCCGGGAGCCGTTATACAGCACCAGCGGCAGCACGGGTGGCAGCAGGCCGCCCGCTTCCAGTTGACCGGTCCGGATAAGGTCCTGATACAGCAGCGCGACATAGGCCATGATGCGCACTGCCATATAGGGATCGACGGTGGACTGGAATTCCAGCAGCAGATAAACGTAAATCCATTGCGGCCCGCACCGCACCCGCCAGACGACATCGTCGCAGCGGCTGCGCAGGTCATCGGTGACATAGTTTCCGCTGACTTTTTCCAGCGAGTCCATGTCCAGTAACGCCACCCAATCCTGGGCGACGAAGCCAGTCAGCAGATCGCGCACCATTTCCGGATGCGAAAACAACTGACGGTAGCCGCTATCGTGATCGTCCATGATCCGCCCGTCCGTCTGATACGGCAGGCAGTATGACAAGGCTCCCGCCAGACGCGCTGTGGGTCATGACGGAAAACGGTGTAAGCCTGTCGCCATGCCACGACAGGGAAACGGCTTACAGTGTGTCAGTCCGCCGCGCATAGCGTGCCGCGATCACCGCGCACACCATCAACTGTATCTGGTGAAAGATCATCAGCGGCAACAGCATGGCGCCCACAGAACCGGAGGCAAACAGGACCTGCGCCATCGGCACGCCGGTGGCGAGGCTTTTTTTCGAGCCGCCGAACACGATGGTGATTTCATCTTCCTTGTTGAAACCGAACAGCCGCGCCAGCCAGGTACTCAGGCCAAGCACCAGGGCCAGTACAATGCAGCAGACCACCACCAGACCGATCAGCGCCGGCCACGGCACCTGGTGCCAGAGCCCTTCCAGCACCGCGTCACCAAAGGCGGTGTAGACCACCAGCAGAATCGACGACTGGTCCACATAGCGCAGCCAGGCACTGTTGCGCGCCACCCAGGCGCCGATCCAGCGCCGCGCCACCTGGCCGGCAATAAAGGGCACCAGCAGTTGCAGCACGATTTTCTGGATTGCGTCCAGTGTGGAACCGGCCTCGCCCTGGGTATCCAGCAACAGTTTCACCAGCAGTGGGGTCAGGAAAATACCGAGCAGGCTGGACGCCGAGGCACTGCAAATGGCCGCCGGCACATTGCCGCGCGCCAGGGAAGTGAATGCAATTGCCGATTGCACCGTGGCCGGCAGGGCGCACATGTACAGCAGGCCCAGGTACAACTCCGGGGTCACCAGGGGCGACAGCACCGGTTTCAGTGCCAGGCCCAGCAGTGGAAACAACACAAAGGTCAGCGAAAACACCAGCAGGTGCAGGCGCCAGTGCATGGCGCCGGCAAGGATGGCCTGGCGCGACAGCTTGGCACCGTGCAGGAAGAACAGCAGCGCGATGGCCGCCATGGTGATCCACTCGAAGGCCACGCCCACCTGTCCCTGTGCCGGCAGCACCGAGGCCAGGACCACGGTGACAATCAGTGCGAGGGTGAAGTTATCAGGGACAAAACGGGACAACGGCAGTGACATGGAGACTGACCTGGACAGGACGGGGAGCGGATAGGGGTACTTTAGCCGGGTGGGAGGTGAGTGGCCAGTGTGGGGAAGGGTCGGACGTCTGACGTCGGACGCTAAAAGAAAAGGCAAAAAGGGAGCTGGAGAGTAATTGCCTGGGTTTCGCTCCCTGTTTTTTTGGCGTCCGACGTCAGACGTCCGACGTCCGACCGCCCTTCACACCCCCTCGACCTGCCGGGCCGTCGTCCTCAGCGCTGTCTCAAACACCTGCCTGCGCCGGGCCGGATCCATCATGTTGAAGCCGATGGCGCGCAGGTCATCCGCTTGCGGCTCCAGCCGGATGACGCGAATGCCGGAGTGTTCGAGAGCCGCCACTTCACGATCGACGATGGCCGTCATGTAGCGCCGCACCCGCCGCTCGATTTTTGCCAGCGGCGAACGTGGCGCGTCCGGGTGACGCGAGGCCATCGGCGCCAGCACCACGGCTTCGCGGACGCCGGTGCCCAGCAGCATGTCCGCCGACACCGGCGAGGCGATACCGCCATCCAGATACGTGCGGCCCTGCCATCGCACAGGCGGACACCAGCCGGGCACGGCATAGGACGCACAGACAGCCAGATTGAGCGGCATGCGCGGAGAGTCGTCACGACCCAGCGCGACACGCTCGCCGCTGTCGCGGTCCACCACCATCATCCAGGCATTCGGGTGTGGCGCCCATTCACCGGCGGGCACCACGCTGTCGATCAGATCCATAAAGGGCGTCACGTCCGCGCGGCCGCGAGGCAGTGCCCCCACCAGCGCGGTCAGCGGCGCGACTTCGCGACGCAGCCCCCGGCGCAACAGCGGCAGGCCGGTAAACGAGGCACCGGGCAATGGCGGCAAGGCGCCGCCGGTGGCCGTGTCGTGGTCCCAGAGACACTCCGGCGCCTCGCCACGCTGGCTGGCCAGCAACCGCGATACCGGCATCCCCGCCGCCAGCAAGGCGGCCAGCACGGCGCCCGCCGAGGTGCCGATCAGGATATCGGCGCTGCGCGCGTCCCAGCCGAGTTGCTGCTCCAGGCTGGCCAGGGCGGCAATCGACCAGGCACCGCCGGCGACGCCGCCACAGCCCAGCACCAGCGCGCGTTTGTCAGACGACAGCGACATCGTTGACCTCCAGCACGTCCGGGACCACGTCATAACTTTCCAGATCGAACTGCGACAACAACCGGCGCATGGTCACCGTGCTCCAGGGAAAGCCGGTACTGTTTTTGCCGTTGGCGTCGATGTAATAGCTGGAACAGCCGCCGGTGTTCCAGACCGTGCCGGCCAGCGCGGCCTGCACCCGTGCATTGTATTTTTGCTGCGCGGCAGCACGCACTTCCACCCTTGCCAGCCGGTGCTCGCGCATCGCCGCCAGCGCGGACATGGCATACCGGATCTGCGATTCGATGACGATAAACGCCGAGTTGTGGCCAATGGCGAGGTTCGGCCCGAGCACCAGAAACAGGTTCGGGAAACCATGGATGGTGGTGCCGCGATAGGCCTCCGGGCTGCCGGCCCAGAGGCCGGCCAGCGTGTCGCCACCGACACCCCGCACACGCTGTGCAATGGGCTGGTCGGTGACATGAAAACCTGTGCCCAGAATAATGGTGTCCACCGCACGTTCGCTGCCGTCATCCGCCACGATCACGTTGCCACGGATTTCCCGCACACCGGTGGCGAACACTTCCACATTCGGCTGCGCCAGTGCCGGGTAATAATTGTTCGAGAGCAGTACCCGCTTGCAGCCGAGCGTGTAATCCGGTGTGACTTTTTCGCGCAGCGCCGGGTCCTTGATCGCCATGCGGAGATGCGCCCGCGCCAGGCGCTCCACCTGTTTCAGCATGGCCGGTTTGCGAAAACCGATGCCGAAAGTTTCAAAGCCGGTATAGAGCAACCCGCGCAGCAATTGCTTGATACCGGGCAGCCCCAGCAGGCCGGTTTGCACGGCATTCAGCGTGCTGTCCGGTTTCGGCAGTATCCATTGCGGGGTGCGCTGGTAAACCTTCAGCTGCGCCACCTGCGGCTGGATTTCCGGCACGAACTGGATCGCGGAGGCACCGGTGCCGATCACGGCCACGCGCTCGCCGCGCAGGTCATGGTCGTGATCCCAGCGCGAGGAATGAAATACCTTGCCGGGAAAATCGGCCAGGCCCGGCAGGTCCGGCATGATCGGCTCGTGCAGGTAGCCGGTGCAGGAGATAACCACCCGCGCCCGGTATTCACCGCGCACCGTGCGCACCCGCCAGGCACATTGCGCCTCATCCCAGGCAGCCTCTTCGAGTTCCTCGCCAAAGCGGATGTAGCGCTGCACATCGTGGCGCGCGGCGGTGTCGCGCACATAGTGCAGAATTTCCTGTTGCCCGGCGAACAGCCGGCTCCAGTCCGGCTTCTGCGCAAAGGAGTAGGAATACAGTGCCGACGGCACGTCGCAGGCGCAGCCGGGATAGGTGTTGTCGCGCCAGGTGCCGCCCAGGCTGTCGGCCTTTTCCAGCACGGCAAAATTGTCCACGCCCTGTTCGCGCAGGCGGATGGCGGCGCCGATGCCGCTGATACCGGCGCCGATCACCAATACGTCAAATAAGTGTGCAGTCATGACAAACCCTGTTTCGAACCACGGGAAGACAGCGCGTTGATGCGCTGCGTGTAACCGGCGCGGGCGCGCTCGTCGATCTGTTCCAGAATGCGGCGGTCGCCGAACAGGCGCCGCACGCTGCGCAGCAGCCTCGACGGCGCCACGCCTTGCAGCGGCGCCACCGCCGCCAGGTAACGCGGCACGGTGACTTCCGGCAGGCGCTCCACCAGCGCGTCGAACACCGCGTCCGCGACCTGCTCCGGCGACGCCGTCGGCACGCCGCGCCCGGCCTGCTCGGTGCCGGACGCCAGTTCGGTGGTCACTTTGGCCGGCATCACGGTGGTGAACTGCACACCGCTGTCGCGGTATTCCTCACGCAGCGTCTCGGTGAAGCCGACCACCGCGAACTTGGTGCCGCAGTACACCGCCAGCCCCGGCACGGCCAGCTTGCCGGCCATGGAGGCGACGTTCACCACCTGGCCGTGCCCGCGCGCGAGCATGCCCGGCAGGGCCAGCTTGCAGCCGTGCACCACGCCACGGAAATTGATGTCGATCTGGGTGTCGCTGAGGTCGTCGTCCTCGGCCAGAAAATCCCCGGCGGGCATGATGCCGGCGTTGTTGATCAGCACATCCAGCGGTCCCAGTGCCCGCTCGGTGGCGTCCAGAAAGGCCCGGAACGCCCCCCGGTCGCGCACATCCAGCGGCAGGCCCACGCCGTTCAGTGTGGCGGCGGCCTGCTCCGCCAGGACCACGTCGATATCGCCGAGGCTGACCTTGGCCCCCGCCTGGCTGAGCCGCCGGGCAATGGCCAGGCCGATGCCCCGCCCGCCGCCGGTGATGGCCACCACCTTTCCTTTCAATGTGTTACGCGTCATGGTGTCTCCTTGCACTGCAACCGTGACATTGGCCGATGATTCTATCCGGCCACCGGGCGGCGCGTGATGCGGACGGGCGCCAGGTTGCTTATCATCAGGGGCCATCCGCCAGCCGAAGCCATCCCTTGCGCGATTTCCAGCACCAACCGTCCATCCCCATCGCCTACCTGCAGCTGCTGGTGGAGATCCTCGGCGAGCGCGGCATCAGCGCCGCGCAACTGCTGCACGAACAGCCGCTGGACCCGGCCCTGCTGGACGACAGCCAGGCGCGCATGTCGCCGCTGCAATGGACCCGGCTGGTGCTGCGTGCCCAGGCGCTGACCGATGACCCCGGCCTGGGTTACGAGTACGGCCTGCGCATGCGCCCCACCGTGCACGGTGTGCTCGGCTACGCCGCCATGAGCAGCGCCAGCCTGCGCCAGGCACAGGAAATCTCGGCGCGCTACAACCGGCTGCGACAGGCGGGTTTCAGTTTCGAATTTCATGAAGACGGTGACGTGGGGTATCTGTCGCTGATCCAGCGGCAACCGATCCCGGTGGCGCGCGCCTTCTTTATCGAGAACATCCTGCTCGGCCTGGCCGGGGCCACCGCCGTGCTGCTGGGCCGCACGCTGGCGGAACTGCCCGATCTGGAAATCTGGTTCGACATGCCCGAGCCGCCCTATTACGCCGCCTGGGCCGCGCGGCTGCCGACACTGCGTTTCAACCAGCGCGGCAACCTGTTGCGCCTGCCGGCGCATTATCTGTCGCTGCGCCCGGTGCTGGCCGATCCGCTCGCCTCGCAGCAGGCCATTGCCCTGTGCGAGCGGGAACTGGCGCTGGCCGCCGGGCAGGACAGCGATATCATCGCCCACGTACGCGCCGCGCTGGTGCCGCAGGACGGCGGTGGCTACCCGACACTGGCCGCCCTTTGCGCACCGCTGCATATCAGCAGCCGCACCTTGAAACGCCGGCTGCAACAACAGGGCACCTCGTACCTGCTGTTGCTCGAAGAAGCCCGGCAACAGGACGCGCGCCGCTGGCTGGCGCACTCGCCACTGCCGGTGCGCGATATCGCCACACGCCTGGGTTACGACAACCCGGCCAATTTCACCCGGGCGTTTCGCCGCTGGACCGGCGAAACGCCTTCTGATTATCGCGAGCGCCATCGCTCATGAGCATTCCCGGTTACCGCGACCTGATCCGGCTGGCCATCCCGGTGATTCTGGCCAACGCCGCCGTGCCGCTACTGGGCCTGGCGGATACGGCGGTGATCGGCCGCACCGGCGACGCTGCCGCGCTCGGTGCCATTGCGCTGGGCGCGCTGATATTCAGTTTTCTGTACTGGGGCTTCGGTTTTCTGCGCATGGGCACCACCGGGTTTACCGCGCAGGCCGCCGGTGCCGGTGACTGGCCGGAGGTGCGTGCGGCGTTTGCCCGTGCGCTGCTGCTCGGGCTGGGCATTGGCGTGCTGCTCATTCTGTTGCAGTGGCCGCTGGGCCTGGCCGCGCTGGCGCTGCTCAACGGCAGCGAATCCGTCGAGCTGGGCGTGCAGCAATATTTTCATGTGCGTATCTGGGGCGCCCCCGCGACACTGGGGCTGTTCGCCCTGCTCGGTACACTGATCGGCCTCGGCCACACACGGCAACTGTTGTGGCTGCAACTGTTCCTGAACGGCCTGAACGTGTTGCTGGACGTGCTGTTCGTGGCCGGTTTCGGCTGGGGCGTGCACGGTATCGCACTCGGCACGGTGATCGCGGAATGGACTTCGCTGCTGCTGGGCCTGTGGATGGTGGTGCGGCTGATCCGCCCGCAGGATGATGCGCCGCTGTGGCCCTGGCAACGCATCATGGTGCGCGAGCACTGGCTGCGCACACTGCGCGCCAACGCCGACATCATGTGGCGCACGCTGATGCTGCTGGCCGGCTTTGCGTGGTTTACCGACCAGGGCGCACGGTTTGGCGACGTGACGCTGGCCGCGAACCATATCCTGTTGCAGTTTGTTTCCCTGTCGGCATTTTTTCTCGACGGCTACGCGTTCGTGGTGGAATCACAGGTGGGCCGCGCCATGGGCGCGCGACAGGCGCAGTGGTTCCGTCTGGTGATACAGCGCTCGACGATCCTTGCGGCGGGCACCGCCGTCGCCCTGGCACTGCTGGTCTGGTGGCCGGGGCCGTTGTTCATCGATGCGCTGACCACGGTCGCATCGGTGCGTGAGGCCGCGCGTCTTTATCTGCCCTGGGCGGCGCTGTATGTGCTGTGTTCGTTTGTCGCGTTCCAGCTCGACGGGATTTTTATCGGCACCACCGAAAGCCGGCCGATGCGCAATGCGACGGCGATGGCGCTGGGGGTGTTTCTGCTCGCCGCCGCGTGGCTGGTGCCACACTATGCCAACCATGGGTTGTGGCTGGCGTTCGTGCTGTTTGTGATCGCACGCGGCATCACGCTGGGCGCGTACCTGCCGGCCTTGCATCGCCGCATCAGGGAGGTGGTATGAAGTTCATTTTTGAAGTGCACATCCGCGAGGGCTGCACGGCGGAACAGTATGCCGACGCCTGGGTACGTGCCAGTGAACTGATCCAGCGGGCGCCGGGGGCGCGCGGCACCACGCTGCATCGCAAGATCGGCGATCCGCGCACGCTGATCGCGATCGCCTACTGGGACAGCAAAGCCGAGCGTGATGCCATGGAAGCGCGCCCGAACCCGGCCGTGGAGGCCATCATCCGCGAGGCGTCCCGGTACTGTGATATCCGGCTGATCGGTGAATTCGAGGAGCCGGAATGGGTGGTTACTCCCGCGCCGCCTGCCACGCCCTGAGCTGTGCCAGGATCGGCTCGGGGGCATGAATCTGTGGTTCGGACGGCACCGTGATGCCCTCCTCCGCTTCGCGTTCCAGTACCCGCTCTCTGGCCCGGTGGAACGCGGCGACAAAATCGCCGTCCGCCGCCAGCGTGTCGCGGAAATACGCACCACCGAAATAGGTGAAATCCGCTTCATCGGAACAGCCGAACGAGGTGCGATCCGACCGCGCGGCGGTCATCACCAGCGTCTGCTCATCCGCCAGCGGCGGAATGAACCCGCCGGAATAACAGGCCGACACCAGTACCACTTTCCAGCGGATACCGCTTTCCGCCAGCAGTTCGGCCAGCGTCGCAGCCGGCAGTGACGGCAGGCTCAGGCCGCGCTGTTGCAATGAGAACTGATGGTCTGCGGAACCATGGCTGGTGAGGAACACGAACAGGATGTCGCGCTCGTTGTCCATCTGCTCTGCCAGCCGCGCCAGCGCGCGGCGCACACTGGTGATCGTGGCCAGGGGGTAGGTGTCGGTGGTGGTGCGGCTGTTGACCAGCGTGATATGCCGCTCGCCGGTATCAAACCAGTGGCCGAACATTTCGCTGACGTATTCCACTTCGCGGCGGAACACTTCCTGGGTGCCATCGCCGGCAATGGCCAGCAGATAGAGATTGATGGCGTCATCGCTCGGCGCCACGGACGCCAGCGCCTGCCCCAGCAAGGCCGGCTGGTTGTACAGCAATGGCTCGACGCGCGCGGCGGTTTCCGCCTGCCGTGCAGCTATCGCCGGCAGAAAGCGGCCCTGGCGCCACTGGCCTTGCTGCGGCGGGCGGTCGTCACCGAACTGGCGCCGGCCTTCGCCGTGCGGATGGCCGTAGGCAAACATGCCCTCATAGCGGTCGCCGCTGGCCTCCGTCAGCGTGCCCTGGCCGTGGAACAGGCCGTCGGCGAACTCGCCCTCATAGTGCAGCCCGTCCGCGCCTTCGAAAACGCCTTCGCCGGTCAGCTGCCCGTGGCGGAACACGCCACGGTAAAGATTGCCGTCTGCATCGGTGTACTCGCCTTCGCCCTCGAACGCGCCGTTGGCGAAGGTGCCCTGGTAATGGCCCCCGGCGCCATCGCTGAACTGGCCGCGCACCGGTACGCCATCACGGAATTCGCCGCTGTATTCGCTGCCGTCCGGCAGGCTGAGGCGGCCGGTGCCGTGCAATTGCCAGTGCCGAAATGTGCCCTGGTGCAGGCCGCCGCGTGCATCGGCGAACACACCGCGCACCAGTTGCCCCTGCTCAAACTCGCCCTGATAACTGCCGCCATCCGGCAGCTCCAGCAGACCGGGCCCGTGCATCATGCCGTGCTGCATGGCGCCCTGATAAATTTCACCGGACGCCGTCACCATGCGGCCTTCGCCAGCCAGCTCACCGAACTGGAACGTGCCTTCGTAATAGCTGCCGCCGGGCCAGTCGAGACGGCCCTCGCCGTGCATCAGGCCTTCCTGCAATGGCCCCTGATACCGGGCACCGTCAGCCAGTTGCGCATCCGGCCCCAACTGCTGTGCCAGCATATAACCGAGCACGCCGCCAGCACCGAGCCACAGCACCAGCCGTATCGGTTTACCCACGCATCGGGAAAAAAAAGCCATGCCACCCCACGAAAATGCAGTCTGCCAGCCGGCAGTCTATCAGGGTGTTGAAACAGCCGCTTTCGGCTTTTCAGGCCAGCGTGCCGCACCGGGCCGCCAGGACCGCATGCTGTCAGAAGCTCACACTCAGGCTCACGGCGACAAAATCACGATCACCGAAGTGATCGCCAGGATGGGCAAGGTAGTCGGTATAGCTGATGCCCGCGTACCAGGTATTGAGGTAATCCGCATCCAGTGCCACAGACACCGCGCGATCTCCCTCGCTGAAGACGCCGTTGCCGGCATGGCCCTGCACGTCGTGTGACCAGGCCAGCGAGGGCCGCAGGTTCACCCCGGCAAACACATCGTTGTAGCGCAGCATGGCGCGGGCGCGATATCCCCAGGCCGTACGGGTGACGTAGCCGTCGTTGTGGCAGTAGTTCACCAGCGCACCACCGGTGGCGCATTCTGCACCGGGCGTGCCGCCGGGGCCGGGGCCGTAGCGCACATCATGCAAGGACTCCAGGCCACCGGTATGGACCACACCGACTTCGCCCGCCAGCGTCATCTGCGCAGCACCGAAGACCGGCCCGAGATGGCCGATCAGCGAACTTTGCCACTGCGTCACTTCCTTGCGCTGGTAACCGCGATAATCCTGGCCGGGCACCAGGCTCAGCGGCGACGCGCCAGCATAGGCCACGCCAAGCGGTTTCACGCCGGCATAGACGATATCCGTGGCATTGACCTGTATCGGCAGGTTCGGGCGATAACTGACTTCGCCACTCCAGGCCAGGCCCCCGGGCAGGCTGGTGGAAAAACTCGCGCCGTAGAGGCGGATGTCTTCCGGATAGCTGAGGTAATACCGCGCGTTGGCACCCACCACGACCGGCGCCAGCGCGCCGAAGCCGGCGGCGTTTGCATAGACGCTCGTCTCCGGCAGCATGCCACCCAGATACGGGGTGCGGCTGTGATAGGTCATCGCGTACAGACCGAGCTCCGTCGCTGTGGCAGGCAGCCAGGTGGTCAGCGCCACACCGTACTGCCCGGCATCGCGCGCCTCGCGGTCCGGCGCGCGCGGCATGAGCACGCCTTCATCGGGCGTGCCCCAGCGCACGCCCTGCGCCGCCAGCCCGGCCAGGGTGGCGTCGGCAGTCACAGCGGCCATCGCCGGCGACGCGCCATCCGCAAGCGCCTGGGCATAGACCGCCTCATAGGTATCGTCGCGGGTGATCAGCAGCGTCAGATTGTCGTCGCAGCCTCGCGCGCTCACATCTGCGGTGGAAAAAAATGTACCGCAGTTTTCCAGCACGGTGGCTTCCCAGCGCAGTTGATAAAACAGCTCGACGGTGACGTTGTCGCTCAGCGACCGGGACAGATAGAACAGATCGACCGGCAGCAGCCCTTCGCGCACTTCGGCACCGGGCCGCCGGAACGCCGGCACATCGACCGGATTGATGGCATTGATGCCGCTCTGCAGAAACGTGCTTTCACCCCAGTTCACCACCTGCCGGCCGAGCCGCACCAGGCCCGGTTGCGCCGCCAGTTCAAAACGGTGATCCACATAGGCATCCAGTAGCTGGGCGCCGCGCGTGCGCGCGGCACGCTCGCGGCCATTGTCACGGATCGGCTTGAACGGCCGTTCGTCGTCATGCAGTTCGACGTCATACCAGTACTTGCCGCGCACGAACAGGCTGCTGTCGCCGTAGCGGACACTGAGACTGTGCACGCCCTTGATCACCTGCGAGACGAGGTCACCGCGACGGAAATTCAGGCGGCCGTCGTCGCTGGCTTCCGACAGCGCATTGCCGCCCTTGTTGAGGCCGATGAAGTCCTTGTCCGGCGACGCCGTGGACCAGGTCGCCCCCACCGACAGGATGGAGTCCAGTGATGTCTCGACGGCGCCGCCGGTCAGCAGCACCGCGTGCGCGGGCCATGCCGGCAGCAATGCACAGGTCAGCGCCGAGGCAGCCGCGCCCCTGGCGGCCCATCGCCTGGTCATAGGTGTTCCCCCCGGAGAATCGTTTCCCGGCACGCAGTCCCCACAGCGCCTGTACCGGTCTGTTTTCAGCAGGTGGCCCTGCACGCCCTGTGCCACCGCAACATGAACCGCCCGATTTATAGAGAAAAACCCGGGCGCCCGCCACCGGAAAAAAGGACTGTTTGCGGGAACTGCAGCATTGCTGGCCTGCAGAATCCGGCAACTCTCCCCCTGAATCCGGCTACCGCCCCGCCCGGCCGTTCTCGCAGACTGGTATTCGCCGGTCGCGGCCCGGCTCTCCGCCTTCTTCACGCACCCTACGCCGGGCGCACCGGAAGATCGGAACAGGCCCCACCGACCCGGCGTCACCGGAGGCAAGCGATCATGTACCGCCCGTTTTTCCCCGCCCTGCTCATTCTCACGCTATGGCCTGCCCTGTATGCCGGCAGCGTCGCTGCGCAGTCACAGGAAGCCTGGAACACCGGCTGGGCGCTGTATGTCGACAACGACGTGCTGACGCCACGCTCCACCGACCGTGACTACACCGGCGGTTTTTCGCTGACACTGTCCGGCCGCCGCGCCGCTGAATGGCCGCTGTCGCTGCAACCGCTGCTGGGTGGCATCAATCATCTGCTGCTGCCCGCCACACGCGGCAGCGGACAAGTGCTGCACAGCCTGGAAACGGGCCTGACGGTATTCACGCCGGAAGACATCGAGCAGGAAAGCGCACGCCACGAGGACCGCCCCTATGCCAGCCTGCTGTATGTCAGCAACACCGCCCAGCATGTAGAGCCCTGGCGCGATGTGGCCTGGACTACCACGCTGACCCTGGGCGTACTCGGTCTCGATCTGGTCGCCGATCTGCAGGACAGCTTCCACCGAGTGATCGGCTCCACCGAACCAAAAGGCTGGGACAACCAGATTTCGCACGGCGGCGAGCTGACCGCGCGCTATAGCCTGGCGCGGCAACAGAAAGTGTTCGATGGCGGCTGGGGCAACGGCCTCAACCACGAAACCACGCACACGCTGCGCACCAGCGTCGGTTACATCACCGATGTGTCCTGGGGCATGGCCACCCGTGTCGGCCTGCTGCGCACGCCCTGGTGGTCGTTCAATCCGCAACTGGTGGAATATGCGGAAAAATCCGTGCCGGTGAAACGGGCCAATACCAGCGAGCTGTATCTGTGGGGCGGCTTCCAGATCAAGGCGCGGCTGTACAATGCCTTTTTGCAGGGGCAATTTCGCGACAGTGAAGTGACGTACGCGCGCGACGAGCTGGAAACCTTCGTGCTGGAAACCTGGCTCGGTATCACACAGCAGTTTCGCAGCGGCCTGCGCCTGAGCTATGTGCTGCGCGGCCAGACGCGGGAAATCTCCGAAGGGCCGGCCTCACGCAACAGCATCTGGGGCGGCGTGATCATCAGCCGGGCGTTCTGAACACCGCCTCAGTGAATCAGCATGGTGCCCACCATACCAAGCAGAAAACCCGATACCGCACCCAGCGCCGGGAAATCGTGCCGGGACAAATGTGCGCGCGGCGCGATGTCGTCGAAAATCAGATACAGGATGCCACCACTGCAGAACAGCATCACGCCCCCGAGCACCATCGGGCTGCCTGAGAGCCAGCCGTAACCGGCCCATGCAGCGAGCGGCCCGAGCCACGGCGCCAACAGAAACACCGGCAGCAGGTAACGGCGGCTTTGCTTCGCGCCACGCAATGACTGCCAGGACGCAAATCCTTCCGGCAGGTTCTGCAATGCGATCATCCCGGCCAGCAGCCAGACGATCCCCGACCCATCGATGGCGGCCGCCCCCAGCAGAATGGATTCCGGCACAAAATCCAGCAGCATGCCAATCAACAGCGCTGCCGCCCCGCCGCTGCGTGCCAGCCAGCGATCCAGCCACCAGAACACCAGGCCACCACACAGAAAGGCCAGCGCCGCCGGCACCACCGGCACGTGCTGCATGCCATGCGGCAACAGCACCAGTGCAATGGCGGCCAGCAAGGCACCACCACCGAAATAGGACACAAAACTGTCCAGCTCCTGGCGCTGCACCAGGGAACGCAACGGTACAATCTGGCTGATCAGGGCGCCCAGTGGCATCGCCAGCCCCGCGCCCAGAGCAAGCAATAACGTCAACCCCAACGACATGGCGCCACCTCCGGTTTCAGGCCTTCACGAAGACCTCACAATAATTACACAGCTTGTCACGCACCCCGATTGTACAAACGTACCAGTAATCAGCGATGCCAGAACAACAAACATCCAGGTGCCGGCCCAGCCTGTCAGGCGGCGCGTTTTAAGGCCACAGGGGAGCAGTGACAATGCCAGCCCATTTCCGTTTTTCATTTTCTGCCGCAATGCTCGTTGCCAGTATCAGCCTGCTGTCCGCCTGCGGCGGTGGTGGCGGCAGCAGCCGCGCAGGCAACGACGGCGGTGACACCGACCCGCCACCGCAGTTCAGCGAAGGCCGCACGTTCGAAGTACAACCCGGCCCGGATGCCACCACCGACATGGTCGCCGCCATGATCCAGTTACGCCCCAAGGACACCCTCGCCTTCGGCTGCGGTTTCTTCGAACTGGACCAGGGGCTGTTGATCCAGGCCACGGAAAACGTGCTGATCAAGGGCTGCGGGCGCGACAAGACGGTGCTGTCGTTCCGCGACTCGGTCAACGTCACCGGGCTTGAAGCCCTGAACGTGCGCGGCATTACCGTGCAGGACCTGACCATCCTGGATTCCCCCGGCGATGCCTTCAAACTCAAGGGCGTCAAATGGGGCACGCTGAAAAATATCCGCGCCATCTGGTCCGGCGGCGGCGGGTTGATCACCGCCGACAACATGGCGCAACGCCTGAACGTGGCCTGCACGACACCACCGATGAACGAAGGCGACCCCGCGCCGGATTACGTACCCAGCTCCAGCAGCGGCCGCTACGGCGTCTACCCGGTGGAATCGGAAAACATCCTGGTCGACAACGCCGAATCCATCGGCGCCTCCGATGCCGGCATTTATGTCGGCCAGACCAACACGGCAATCATCCGCAACAGCCGCGCGGCCTACAACGTGATGGGTTTCGAGATCGAGAACGTGCAGGGCGGCGAATACGACAGCAACCTGGCCGAGTGCAACACCGGCGGTTTCCTGATCTACGACCTGGAAAACATTACCCAGTACGGCGACACCTCGGTGATGGTCGACAACATCGCGCGCAACAACAATACCTATAACTTTGCCCACAGCGGGCTGGTGTCCATGGTGCCGCGCGGCTCCGGCCTGATCACACTCGGTTATGACAATATCGAGGTGTTCAACAACGTCTTCGAAGACCACAGCACCGCCGCCGTGCTGTACATCAGCTATGAACTGATCGATGGCCCCGGCGGCACCGCCGACAAGAAACTCGACCCCTACACCGAAGGGCTGCACATCCATCACAACGTGATGCGCCATTCCGGTTATTCGTTGCCGCCGCCGGACCTGGGCGCCGCCCTCAGCGGCAATATCGAAACCCTGCTGCCCACCCTGATCGGCCTGAAGAACCTGCCGACGCTGAACAATCCGGCGGAGTTGCTGAACAGCCTGCAGAACCTGGCCAACCTCGGCCGGGGTGCGCATATCGTCTGGGACGGCCTGCTGGATGAGCTGGACGAAGACTGCCCCTATCCGCTCGACGCAAACGGCCAGCCGGTGCCGGCGGACGCCAACGGCAAGCCGATTCACACCAACCAGCACCCCAACCCCGGCTGCCACTACAACGCCTACAAATTCAATGACCAGGGCGAGCGCAAACTGCCGCAATGGGGCGCCTGTTTCCACAGCAACGAACTCGACGACGAGAGCGCGCCATACCTGAACATCCACGGCACTGACGGCCTGGAACTGGTCATTGCGCTGGCCAGCCAGGACTTGTCCATCCTCACCCCGACCGGCCTGCTGGAGATTCTCGGTGGCCTGCTGAACTTTCCGTCGGACACCGATATATCGGTGCATGCCTGCGAACTGCCGGCGCTACCGCGCGTGACCATTCCGCCGTTCGAACCCAGTGGCGACGTAGACCCGGCATTGTCCGAGGAATACATCCGGCAATTGTGCGAAGCCGATGTCGGCGACAGCGACATCAACCGCGCCGCACTGGCAGTGAACTGCCCGCTGTTGTCGCAGTACAACCTGTTCGCCGATCCGCAGGACCCGCGCAGCCTGCCACATGAAGGCGGCGTGCCGTTTGTGCTCAATACCAAACTGTTCTCCGACTACGCCAGCAAATACCGCGTCGCCTTTATTCCACCCGGCACGCAGGTCGCATTCCGGGATGGCCAGGACGGCAACAACCCGAACGGCACGCTGATGTTCCCGGTCGGCACCGTGCTGGCGAAGACCTTCGCCTTCACCGACGAGGCCAACGGCACCGAGCAACTGGTGGAAACGCGCCTGCTGATCAAGCGCCTGAGCCAGAGCGGCAAGCCGTTCTGGGAAGGGCTGCCGTATGTGTGGGAAACCGATGACAGCGGCGCACGGGTTGCAACACTGGCCATGGGCGGTGCCTCCGTGCCGGCCCACTGGCATTTCCGCGACGTCGACACGGGCGTGCTCACCACCGGCAGCACCAGCGCCTACGCCGTGCCCAACGCCAGCCAGTGCATCACCTGCCACGGCAACGACGACAACGAAACCGGCAGCGCACCGATCGGCCCGAAGGCGCGCAACCTGAACCGCGCCTACGCGCCCGAAAGCGCGTTCCTGGGCACCGATGGCCAGGCCGGTTTCCCGCGCGTGAACCAGTTGCAGTACTGGGCCGATCAAGGGCTGCTGACCGGCCTGCCGGCGCTGACGCTCAACGGCGAAGGTGTCGCCACCAACATTGAGCGCCTGCCGCGCTGGAACGTGCCGGGCGACGGCACTCACACCGCCGGTTCACCGGCGGATATCGAACAGCGCCTGCGCGCCTATCTGGAAGTGAACTGCCAGCATTGTCACAACGACCGTGGCGCCGCGTCGAACACCGGCTACTACCTGGACCACTTCCGGCCCGTGAACGCCAGCTACGGCATCTGCAAGAAACCCACCGCCACCGGCGGCGGCTCCTGTGGTCACCAGCACGTGGTGGTACCGGGCAGCAGCACCACCTCCATCGTCACCTGCCGCATGGAAGCCGAACATGATCCGCAGCGGCTGATGCCACCGATTGCGCGCAGCGTGGCGCACGATGAAGCCGTGCTGTTGATCAGGCAGTGGATTGATACCGTGGTGAGCAGCAGCTATGAAAACGGCAGCGCCTGCCCGTAGCGAAACAGAATGGGCGACGCGGGCAGGCCCGCGCCGCCCGCCTCTCAGGGCTGGATAAGAATGGTGTGAAAACGCATCAGCGGCACCGGCAGGAAACGCACCTCCCAGGCTTCATGCAACTTCGACGACGGCAATGTGCCCTTAATGTAGCGGTTGTTGGCGCCAAACATGTTGCACAACGATGCCTGCCCGCCGCCGCTGCGGTGATACACCAGCCAGTGCGCGCTCCATCCCTGGCTGTGCCCCACCAGCCCGGAATCAGCGAGGATGATCGCGGGGTAACCGGCATTGATCCAGGACTCTTCCACAGCATGACGGTGTGCGTGCCAGGCCGGCTGGTTGGCCGGGTTCATGAAACCGCCCGGCAGCCACGGCTCGATAAAGGTGCTGCCTGCGCGCAGGCCGTGGTCCTTGAGCATCTCGATGATACGCCACGGGCTGGTACCCGCACCGCCGCCGAACAGATCCGGCGGGTACTTGCTGCACAGGTGCTGCATCAGCGCCTCGTCACTGCCGTGACGGTTCTTGCCCCAGCATTTGATAATGCTGGCGGCGGCGGCCTGCCCACAGGTGTTGGTCACACCCGGCACAGTGAGGGCAAATGCCTCAGGTTCATGCACAGAGGCCGTGCCGATGCGCCCCTCCGGTTCCGCCTCGGCGGCGGGCGGTTGCTGGTCGGCGTAGCGCGACTGGGTATCCGTGACCTGTTGCCAGGTGTCGGCGTCAAACCATTGCGGTGCAGTGGCTGTGTTCATGGTGAACCCTCCTTGAATGACATGTCTTCCATGCGGGCCCCTGCCCGCCCAGCGACGCTGCCACATTCCGGGGGCGGAGCAATACCCTGATTCAGGGGGGTATATGGCAGAAACAGAAAAGGCGCCTCGCGGCGCCTTCCTGATAATGACTGGCTGGCAGGATCAGAAGCGGAAACCCAGGCCCACTGACAGCGCGTCCAGGTCATAGTCGTCACCGTTGAGCAGGCGGGCATATTCCACCGACACGAAGCTGTTGGTGCTCAGGTTCAGGTCGGCGCCCACGCCATAGGAGAGATCGGTCTGTGAATCCGTGTCCGACGTTGCCGGCACAACACCGGTGATCTCGCCCTTGATCTTGGAGCGGGTGACGCCCGCCAGCGCATACACCGAGAAGCGTTCGCCCAGCGGCATGGTCGGCTTGATGTAGGCGCTGATGTAGTTATCCACCTCGATGGTCAGTTTGGCCGGACCCTCGCTGGCCGAATCATCACCGGCGCCAAAGCCCACACGGGCCTCCACCGCCAGATAGTCGCTCAGCTGCGCGCCAGCCTTGATGGCGATCGCCGTCGGCTCGACATCCGGTACGCCGCTTTCCTTGTATTCCACCTGCGAGAACTGCACGCCCACATAGGAATGCTGGTTGGCCATGGCCACGGCCGGCAAGACGGTGGCACCCATCATGAGTATCAGAACTCCACGTTTCACTAGACTCTCTCCTTGGCTGCAAGTGCTGAAGTTCAGAAACGATACCCCAGACCGAGCGATACTGCATCCAGATCATAGGCATCATCACTTTGCAGCAGCACATATTCCACATTGGCAAAGATATTACCGCCAAGCATCACATCCAGGCCCAGGCCCAGGGAAATATCCGTCTCGGTATCCGATACCTTCACAACACTGGGCGCCCACATATCAATGCCCCGTGCCTCAAGCTTTGCGCGAGTCAAGCCAAGCAGGCCATAAAAGGCCAAACGTTCATTGACAGGCAACAGAAGACGTCCATAGACCCCCATTAACTGCTCAATTTCAAGCTCCATCTCCGTGACGGAGTCGAGCCTCACGGTATCTTCCGAAGTACCACTGCCCAGGCGAAACTCAAGCGCCAGGTTTTCATTCACATGGCTGCCCAACCTAACATTGAACGCCTTTGGACGCAGGGTTTCGAAGCCGCCCTCATCGTAGTTCATATTCAAATGGTTAATACCGATATAGAAATCGGCAGTGGAAACAGTGCTGGCAGACAACCCCAGCACCAACAGCAAGGCTGTTACGGCATTTTTCATCAAGTTACCCCAGATCAGAGAGGACAATATCAGGCCATCGGCCATTCTTTTATTTTTCACGCCTGTTCAGCGCAATCGGCAGCCCCGAACACACGTCGACACCGCACACTCGGAGAATCGGGTATAACGTGTTTGAACGCAGCACACCGCCCAGACCAGACCACGATATTTTATCAGGAGGCTTTTTACAGGATCGGGCCGGCCGATCAAAGGCTGTCAAAGTGACATCATTTCGTCTGCTGCGCCACCCACCAGGTGGTGCCACCCGCATCGCGAAAACCGCCGCGCCGGTCCGGGTCTTTTTTCTGCATCGGTGCCTGCACGGATTCCGCGCCGGCAGCGATGGCGCGCGCGTAGACATCATCCACGTCACGCACATAGATATGGACATGGCTGTGGATCGCCGGCCAGTCTTTCTGGCCGTCGGCCAGCATGATCACGGTGTCATCGATACGCACTTCGCCGTGCAGGATGGTGTCGTCGTCGCGACGCACAATGCGCAGCCGCTCGGCGGCAAATACCTTGACCAGAAAATCGATGGTGCCCTGCGCGTCCTGCAGGACAAGATACGGTGCAACGCTGGTGTAGCCGTCCGGTTTGAATGCCATGCCCGTTTCCTCCTGAAAGGTGACGGCTTCGCTCCGGTGTCCGTCACGCTTTCCTGACAAATTCCGATTTCAGCTTCATGGGCCCGATGCCGTCGATCTTGCAGTCGATATCGTGATCGCCATCGACCAGGCGGATGTTCTTGACCCGGGTACCGACTTTGACCACCAGCGAGGAACCCTTGACCTTGAGGTCCTTGATGACCGTCACCGTATCACCGTCGGCAAGCGGATTGCCATTGGCATCACGGATCACTTTCTCATCCTGCACAGCAGCCTCACCCGAGGCGGACCATTCGTGGCCACATTCCGGGCACACCAGCAGGTTGCGGTCTTCGTAAGCGTAGGCGGAGGCGCACTGCGGGCAGGCGGGTAATTCACTCATGTCAGATTTCCCGTGTTTCGCGGAAACGGATATCCGGATGGCGCTCTTTCGCCAGTTCCAGGTTGACCCGTGTCGGTGCCAGATAGGTGAGGTGTCCCGCGCCGTCCAGCGCCAGGTTGTCGTAGGCCTTGTCGCGGAATTTTTCCAGCTCCCGGCCGGTGGCGGCTTCCACCCAGCGGGCGGTGGCGACGTTGACCACGTCATAGCCGCACTCGACGCCGTACTCGTGCTTGAGGCGATGCGCCACCACGTCAAATTGCAGCGTGCCCACGGCGCCAAGAATCACGTCATTGTTGCGCAGCGGGAAGAACACCTGCGTGGCGCCCTCCTCCGCCAGCTGCGTCAGTCCCTTGTGCAGCTGTTTGCTCTTCAGCGGATCGCGCAGCACCACACGCCGGAACAGTTCCGGCGCGAAGTGCGGGATGCCGGTGAACTGCAATGTCTCGCCTTCGGTAAAGGTATCGCCGATCTGGATGGTGCCATGGTTGTGCAGGCCGATGATGTCGCCGGCAAAGGCTTCGTCCACGTTTTCACGTTCACCGGCCAGGAAGGTCAGTGCGTCAGCGATGCGCATGTCTTTGCCGGTGCGGCACTGTTTCAGTTTGATGCCTTTTTCATAACGGCCGGAACAGATGCGCAGGAAGGCGATGCGGTCACGGTGTTTCGGGTCCATGTTGGCCTGGATCTTGAACACGAAGCCGGTGAACTTCGGCTCAGTCGCTTCCACGGTGCGTTCCACGGCCACACGGTGCTGCGGCGCAGGCGCCCACTCCACCAGGCCATTGAGCATATGGTCGACGCCGAAGTTGCCCAGTGCCGTGCCGAAGAAAACCGGCGTCAGTTTGCCGGCGAGGAAGCGTTCCAGATTGAATTCGTGGCTGGCACCGCGCACCAGTTCCAGCGCTTCGCGCAGCTCATCGGCGTAGCTGCCGACGGCGGCGTCCAGTTCAGGATTGTCGAGGCCCTTGATCTCGCGCACGGCCTGGATGGTGTGGCCCTGGCCGGTCTGGTACAGCACGGTGGTGTCGGTCAGCAGGTTGTAGACGCCCTTGAACGCCTTGCCCATGCCGATCGGCCAGGTGACCGGGGCACACTCGATTTTCAGCACGTCCTCGATCTCGTCCAGCACTTCGATCGGCTCACGCACGTCGCGGTCGAGCTTGTTGATGAAGGTGAGGATCGGGGTATCGCGCAGGCGGCACACTTCCATCAGCTTGATGGTGCGTTCTTCCACGCCCTTGGCGGCATCGATCACCATCAGCGCGGCATCCACCGCCGTCAGGGTGCGGTAGGTGTCCTCGGAGAAATCGGCGTGGCCCGGGGTGTCCAGCAGATTGACCATGGCGCCCCGGTAGGGAAACTGCATGACCGAGGTGGTGACGGAGATGCCCCGCTCTTTCTCCATCTCCATCCAGTCGGAGGTGGCATGGCGGCCGGATTTCTTGCCTTTCACCGTGCCCGCCATCTGGATCTGGTTGCCGTACAGCAGCAGCTTCTCGGTAATGGTGGTCTTACCGGCGTCCGGGTGGGAGATGATGGCGAAGGTGCGCCGTTTACGGATTTCGTCCAGCGGGTTCATACAGGGCCTCAACACAGTGCGGGCCGCAGTATAGACCGGCAGCGGTGGCGACAAAACCGCCGGGGCGGCTCAGGCCGGGCTGGCGTCGCTGAACGCGGGCAGGTTTTCCGCCGCCGGCGGCGGGAAGCGCACGATAAAGCGGGCCCCCTGCCGGTAGTGCGGGTCCAGCCACACACTGCCGCCGTGCAGGGTGACGACGCGGCGCACGATATGCAGCCCCAGGCCGATGCCGGTGTGGCTGAGCACCGAAGGGGAACGGTAGTAGCGGTCGAATATCTGCGCCTGCTCGGCAGGAAGAATGCCAGGCCCCTGGTCGCTGACCGACACTTCCACCGCGCCGCTGGCCAGTTGACGCACTGAAACGCTGATCGGCGTGTGCGGCAGTGAGTACTTGATGGCATTGCCGAGCAGGTTGTCGAACACCACCTGCACCAGGGCGGTGTCAATCGCCACCCGTACCGGCGCCTCCGGCAGCGTCAGGATGATCTCGCGGCCGGCGGCGATGCGGCGCTGTTCGCACAGTTCGCGCAGCATCGGCGCCAGGTCCTGCCACTCGGTGCGGATGCGCATTTCGGCACTGTCAAGCCATTCGTTGCTCAGGCAGGCGTCCACCAGCCCGACCAGGCGTTCGTTGGCGCGCGCCACACGCGCCACGTCCTCGCGGGTCTCATCGTTGTCATCGTGGCGGCGGCCGATGTTGTAGGCGACCAGGTTCATCACCGTCAGCGGCGTGCGGAATTCATGCGACACCATGGCCAGGAACGAGCGCTGTTCGGTGAGCATGTCGTTGAGCTTGCGCTCGGCGTTGCGGCGCGCCTTCAGTTCGGCGTGCAGCGCCCAGGTACGTTCAGTCACCTGCTGCTCCAGCAGGATGCGCATCTCGCCCGCCATGCGCAGGCGTTCCAGTTCCGCTTCGCGCTCGATCTTGCGCAGTGAACTGATCCGCACCGCCATGCCCAGCAGCACCATGAACACATGGCTCACCGCCATGCTCTGGTAGACCAGTGGCGACAGCGCGGTGCCGCCAATCACGCCGAAGAATTGCAGGATGGCCATCGACACCGGGATGGCGTAGAGCACCACGGCGGACACATACAACAGGGATTCGACCGAAAAGTGCCGCTGCACCGACCAGCAGACGGTACCCGCCACCAGCAAACCGCCCACCAGCCCGATGGCATTCACCACCGGCGCGATCAATCCATAGTAACCGGCCACCGCCAGCAACATGCCGGGCACACCAAACAGCCCCAGGCCGATGATCAGCATCGCCAGCCGTGGTGCACGCTGCTGCAGGCTGAACATGTGCACCGCGACCCGCGAGGCGGTAATCATGGAAAAGCAGATCGCCACGGCACTCAGGCGGCTACTCACCAGCGGATGTTCAGGCAGTAACAGCGAGGCCACCATGCCATTGGCCGACATGCCGCTGATCATCATTCCGAACACATAGACGCCATACCAGACCATGCCACGGTCGTTCAGGCGCCAGCCCAGCAACAGGCCGATGAACACCATCAGCAACATCATGCCGAACAGACTCAGCAGCAGCCCCTCGATCCGGGAACGCGATTCCGCCAGCGCCTGCAGTTGCCAGAAACTGGCCTGCACACTGATCGCGCGCTCCCCGGCGGCACGCATCCACAGCTGGTATTCGCCGGCTGGCAGTTCAGTGCGCAGGGCAACCAGGGAGATGTCCATGTCCCGGCTGGAGAGCGGCGCCAGTATCCCGCTGTGGCGCTGCCAGAGCACCTCGGCGCTGCCCGCCGGGGTGATCCAGACCTGCAGGTCTTCGACCCAGGGGGCGTTGATGACCAGCCACCATTCGCCGGCATCGCCGGGCGGCACACGCAGCCGGGACTGGAGCCAGAAGGCGCTGCGCCGGGTAAAGCCGCCAAACAGGCCATCATCGAGGGGCGTGAAGGCCGGCGCGGTGGCCGGCGAGAGGATATCGTCAAGGGTGTAGTGGGCGCCGCGATCGAAGAACATCGACAGGTGACCGCTCAACGGCACTTCCCCGGCGGCACGTTCCAGCGTCACCGGGGGTAACGGCGCGGCCGGGACGGTCGCGGGGTAACCCAGACCACACAGGCACAGCCACAACCACCCCCCCGGCCAATGCCGGCGCAAGCCCCGATACACGTCGTGAATCCTCAGAACACCCCCGGACAATATCATAATGATATCGCCAAACCGGCCGCGTCAGCATTGTTCATCTGCGCCGACTCGCTGCACCAGATCAGTGCAGCGCTCCCTGCTGCTCCACCTGCATCGCGGTGACCGGCGGGAAACGGACCACGAAGCGCGCACCGGCGGTATAGGTGCCATCCACCCACACATCACCGCCATGCAACATCACGATACGGCGCACGATGTGCAGGCCGAGGCCGATACCGGCATGGCTGAGCACTGTGGGCGAACGGTAGTAACGCTCGAAGACCCGCGTGCGTTCGTTGGCGGGAATACCGGGGCCACGGTCACTGACCACCACTTCCACCGCTCCGCTGGAAAACCGGTGTGCCAGCACATGGATGGGCGCATGCGGCGGGGAATATTTAATGGCATTGCCGATCAGGTTATCGAACACCACCTGCACCAGCGCCGCGTCGATATACACGAACACTGGCCCGTCCGGCAGCACCAGCTCAATTTTCCGGCCCGTCACGATGCGTCGCTGCTCGCACAGCTCAGCCAGCATGGGTGCCAGGTTGCGGTTGCTGCAATTGACCTGCATGGTCGCGTTGTCGAGCCATTCATTACTCAGGCAGGCATCCACCAGGCTGACCAGACGCTGATTGGCACGCTCCACCCGCGCAATGTCTTCCAGTGTCTGGGGATTGTCGGCGTGGCGATGGCCGATGTTGTAGGCGACCAGATTGATCACCGTCAGCGGCGTGCGGAATTCATGCGACACCATGGCCAGGAACGAGCGCTGTTCGCTCAGTGTCTCGCTGAGTTTTTTTTCCACCGCGCGGCGTGCCTGCAATTCGCCGTTGAGTTCCCGGGTGCGTTCGGTCACCTGCCGTTCCAGGCTGGCCTGCATGTCGCTGGCCAGTTTCAGCCGTTCCCGTTCCGCTTCCCGTTCCACACGTCGCAGCGAGGTAATTTTCACCGCCATGCCAAGCAGCACCAGAAACACATGGCCGGTGCGCATCAGTTCCTGTACCCAGCCGCTGATCAGCTCGCTGTCGTACAGATTGAAAAAACGCAGGCCGATCACCATTTGCAGGATGGCGTACAGCGCCATGCCGAGAAAATACAGCACCACGTCTGGCGTCGGGTGCCGCCGCGTCACGTAATAGGCTGCGCCGGTGCCGGTGACACAGACAATCATCGCCAGCACATTGACGACACCGACGATCTGGTCGTACAGGCCGAACATCGACAGCACGGCACCAAGGCCGGCCAGCGAGCCCATCGTATTGAGCAGGAAACTGACGCGCGGCAACCAGCGCACCATGGTGAAAATGCGCACCGCTACCCGCGTGGCACCAAGAATGCTGACACAGATCGCCACGCCGCTGATGCGCGCCGCCAGCTCCGGTGTATCCGGCAACACCAGACTGATCAGGCCAGTGGCGCCCAGTGACGTGCAGACCACGCCAGCAACATAGATGCCGTACCAGATCAGGCTGCCGTCGCGCAGATGAATGCCGAAGGTCAGGCCAATCACCGCCATCAGCAGCATCATGCCGAGCGTGTTGAGCAGGATGCCTTCCTGGCGGATGTGTGCTTCGACAAACGGCTGCAATTGCCAGAACGACGCCTCCAGGCTCAGGGCGCGATCACCGGCAAGACGCATCCAGAGGGCGTAGTCGCCCGGTGGCAGCGGTGTACGCAATGCGATCACCCCGACACGCAGGTCACGGCTTTCCGGTGGCCGCGCCAGACCGGTGTGCCGTTGCCACACCGGTTCGGCACTGCCCTGCCGGGTGATGTAGACATCCAGCAAGGACACCCAGGGCGCCTGCAGCACCAGCCACCATTCCGGGGATTCGCCGGGCGGGACATGCAGCGGCGTGTGCAACCAGAACGCACCCACGCGATTGAAGCCGCCATGGAAGTCGCCGCTCACAGGCGTGAAACGCGACGCCAACGCAGGCGCCGACACGTCGGCCAGCGACAGCTCGCCATCGGCATCGTGCAGCACCGTCATCACGCCACGCAACGGCACCTGCAGCGTGTCTGCGTTCAGCGCCGGCGTAGCGGCCAGCGGGCCATCCGACATCCACAGCAGTAATACCAGGCCACACAGCAGGCGAATCAATTCCGCCCCCCGTCAGTCCGCCACACGCACATCGTAGCGGACCTCTCCCGTGGCCCCGGCGGGCAATGCGCCGGTGAATTGCCATTGCAGGCTGCCTTCGTAGCCACTGCCGTTGGCGCCTTCCGGCGTCAGCAGCACACAGCCACTGAGCCCCGGCGGCAACTGCGCCGGGCAGGCCGCAGCGGCGGCCAGCGCCGTGAACGCTGGCGTGGCATCGTGGATGCGTACCTGGTCGAGGGCCTGCACACCCGCGTTGCGGAACAGAATGCGATAACGCAGGACATCACCCGGCAATGCCTGGTTGCTCAGGTTATCGACCGCGTCCACGTCATCGCCGCTGCCGGCAATGCCGTCCGGGCCGATATTGCGCACGCGCTTTTCCAGCACCAGCTGGCCGGGCAGCACGCGCGTCAGGTCGGTGACAAGCGCGGTATCGTTCAGGCTGCTGTTGGCGAGCACCAGTTGCGCCTGCAACTGCACGCTGTGTTGCGCGCCCAGCGGCGCGTCCGCCGGCGAAAAGACGTGCGCGAGCAGGCACACCACCTCGCCCGGCGATACCGGCTGTGGGCCGGTCAGCAAGGCATCCGCACCATTCACGGCACCATCGCAATCGAGATCGCGGTAAAGCTGTGTCGACCAGCCCGGTGTGTCCGGTGCAGCGTGCGCATTCAGCCACTGGAAACTCAGCGTGCCTTCGGTGCCGGCGGTGTAGCGATGCGGATACAGGATGCTGGCCCCCGGCAGTACATTGCCGAGCTGGTCCGGCGCAAAGGTCGCACGCGGTGCCAGCCCAAACAGGATGTTGTCCCAGTCGGTGCCGAACGGCTGCACGGTCAGCGCCATGCGGCCGTCATCGGGTTGCGCATTGCTGAGCGGGTGCCCGCCATCGTTTTCACTGACCAGCAAATGGCTGGCCGGCGTCTGTACATGGATGCAGGCAGCCAGGCCGACATCGGCCAGTGCCGGCTGCAGGCGCCAGCGGCCTTCTCCATCGGTGATGGCGCTGGCCAGCACAGCGTCGTTCGCGTCGCAGGTGCCGCTGCTGTCGAGATCATGCAGCAGTTGCACCAGCACGCCGGGCACGCCGCTTTCCTGTGCGGACTGCAGGCCATCATGTGCATTGCCGCCCGCGCCGGTGTCATTGAATACCCGGCCACTCAGCACGCCGGCGGCGGCCTGCTGGGAAATCAGGATCTTGTAATCTTCCACTTCGCCGTCGAACACCACCATCGGACCAACGCCGACATCCGGCGTGGTGGACACACGGAAACGGGCGTAGGTGTCGCCGATGTAGGCATTCGCCGGCACGGTCAGGTCCAGGCTGATCCAGCCCGGTGCCGGGTCGTTGTCCAGCGGGCCGTTGTCGCGCAGGTTCAGCGCCACCTGATCCATCGGTTCGGCAAAGCCGCCGTCGCGCTGCCAGTCGATCCAGCCCTGCACGTACGCCTCGCCGACGTTGTCTTCGGTGAGCTGGATGCGGATCGTGGCCGGTTCACCGGGCATCAGCGTCGGGAAGGTCACGCCGTCTTCTTCCACGCCGTCGGCGTCGGCGTCCGGGGAATTCTGGTCTTCGTCTTCCGGTGACGGCGGAATCTCGCCCAGGTACGGCATTGCCGCACCCAGCGTTGCCAGCGTCAGGCTGCGCACGTCGGTGGCGCTGGTCGGCTTGCCGCCACCGGTGGCCACACGGCGGGACAGGTGGCCACCGCTCTGCGGGTAACCGAACGCGATGTCGCCATGGTCCACCTGCACGAACACACCGAACGCCATCGCCTGGTGGCCGCTGCCGGCGACCACGTGACGGGTGACGCTGGTGTTCTGCGTCAGCGCCAGCAGGCTACCGCCGCCGTCGCCCGGCAGCGACGCCAGGCGCATGGTCTGGCCGCCGGCATCGAACTGTGCGCTCAGGTCGTTGGTCTGGCTGGCCACGGCGAACACTTCCCACGGGCCGCCATCGGTTTCAAATTCCAGGTACTCGCCGTCGTCGGTGTCTTCCGCATCGGCGACAATGATGTCCGCCGGAATCGGCTGGCCGTCCAGCAACACTTCCCAGTCCACGCGGAATGTCGGTGCTTCACCGCTGACCGCATTGGCCAGGCCAATCGGATTCACGCCCTGATACAGATCGTCGAGCAGATCGCCGGTCCAGTCGCCGGTGTTGTAGACCTGCACGGAATGGGAAATTTCATGCAGCCGGGCGCGGATTTCCACCGGCCCGAACTGCCAGGTCTTGATGACGTAACTGTTCGCGGTGAACACGCTGGTGCCGGCACAGGCCCAGTCGAGCCAGTACACTGCGTCGCGGTACGGGCCGTCGCCGCCGCTGGCGATGCCACCGCCGGTCAGGCTGCTGCCGGTGGGGCAGAGAATGGTGGGGCGGATGTTGAGGCGATAATCCTCCACCTCGCCATCCGAGGCGCCGCCGGTGGGCCCCAGGCCGGCGGTGGTGGACCAGCGGAAACGCGCGTAGGTGTTGCCACTCGCCGCGCCCGGCGGGGCATCCGGAATGCTGATGCGTATCTCGCCGTTGTTATCCGTGTCCTGCAGGTCGGTGGCGATGCGTTCCGCCGGTTCGTCGAACACACCGTTCTGATTCCAGTCGATCCAGCCTTGCAGATAGCCGTCTGTGCCCTGCACGCTGACCACAATGTCGTCCAGCCCCGGCAGGAAGGCCGGGAAGATCACGCCATCATCGAAGTCATCGGCAGCGGCCAGCACATCGTCATAGCCGGTGGCCTCGGCGGAAATACCGGCCCCGAGCTGAATGCCACTGACGATGGCATGGGACGGATTGCCGAAGCTTTCCGGGGCGTCGCCATAGTCCACCTGCACCTGGTCCGGTACGGCAATCAGGCAGGCTTTCTGCAGGTTGCTGGAGCCGCCGGTGGACCCGGTAAAACCGTAATAGACGTTCGGGTCGTCGTCGAAATCGCTTGCTACCAGACCGCGATTCAGTGTCGTGACCAGCACGTTGTCGAAATAGTATTGCAGCGTCTTGGTGATCGGGTCCCAGACAATACGCACGTCGTGCCACTCACCGTCCTCGATATTGCCGAGGTCGTACACGGGCGAATAAAGATTGCCGCCGCCGGCGTTGTCGGTGTAGTTCACCGGGTTATAAATCGAGGTGTGGTCGTTGGCGATGTCGCCGTAGCCGCTGCCGTTCTGATAGGTATCGAACTCGATAGCCACCGCCGGTGCCAGCCCGCCCACGCCGAGCGCGCCACCGTAGATGCCGGTCACGGTATTGCCGCCGGGGTCATTGTGAAACGCGAATGCAATACCGTCGGCGCCGCTGCTGTCTTTGGTGCCGAGATACACGGCGAATTCCATCGTGAACGGCAGCGCCAGCGAAATACGATCCTGCGACCAGGCGGCGCCGGCCTGGTTGCCGGTGTCTTCGGTCAGTGTGATCTGGTAGGAGCCGGCATCCATGTTCGCGGTGCCGCCGATCACCATGCCCTGGCTGGCGCTGGCGTTACACATGCGGTCGGCGATCACGATGCTGTGATCTTCCACTTCACCATTGCCGGCCGCCGCCGTCGCACTCAGGCCACTGGCGGTGGACCAGCGCCAGCGTGAAATGCGCGCACCGGCGGCGATGCCGTTGGGTGGCGTAATGTCGAGCGTGATGGTGTTCGGGTCGTTGTCCAGGTCGCCGGCGCCGTTATTCACGACATTGCTCGCCACCTGTTCGCCGCTGTTAAAACTGCCGTTGCCGTTCCAGTCGATCCAGGCCTGCAAATAGGACGAGCCGGTGACCGGTTCCACCACCGGCAGCACCACCGTCTGTGTGACGCCGGGATAGAACGCCGGCAGCACCAGATCCTCGTCGGCCCCGTCGCCGGTGGCGGCGCTGGAGTATTCGTTGCCGGACGGGTCGTCATCCGGTGCGACCGCGCCGAGATAACGGTCGTTGGCCTGCGGAATCGCGTGGATCGCACGGCCGAAGGTTTGTGGTGCGTCGCCGAGATCCTGGTTGAAAGAAAACGCCAGCTCGACCGCATCGCCCGAGCCCACCGGGCCGAGCATTTGCACATCAAATGCGAGCACCGTGAAGGTGCCATTGACACGAATGCTGCCGCAGGCAGCGCCGGAGGTATAACTGGTGCGGCACTCGCCATCCCAGCCACCGCCCGGGCTCTGGTTGAAGGAACCGCGAAAACGGCTGCCACCATTATCAACAGTCAAGTGTGATACGCCGGCAATCTTTGTCAGCGATGTCGCACCATCGGAGGCGCCGACATTCAGCGTCCAGCCTGCCGAGTTGGTGTTACTCCCGGAATATCCACCCAACCGGTCGATGTGCAGGACGGGGTCTGTGACCGGATTAGAAAACGTAAAGGTCACACGTCGCGAAGTATTATTGCCATTATTGCCCGGCTCAAACGTGAGAATAAATGAGCTATCGCCTTCGAGATCTGGGACATAGTAACCCGATCCCGGCGCCAGCAAGGTGCTGTTGCCATCCAGACTCCAACGGCTCTGATTACCGTTGCCTGACACGGCATTCAACGTTACCGAGGTGACATTGCCGCCAGTATTGCTGCTGCGGCTGCTGCCGCTGCCGGACCAGGAACCGGTCTGCGTGGCCAGCGCTGCATTCGTGCCCAGCAACGACAGCAACAGACTCAGACCGACAAGACGCCACTGCTTCGCCATGATCATTGCACCCTCAGCCCGAAGATCAGCGTTGCGGTTTCGCCTGCGGCCAGTTCACCGACATTGACGCTGATATCGCCCGTGCCGAAGTCCGCTGGTGCCACCACTGCGCCGGTGCAGGCACCGGCCGGTGACTGGCAGTCCGTGGCGGCGGCCAGCATCGCGGTAAACGGCTGGGTGCGATCGTTGAGTGTCACCTGATGCATGGTTTCACCACCGTTGTTGAGTGCTGTCACCCGGTAGATCACGCAATGCTGTCCCGGCACGGCCTGGAAACGGGTATAGACGAAGCAGCCAGCGCCGGTGCAACTGCCCGGCCCGTCCGGCACACCGTCGCAATTCTGGTCCAGCGCCTGCTCTTTGCTCAGCCGCACCTGCGTGTTGCTGACAGTGGAAACATCCTGCGCGCTGGCGCTGACCGATAATGTGACACCCTGCGCGGTGGCAGAAATTGTCTTGGTGTTGGTGATGCCGTAGGCCGCGTTGGCCGGTGCAAACACGCGCGCGAACAGGGTCACGCTTTCGCCCACCGCCAGGATGCCGTCGCCGCCCACCGTGGCCAGCGGGGTACCGGCCGGCAACGGCTGGTCCGCCGGGCCCCAGTCGCCATTGCCGTCGGTGTCCTCGAACAGCGACACCGACCAGCCGTTGTCCAGCGCGGCATCGGGGCCGCCGGTGAGAAGCACGTTGCTGAGTGGTTCGCTGCCGGTGTTGCTGAGCTGATGCACATACAGGACATGGCTGCCAGGCATCACCTGGCCAATCTGGTCCGGCGTCAGGCTCAGCGCCGGGGCGGTGTTGATCTGCACCGCGTCATGCTTGATGTCCTGCGCGCCGGTGGTCGGTGATCGTGCGCGGAAGTACAGGCTCTGTTGCCCGTTGCCCGCGTTGGCCGGCGCGGTGATGCGCGCGCAGATCACGCGTGACTGGCCGCCGGGAATCAGGCCGGTGTTGGACAGCACCGCACTGGTCGCGCTGCAATCACCGGCGCCTGCATCATTCAGAAGTTGCACCTGCCAGCCCGCCGGCAACTGGCCAGGAATAAAATCGCTGCCGCTGAACGACAGATCGAAATTGTCCTGCACGCTGCCGCGGTTGTTCACCACCAGCACCAGCATCGCACTGCCGCCCGGTGTGATCGGCGCCACCGTCACCGGCGTCGCTTCCGGGCCGGCGCCCTCCCCCGGCGCGCTGCCGTCGGCGGCGCGATCATTGGTGATATCCACGGTACTGGCAACAATATCCGACAGACGCAGCGTCACCGCGTTGCGCACCGTATCGTCGGTCACTGAACTCGCGACAAGCGTTGCGTGGCGCGGCCCGCCGACGGCGTCCGGAGGCAACGACACCAGTACCGACACCACCAGGCCGCAGGCATCACCGGCACCGTTGACGACGAAACGCGCCGGGCACAGGCCGCTGCTGTCTGGCCGTGGCAGTGGGCCGGTATCCGGCAGGCCGTTGCCGTTGGTGTCGGTCAGCGGCGTGTAGCCGTCGGCGCGCAGCAGCATGAAGGCCGTGCCGGCGGGAAACGGATCGGTCAGCGTGCCGCCGGTACGGTGCTGGTCAGTCAGAACGCGCAGGTCAAAGCGGTCTTCACCGTCACCGGTGTTCCAGATCACGCCACTGAAGGTCAGTTGCGCCCCCTGCCCCACTGCCGCGTGCTGAACGATATTGCCGCTGTCGCTGACGTCATCGGCACCGGTGCTGCTGTCGCCATTGTCGTTGTTGGCCACCACACCCGGCACCTGCGCGCGGCTGCGGATGCGCAGCGCCACCGTGTTGCTGTCAAACGGCACGGGGTCACCAAAAGCCAGATCACCTGCGGCATTGCGGTAGGCATAGCGCGCCGTGTTGAGCAACCGGTCACCGTCCGGCAGGCCCGGTGCCACGGTCACTTCAAACGTCAGCGAGGCGGTGGCGCCCGGCGTCACCCGGCTGATCACCGCGCGCACACGATCCTGGCAGCGGATTTCCGCCGCGCCGGTGTCATAGGCGCAGAAATCCATCGTCAGCGGCGCGGTGCCCTGGGCGCCGTCATCGCTGTCGGTCAGCACCAGCGCGCCGGTGCTGCTCCAGCGCGCGCTGCCCGGCACAAACTGCATCCCGGCGCTGACGCCGGCCACGGATTGCAGCGGCAGGATGTCTTCGATCACCACGTCGGTGGCGGTTTCGGTGCCGGTGTTCTGCCAGGTCAGCGTCACGGTCAGTGGCCCGCCCGGCGAGCGCGCATACGGGCTGCTGATTTTTTTCACCACGTCGATGACCGGGCCATTCACCAGCGCGATCTGGTTGCTGTTGCTGGCGGTGAGCGCGTTGTTTGCCTCGCTGCGCGCCTGCAATGCCAGCGCCGCACTGGTGCCGGTGCTGGCCGAGGGCGCGATGTCGGCGCCAATCACCACCTGCAGGCTGTCGCCGGCGGCAAGCAGCGCGGTCGGCGTATCCAGGCAGCCGTCGGCGTCGGTCTGGTCCATCAAGGGTGTCAGGCTGTCCGGCTGGCCGTCGCTGTCGTCGTCGGCATACAGTTGCCAGGCGCTGATCTGCGATGAAACACCGTTGATGCAGAGTTGATAACGGTCGCTGTCGTTACCGGTGTTGGTGAGCACATGCGCAAACAGCACGCGCCCGCCTGGCTGGCCGATACGCTGCTGCGCGCTGACCAGCTCGATGCCCGGCACGGCCTGCACCAGCGTCTGCACGATGTTGGAACTGACGCGCTGTTCGTCAGAGACGGTGGCGCAACCGTCATCCAGGCAGGCGCGGAAGGTGGCCACCGCCTGGTTGCGGATCAGCGTGCCGGCGACCGGCATGGCCGCGTGCACGGCCAGGCCCAGCCCCGCCGCCACGGCCCCCGCGAGCCACGCTGTTCCCCACCGCGTCATCGGCATCCCCGTTCCCCCTTATTTCACCGGCGCCGGCGCGACGAATCGCTCGTCGCCGCTGCCATCGAAATCCACCCGCAGCAGCAGCGGCCGGCCTTGGGCGTCCAGGGGCATCAGTTCCACGCGCCGATTGACGATCCGTTCCTGCACCCCCGTGCCCGGATTGATCGGCGCTTCCATCGCCGGTGCGGCCACGTTCATGCGTTGCCGCGCGATACCGTTCTGCACCAGGAAATTCACCACGGTGCGCTGGCGCTGTTCAGCCAGCCAGCGATTGTAGACGGCATCGCCGGCCTGGTCGGTAAAAGCTTGTATGCTGATCTGTAACGCCGGGTAATGGTTCAGCACGGCGAGATTGCTGTTCAGGCGCGCGCGGTTTTCGTCATCGAGCACCGCGTTGTCGAAGCCGAAATACACCGCCGGTTCCCAGGTGTCGGTGCGCACGCTGCCATCCAGCGTGGCGATGCCGGTCACCGTCACCAGCCCCACCGGCGTAACGGCGATCTCCACCGGGCACAGGTCATCGTACTGTGCGTACAGCGCATCGGTGGTGGCGCAGCCGCTGAGCGCAACGAACACCGCCAGCAGTGCGATCCTCAGAATATTCATCGTGATGCCCCCATGTAGCTGCGCTGGCCAGCCGCCTTGCTGCCCAGCCAGCCGAGATCGTTCTCATCGAATTTGTATTCCAGGCCGATGTAGACGCCGTGGGCGTTGTAGCCTTCCGGGTCGAGGTCTTCATCGCGGAAACCGACCAGGTTGTAGCCGATGCCCATGCGCAGATTGCGGCGTACCAGGGCATTAATGCCGATGCCGGCACTGTGGCGCAGCTCACTCACGCCTTCGGTGCCAAGCACGCCTGCGTGCAGATCCAGATCGAAACGACGGGTGATGTCCCAGATCAGGCGGCCATCCATCACCCAGGCGTCGGTGTAGGCGGTGACCACACCCAGATCGGTGCGCTGCCACTTGACGCCCATGCGGCCGGAGACAATCCAGTTGTCCGCCGCCTGGTAGTTGTGATGCGTGGAGAACATGTGCACGGTGCGGTCGGCGCCGCTAAGGCCGCCCCAGTGTTCTTTCCACTTGTACATGAACAGCATGTGGTGGCGGTTGTCGCGCCGTGGCCGGTGCGCGGCGCCCAGGGTGACGATGTTGTCGCCCTCTTTCGGCTGGCCGTCGGTGTATTGCAGGCGCAGGTCGTCACGCACGACGGCCGACCAGTCGGTGGTCACGCGCCAGATATTGGCCGCGCTCAGGCCGTAGTAGGTGCGGCCGTCACCAAAGCGGGTTTCCACCCGGCCCAGGGTGCGGCGGTTCGGGTTGCGCTTGTCTTCCATGCCGACAGAGATCGCAGTGGCGTCCTGCTGGCTGTTGCCGTCCAGGGTCTCGATCCATTCGATCGACGGGGTGAACAGTAACCCGGGCTGTAGTTCGATATCGGACTTGACGCCGTTGGCCGCCGCCACATCGCGGCCGTCAATGGCACCGCGCTGGCGGTATTCGGAGAACACATCGGTATTGCGGGTCAGCGCCGAACGCGCACCGAAGGTGAACTGCCGCGTTTCGGTATCGCTGTTGAACATGTTCACACCCGCCAGGCTGTTGATCATTTCGTAGCGGCTGTACAGGCTGGTCTTGTCGGTGATCTGCAGATCGGCATCGGCACCGATGCGGCGACGGTCGCTGTAGCTGAACGCCTGTTCGTAGTCGGTGCCGATCTGCAATGGCCGCCCGAACAGGCTGTGGCTCTGGCTGGCGCCGACGATCCAGGTGCCAAAGCGATCGCTGTCGGTGCTGTCGCGCTGTTCGATACCGCGCGCGCCAAGCCGCAGTGCGGTGTTGCCGAACTGCTGTTCGCCGATCAGGCCGACGCTGTTCTGTTCGTCATCGCCATCCAGCTGTTCGCTGCGCAGCCCTTCCAGGGTCAGCGCGGTGCGGGCGGAAAACTGCTGGCGATGTTCCAGGCGCAGCTCCTCGCGCGCTTCGCTGATGCCGGCGGCAGGGTTGTCGAAATTCTCCTCGGCGCGTGCCCAGCGCAGGTCGGTGGTAGAACCATTCTCCCAGGCATGCTGTGCGTTGATGGCGTAGGCATTGCCGTCCGGGTCACCGTTCTCGTGGCCCATGCGGCCGCTGGAGGCGTGCACGCGGGTACGGTCGTTGATGCGGTATTCCGCCGACACACTGTGCAGGTCGAAGCCGTCGGATTCATGTTCGTCGCGGGTGCTGGAGAGGCTGACACCGAAGCGCTCGGTCAACTGCTGGTGCAGGCGCAGGCCGTAGACATTGTAGGCATCGCGGGTACCGTCGATGCTGTAGCTGATGCGGAGGAATACCGGGTTGAGGTCTTCGTCCAGCGTTGGAATCACATCATGGAAACGGATATCGCCCGTGAAGTAGTTGACCGAGTAATCGACGTAGCGGGTCAGTGAGCGGGTGGTGAGCACCAGGCCCGGGTTGTTGCGGTCACGCACCAGCAATTCCACGGTTTCGCTGTCGCGGGCCGGGGTGTTGCTCAGCCGGTACAGCAGTGCGGTGCCGTTGCCGCGCAATTCTTCCGTGACCTGGTCGAGGTCCGGGCGTGCGCCGAACAGTTGGGCGCGGGTGCTGCCGTTGTCGTAGACGGCGTTGACGCCGGTCAGGGTGCGCTGCATGCGGCCCAGGTCCAGCACTTCGTTCTGCGCGTCAGTGAGGTAATCGCCCCACATGATGCTGTGGCGGTTTTTTTCCAGCCGCGCGTACAGTTTGCTGCGGCTGCGCGCGTCGTAGCCGCGCACCGAGGCATCACCGGGTATCGGGTAGTAGTCCGCCGGGTTCAGGTCACGGCGCACTTCGTCTTCTTCGTCGAGGTCCTTGTCGGTGTCGTAGGCCAGCATCAGGTGCGCGTCGCCGCGCACGCGGCCTTTCATGAACACCGCCGCACGGGCGTTGAGGCCATCGTCGTCGATGCCGTCACGCTGATCACTGGGCGACAGGCCACTGTCGTTGATCTTGCTGACGCTGCCACGCAGTTGCACGAAGCCGGTCGCGACCATGGGCCGCAGCGGCGCCACCTGCTCGACGCGGGCGCTGGCAGTGAGCTGCTCCAGGCTGGCGCGCAGACGTACCGGGCCGGTGTATTCGGTGCTGCGCAGGTGCACCAGTGCCTCGCCGTCCTGTACCCGTACCTGGTGGCCGGCACTCTCCGGCTGGATGTCATCTTCCTGCCACAGGCCAAGGTCTGCTTCCAGCGTCACGAAATGCACGCCGCGCGCCGGATAGCCGTTCGCATCGCGCAGATGAATGCGGATCGGCAACGCGGAACGCCCGCCGTCGGCGGCCAGGGTTTCCGCTTCCGGCAGCATCTCCAGCAGCCGTGCCGCACCGGGCCGGACAAATTCTCCCCGCGCCAGTTCGCGCCGGTTGCCGAAACCGTCCTGCGTGACCACCACGACCTGGTTTTTGCCTTCGCGCAGCGTGATGCCGTACCAGGACAATACTTCGGCATTTTCACGGCGGTTCAGCACCCGCTCGCCGAGCTGGCTGTCCGGCACCGGCTCGCCGTTCACTTCCAGCACTGGCGCAAGACCGGCGCGTACCACAACCTGGAAACGCCCGTCCCGGCTGACTTCATCCTGCGGCCACAGCCAGGTGCCGACCTGGGCCTGGGCGTGGGTAATCTTTGCTGCCACCACTTCGGTCACCGGCATCAACGCCTGTTGGCCGGCGCTGTCTTCTGCTGGCGCCACGCTGCCGGCGTTGGCACGGCCGATACGCTGCCAGGCGTCATTGATGGCGGTCGCATCGGTGCCACGGCTCACACCCTGGGTATACACACCACTGCCGAGGTCACCGTCGCCGCCGGCCTGCTGATAACCGGTGCCGGTGCTCTGCTGGCGCATCGGGTCAAAGCGCGCGGCTTCGTCCAGCACCCACTCGCCATCGATGGCGGCGTTGCGTGCCTTGAGTTCTTCAAACAGCGCCTGCGCACGGCCCGGTGTCGGGCAGACCGCCGCAAAATCGGCGCGGTGATACTCACCCGGTGTGAGATCGACAAAGCGGCTGCCGGGATCGGCGGCATGGCGGTTGTCGATCGGTTTCAGGCGCACGCCTTCCGGCAGCGTCAGCGGATCAATCTTGAGCGTGTGCAGGCCGGGATTCAGACCGTAAATGCTGTACTGGCCGTTTTCATCGGTGATCACCCAGGTGCCGTCCTGCAGGTACAGCTTGACGCCACCGATCGGCCATTCCCCGTCGCTCTGCAGGTTGTCGCAGTTGCTGTCGACGTAGATTTTGCCGAATACCATCGCCTTGTCGGAGAGCACGCCTTCGCTGCGGATCTCCACCCGCACCTGGTCTTCGTTGGACCGGTAGACAAAGCCGGACAGAGTGCTGGCTTCCGCCACGGCGCGGTTGATGCCGCTGCTGTCGGCGGCACCGGCGCTCAGGCGCAGGCCGTAATGCAGTGTGACGTTGCTGCCCGGTGCCAGCGGCAATGCGCTGAGGCTGCCGTCGGCGTTCAGCCGTTGCAGCGAGAAGGTTTTCTGCGCGCCGCCGCCGGCAGGTTCGGCAATGCGCACACGCTGGTTGTCCACCTCCAGCCAGGCGCTGTTTGGCACGTAGCGGAAACCGTACGGCAGGGTGTCGATGATGCGCGCGGCGAACAGATCGGTATCGTGATTGCTGGTCAGGTTGATGCTGTAGGCCAGTACGTCGCCGATGGCCGCGCTGGCCATGTCCACCTGCTTGTCCAGCACCAGGGTGCCCCCGTTGCCGCCGTCGGCCGGGTCCACCGGAATATCCACGTAGACGTTTTCTGCACCAAGCAGAAAGGCACCGCGATTGTTGGCCGCGCCATTGCGTGGCGCCAGTGGATCGTAACCGGCCAGGCCATAGGAACTCTCGCTGATGTTCGGGTAGAACATCTGCACCGATGCCGGCGCAATGCGCGAGGGAAAGTGGTAACCGGAAGGTGGCGTCACATCCAGGTAATAGCAGTAACCGGGCGAGGCGTACGGGTAGCGGTATTCGCCTTCGATGAGGCTGTTGTCCGGATGGCTGGTGTCGGTCTTTTCCACCGGCAGTGTGTCGCCGGTGAACGGGTGCGTGGCCAGCACGTAGTCGGACGCCGTCAGCGCGCTGCAACTGGCCGCGCCACTGCTGGCCAGCGGCTGGCGTGACTGGTACAGCATCACGCTGGCGCCCGGCAGCGGGCGGCCGTTGCTGGCGTCAAACACCATGCCGGCCGGGTCCACCGCTGCGGCGGCCGTGACCACCTGCAGCGAGGTACCGCCGCCGCTGTCGCGCATCGGTACGGCAAAGCGCGCGGTCAGGCGGTCCTGTCCGGCGGAGCGCAGCACACACCCCTGGTTGAGCGCATCGGTGGTGGTGGTGCCGGCATGCCAGGACGGTTGCGATGCCAGGGTTGCACCGGCCGGACACAGGCCGTTGTTGCCGCTGGACTGTGCGCTGAGCACCACCGGATAGACGCTACGGAAACGGCCACTGTTGGCAGCGGTTTCACGCATCACCACACGCACGCTGTCGCCGGTCAGGTGTGAGCTGAGCGTGACCGCGATCAGGCGCTCGCCGCTGTCCGTCACTTCCAGCACATCCTGTTCGGTCGGCGACAGGTTCAGTTGTTGCGCATCCAGTTGCACGTACACGCCCTGGCGCAGTACGTCCGGGTTGTCGCTGGCAAGCAGGCGATAAATGTCGGCGCGCTCGAAATCGCCGTCGCTGCCGTGGGCCGGCACGCCACTGCCGTTGATGACCGCCGCACTGGGCCGCAGGAACGCAATCGCCGGCGCGCTGTTGCCCTGCACCGTGTTGCAGACCTGGCTGCTGGTGAATTCTGCCGTGCCATCGCCGTCCACATCGACGCGCGCGCGGTTGAGCAACACGGTGCCGGCACTGATGTTGCTGTTCAGGCGCACGGCAAAACTGAAACCGCCGGAATAGTTGCTGCCCATGTGCGCCGCCGGCACCAGCACGCCGAAACGCTCCACGGCGCTGACGCCATCCCACTGGTCAAAACGCTGCCACTGATCCGCCGCCGTACCGGCCAGGTGCACCATCGCAATGGCCTGTACCGGCGACAGGCCGGTGAGGCTGCCGGCTTCCAGCAGCACGTTGCCGGGCAGCACGTCTTCGATCAGCACACCGGTTTCCGGCTGGCCATCCACCTGCAGGGTGCGCGTCAACGGTGCGGCATTGCCGGTGTTGGTATAAGTGATGGTGTAGCGCAGCGTCTGCCCCGGCGTCACCGGCATGCTGCATGCCTGACTGGAGACTTTGTTCAGGTTCAGGAAGGCACCGTTGCCGACGTGCACGGTGTCGGTCACGTCGTCCGCCACGGCGGAATCGCTTTGTGAGGTGGCGGCCAGGTGCACCTGCAACTGGTCACCGGCGTTCTGGCCGGCGGGAACGGTGCCGGCGATCACCAGCAGCAGGCTGCCACCGGGAGGAATGCTCGGCGTCGCGGTCAGCGGCGGCTCGCCCGGATCGGCGATGCCGTTGCCGTTCTGGTCGTGATACAGGTTCAGTGCCAGCAGGTCGCCGTGATCGCCACCCAGGTTGGTCAGCGCCAGCGCATAGCTGTCGGCGAGGTTGCCGGTGTTGGTGAGCTGGTGGCCGATGCTGATCTGCTGACCGGCCGCCACATAGCGCTCGGCGTCGGCATCCAGTTGCACCGAACGGGCGGCGGACACCACCAGTTGCGAGACATTCGACTTCAGCACCTTGACGCTGCCACTGAGCGGATCGAAGTAACGCACCTGCGCCTGGTTGTAGAGCACGGTGCCCGGCGCGGTCACGGCCGCCCACGCGCTGCCGGCTATCGCCAGCAGCACGATCAGGCTGAAAACCGTTTTAGCGCAGCACCGAATCATCGCGGCTCGTTACCCAGTTTTTTTGGCCCCTGGCGAGGGTTTCCGCAACCGATGCACGCACCGGCTGGGGAAACCCTCCCCTTTTCAGGAGAGGGTCTCAGGGGGGGGACGGTTATCAGTCCACGCTCACGCAGAAGCGTGTGCGTGCGGTGTCACCCGAGAGCAGGTCGCCCACGGTCCACTCCACCACCGGCGCCACGCCGCTGTTGGCCATGGCGCCTGCGCTCGGCACGCAGTTGTTGCCATCGACCGAATCCACACAGGCGTTGTCGGTGTTTTCCAGCGTGGTGAACGGCGTCACTTCGTCAGTGACGGTGACGTTGTAGGCCGTCGCGGCACCTTCGTTGGTGGCGCGCAGTTGCCAGATCACACACTCACCCGGTGCCACTTGGGTGGTCTGCACTTCGGCAAAGCCGGTGTCCGGGGTCCAGTTGGAGCCGTCGGCACAGCCGCAGTCCGCATCCACACCGGCACGCTTGAACAGACGCACCTGGCCGAGGATCACTTCGGTGCTGTCGGTGGCCGAGGACGACGCCGTGGCCGGCGCAGCGCCGTCCATGTTGGTGGCGGCCAGGGTCAGCACGTCCTGGGCGCCCTGGGCCGCGCTGGACGGCGCGAACACGGTGGCACGCAGACGGATGCTCTGGCCCGGCGTCAGGGTGATTTCCGGATAGGTATCGCTGTCGCTGTCGGCGATGGTCACGCTGACCGGGTTACCGGCGGCGTCACACAGCACGATCGGGCTGCCCAGCGGCAGGTTGGTGAGTGCGGTGGCGGTACAGCCTGCGCCCACGAACGCGACAGTGGTGTTGCTCCAGCCGTCGCCGGCCAGCAGGTTGGTGGCGGTCAGCTCAACGGTCTCGGTGGAGTTGCCGTTGTTGGTCAGTACGTGCGGGTAATCGACATTACCGCCCGGCTGCACCTGGTTGGAGCCGTCCGGAGTGACGCTGATGACGCGGTTCGGCAGCACGGTCACGGCGTCGAGTTTGCGGTCGAAAATGCTCGCGTTGGACGCCGCTTCGACGCGGAACTCGATGTTCTGCGTGCCGGCCGGGGCCTGCGCAGCATTCGGCGACACGGTCACTTCTGCGGTATAGGCGAAGATCGCACCGGCCGGCAGACTCGGCGTGGAGGTGACCACGTTGCCGGCCATGCTGGTGTTGTCGACCGGATCCAGCAGGCTGCCGTTACCGTTGACGTCCACGCCTGTTGCACGGAACACCACCGACCAGCCTGCCGGCAGGCCTGGCGCGCTCAGGTTGTAGGATTGCGCGCTGCCGGATTCGTTGGCGAGGAACAGATCGAAGGTCACGGTGCCACCCACGGCGGCGGACAGCGTGGTGACGACACCATTGGCGTAGGCATCCGCGTCGACCAGGCTGTCGCCCATGCCGGTGGCGTCGATGGTGTTGGCCAGATCCACGGCCGGGGCATTGATCGCGGTCAGCACACCCAGGGTGTCATCGGACGCAGCGGGTGAACCCACGTCATTGGCAGAGGTGGCCCGCAGGGTGTAGGCGTATGGACCGGTGCCGCTGAAGCCGGCCGGCAGTTTCGCTTTCACGGTGAACACCTGGCTGCCGCTGGCGCCCAGCACACCGGTGTCGGCGTTGCCGTCACCGTTGGTGTCCGTCAGTTGCACGGAGCCCGCAGCATTCCACAGTGTGAAGGTGGTGCCCGCCGGGAAGGCCGCGGCGCCGCCGGGCTGTTCGGCATGGCCGGCACCGGCATCGTTGAACACGCGCAGTTCCAGTACATCGCTGCCGTTACCCGCGTTGGTCACGTTGTGGAAGAAGGTCACGGTGGCACCAGAGGCGGCGCTGTCGACCAGGAAGGTGTCGTTGTCGGCATCGGCGTCGCCGTTGGCGCCGTCGGTGTCATCCGCCACCACATCAAAGAACTGTGCGATGGTGGTGGTCACCGGCTGCGACGGTACCGGCGGCTCTTCATTGCCGTCTTCGTCGAGGTCACCCTGTGCGGCGAACACGTTGCGGATCTGGGTGCCGGCGGCCAGGTTCGGATCGAAGCTGACGCGGTACACGATCGACACGGTGGTGTTCACGCCCATCACGGCATCGCGGAAGGCGATACCCGAGAGGCCGGTTTCGCCCGGTGTGCCGTTACCGTTCATGTCCACACCCGCCGGTTCATCGACCGTGGTGAGGTTGGCCACGGCGGCGTAACCGTTCGGCAGGTTCTGCCAGGTGTCGTTGTTGTCCAGCCACTGGTCGCCGTTGGAACCGAGCAGACCGTTCACCGACACCATCTGTACGAAGCTGGCATTGGCCGGGATCGCGTCCCAGATCACCACGTCGTTGGCCGGACGTGCGCCGTTGTTTTTCACTTCGAGGGTGTAGGTGATTTCGTTGGTGGCGGTGTTCACGGTGGCGGATTTGTTCACCACCAGGACCGCGTCGGCGGTGACGTTGATGACCACGTTGTTGGTGTCGTCTTCGCTGTCCCCGTCGGCGCCGATGTCGTCCACCAGGCCATTGCCCTGGCTGGAGCGCGCCAGCAGCGTAGCGTTGATGGCGGTACCTGCGGCAGTGCCGGACGGCACCGGCACGGCCAGGATCAGTTGCGCCTGTTGACCGGCGTTCAGGCTCACGCTGGTGGTCGCGACTTCACCGGCATCCGGCAGGCCGTTGTTGTTGCCATCGACGTAGACCTGGTAGCTGCCGGCGGTGCCGCCGCTGCCGTGCCCGGTCAGGCCGTCGAGGGAATAGGTGTCGCTGGTGTTACCGGTGTTGGTGAGCACGTGGGTGAAATACACGATCTCACCGGCTGCACCGGACTTGGTGCCGTCGTCTTCCAGCGTGGCCGCATACACCGGCGCGACGGTCACCACCGCCTCGTTCGATTGTGCGGAATAGCTGTTGCCGTTGCTGTCCTCGTAGGTAACGGTTGCCTTGTTCTTGATGTCGGTTCCGGCAGCCGTCAGCGCCCATGCTTGCCCAGCGGCAAACAGGACACTGCTGGCCAGCAGGCACGCGCCCACCTTCGAAGACAACACGCCCTTATTGAAGGCATGTTTCATGGCTTCTTCCTCAGAGAGTTGGATTGGTGATAAAAAAAACGGACTGCCTTGCGAGAGCGGTCTGAGACCGCAGCGGCTTCCCAAAGCCGCTCACCCAAGGCTCCCCCTTAAAAAAACGGGCGCGACAGCAGGCTGCGCCCGTGCTTCCCGATCCCCCGGGGTTACAGCACGCGTACGCGATAGCTGTAGGTCTGCACCTGACCGGGCTGGATCGCCGTGTTCGGCGTCCAGCGCACGTGGGTGTAGGCCTCGGCCGGGATAACGGCCTGCTCTTCCCCGGCTGAACGCCGGGTGGTATCGATCAGCGGCTCGGCACCGAAGTGGCTGCCGTCGTCTGCGCTGACCACGAAGCCGGCGTCCACAGCGGTCTGTGCACTGGCTTCGACGTATTGGGTGTTGGCGGGTATGGGGCCGGTAACCACCAGGCCGGAAAGCGGCTGTGTGGAGGTGTTGCGGTAGACGAGCTGGTATTCGATCACATCCCCCGGCGCCGCCTGGGTGGTCGGCACACGCTGTTCTTCGCCGTTCTGGCCGCGCTCAATCAGATAACTCTGGATTTCACTGGAAAGCGGGCCTTCGGCCCAGACAGGTGACGCGATAAGCGCTGCACAAAGCAGCAGGCCTGAAATAAATGCACGCATTGTCGACTCCGGTATTTTTATAGCCTGGTCCGGATCTTTCCCCCCCATTCCAGGCACACCCCAAAACCCGCACAGTGGTTTTTTTCACTGTGCTTACGGCGCGAATACTGATGAAAATTCAAGCAGCCGGCCTTTGCTCGACGGTCGGCGGCTTATGCCGGAGCGACTTTGTGATGCAGCGCACGGATTTCGTCGGAAGGATGGAGTTGAAGAGCTGACACTGAGGGGCAGAATGCGCCCGGACGGGCACATGGATGTGACAATTTTGTCTTTTCCAACAATTAGTTAGAACTACATTCCGGATGAGGTCTGCGCTACTGGGGAAAACAGCATGCACCGGCCGCTCACTTTCGAGCGCATTGATGCCCGTCACACTTCACTACACTGGTGCCACGAAAAAGCCCTCGCCTGGCACACCGCACTCAGTCGTCAGGCCGGACGGTCCGCCGGGCCGAGCAACTGTTCCAGTGCTGCCATATCCAGCGCGCGTGCGGCACCAAGCACGCGGCGGGCGAACCCGCTGGCTGCCGGCTGGGTGCGGCAGATTTCGTCCGACCAGTCCTCGATGTCGGACAGTGCCCCGACCTGCACAGCCTGACGCAGGCGCGCCATGGCTGCTGCATCAGGTCTTGTCGTGGCATCCGGCGTGACGGGCGGCGGGTCGTCCGCGAGGCTGGGTTCCAGGTCCAGCACCCGGCACAGTTCCCGCACCAGTGCCGACATCCCGATGGGCTTCAGCAGTATCGCAGCGAAGTCCGTATCGTCATCGGGCATGGCGGACATCCCCTGCACGGTGGCGGACAACAGCAGCCACGGCATGCTGTAACCGTCGCGGCGCGCAGCACGCAGCAACGCCCGGCCGGACAGGCCCGGCATGCGTTGATCGGTGATGACCGCATCCACCGGTTCGGCCGCCAGGCGCTGCAGTGCCGCCTCGCCACTGTCTGCCCGGCTGACCCGGAACCCGGCCGCTGTCAGGCCATCACAGAGCAGGTCCAGATTTTCCGGCGTATCGTCCACCACCAGCAGGTGCTGCACCGGTCCCTGGTAGCCGCGTACCTCGTGTGAGGCGGTCGTCTCGTTCAACGGCCCGGCCAGGCCGGGCACCGCCACGGAGAAATAAAAACGGCAGCCCTTTTCTGGCAGATTTTCGCAGCCAAGTTCACCGCCCATCAGGTTCACCCACTGGCGCGCAATCGGCAGCCCCAGTCCGACGCCCTGCTGATACCCTGCCCCGCGCTGCTCAAAGGAACGAAAAATGCGTGCACGGTCCGCCTCGGGAATACCACTGCCGTTATCCGACACCGCAAAGAACAGGCTCAGCAGTTCCGGCGAATCCCGTTGTGGTGCCACACGCCACTGCAGCAAGACACGGTCCCCACCACTGTGGCGGCAGGCGTTGCTGACCAGATTGAGCAGTATCTGCCGCAGGCGCAGGCCATCGGCCATGACCTGGCAGCCGGGCGGGTTGTCGGGATGCAACGCCAGCGTCACGTTGTGGCTGTGCGCCAGTTGCCGCATTTCGTCGAGCACGCTGTTGAGCAGCTCATCAATCTCCAGCGGCTGCGGCGCCAGCACCAGCCGCCCGGCTTCGCCCCGGGCGTAATCCAGTAATTCATCAATCAGTGCCAGCAGGTGACGGCCACTGCGCTGGATTGCGCTGGCCCGCCGTGTCAGCATCGAGTAGCCGGCGGCGGGTATGTCCTGCAACACCAGTGCGCTGTAGCCGAGGATACTGTGCAGCGGCGTGCGCAGTTCGTGGCTCAGGTGCGCCAGGAACGTGGACTTTGCCTGGCTGGCCGCCTCTGCGGCGTCTTTCTCCAGCGCCAGCTCGCGCGCCCGCAGCGCCTGGGCGCGCAACGCCAGTCGAGCTTCCGCAACCTCGGCACGGGCCTGTTCGCGCTCAAGACGAAACTGCCGCACTGTGTCGGTCAGCACGCGCACCATCATCACACTGCTGAGCAGCATGGCCCAGTTCATCGACAGGCCGTTGAGCGATGGCAACAGCCACCAGCCGAGGATCTTGCCGATGCCGTACAGCGTCACACACCAGGTCAGTGCGAAAGCCAGCAACAGCAGGCGTGCACCGGGCAAGCCCTGCCACGCCGCCCGTACCGACCAGCCTGCCAGCGACACCAACAGCGTGATCGGCAGCAACATCGGCAGCAGGCCCGGCAGGCGAGGCATGCCGAACAGGCGCGCCACGGTATCGGCCAGCAATATCCAGGACAGGCTGTTGATCAGGGTATGACCCAGCGGACAGTGATGGCGCATGTTCAGCAGACGCGTCACCAGCAGGCCCGCTGCTGGCAGCAGCAGGCTGGAAAATATCAGGCTGGCGCGCAGGTTCCAGGCCGCCGCACCAGGCCAGAAATATTGCAGGCCGTATTGCAGGAAACTGATATCGACCAGTGCGCAGCTCGCCACCAGCAGGCTGAAATAAAGAAACGCTGGCTGCCGTGAACTGAAAAACGCCAGCACGCCGTAGGCGGCAAACCAGAGCATGGCACCGAACTGCAAGGCGTTGAAAAAATCCAGCCTGCGTTCGTGATGCGAGAATTCTTCCGGCACCCAGGCACGCGCCTGCACGGCGGTGGCGCTGTTGTGCTCAATGCGCACGTACAGTGTGCGCTCGCCGCCTGCAGGCAACGATACCGGCAGCAGGACTGCCCGGCTGTCCAGCGGCCGCTGCGCCAGGGGCACGCCAGCACCCGTGTGTGCCAGCTGCGAACCGTCCGGCGCAAAAAACTGCACGTCCGCCAGCCGCGCAGGCTCGATCTGCAGCCAGCGCGTCACCGGCTGCTGCAGGCTGTTGTACAACGGCAACCGCAACCACCACACCCCGTCGCCGTGCCGCGCCATGACGCGTTCGCGCGCAATAAAGCCCTGCTGCGCTATCTGGCCCGCAGGCAACGCGCCGGAGACATCAAGGTAACTTTCGAAAGCCCGTTGCCATCCGCCGGGATGGCCCATGTCCATCGCCGGCACGGCGCAGGGCCACAGCAGGCCCATTCCCCAGAGCAGCCAGCATAATGTCCAGTGAGGCTGGCGACAGGGGCGGGCCATGAATCAGTCCTGGTTGTCGGATTTACGAAGGGAGCGACGATAATCGCTGGGCGTAACGCCAAAACGCTCTTTGAACATGGTGGTGAAGTTGGCGGCATTGCCGTAGCCGACCTGATCGCTGACCTGCTGGATGTCCAGCTCGGTATCCGCCAGCAGTTCGCAGGCGAGCACAAAACGCTGTTCGCGCAGCCAGGCGAATACCGTGGTGCCGGTTTCCTTGCGGAACAGCGCATTCAGGCGCCGCTCATTGGTGCCGACCTGGTGGGCAAGATCGGTCAGCGAAGGTGCCTGGCAGATGTCCTGGCGCAGGATATGCATCGCCGCCGCCACCGTGCTGCTGACCGCGCCCGGCTGCAGCGCATCTTCCTCTTCCTCGGTCACCGCTTCAGCCGCCTGGCGCCGGTGCAGGTCCAGGTGGATGCCGATGCGCACCATCACTTCTTCGGGAGAAAAGGGTTTGCTGATGTAGTCCACGGCACCCAGCCGCAGGCCGGTCAGGCGCTCTTCGATTTCTTTCGCGCCGGACAGAAAAATCACCGGGATGTTGCGCGTGCGTGAATCTGCCTTGAGCAGGCGGATGGCAGCAAAACCATCGGTGCGCGGCATGCGCACGTCCAGCAGGATCAGGTCCGGTTGCAGCACCGTGGCCTTCTGGTAACCCTCCTGGCCATCGAAGGCCACCACCAGGCGCCAGCGGGTCGGGCGCAGAAAATCCGCCAGTAGCGAAAGCAGATCAGGAGAGTCATCGACCAGCAGCAGGCTGACCTGCCGGGACACATTAGGGACGGTGGGTCTGTTCATGCTCGCTTTCCTGATACAGCACGCTGCGGCCGCTGCAGGCGCTGTTTTGTATTGCGTCCATCGCCGGTGAGGGACCGGAACGGGCCAAAAATAGCAGCATTCCCTACGGGGTGCGACCCACTTCCTGTAACAGGATTCAGGACGGTGACAACGGTTGCATCATCAGCACCGCGTCTTCCCGCCCGGTAGCGCAACGGTAATATCCCCGGCGCACGCCGGTGACGCTGAAACCGAGTTGCTCGTACAACGCCCGCGCCGGCGCGTTGCCGGCGCGCACTTCCAGGAACAGATAGCGGCTCTCCGGCGCCAGCGCCGTCATCATGTCGGCCAGCAGCGTCCGCGCAATGCCACGCCGCTGCCAGTCGCTGGCAACAGCGATATTCAGCAGATGCGCTTCATCCAGAACGCGGGAAATCACCATGAACGCAGCCAGGGTATCGGGGCCGGCCATGACCACCTGGCACAGATAGTCATCGCGCAGACAATCGAGAAAAACCTGTTCGCTCCAGGGGGTGAACTGGCTCTGCGCTTCCAGCGCACTGACCTGCGGCACATCGGCCGCACACATCGGACGCAGGCTCAATCCCGGTAACCAGGACGCCTGTTCAGGCATGGAAGCCCGCCCCGACCATGGCCTGCCAGGTGCGGCGCTTGTGTTCAGCCGGTTGCGTCAGCATCTCCGTGAGCGAACTGACCGCAAGCCATTCGCCCTGTGCATGGCGCTGCACGCGGAAACGCTCTGGCAGCACCAGCGCGGCGGTATCTTCCCGCGCGCAGAGCAATACCCGTGGCGTACCGCCGCGCGTCAGTCCGTTGAGGAAGGCACCCAGCGCCTGGGCAGCCTGGTCTGCGGGCAGCGGCTGGCCGCCGGGGGGACAAAGAAACCGGCGCGGCTGGCCGGGGCCGACCTGCCAGATGCGCAGCAGATTATTGACCAGTTGCTGCGCTTCGCGGCCAAAGCCGGGGGCGTCGGCCTGTTCCTGTTCCAGCACCAGCCAGACATTCGGCGTGGCAAACGCCTGCAGGGTGAAGCGCGGGCCGGCCATGGCCTGCCGGGCGGGCTCGGCAGGTGACGCCGGGGGTATCGTCGCGGGGCTGGCGGACACGGTGGGCAGCGGGGGCCGCTCAGCGGCCGGTGCCGGCTCCTGGCGCGGCATCTCGGGAACTGCCGCCACGGGAGGTGCGGGCGGCTCGACAGGCGCAAGGACCGGTGTCGGCGCGGCACCCGGCAACGGTGCACAGGCCACCCAGGGCGAAAACCCCATGGCGCGGATATAAGCCTGTCGTTGCAGTTCGTTCATGGACACTCCGGTGAGCAGAGCGGCAGTCTAACATGACACCGACGGGCGACGCAGACGCCGCGCCAGCATCACCCCGGCGGCCAATAGCGCACCAGACAGCGCGCCATATAAATGGGCATTCACATAGACCCGGCCGTCAATCCAGTCACGCAGGTACTCGACGTCATAGCCCGGCAACTGCTCCCAGATCAGCCGCCCCGCCACCAGCGCCAGCACCAGTGCATGCAGCCAAGGATGGGTACGAAAACCCAGCAGCAGCGCCATCACCAGCCAGCCGTGCAGGATGCCCGACAGCCCCACATACGGCCCGCTGGCCTGGTCAACGAACAGCATCAGCCCGCTCACCAGCAGCGGCGATACCAGCAGCCACAGACCCAGCAGCCAGCGGTCATAGATATCGGTAAAGAACCAGGCACACAACAGAAAGCCGCCCAGGTTCATCAGCATGTGCCAGTGGTTGAGGTGCACGAAGTGGGCGCTGTACAGGCGCCAGAGCTGGCCGTTGAGGATCAGGGCGCGCACGTATTCCAGATGCGGATTGACCCAGGTGTGGGCCAGGCCGAGAGCGGCCAGCAAAACTGAAAAAAGGATGAGGTAGCGCCGCAGCAAAGGGTCACGCACGACGAGCGTTGCAGACATGGGGCTGGCTTTCCCGACACGAAGGAGCCGGAAGTATATAGCATTGGCCATCCCGCCGTTCGGGTGGCGATGACCACAGCGCCCGTCCTGCCCGGTCGGCAGGATGGGTCCGGTCCGGCCGTTTGCGGATGCCATTACCAGAATTAACGGCCATTTATTCCACTTTATCGGCCACTTTCACCATGGAAAGTGGCCGATAAAGCGGCCGGGTTACCATCGATACTGCAACCCGATGCTCCCCCCCACCGTGTCATAGGGCGATGACCACTGCCCTTCCACCTCGCCGGTCACACTCAGTGCACGGCCCAGGCTGTACTGCATGCCCAGGCGGGCGATGGCGGTGTCTTCCGCTTCCGGCAGGCTGGAGTCGCGCAGGCGGATGCCGTGGAAATCGCGCTGTATAGTGCGCTCCGGCTCGAAGTCGTGGCGCCAGGCGAGCCGGGCGAAGGACGACAGCCGCGCGCCGCCCGCCAGGGTCCAGTGGCTGCCGATCTGCACACCGAGATCGGCCGGCAGGGATTCGATCACCGCATCGCGGAAGTTCACGCCAATGCCCAGTTCGGCGTTGTACACCTCGCGCGCGTCGTCCTGGTACACCTGCGTCGGCTGTACCGCCACGAACGGCGTGAGGGTCACGCGCCGCGACGGCAGGGTGAAGGCGTAGCCCGCTTCCAGCCGGCCGCCGAGGGTGCGGTTGTCGAAGGTCGTTTCGCCGGCCAGATCGTAGCCGAAACCGCGCAGGCTGCTGTGGTAGGTGACGCGGTTGCTGGCCGCGAACAGCATGGCGGAGGCATAGGCGTTGCCGGCGCGGTGCAGGCCGTACAGGTTCAGGCCGAATTCGTCGCCGGTGGCCCAGGCATCGGGCCGGTCCAGGTCGAATTGCAGCCGGCTGGCGGAGACGCTGGCGCCGACCAGTGTCTGCTCGCCGAGGACCATGTCGGCGCCCAGCACCATGGCCGTGGCATCACGGCTGAGGCCCTCTCCGTTGCTGGTGTTGCCGACCAGGCTGAGCCAGCCGCGCGGCCCCGAATCCGTATCGCCCCCCTGTGTCAGGTGCTGTACCCGCGTGCCGCTCGCCAGTTCATCGGCACGCCAGCCGTCCAGGCGTGCAGTCACTGTGTCCATCACCAGGCTGGCGTTCTGCAGCGACATCATCGGCACCGCCGAGATGCCGCCGCTGGCCACGGTGTCGTAGGCATCGTCCAGCGCCTGCACGTCCGGCAGCTGCGCCAGCAGTGCGGTGATGCCGCGCGACAGCCGGGTGCCGCCGTCACCTTGCAGGCCGGCCAGTACCGTGCCCAGGCGCTCGCCGTCGCCGCGCAGGCCGGCGGGGGTGAAGTCCGCCGTGGTGGTGACGGTGATCTCGCCGTTCTCCTCGGTCAGCGTATGGTGCAGCAGGGCACTGTCGAGTACGCGCAGGCCGCTGAGGTCGATCTCGCCGTCGGCGGAGAGGATCTGCGTGGCGCGGGTGCCCGGCCGGATGTGGCCGGCGTTGACCAGCAGCGGTGTGATGACCCCCGCCAGTTCGGCGGTACCGGTCACGTGCAGCCGGTCGGCGGTGCCGTCACGCTGGTCGAAGCGCAGCATCAGGCTGCCGGTTTCGCTCTGGGTCAGGTCGCCATTCAAAACGCTGTGCCCCACGCCCTCGGCCAGCCCAAGGATGCCTTCGTTGCGGAACACACCATCGCCCAGATCGATTTCCGTACCAGCCAGCACCGTGCCCAGGTTGTGCAGGAGATTGTTACCATCCGCCGCCAGGCGGATGGCGCCATGCAGCACACCGCTGGCCTCGTTGTTGATGCGGGTATCTCCGCCGATGCTGTGCACCACCAGCCCGGCGGCGCCGTCCATCGTGGACAAGGTGCCGCTGTTGTGCAGCTCGTTGCGGCCCGCATCAAAGTAAACCGCGCTGCCACCTTCGCCGCCGGTCACGCTGGAACCTTCGGCAACCCATACCACCGGATCATCCGAGTTGGTGGCGAAGATGCCGTGAGCGTTTTCGCCATACACCGCGATATTGCCGTTGACATAGACGTTGACCAGCCCCGGCGTGCCGTCGAGGGCGGTGTCGCTGTAATGCGCGGTCAAGCCACCGTTTTCAGTGTTACCCATGTCCAGCACCAAGCCGCCGCCATTGGCCACCGACTGGGCTACCACGCCATGGGCGCCGTAACCCTCGGTCACAACATTGCCATTCACGGTGACACTGACATTGCCGCCATTGCCGACGCCATCCAGCACCGTCGTCGCCAGCACATCGCCTTCACTCAAGGCCAGGCCACCACCGCCGCCGATCGACTGCGCCAGAATGCCGTAGGCGTAATCACCCGTGGTGTAGATATCGCCGTTCTGGGTCACGCTCACGTTCTTGCCGTGCGAGCCGCTGGCAGCGCCGCCCAAGGTCACTTCATCGAGCGACCAGCCAACACCGCCACCGCCACCGATGGACTGGGCAATCAGGCCTATCGACGCCTTGCCCTGGGTAACGATAGACGCCGCATTATTGATGCTGACGGTATTGCCCTGGCTGCCGGTATTGCCGCCCAGGGTCAGGTCGCTGACATTGAGCATGGCCAGACCGCCGCCGCCGCCAATCGACTGCACCAGCATCGCGGGCGTGAAATCCGCCGCTGTGCTGATGAGGCTGGCATCGCTCTTGCTGGCCGAGGCAGTCAGGTTGATGGCCCCCGCTGCCGCGCCCGAACCGCCACCCGATGCCCCCAGTTGCAGGCTGCCACCGAAACGCGCCGAGTCCGCCGCCAGCGCAGTCGCAACACCGCCACCGCCGCCGATGGACTGCGCCACCAGGCCAACGCTGTTGCGGCCAGAGGTCACGATGTTGTAGTCGGACAAATCAAGGTTCACCACCGAGGCGTAATGCTTGCTGGACACAGCACCATCAGCACGGCCCAGCCAGGAATCCGCCAGCGTCAGGCCCAGAGTTGCCCCCTCAGCGAGTTGTTCTTCCGAGGCGGCCACGGTCAGCGCCGCCAGACCTCCGCCGCTGGCAATGCTCTGCGCCACCAGGCCAAAGGCGTTGTCGCCCGCCGTCACCAGATAGCTGGGCAGGCTCACGCGGTTGCCCAGGATGCCGAGCGTGGCTTCGATCTCCATGGCCATGCCATCGCTGGGATTGCCGCCGAGATGGAAGCTGGCTTCCACCTCGCCGCCCTGCTCGACCGCACTGCTGGCAAACAGCGCTGTACCGCCACCACCGGCCACCGACTGCATCAGCATGGCGCTGGCGTTGTCGCCTTCTGTGTTGATGCTGTGACGTACGGCTTCCACCTTGGTCGCGCCCACGCTGCCACCGGCCTTGCCCGCATTGTCAAAGCCAAGGTCAAAGCTGACCGCCACGGATTCACGCGCCAGCAGGCTGTCATGACTGTCAATCGCCAGGCCGCCGCCCGCACTCACGGACTGGGTGAGCGCGCCCACGGCATTCACACCTGTCGTCGCGATCTGGAAACCCGTGCTCGAGGTCAGCGCTGTCCAATACTCGTCTGTCGCACCCGCCACGCCCGTGCTGCCGAGCTTGAAGATGCCTTCCACGGCCCCTGCCGAGGCGCTCCCGGTATGGCTGGCAGCAAAACCGCCGCCCGCGCCCACCGACTGCGAAATGATACCGAGCGCACCCGCGCCCGAGGTCATCAAGGCGCTCTGCTCGATTTGGTTCATGGCACCCCAGACGACCTTGTTATTGCTGCCATTGCCCTCGCCGTCGGCCGCGCCGAGGAGCAGTTCCACGGTATCCGTGCCACCCGTGCCCACGGTCTTGCCCAGCGACAGGAAGATGCCACCGCCACCGGCCACGCCCTGGCCTATCACCGCCGTCGCCAGATCGCCTTCGGTCAGTACCGAGCCCTGGAACACTACCCCCGGAGTGTCCGCTATGGTGGCGTTGGCACCACTGCCAAAGCCGCCCAACTGCCCCTTGACGTGATAATCTCCGGTGCCCGCATTGCTGGCATGAGACACCAACAGACCACCGCCGCCACCGACTGACTGCCCCAGCAGGCCCAGGGCAGCATCGCCACGGGTCACCACATCGGTCGCCGTCCAGATGAGGGCACCATTGCCGGAACGGTTGCCACTGCTGTTGTCCGTGCCGCCCAGATGCGCGGCCACGGCCACGCCGTCGGTGCTACTGGCTTCCAGCACTTCACCCACGGTGAGGTCGAAATTGCCCGCAGATAGCTCGCCCGCCACCGCCTGTTCCACGGCACTGGTGATGACCGCCGCATACCCGCCACCACCGCCGATGGACTGCGCCAATATGCCGTGCGAGGCCACGCCTTCGGTAACGATGGCCTGGCCTTGGTCAGATAGACCCGAGCAATAGTCAACGACAGGCTCGGTATCAAACGTGGTTCTGGTATCGCAGACCGACACCATGCCCGCATAGCTCTCCGCCATACCGCCGCCCAGGCGCAGCGCATTCGAGGTCGCACCCGCCATGCCTTCCAGCGTGTTGGTGGTGGCGCTGAAGGTGCCGCTGACGCCGCCGCCGCCGCCGATGGACTGCGCGATGATGCCGGCGGAGTTGGCACCATAGGTGATCAGGGAGCCGGTGTTCAGCACCGTCACATTACCCGCACGGCGCTGCAGGGAAGCCGTGTCGTCGCTGCCAAACAGGCCGCCCAGGTTCTTGGCGGTCATGGACTGCCCCCAGTTGGCGTCCACCGCAGCCTCATGACTGCTACCGCCGCCACCGCCAATGGACTGCGCCAGGATGGCCGTGGAACCGGCGGTGCGCAGCAGGTTTTCACTGGCCACGACATTGCCCGCGTTATCCACCTCGGCACCGGTAAAGATATTGCCGGTATTGCTCACCGTGACATTGCCGCCATTGCCCGCCACACCGTCGGAGCCGCCCAGGTTCACGGCAAAGGCCGCGCCCGCGTCCGCGCCCGATTGCCCGAACACGCGCTCGTCCAGCGCGCCCACCTGGGCGCCGTTTTCGATGATTTCATCGAGCGTCGTCACGCCGACGCGGGCCTTGTTGGTCGCGCCCACCGTGGCGGGCACCGGCAAGGCATCGACCAGATTGCCAAGGATACTGCTGTTGGCGTTGCCGCCACCGCCGCCGATGGACTGCGCCATGATGCCGCCGGAATGCAGGCCGTTGGTGATCAGGGTGGCGCTGCTCGTGACCGTCACCGTGGAAGCGCTTCCGCCATTGCCGCCGGAACCGCCGACACCGCTGGACAGCGCGCCAATGGCCTCGGTGCCGTCGTAGATATGACCGGCATTACCGCCGCCACCACCGATGGACTGCGCCACCAGCGCGGTGGAATGCATGCCCGTGGTCTTGATGAGATTGGCCGCCGTCACATTGACCGTGCTGCCGTCACCGGCGACGCCGCCATTACCGCCCAGCAGCACGGAGCCGGTGACGGCACCGTTCTGGCCGATGCCGGCAAAGCCACCGTTGCCGCCACCGCCGCCCACCGACTGCGCCATGATGCCCGCCGACTGATAGCCAAAGCCACCCGCGCCGGTAACGATTTGCGCCGTGCTGTTCACAGTCACGGCAGCGGCATTGCCGCCCGCGCCGCCATCACCGCCCACCGCCAGGGCAGACGAGGCGGCGAGGCTGTCCGGCATCTCTTCACCAGTGACGTCCTGATAGACACCCTTGACGCCATCAATCGAGGACGACACCAGACTGTCATCGTCGTCTTCCACTTTCACGCCAAACAACGACAGCGATTTTTTCACCGCAGTGGCCAGATCGTAATTACCGCTCAGACTGGCGCCGCCATCACCGCCGCCGCCGCCCACCGACTGCGCCAGAATGCCCGGCGCATTCAGCCCCACCGTGGTCAGGCTGCCGCCGACGTTGATCTCCACCGTGCCGCCATGACCGGCATCGCCACCGTCACCCCCGGCACCGCCCACACCCACCTTGCTGGGCAGCAGGCCAACGCTGGCCGCGCTCAGGGCAATGCCGCCGCTACCGCCACCACCACCGATGGATTGCGCCTTGATCGCCGCCGAACCCGCGCCAAAGGTGGTAATGCCGTCGGTGCAGTTGGCCGAGGTCAGGCAGTCCACATTGCTGTTGACCACCACACTGCCCGCATGACCACCGGCGCCCCCCATGCCGCCTACCGCCAGCGTCGCGCTGGTGGGGCTGTTGCCTGCGGCAATCGCCGCTGCCGAGCCACCCATGCCGCCGGAGCCGCCAATAGACTGCGCCAAAATACCGGAGGACAAAAACGCACTGCCCACCGCGCCATTTTCGACGATGCCATAACCGGTGACGAGGCTGCCGCGCTGATCAACCTGTGCCAGACCCGCGTTACCGCCGATACCGCCTTCGCCACCCACGGCCAGAGCAAAACTGAGATTGCGGTCACCGCCGTCCATGCCCGGAATCACGTTGAGCGTCACATCAAAACTGCCATCGACAGCAATGCCGCCCATGCCGCCGGTGCCGCCCACCGACTGCGCCACCACGGCATGTGACAGGAAGCCGTAGGTCTGCACCACACTATTGCTTTCGACATAAGCATCACCGGCCTGACCGCCTGCACCGCCTTCGCCGCCGGCGGCACCACCGATATTCAGTTTGTACTTCTTGGTCGGGATGACTTCCGCCGTCACCACCGAGGACACGGCCACGCCGCCCATGCCGCCGGAACCGGCGATGCTCTGGCTGACGATGCCGGAGGAAAGATTGCCGTAGGTCACCACCGGCGCATTCACGCTGACATCCACGATGCCGGACTTGCCGCCCGCGCCGCCATTGCCGCCCACCGAGGCCGCCACGCTTTTCACCAGCGACTCCGCCACACCGGCACTGATGCCGCCCATACCGCCATGGCCGCCGATGGACATGGCCAGAATGCCGGGCGACATCAGGCCGGAGGTGGTCAGGTACTGACTGCTCGTGACGTTGACATTGCCGCCGGTGCCGCCGTCGCCACCATTACCGCCGACGCCGGTCACGGCGCTGCCGAGGCTGCTCAGGCCCACTGCCGCATCAAAGCCGCCCGTACCGCCGTTGCCGCCGATGCTCATGGCCATAAGCGCAGGCGATTGCGAGCCCTGGGTCATGACCGGCTTGTACAAATCGCTGTTGGCCGTGGTCACGGTGACTTCACCGGCCCGACCGCCATTGCCGCCGTCGCCGCCAACCGAGGCCACTGCCGTACCGAGGCTCCAGCCGCTGGCCCCCACGCTTGCCGAGAAACCACCCGCGCCGCCTTGACCGCCCATGCTCATGGCGACCAGGCCCGGCGAATGGGTGCCCAGGGTGATCACGCTGCCGGTGTTGTTGAGGATGGCTGCGCCAGCCGTGCCGCCACCGCCGCCGTCGCCGCCGACGGCCACATCAAAACTCTTGTCCGTGGCCGACAGGCCCGCCGCCGCTGCCAGACCGCCCGCGCCACCGCCACCGCCGATGGACTGCACCATGATGCCTGCCGCATTGGCATGGAGCGCGCTCAAGAGCGGATTGCTCTGGCCCGTAATCAAGTTGAACAGGTTGGTGACATCGTCCGGCATTTCCTGCATATCGCCGGAGACCAGCGCCCACGCTTCCAGCGCCTGATTGACACTGGCATTGGGCACCGCCGGGACAGTCACGGATTCGGTTTCCTCGGCAATCACCATGATATTGCCCGAGTTGTCCACCCGCGCCTCGCCCGCCGTGCCGCCTGCGGCACCCCCACCGCCCAGCGCCAGGGAACCGTTATTGCTCATGCTGACCGCGCCGCTGACCGCCAGGCCGCCGATGCCGCCGTCACCGCCGATGGACTGCGCCAGAATCGCCGCCGCACCGCCGCCCAGGGTGGTGAGTGCGCCGGAGTTGGTCACCAGCACCTTGTCGGAAGACGCGCCCGTACCGGCACCGCCGCCCACTGCCACCGCCGCCGCACTGCTGCCCAGCGAGAAACCGGCGGAGACACTGGCCCCGCCCGCGCCGCCAAAGCCGCCGATGCTCTGCGCGGCAATGGCACTGGCACCATAGCCCTGGGTGACAATGCCCGTGGCATTGGTCACCGTGACCGCCTTGCCCGCGCCGCCCTTGTTGCCACTGCCGCCCAGGCTCACCGCGCCCGCATTGCCGGTCAGGCTCACCGAACCCGACACGCTCATACCGCCCGCGCCGCCATTGCCGCCAATGGACTGCGCCAGAATGCCCTGTGAATAATCGCCTGCGGTCATCAACTGACCGCCGCTGCTATCGACCGTGACCACGCCTGCCGTGCCGCCACCGCCGCCCGCGCCACCCAGCGACACGGCAGCATTTTCAGCGGCCAGCGACACCGTTGCCGCGAGACTCATGCCGCCCGCGCCGCCGTTGCCGCCAATGGACTGCGCCAGAATGCCCTGGGCATTGTTGCCCAGCGTCTGAATCGTGCCGCTGCTGTTGGTCACCGTTACCGTGCCCAGCACCTGGCCGCCATTACCACCGGTGCCACCCAGCGCAAAGCTTGCGGTATTGCCGGTCAGATTCACCCCGGCACTGGCCGAGAAGCCACCGACGCCGCCAGAACCACCGATGGCTTGCGCCACCAGGGCCGCCGCTTCATTGCCGGTGGTCACCAGCGTGCCCTCATTGATCACCGCGACTGAGTTTGCCTTGCCGCCATTGCCACCGCCGCCACCGACGGCCACGGCTGCCGAGGCATCTCCGGCCAATGCTACCGCTGCGGCCAGACTCATGCCGCCCGCACCGCCATCGCCACCGATGGACTGCGCCAGAATCGCATTCGCGCCTGCGCCCTGGGTTTGAATCAAGGGCTTGGTGGAACCACTTTTGTAGTTGTTTACCGAGACATCACCCCTGACCTCACCGCCGGAGCCGCCGGTGCCACCGACCGCCACCGACATCGCCACATCGGTCACCGAGGCCGAGCCGGATACCGCCATGCCGCCCGCACCACCGTTACCACCAATAGACTGCGCCACGATGCCCTGGGCATAGTCCCCCGCCGTCAGGATGCGTCCCCCATAGTTGGCCACTCTTGACACGCTGGACGCGCTGCCACTGCCGCCACTCCCTCCGAGGGACACACCCATATTGCCCCCCACCAGGCCGCCGGCCGCCGACACCGCCATGCCGCCTTCGCCGCCATTGCCGCCGATGGATTGCGCCAGAATACCCTTGGCATTCGCGCCCGCCGTGCTGATGACCGCACCGCCCGTAGTGCCACTGGTGCCGTCAGTGGTGCCCTCATGACTCACCGTGACCCACTCGCCCTTGCCGCCCGTGCTGCCCGCGCCGCCCGAGGCAATGCTGACCCCTGCGCCAATGACGTCGCCGGAGGCGCTGAGCGCTGTGCCGCCCGCGCCGCCCTTGCCTCCGATGGACTGCGCCACCACCGCACTGGCGTTTTCGCCCAGCGTGATGAGATTGCCGTTATTGCTCACGGTGACCGCAGACGCCGTGCCACCCGCGCCGCCCGCGCCACCGATAGCCTGGGTGGCGCTCAAGCTGCCAAGGGCCGCCGACGCCGCGACAGTCATGCCACCGGCACCACCGCCGCCCCCCAGGGACTGCGCCAGAATCGCATTGGCACCCGCGCCTTCGGTCTGGATAACAGCCGTTGTCGCCAAACCGACCGATTTGCCGCCTTTGTTGATGACCTTCACCTCGTTGCTAAAGCCACCGCCACCGCCGGTGCCGCCCACAGCACTGGAAACATTGACGCCGACCAGGGTCGCTGTGCCCGCCACCGCCATGCCGCCCGCACCGCCGCCACCGCCGATGGATTGCGCCATGAGGCCGTGGGCGAAATCGCCCTTGGTCGCCACTACGCCAGAATTGTTGATACTGCTGACACCGCCGGTGCCACCAGTGCCACCCGCACCGCCCACGGCCAAAGCCAGATTGCCGCCGGTGATATTGCCCGCCACGCTGACCGCATTGCCGCCCACGCCGCCGCCGCCGCCAATGGATTGCATGGCGATACCGACCGCGTTGGCGCCCTCGGTCAGCACCATCCCGGCATTGTTGACCTCGCCGGCACTGGCGGTGCCGCCCCGGCTTGCGCTGCCGCCCAGCGCCACGCTGGACGACACCGAACTCATGAAGGTGGCCGACCCCGACATGGCGGAGCCGCCCGCGCCGCCGCCACCACCCACGGACTGCGCCAGAATGCCGTAGGCGCCATAGCCCTGGGTGCTGATGACCGAACTGGCATTGCTGTTGTCAACATAAGCGCCCCCGGCGTTGCCGCCCGAGCCGCCGGTGCCGCCGACGGCGGTTGAAAGCGCGCCGCCCGCCAGGGTGCCGGAACCGGCCACGGCATTGCCGCCCGCGCCGCCACCACCACCGATGGACTGCGCCAGGATACCGTGCGAATAATCCCCCGCCGTGCTGATGCTGCCCTCGTTGCCGACGTCCACATCACTGCTGTTGCCACCACCGCCGCCACTGCCACCCAGAGCCACGCCCAGGGTCACGCCCGCCACGCTGCCCGACACGCTGGTGGCATTGCCGCCCGCGCCGCCGCCGCCGCCGATGGACTGAGCCACGATGCCCGCTGCGTTATGGCCTTCCGTGACCAGGTTGCCCTGGTTATCGAGATCAACGACGCTGCCCGCACCACCACTTGACGAGCTGCCGCCCACCGCCACGCTGGCCGTGCCGCCGACCAAGGTCGCCGAGGCCGCATAGCTGTTGCCACCCGCACCGCCACCGCCGCCAATGGACTGCGCCAGGATGGCGTTGGCACCATAGCCTTGCGTCCAGATGTCCGGGCTGTTACTGCCGTAGCGGGTATTGGTCACAAGGACCTGGCCGCCAGCACCACCGCCTTCGCCCGAACCGCCCACGGCCAACGCTGTGTTGACGCCCACCAGCGACCCGGAGGCCGCCACCGAGGCACCGCCTGCACCGCCGCCGCCGCCAATGGATTGCGCGATGATGCCGTGGGAAAAATCACCCGCTGTGCTGATATGGCCGCCAGGATTCTCCGCTACCACGTTACCGCCGCCGCCGCCCACGCCGCCTGCGCCGCCCAGCGAGAAGGCGACCGGTGCGCCCGCCGCCGCTGCCGCGAGGCTCAGGGCATAGCTGCCCGCGCCGCCGCCGCCGCCGATGGACTGAGCCACGATGCCCGCTGCGTTATGGCCTTCCGTGACCAGGTTGCCCTGGTTATCGAGATCAACGACGCTGCCCGCACCACCACTTGACGAGCTGCCGCCCACCGCCACGCTGGCCGTGCCGCCGACCAAGGTCGCCGAGGCCGCATAGCTGTTGCCACCCGCACCGCCACCGCCGCCAATGGACTGCGCCAGGATGGCGTTGGCACCATAGCCTTGCGTCCAGATGTCCGGGCTGTTACTGCCGTAGCGGGTATTGGTCACAAGGACCTGGCCGCCAGCACCACCGCCTTCGCCCGAACCGCCCACGGCCAACGCTGTGTTGACGCCCACCAGCGACCCGGAGGCCGCCACCGAGGCACCGCCTGCACCGCCGCCGCCGCCAATGGATTGCGCGATGATGCCGTGGGAAAAATCACCCGCTGTGCTGATATGGCCGCCAGGATTCTCCGCTACCACGTTACCGCCGCCGCCGCCCACGCCGCCTGCGCCGCCCAGCGAGAAGGCGACCGGTGCGCCCGCCGCCGCTGCCGCGAGGCTCAGGGCATAGCTGCCCGCGCCGCCGCCGCCGCCGATGGACTGCGCCAGCAGCCCCGCCGCGCCATCGCCCAGGGTGTAAAGCCACATGCCGTTGGTGCCCGCATAGACAAGGTTGCCCGAGCCGCCATTACCGCCCGTGCCGCCATAGGCCAGCGCCATGCCGTCGCCAAACAACTCGCCTTGCACGGCAATGGCATAGCTGCCGGAGCCGCCACCGCCGCCTACCGACTGGGCGAAGATCGCCGTCGAGCCGAGACCCGCCGTGGCGATGCCGTAGGCATTGCCGGCATTGCTGCTGAGCAGGGTCGGTGTGACGGTGGTGGAGAGCGTTTGCGTCGGCGTATAGGAAGTAATGTTCTGCGCCTGGCAGGGCGAATAGGTACTGGCATTGCCATAGCTGGTGCAGTTGACCGCGACCATGCCGCCGTGGCCGCCGCCGCCGCCGGAGCCGCCATGGGCCACGGCCTTGCCGCTGAACAGGGAGGCGTCCATGGCGGTAGCACCGCCGCCGGAACCGCCGCCGCCGCCCACCGATTGCGCAAAAATGCCGGCGGAATTGATTTCCGCCGTGGTGATGCCGCCCTGGTTGGCGACCGTGATAAAACCGCCGTCACCGCCGTCACCGCCGGAGCCGCCGATGGCCAGCGACTTGCCCGGCATCAGCCCCAGAAAGCCGCCGCTATGGGATTTGGCCTTGGCGCTGCCGCCCGCACCGCCGCCGCCGCCAATGGACTGCGCAAAAATGCCGTAGGCACCGCCCGCCGAGTCGGATTTTTCCACCAGCTCTTCCAGCGCCACGCCGCAGGCGCCGCCGGTGCAGATGCTGCCGGTATTCGACACCCACACAGCGCCGCCGTCACCGCCGCCACCGCCGGAGCCGCCGATGGCCTTGGCCTTATGCGCGCTGGAATAGGCCATGCCGCCCGCGCCACCGCCGCCGCCAATGGATTGCGCCAAAATGCCCACCGAGCTTTCGGTGTTGATGTTGATCTTGTTCCTGTTATCGACGTTCACCAGCCAGCCGAAACCGGCGTCGCCACCGTCCGCGCCGATGGCGTGTTTGCCGGAGCTGCCACCGGAATTGCCGCCGCCACCACCCACCGACTGGGCAAAAATGCCGTAGGCACCGTGAATGTCGCAGTTCTGGTAGCGCTCGTCGCAGACGCCGTAGAGATGGGGAGAGTTCGCCAAGGTCGCCAGCGTACCGCTGGAGGTATCCATGTCTTCGGTGATCCGGCAGTTGTGCGTCACCGTCTCGCTGCACAGCGGCAGCTTCTGGTCATTGATGGTCAGTACACCGCTGTTGTAGACCGAAACCAGGCCGCCGTCGCCGCCGGTGCCACCACCACCGCCATAGCCTTTTTTATTGACCCCGGCATCGCCGCCAAAACCGCCGACGCTTTGCGCGAGGATGGCGCTGCCGCCATTGGTGGTGATGTAAGCCTGGTTATTGATATTGGCTTCACCGGCATTGCCGGCACTGCCGCCGGCACCGCCGTTTTTGCTGCCGGAATTGGCATTGCCACCTGCACCACCAATGCCACCACCTGATTGCGCAATCAGGCCATGGGCGGTATTGACGACCTGGGTAATCAAGTCGTAGTCATCGATTTGATCGGTCTCCAGGTCATAGTTTATAGAGTAGGTATTGAAGACTTGGACGTCATCGAGAACTGTCAGCCCCACCGTGTTCTTGATCCACGCCTTGCCACCCTGGCCGCCATGGCCGCCATTGCCCGCCTTGTCCTTGCTGCCCTCGCCACTGTCCACAGAACTGCCGCCATCGCCGCCATTACCGCCCAAGGACTGCGCCACCAGGGCTGTGGCGCCATGGATGGTCATGTTTTTGACGCCATCCTCTCCCACTTCATAGGACTTTTTGTCGGATGCCTTGCCCTGATTGTAGGAAATGCCGGCCTCCGCCCCATTGCCGCCATTGCCGCCCGCCTGCCCACCCTTATCACAGGAACCCGTGGTATTGCTGCCGCCCATGCCGCCATGGCCGCCATTGGCTCCCTGGGCGACGATCGTGCCGGTAAAACTGGAGTGAGTATCTGTTGCCATGCCTGATGCTTGGTAATCCGCATTCCCGCCATCACCACCCGCCGTGGGCTTTGACCGTTTTTGGCCATCCCAGGTGGCGCTCCCGTTACCACAATCCAGACCCCGGGCACCTGCATCCCCCCCATGCGAGTAGTAGGTGTAGTAAGGGTCATGCTTGAAAGCCGGGCCGACCTCCACCAACGGCACGGCCTCTACCAGTTCGCCGTCCACCCCCTCATAGATCATCTCCCCGTTGACCCCATAGCTCAGCAAATTCCCCTGGCCGTCATAGAGATAGTCAAGGCTATCCGCCGCCGCCACGCCGGGCAGACAGACCATGGCGCAGCCAAGGGCAAGACCTGCGGCGAGCGCAGGGGTGAGGCGATGGGAAACGTTCCGGGCGGTTTTCATCGTCGGCCTTCCTGATAGTGCGTGGCAGTATTGCTGCCCTCTCCGCCGGGGAGAGGGCATCCCGCTTGCCGTTGTTACCGATTCCACTTATTTGATGGCTCCGAAAACAGCGGTGAAGTCCGCTAGGGAATGGTGCAGTTGCAATGGCGCACCCTGGGCAGTGGTGGCCTGGAGGGTCAGCCGGTTGCCGCGCTCCAGCGCGCGGATTTGCCGGTTGTCCAGTTCCGTGACCGCCAGGCACCCGCTGCCATCGCAGAATTTCAACGGCAGGTCTTGCGTCGCATCGTCATCAATCTGGAAGGTCACTTTCTCGGACACCGCCAGGCCGTTGGGCAGCAGCACATTCATCACCGGCTTGCGGGTGTCGCCCGGCACACTGACCACCACCAGGGACAGGTTTTGCCCGGTTTCCTGGGCGATCAGCCGCTGCTCCATGCGGCAGTCTGCGGGGGCCGCACGTGACGGCGCCACGCAACTGGCCTGCCAGGCCGGTGGCGCCGTCGGACTGTTGTCGGCCCGTGCCATACCGGCGGCGGCCAGTGACAGCAGGATCACCACCACCCCGGTCATCACTGCATGAAACGTCCGGCCCTTCAGGCCGTTATTGTTGTATGCCAGCATTCTGCCCCCCTTGGCGTGATATCTGTGCTGATGCGGGGCAGTATCCCGTGACACACCTTGCCGGGGGCATACCATAAATATAGTAGGGCGGCGCGAAGGACATACCATGAATAGGGTATCCAGCCCTGCCCCGCCCGGGCACACAATGGCCGGGCAGCACATTCACTCGTACGGGACATACCATGATGGCCGATACCACCCAGGCGGCACGCATTCTGCTGCTTGAGGACGACACCCCGTTGCGCGAACGCTTCGCGCACATCATCAACGGCTGGCCCGGCGGCGAGCTGGTGGCCGCCTGCGCGACGCTGGAAGAGGCCCTGGCGGTGCTGAACCGGCAGCCGGTGGACCTGCTGATGACCGACCTGAATCTGCCGGACGGCCACGGCATCGAGGCCATCCGCCTGTTGCGCCGGCTGTACCCGGACGCCGACGCCATGGTGATTTCCGTGCTGGCCGACGACGAGACGGTGCTCAATGCCATCGAGGCCGGCGCCGTGGGCTACCTGCTCAAGGACGCCGATTCCATCGAACTGGTGGAGGCGATCGAATCGCTGCGCGCCGGGCATTCGCCGATTTCCTCCTCTATCGCCCGCATCCTGGTGCGGCGCATGAGCGCACCCGCCGCCAGCCAACCGGGGCCGGAACTGACCCCGCGCGAGACGGAGATCCTGCGCGGCATCGCCAAGGGCTTCACCTATACCGAACTGGCCGAATGGCTGAACATCTCGCGCCAGACGGTGCCGGTGCATATCAAGAACATTTACCGCAAGCTGGCCGCCAACAACCGGTCGGAGGCCGTGTACGAAGCATCGAAGCGGGGGCTGATACGACTGTGATCCGCAAGCTGGGGTTGGGGGTGCTGTGGGCGGTACTGGCCGGGCTGGCCAGCGTGCCGCTGTGGCTGAGCCCGCCGCAACCCGACGTGCTGGCCATCACTGCGGCGCAGTATGAGGAAGACGGTGCCTGGCAGGCCGTGACGCTCCCCAGGGCGCGCCGGGAAGCCGGCGGCTGGGAACATTACCGCATGGCCTTCCGCCTGGAGGATGCCACCCAGCGCTACCTGTTCATCCCCACCATCAGCCAGCGCGCCATCATCACGCTGGCCGGCGAGGAAATCGCCGACACCGAGCACCGCACCACCATGATCGGTCTGGCCTCCGGCATTACCGCCCTGGTGCCCCTGCCGCCGCGTCTGTTGCAGCCGGGCGAGAACGTCATCGACGTGCACCTGCAATCCATCGGCATGGTGCCGGCGTATCTGTCGCCGCTGTACGTGGGTAGCGCCGACCAACTCACGCCGTATTACCGCAGCCGCATCTTCCTGCTGGAATACCTGCGCCTGATGGTCCCCGCCGGCCAGTTGCTGATGGCCCTGGTGGTAATGGTGCTCTGGCTGTACCGGCCGCAGGAGCCGCTGTTCGGCTGGCTGGCGCTGATGCTGGTCACCTCCATGTTCATTTACCTGGGCATGATGCAGGACCTGGTACCGGGCCTGTTCACACTGATGCCCTACCTGCACATGATCGGCTCGTCCGCCAGCGCGATATTGATGATCACCGTGCTGCTGATCGCCGGCATCCCGCCTCCGCGCTGGCTGAAGCTGGCGGCGCTGCTGGTGCCGGCCGGGTGCATCGTGCTCGGCGTCTCGGGGCTGGTATCGGCCTCGCAACTGGTGATGTTCGTCAACGCGCCGTTGAATATCACCGGGCTGCTGATCAGCCTGGGCATCACCGGCTGGGCGGCGGCGCGGCGCGTCAGCGAAGCCTGGCTGTTGTTGCTGCCGCTGCTGCTGGCGGCCCTCGCGGCACTGCACGACTATCTCGTGGTGACCGGCCGGGCCGACGGGCCGATCTTTCTCTCGGTGTATTACCGCCCGGCGCTGATGATCGGCATCGCCATGATCCTGATGCGCCGCCTGGGCGTGAGCCTGAACCGGCTGGACAACGCCAACGCCTACCTGACACAGCGCCTGACCGAACAGGAACAGGAACTGGCGCGCCTGCACGCGGAAGAACGCCGCGAGGCCGCCCGGCGCACGCTGGCCGACGAACGCCGTCGCCTGACCGCGGACCTGCACGATGGCCTCTCCGGCCACCTGGCGTCGATCATCGCGCTGTCCGAACGGGAAAAATCCGCGCAGGTGGAACGCGCCGCGCGCGAGGCGCTGGACGACCTGCGGCTGGTGATCCACTCGCTGGACATCCAGGACCGCGAACTGCCGGCGGCGCTGGCCGGCCTGCGTGAGCGGCTGGAACGGCAACTCAAGCGCATGGGCGTGACTCTCGACTGGTCGATGGCACGGCTGCCGGAAATCGCTGGTGTCACGCCCTCGCAGGCATTGAACGTGCTGCGCATTCTGCAGGAGGCCATCACCAACGCCATCAAGCATGGTCAGGCAACGCACATCAGCGTGCAAGGCAGCGACGACGATGGCCACGCGCGCATCGAAGTGGAAAACAACGGCCTGCCCTTCCCGCGCAACCCGGACCGCTGCGGCACCGGGCTGAACAATATGCGCCGCCGCATCCGCGCGCTGGACGGCCGCATCGAGATAGAGCCACTGGAACAGGGCACGCGCCTGACACTGTGGCTGCCACGGCAATTGCCGGAATCGTCCCCGGAGTGAGTGGCCCATGCGACCGTCCCGCGCACTGCTGCTGATCCTACCCCTGAGTGCCGTGGCGCTCGCTGGCGGCTGGTGGCTGTCGCGTGGCGAGAGCGGTGACGTCGCCAGTGCGCCGCACTGGGTGGACGAAAACCAGTGCCGGCAATGCCACGCGCCACAATTCCGAGACTGGCAGAATTCCCATCACCATCTTGCGATGCGGTTGCCCACCGGCGATACCGTGCGCGGCGATTTCAACGACGTCACTTTCCGGAGCGATCGGGAAACCACCCGCTTCTTTCGTGACGGCAACAGGTTTCTGGTCCACACGCCAAATGCCGACGGGCAACCCGAAACCTTCCCGGTCGCCTACACCTTCGGCTGGGCACCCTTGCAGCAATACCTGCTGGCCCTGGACGACGGCCGCCTGCAAGCCCTCGGCGTGGCCTGGGATACCGCACAGCAACGCTGGTTTCACCTCTACGACGGCGAAGGCGTGGACGCGCACCATCCGTTGCACTGGCAGCAACCGGCACAGAACGCCAACACCCAATGCATCGAATGCCACACCACCGATTTCCGGACCGGCTTTGACGAAACCACGCAACGCTTCGACAGCCAGTGGCACAGCCTCGGCGTCGGCTGCCAGGGCTGCCATGGCCCCGCCGCCGATCACCTGCGCTGGGCCAACGCACTGAATGAGACGCCGGATACCACCGCCGGCAAGGGTTTTGCCCGCCAACTCGACCGGGCCCCGCAACAGCTCGACACCTGCGGCACCTGCCACAGCCGCCGCACGCCACTGGGCACGCCCACTCACAGCGCGACATTGCAGGACGATTATCTACTTAGCCAGTTAACGGCGGACCTGTACGAAGTGGACGGCAAGATTCAGGGCGAAGTGTTCGAATACGGCTCCTTCCTGCAAAGCCGCATGCACCAGGCCGGCGTGGTCTGCGCCGATTGCCACAACCCGCACAGCGGCCAGTTGCGCGCGCCGGACAACGCCGTCTGCACCCAGTGCCACAACCCGGCAGCCACGCCGGTGCGCGCAGCGATTCGCGGCACGCATCTGGCGGCAAAGGACTACGACAGCCCGGCGCATCACCATCACGCCCCCGGCTCGCCCGGCGCCGCCTGCAAGGCGTGTCATATGCCGGGCAAAACCTACATGGGCAACGACCTGCGCCACGATCACAGTTTCAGTTCACCCGATCCCGAACAGGCACTCGCACTCGGCCACAGCGATGCCTGCCTGGGATGTCATGAAAACAGCGATACCGACACACTGCTGACTCACTTTCGCCAGTGGTATCCCGCACACCAGCCGCGCGACGGCGGCTATGCGCGCGCGCTGTTCAAAGCGCGGCACGGTGACGCCGGCGCGGCCGAGGCACTGCTCACGCAACTGGCGCGCGGCGACCTGCCGGGACTGCGCCGCGCCGCATTGATCGCGGAATTGCCGGCGTACCCTTCCCGCGCTGCGCAGCAGGCCGTGTCCGCCGCACTGACACATGCCGACCCGAGCGTGCGCCGCGCCGCCATCGAGGCGTTACCACCCGGCATGCAATCCGAACTGCCGGGCTTATTGAACGACCCCGTGCGCGCCGTGCGTCTGGGCGCCGCCGAACAATGGCTCTCGCTGGCCGACCAGCAAGGCATGTCATTACCCGCCGACGCACTGAGCGAATACGAACAGGTGCAACGGCAACTGCCAGCCAACGCCGAAGCCCACACCAATCTCGCCAACCTGTACCGGCTCACCGGCCGCGACGAACAGGTGGCACCGGCCCTGCACGCCGCACTGCAACGCAACCCGCGCTTCGTGCCCGCCATCGTGCTGCTGGCCCAGTGGCAGGCCGCGCAGGGCGACGGCGACAGCGGCCGCCGGCAATTGAGCCAGGCGCTGCGCGACCAGCCCGACAATGCCGTGCTGCATCACGCCTACGGCCTGGCCAGCATCCGTGCAGGGCAACTGCAAGAAGGCGTGCGCGCACTGGAAAAAGCCCACGCCCTGGCACCGGACAACGACACTTACGCCTTTGTACTGGCCGTGGCCTGGCACGACACCGGGCAACGCCCGCGCGCGCTGCAACTGCTGCGCGAACAACTGGCGCGCCACCCGGCCAGCCGGTCACTGCGGCTGGCGCTGTACCAGTACCTGCCGCGCGGCCCGGAGCAGGACGCACTGCTGCAAACACTGACACAACAAAACCCGCAGGACCCACTGCTGCACGCACATCACTGATTCACGGACGAGGGGGGACTCTCATATGAAACTGCATAGCCTGTCATTCATCATCCTGCCACTGCTGGCCCTCGGTGGCTGCGGAGGTTCCGGTTCATCCGGTTCGGGCGGCGGCACACCGCCACCGCCGAAACCGAACATCCTGCTGGTGATCATGGACGATGTGGGCATCGACCAGATGTCCTCCTTCGGTTACGGCGGTGTCGAAACACCTTTGCCGCCACCGCTGACCGGCGACCACCGCGGCCCGGCCCTGCCCAGCATCGATGCCATCGCCGGCCAGGGGCTGAAGTTCCGCAACACCTGGTCGATGCCGGAATGCTCGCCGGGCCGTTCCGTGCTGCTGACCGGCCGCTACCCGCAGCGCAACAACATCTATCAGGCCATTGGCCCCAATGACCTGGCCAACTCGCAGCTTTCCGAATACGAAATCACCGCGCCGAAACTGCTGAAACAGGCCGGTTATGAAAACGCGATGTTCGGCAAATTCCATCTGGCCGGCCCGGACAACAACATGGCGGGCAGCGACACACCGGCACAACTGGGCTGGGATTATTTCTACGGCTGGATCGAGGGCCTGCCGGCCTCCATCGATACCACCGCAGGCGGCGTTTACGACGAAGGCCGCTGGTCATGCGGTTTCTATCCGCATCATCTGGCGGGCGCCTGCTACTACCCCGACGGCACCTGCCAGGACATGAGCGCACCGGACTTGACCGGGGATGGCAGCGGCCTGCTATGCCTGAGCCGGGGCGGTATTTTTGTGCGCGGCTTTGATGTGCCGGAAGATCACGACGGCCTGAGCGGCTACCAGACCTGCGACGACCCGCTACCTAATGACGTCACGCTCGATTTTGAAAAACAGAATGCCTACTACGTGTCACCGCTGGTCATCATCGAGAACGGCGCGCGCGAAGACGTACCGCTCACCGATCCGCGCGCACGCGGCTACCGCACCACCATCGAAACCAATGCCGCCATCGACTGGATCACCTCACGCGACGACAGCACGCCCTGGATGGCCACGGTCAGTTATTCCAGCGCCCACACCCCGTGGCAACAGGCGCCGATGGAGCTGACACCGATCACGCCCAACCTGTCCGGCAACATTCTGGACTGCACCAGCTCACTGCATGGCCGCGTGATTCAGGACCAGATGACCGAAGCGATGGACACCGAATTCGGCCGCCTGATGGTGGAAACCGGGCTGGCCACCCGCGCTGAAGACGGCACCCTGAACTACAACCCGGACAGCAACACGCTGGTGATTATCGTGGGCGACAACGGCACCCTCGGCAACGCCGTCAAGCTGCCGTTTGATCCGACCCGCGCCAAGAGCACGGCCTATCAGACCGGCGTCTGGGTGCCGCTGATCATCGCCGGCCCGATGGTCAGCGAACCGGGCCGCTCGGTGGAAGCCATGGTCAACATGGCGGATATTTTCCATCTTCTCGGCGAAACCGCGGGCATCGACATGTCCGCCGCCGTGCCGCGCGTGCTGGATGCCGAACCGCTGCTGCCCTACCTGCTCAATCCCGAACAGGAAAGCCTGCGTCAGTTCAACTTCACCCAGGGTGGCCTGAACCTGCAGAAAGACGGCGGCCGCAACGGCCCGTGCGCCATCGGCAATCTCTGCTCCCACACTCCGGTCAACAAAGGCGTGTGCGAGGACAATGGCGGTGTCTGGTGGGGCCAGGGCGCTGACGACAGCAATGCCGTGGCGGCTATCAGCAACCTGGGCTTCAGCCCGGAAGAAGGGCTGGAAATGTGCTGGCAGATCAACCAGGCACTGCATCAACTCGATCCGGACAATTACTCAAGCGATAAAAAAGAAATCGCCACCACCTACGCCGTCGCGGTGCGCAACGAGCACTACAAACTGGTGCGCAACGAAATCACCGACTACGACATCGCGTCCGACACCGGCGTCACAGTCAACACCGAAGAGCTTTATGAAATCAACCAGGACGCAGAAGCCCCCCTGCTGGACCGGGCAGACAGCGATCTGCTCGCGGATGGCGAAGGCGCGCTGACACCAGCACAAGAGCAAAACCTGACACAGCTTCGGGCGGAACTGGCCGCGATACTGGATTCACAACACGCCTGCCCCGGTGACGGCAATGACGATGGCGCGGTCAATCAGACCGACCTGGACGAGTTCGAACGCATCACTGTGACCGAAGGCTGGAGTGGCTCCAGCACCTACGACTTCAACCTCGACGGCGCCACCAATGAACAGGATCTCCAGGTGATCGAGGACAACCTGGGCACCACCTGCTGGTAAAAAACGGCCCTTGCCCCGTCACCCCGGACACACATGGTGCGGCCGGGAATGGCGGGGTGACTGTCCGCCATGGATAAAGGACAGAGACAAAAAAGATGAACGGAAAAATCACCACAAGCACCGCCCTTTGCCTGTGCGCGCTGGCCACCGCACCCGGTGCCAGCGCCGGGCACGGTTTTTATCTCGGTGCCACTGCCGGCGCCGGGGATGTCATGGCAACAGACCTGCGGCAACGCGGCGCCGTGCATTTGGGACCTGGCAAGCTGCCCATTGACGCCGAAGGCCCCACAGAACATCGCACGCGTGTGCATCTCGGCAGCCTTCAGCTCGGCTACGATTTCGCCCCGTGGCAGACAGCGCAATCACCGTGGGGCATCACGCCCGCGCTGGAACTGGAAGGGATTTACATCGACAAGCACAGCCCCACCGGCAACATGCCGGTGCATCCCGCGTTTCTGGGCACGCAATACGTCACCGTGCCGACGCGGGCCGGGTTACTGATGGGCAACGCCGTCCTGACCTTCCGCACGCCCTGGGCCGAGAGCATTTTTCCCGTGCTCGGCGTGGGTGCCGGTGCCGCATTTGTTTCCATCCGGGGCGCGGATTCCGCCAACCCAGGGGAGCCGGGTATCAATCATTTCAACAGTGACCCGGATGCCTCGGACACGGCGCTCGCCCTGCAACTCCGTGCGGGCCTGAACATAAAACTGGGCGCGAACCTGCATCTGCTGACCGAATACCGCTACCTGACAATCGATGCAACACGCTACACCTTCGGTGCTACCGATTACCCCGGCGAGCATCAGCCAACAGACCGCTGGCGGCTCGACATGGCGCGCCAGATATATCACCTGATGACCGTCGGCATTCACTATCGCTTCTGAAAAAACCTGTGCACTCGCAAACCGGAACATTGCGAGACAACACATCACAAGAGGGGGATATTCATGATGAAAACCTGCCACAGCATACTGGCCGGCCTGTGCCTGGCCACCATCGCCGGGTGTGGAGGCTCCAGCTCCGGCAAAAGCAACCCGCCGGACGCGCCCACACCGCCGAACATCCTGTTCATCGTGATCGATGACGTCGGTGTCGATCAGTTCGATTTTTACGGCTACGGTGGCGCCGTGCCGCCACAGACGCCCAACCTCCAGACAATTGCCGACGAGGGCCTGAAGTTCCGCAATGCGTGGGCGATGCCCACCTGCACGCCGACACGTGCCACCTATTTCACTGGCCGCTATCCGTCCAGCACCAATATCCTGAACGCCGTGGTGCAAACCGACCTGGCCAACTCGGAAATCTCGCCGTATGAGATGACACTGCCCAAGCTGCTGAAAACCGCCGGCTACACCAGCGCCATGATCGGCAAAATGCACCTGACCGGCACCAACCTCGGCACCTCGGCGAACCTGCCCTACGGCCTGCAAACCATGTGGAAGCTGGGTTTCGATCACTTCGACGGCTATCTCGACGGCGCGCCGTACCCGATCGATACCCGCGCCGGCCTCAAGACCTGGGGCGACGATGTGGCCGAAGGCCCGTATCAGTGCGGTTTTGTTCCGCGCGCCAGCTTCGAAAATGGCGCGGACAGTGGCGCCTGTTATTTCGTGGACAACACCTGCACCGATCTCAGCGTGTCCGAACCGGATGACACCGCCCCCGGCCGCACCTGCATGGAACAGGGCGGCATTTTTGATCCCGGCCAGATCTGTCAGGCCACGACACCCGAGCACATCGACTTTGAAGCCCAGAACGGCTACTACACCGGCAAGTTCGTCTGGAGCGATGCCGACGGCAACGCGGGCGAAGTGCTGGCGACCGATGCCTCGGCACGCGGTTATCGCAGCACGCTGGAAACCGACCGTGCCATCGAATGGGTGAACGCCCAGTCCGGAGACAAACCCTGGATGCTGTCGCTGGGCTACTCGGCGGTTCACGCACCATTGCAACTGCCGCCCAAAGCGCTGATTGCCGAAGACACTCCCGGCCGCAACGACCCGCTGGTTTGCTCGCCAGCCAGCAGTGAAATTGAAGGCGTACCGGGGGCCATCACAAGCATGGTTGATGACCGCCTGATCACCAACCTGATGCTTGAAGCGATGGACAAGGAAATCGGCCGCCTGCTGGTGGAAACCGGCCTGGCCACCCGCGCTGAAGACGGCACCCTGGCCTACAACCCGGACAGCAACACCGTGGTGGTCATCACGGGCGACAACGGCACCTACGTCAACAGCGTGAAAATCACCGCGCCCGGCCAGTTCGACATGACCCGCGCCAAAGGCTCGCCGTACCAGACCGGCGTCAATGTGCCGCTGCTGGTGGCGGGAGCCATCGTCAGCGAGCCTGGCCGTGAAGTGCCGTATCAAGTGAGTTCGCCCGACCTGTACCGCCTGTTTGCCGACATCGCCGGGGCCGGCATCGACGCCCACATTTCCGCCCAGCGCCCACTGGATGGTCAGCCAATGCTGGCCTACCTGACCGACCCGGCGGCGGAGGCCGTCCGTGAGATCAACTTCAGCGAAATGGGCACCAACTTCGTCAACCCAGAAGCCGGTATCGTGCCGCAGCCGTGTGTGGTGGAAGCGGCGGATACCTGTTTTGTCATCTTCCCGAACAAGGCACTGTGCGACGATCAAAGCGGCGTCTGGTATGGCGAAGGCTCAGGGCTGCCAGGCGTGCCGGAAGACGGCTTTGCACATTGCGGTCAGGTCATGTCCTATCTCCAGGCGCTGAACCCCGCTGACGCGACCAAGGTACTGCCGGATTCCTCCAAGGCCGCCAGCGACGGCACGTACAAACTGGTGCGCATGAATCGCAGAACCTATACGGAAGACCTGGAGAATCCGGTGAACTCCGCATATACCGGCGTGAACACCAATATGGACGAGTTCTATCAGATCAACATGCTCGCCACCCCCAACCCTGTCATTGACAGGGAAGGAGATGAACTGCTGATTGGTGAAGCACCGCTGGATATCTCCGACCCCGTTGGCTTTGGCCAACTGGACACCGAGGCTCAGGCTGCGTACATCCAGCTCAAGCAGGAAATGGACAAGCGCGATGCCGTGGCGGCCTACAATTACAACTACGACACGGATGACATCAATGGCTGTCCCGGCGACGGCAACCGTGATTTCAAAGTGGATGAAACCGACCTGGCCAACTGGGAGGAATTAAGCGAACTGAACAGGCATCCGACTGAGCACTACGCACAATCCACCTGGTATGACTTCAATCACGATGGCAAAACCGACGAGAACGATCGCTACATTATCGAAGCCAACCTCGGCCGGATTTGTACACCACCGGAAGCCTGAACCTTTCACCCGGCCCGTTCAGGGCCGGGTGAAAATCCGGCCAATGAGGGGCGTTGCCGGTTATCCCGGCCCTTTTTTCTCCCGCCTTGCACCGCCCCGCCGGGCACGCTTGCTGGCGACCAGCGGCATACCCGCCTGCCTCGCCCAATCGATGGGAGGGCGCTGCACAGCCCAGAAATGTTTCTCGGGATGCCATGTATTGTCTATTGGCGGTTGATCAGGGAACGCTTCTTTCTTGTATCATTCGTCACAGAAGCGCGGTGGATTCTTACAGAGCGTCGCAACGACTGTAAATCGAAGTCCATGACTGATGTGAACAGTGCCTGAAGCCGGGGCATGGCTGTCTCTTTGCCGCGTCGGCAGTGTTCGCAATAACAATATTCCAGATTCATCGAGGGGGAAAATAATGGCCGCGGAAACAAAACGGATTACCCTGGCACTCATGCTGCTATGGCTGACCAGCGCGCTCGCCGCCTGCAATGGTTCCGACGGTGCCACGGGGGCTCAGGGCGAACCCGGCGAACCGGCCGGCCCGGTGATCGCCAATCTGTCGGTACTGGGCTCACCCATCCATCCCGGTGGCCAGGCGCAGGTGTTTATCTCCGCGTACAGCCCCACCGACCAGCCGCTGAGTTACAGCTGGCATATTCCCGCGGGATGGGGTGGCACCGATTCCGGCAGCAACCTGGTGGTGCTGACGGCACCGGAGGAGCAGGCGGCTACGGCGCTGGTGGGCGTGACGGTCAGCGACGGCGTGCGCACCCGTGAAGCGCAGGTCATGCTCGCAACACGCGGGCCGGCCATTGAAGCCTTGTCCGTGGCCGGCAACGAGCCTCTGGCGCCGGGCGACCTTCTGGGCGTGTCCGTGACCGCTTACAACCGGGACGGCGAGCCGCTCAGCTATGACTACAACCTGGGCGGGCTTTCCGTCGAGCCGGCCGCCCCCGAGTGGAGCTGGGTGTCGACGGCCGCCATGAGCGGCATCTACCGCCTCACCTCGACCGTCAAGGATGGCAACGACCTCACCGCCAGCGCGAGCCTGGATCTCCAGCTTCAGGGCATTTCTCCCTGGCCGGCCTTTGGCGGCGACCGGCACCACACCCGGCGCAGTGCCAGCGCCGGCGCCACGGTTGGGGAAGGCACCGTGCGCTGGGCGGTGACAACGGGCGGCCCTATGTATGCCTCGCCGGTCATCGGGCCGGATGGCACCGTGTATATCGGCTCCCTCGACAAAAACGTGTACGCGCTGGACCCGGACGATGGCAGCGAGATCTGGTCCTTCCTGGCGGGCAGCGCGGTGCGGGGTTCACTGGCCGTCGGGGCGGACGGCACGGTGTATGCGGGGTCATCCGACGGCACGGTGTACGCACTGGATCCAGACGACGGCAGCGAACTCTGGTCCCAGCCGCACGGCATCGGGGCGGCGGTCTTCTCCCTGGCCCTGGGAGCGGGTGGCACCCTGTATGTCGGTTCGATCAACGGGACGGTGTACGCGCTGAACCCGGACAATGGCAGCGAGATCTGGTCCTTCGCCACCCACAGCGCTGTGCGTTCCACCCCGGCCCAGGGCGCCGACGGCACCCTGTATATCGGCTCGACCAACGGCAAGACCTACGCGCTGAATCCGGAGGATGGCAGCGAGCGCTGGTCTTTTAACAGCGACTCTGTGCATTCCTCACCGGCCGTCGGGGCGGACGGCACCGTGTATGTGGGGTCGTACAACGGGAAGGTGTACGCACTGAATCCGGACGATGGCAGCGAAATCTGGTCCTTTACAACGGCCGGCTCCGTAGGTGAATCCTCCCCGGCCATCGGGGCGGACGGTACCGTGTATATCGGCTCGTACGACAAGAAGGTGTACGCGCTGAACCCGGACGATGGCAGCGAAATCTGGTCCTTCACAACCGGCTATCTGTTGAGATCCTCCCCGGCCATCGGGGCGGATGGCACCGTCTATATCGCCTCCTCCGACCAGCAACTTTACGCACTGGATCCGAGCGACGGCAGCGAGATCTGGTCCGTGACAACCGGCGAGGCGGTGGAATCCTCTCCGGCCATCGGGGCGGACGGCACGGTGTACATCGGTTCGCTCGGCGGGACGATCTATGCCATCCAGTAACCTCGTCATCCGGACTGGGCAACGCATCGTGGACATTATCGATCTGATGGAATCCGGCTGCCGCGCCAGGCGCCGCCGGAAACCGGCATAGCCGTCAGGCGTCCTGCCTGATCGGGCCTGGGGCGCGCCTCGCGTCCGGCTTCAAGCGCTTGACGGGGATACTGTCTCCTTCCGCGATACCACAAAAAAGCCCCGCGATGTTCATCGCGGGGCTTTTTAGGTGTTGCCTGGATCGCAGAGGACGAACGGCTTACATCATGCCGCCCATGCCACCCATACCGCCCATGCCACCCATGTCCGGCGCGCCGCCTTTGCCGTCGTCCGGCTTGTCGGCCACCATCGCTTCGGTGGTAATCATCAGGCCGGCGATGGAGGCTGCCGCCTGCAGGGCGGAACGGGTCACTTTGGCCGGGTCGATGATGCCCAGCTCCAGCATGTCGCCGTATTCGCCGGTGGCGGCGTTGAAGCCGAAGTTGCCTTCGCCGTTACGCACGGTCTGCACCACAACGGAGGCTTCTGCGCCGGCGTTGTAGGAGATCTGGCGCAGCGGAGCTTCCAGCGCGCGGATCGCCAGGGCGATACCCACGTTCTGGTCTTCGTTGTCGCCTTTCAGGCCGCCAATCTTGCTCAGGGCACGTACCAGCGCTACGCCGCCGCCCGGTACCACGCCTTCTTCAACGGCTGCACGGGTCGCATGCAGAGCGTCGTCGACACGGGCTTTCTTCTCTTTCATTTCCACTTCGGTGGCCGCACCAACCTTGATGACCGCGACGCCGCCGGCCAGTTTGGCCACGCGCTCTTGCAGTTTTTCGCGATCGTAGTCGGAAGAGGATTTCTCGATCTCGGCACGGATCTGGTCAACGCGGGCCTTGATGTCGCCTTCGTTGCCGGCACCGCCAACGATGGTGGTGTTTTCTTTATCGATGTTCACTTTCTTGGCAGAACCCAGGTCTTCCAGGGAAGCGCTTTCCAGGCTCAGGCCTACTTCCTCGGAGATCACGGTGCCGCCGGTCAGGATGGCAATATCCTGCAGCATGGCCTTGCGGCGGTCACCGAAGCCCGGCGCTTTTACGGCGGCGCACTTGATGATGCCGCGCATGGTGTTCACCACCAGCGTGGCCAGTGCTTCGCCTTCCACGTCTTCGGCGATGATCAGCAGCGGTTTGCCGGATTTGGCAACGGCTTCCAGTACCGGCAGCAGCTCGCGGATGTTGGAGATTTTCTTGTCCACCAGCAGCAGGTAGGGGTCTTCCAGCTCGACCGCCATTTTTTCCTGGTTGTTGATGAAGTACGGGCTCAGGTAGCCACGGTCGAACTGCATGCCTTCGACCACTTCCAGTTCGTTGTCCAGGCTGGTGCCTTCTTCAACGGTGATCACGCCTTCCTTGCCGACTTTTTCCATGGCGTTGGCAATGATCTTGCCCACGGAGCTGTCGGAGTTGGCGGAAATGGTGCCGACCTGCTCGATACCCTTGGAGGTTTCGCACGGGGTGGACAGTTTTTTCAGTTCCTCGACCACCGCCGTCACGGCCTTGTCGATGCCGCGCTTGAGGTCCATCGGGTTCATGCCGGCGGCAACGGATTTCAGACCTTCGTTGACGATGGCCTGGGCCAGCACGGTGGCGGTGGTGGTGCCGTCACCGGCTTCGTCGTTGGCCTTGGAAGCGACTTCCTTGACCATCTGTGCGCCCATGTTCTCGAACTTGTCTTCCAGCTCGATTTCCTTGGCCACGGACACACCGTCTTTGGTGATCAGCGGTGCGCCGAAGGATTTTTCCAGGACCACGTTGCGGCCTTTCGGGCCCAGGGTCACTTTTACTGCGTCAGCCAGGATGTTGACGCCACGCAGCATGCGCTGGCGGGCTTCATCACGGAACAGAACTTCTTTAGCGGCCATGTTATTGATTCCTCAATTCTGAATTCGGGGTGGTTGCGTGAATCCGGCGGGCCGGATCAGCCTTCGATAACGGCCAGGACTTCGCCTTCGCCCATCACCAGCAGCTCTTCACCGTCGAGCTTGACGGTGTTGCCGGCGTACTGGCCGAAGATCACCTGGTCACCCACTTTCACGTCCAGCGGGCGCACATCACCGCTGTCGGTGATCTTGCCGTTGCCCACCGCCAGCACTTCGCCACGGGCCGGTTTCTCAGCGGCCGAACCGGGCAGTACGATGCCGCCCGCACTTTTGGTTTCTTCTTCAGCGCGGCGTACCACGATGCGATCATGCAAAGGACGGATTTTCATTGCCTCTGTTCTCCTGTTGAGGTCCAAGCAATTTGCGGTTTCAGCGTTCCGGCGGCGCGGCACCGATCTGGCACTCGCGTCGCCCGAGTGTTAGCACTCTCTCTTCGAGAGTGCCAATCATAGTAACCCGGCCGCGCGAGTCAATAGCGCTGGCCAGCATTCCGGAAGGCCCGGACGGGTCTGGGAGTTGAGGATCAGGGCCGCGCTTTTCAAGGGCCGGCGCAAAGATAGTCCGTCCGGGGCGGGCTGCCGGGCGTGCGCGCCCCGGTCATGGCGGGCCCGGCCTGCCCCACGCATAATCGGCACTTCGCCCCACTGCCTGTCTGAAGAAGGAGCATTGCATGAACGTGAATGACCGGGTTGTCGTGGTCACCGGTGCCGGCCGTGGCCTGGGCCGTGGCATTGCCACGCTGTTTGCCGGCAAGGGTGCCAAAGTGGCCTGCGTGGACCTGAACCAGGCCGATCTGGACGAGACCGTGGCCCAGTGCAAGGCCGCCGGCGGCGATGGCCGGGCCTACCTGGCCAACGTCGCCAAAGAGGACGACGTGGTGAAGCTGTTCAATGACGTGGTGGCCGATTTCGGCACCCTGCACGGCGTGGTCAACAATGCCGGCATCACCCGCGACGGCCTGCTGGTAAAGGCGAAGGACGGCGAAGTCAGCAGCATGAGCCTGCAACAGTGGCAGGCGGTGATCGACGTCAACCTGACCGGCGTGTTCCTGTGTGGCCGCGAGGCCGCCGCCCACATGATCCGCCTGGGCGTGGACGAAGGCGTGATCGTCAATATCTCCTCGCTGGCCCGCCACGGCAGCTTTGGCCAGACCAACTACTCCGCCGCCAAGGCCGGCGTGGCCGCCATGGCCGAGGTGTGGGCAAAGGAACTGGCGCGCTACAACATCCGCACCGGCGCCGTGGCGCCCGGCACCATCAACACCGACATGATCGCGGCGATGAAGCCGGAAGCCCGCGAGCGGCTGGTCAGCGCAGTGCCGCTCAAGCGCCTGGGCGAGCCGGACCATATCGCCATGAGCGTGCTGTTCATCTTCGAGAACAGCTACTTTACCGGCCGCTGCATCGATACCGACGGCGGGCTGCGCTGAGCGTGGACGCGCCGTCGTTCGAGGAGGCGGTCTGGCAGATCGTCGGCGCGGTCCCGCAGGGCCGCGTCTGCAGCTACGGCCAGGTGGCGGCGCTGGCGGGTTATCCGCGCCATGCCCGCCACGTGGGCCGTACCCTGTCGCACCTGCCGCCCGGCTCAAAACTGCCCTGGCACCGCATCGTGCGTGCCGATGGCCAGTTGCCGATGGGCGCCGAACAGGCGCGCCGGCTGCGTGCCGAAGGGGTGGTGGTGCGTGCCGGCCGCGTCAGTGTGGCGCAGCTCGGCTGGCCGTGATGGCTTGCCCGCAGGCATACTTGCCAGCTTGTGTTTCCACCTGAAGGCTGCCGATGCGACCCCGTCTGTTCCCGTCCTTTGCCCGTGGCCTGCAACCCTATCTGACCCGCCGCATGCTGACGCTGCTGGCGCTGGGCTTTGCCAGCGGCCTGCCGGCGCCGCTGGTGTTCAGCAACCTGTCCATCTGGCTCAAGGACGCTGGTGTCAGCCGCACGGATATCGGCCTGTTCGCCCTGGCCGCCACCCCGTACGCCATCAATTTTCTCTGGGCGCCGCTGATCGACCGGCTGCGCCTGCCCTGGTTCTGCGCCACCTTCGGCCAGCGGCGTGGCTGGGCGCTGTTTACGCAGCTGTGGCTGATGGCTGCGATCCTGTGGATGTCATTCGCCTCACCCGGCCAGCACCTGCTGATGATGGCCATGGCCACGCTGCTGGTCACCACCGCCAGTGCCACCCAGGACATCGTCATTGATGCCTACCGCATCGAAGTGCTGCCTGCGGAACAGCTCGGCAACGGCTCCGCCGTGGCGATCTGGGGCTGGCACCTGGGCGGCACTGTGATCGGCGGCGCCGGCGGCCTGTATCTGGCCAAGGCGTTTGGCTGGCACACGGCCTATCAGGTGCTGGCACTGGCCGTGCTGGTGGGCATGCTGGCCATCCTGCTCAGCCCGGAACCGCAGCGGCGCAGCGTGCAGGCGGTGGACGAGGAAGAAGAGAAGACCCGTGCCCGGCTGGCCGCACGCTTCCCGTCACGGCTCGCGGCGCTGCTGGCCTGGATGAACAGCGCCGTGGTGGCGCCGTTTGCAGAGTTCATGCGTCGCGACGGCTGGCTGCTGATGCTGGCGTTCATTTTCCTGTTCAAGTTCGGCGACGCCATGCTCGGGCGCATGTCGGGCGTGTTTTACCGGGAACTGGGTTTCGAGCTGGACGAGATCGCCAATATCGCCAAGCTGTACGGGTTTGCTGCCAACATGCTCGGCGTGTTGCTCGGCGGTGTGCTGGCGCACCGGCTCGGCTATCTCAAGGCACTGTTCGTCGCCGGCCTGCTGGCGGCGGCCACCAACCTGACCTATTCCCTGCTCGCGGTGGTCGGCCAGCAGACCTGGATGCTGGCCATTGCGGTGATCTCCGACAACCTCACCAGTGGCCTGGTGACGGTGGCATTCGTGGCCTATATCTCCAGCCTGTGCAACGTGGCCTACACCGCCACGCAGTATTCACTGCTGGCCTCGCTGGGCAACCTGTCGCGCATCTGGCTGTCCGCCGGCAGCGGCTATATGGTCGACCGGCTCGACGGCAACTGGTCGGTATTCTTCCTGATCACCGCCGCGCTGGCACTGTGCGGGCTGCCGCTGCTGTGGCTGCTGATGCGCCGCTTCCCGACCCACACCGAGGTCGCGCGCCGCACTGACAGTGGCTGACCGGCGCGCCGGCGATTTCCCCACCGCAGGCGCGCGACTATAGTCACCTCGCACAATGATGGACTCTCCGGCAGGGCAACCATGACCAATCCCGACACCCGCGTACTGGTGGTCGATGACACCCGCTTCTCGGCCACCCTGGTCGCCCGCACGCTGGGCCAGGCCGGCTACCGGGACGTGCGCCACGCCAGCTCTGCCAGCGAGGCCCTGAGCGTGCTGGCCGAACAGCCGGCACAGATCGTCATCGCCGACTGGATGATGCCGGACATCGACGGCCTCGCCCTGACCCGCCGCATCCGCCAGATGGATGAAGCGCACAACCGCTACACGTACGTGATCCTGCTCACCGCCCGCGAAGAACAGGACGCGCTGCGGCAGGCGTTCGATGAAGGGGTCGATGACTTCGTGCCGAAATCCGGCATGACCGCGCAGCTGCTGCCACGCGTGTTCGCCGCCGACCGGCTGGTGGCGATGCAGAACCGCATCCTGGCCGACAACCAGCGGCTCCTCGACGCCCTGTCGACCATGCAGAAGCAGACGCTGATCGACCCGCTCACCGGCTTCGGCAACCAGCCCTATGCCAAGCGCCGCCTGCACGACGCCCTGCGCCATGCGCACGCCCGCGGCGGGGCCGCCAGCCTGCTGCTGTGCCGCATCGACACACTCGACGCCCTGCAACAGCAATTCGGCACGCGCCTGTGTGACCAGCTGCTGCTGGCCTTCAGCCGGCGCCTGAAGCAGATGGTGCGGCCGCTGGATATTCTCGCCCGGCTGGCACCGGATACCTTTGCCCTGATCACCTGGCAACCGGACCGGGCGCACAGCACCCCCGGCAGTTTCAAGCGGCTGTATGATGGCCTCAATCACCGCGCCTTCCAGACCACCGGTGGCTTCCATTCGCTGCAGGTCAGCATCAGCCTGTGTACCGCCGACCAGCCGTCCCGCCAGCAGGCCGATGACCTGTTCAGCGCTGCCCGCGACGCGCTGCCGGAATCGGCGCTGTTGCAACGCATTGTCGAAGTGCCCTGCCCGATGCTCGCCCCCCATGCCCCGGGCGCCTGACCATGCACTGGCATCTGCTCGGCGCCGGTAACCTTGGCACGCTGGCGGCCTTTTATTTCGGACAGGCCGGCTTTGCCGTGCGGCTGGCCGGCCGCAGCGCCACCCGCCGCCGCCTGACACTGCCCGACGGCACGGTGCACGATCTGCAGCTGGCCGGCGACGACAACGCGCCGATCACCCATCTGGTGCTGGCCACCAAGGCGGCCCAGAGCCTCGGCGCGCTCGCACCGCTGCGAGCGCGCCTGAACGCAGACACCACACTGATCCGGTTACAGAACGGCCTCGGCAGCCTGGACGGCCTGCCGGCGCCGTCTCCGCATATCATCGAGGCCATCGCCAACAGTGGTGCCTGGCGCGAAGCACTGCCCGGCGGTGGCGAACATGTTCACCTCGCTGCGCAAAACCCGACGCTGTTCGGCGACGGACACAGCACGCCGCCGGACTGGTTCGCCCCCCTCGCCCGTCACTGGCCGCAATTGCACTGGCGCACCGATATTCACCTGCAGCAATGGCTGAAACTCTCCGTCAACGCGATCATCAACCCGCTCACCGCGCTGCATGATTGCGACAACGGCGCGCTGCTCACCGATACCGCGTTGCACCCGCGTCTGCATGCCCTCGCCGCCGAGGTCGATCAGGTCGCCAGCCAGCTGCTGCCGGACTGGCCCGGCGACACCGCCGGCCGCGCGCTGGCCCTGGCCCACGCCACCGCCGCCAATACCTCGTCGATGCGCGCGGACGTGCGTGCCGGTCGCGTGACCGAAATCGATTTCATCAACGGGTATCTGCTGCGCGAGGCGGCCCGGCTCGGCATCGCGCTGCCCGGGCAGGCCCGTCTCATTGCGGAAGTTGGTGCGCTGGCGCCGCGTTGATTACCATGGCACACGACTTTCACAGACGGCATCGGCGCGCTGTTGTAAGGTGCGTCAGACGGCGCATTCCGGACGCGCCGCTGCCCGCAGAGGACATCAGGATGTTCAGATCCACCTTGCTTGCTCCCCCCGTACGCCTCACCGCCCTGACGCTGGCCCTGACCTGCGCCCTGCCCGTGCAGGCGGATGAGCCTGGCCGGCTGTCGCCGGTGGAAGTGACCGCCTCGCGGACCGGCGACCGGGTCAGCCGCCTGCCCGTCGGCAGCGTGGTACTGACCGCCGAGGATATCCGCCGCATGCCGGTCACCACACTGGGCGATGTGCTGGACAGCGTCGGCGGTGTCAGCGCCGCACGTTTTTACGGTATCGGCGACAGCCGCGTTGCGGCGGATCTGCTCGGCTTTGGTGGCACCGCTGCACAGAACACACTGGTGCTGCTCAATGGCCGGCGCCTGAATGACGTGGACCTGGCCGGGGTGGATTTCTCCGCCATTCCGCTGGCCATGATCGACCGTATCGAAGTGCTTCCCGGCGCAGGTGCCGTGCTGTACGGCAGTGGCGCGTCGTCGGGGATCATCAATATCGTCACGAAAGAAGACCCGCACACCGGCGCGGGCGTCTCGGTGACAGGCGGCAGCTACGACACCAAGGCTGGCGACGCCTGGGGCGCGCTGGCCAACGAGCGCAGCAGCGTGCTGGCCTCGGTGCAGGCGCGCAACACCGACGGTTACCGCGACAACAACGCGCTCAAGCAGCGCACTGCCTTTGCCGACCTGCGCCACCGGCTGGACGACACGACCTTCTATCTCACCGCGCAGGCCGACAGGCAGGAGTTGGGTATTCCCGGCGGCCGGCAGGTCAATCCCGGGGCCGGCATCAATGCGTTCCGCGATGACCCGGAGGGTACCGGTACGCCACTGGACTGGGCCGATCAGGACGGCGTGTATGTGATGCCGGGCGTCGTGATTCACGGCGACAAGGTGAACATTCACCTGGAAGCCGGCGCACGCCGCAAGCGCCAGCAATACTACTTCGACGACTCCAGCTTTCCGTTCTATGCGGAAACCGAGATCAAGGGCTTCAGCGTCACACCACGCCTGACCGGCGTGCTCGATACCGGGCCAGTGCGTCACGAATGGACGCTCGGCTGGGATCTGTACCAGAGCGATTACGAAGCCGACACCGCCGATGTGAAAGCCAATATCGGCAACCCCACCGGCACAAAGGACATCGATCAACGCCAGGAAGCCTGGTACGCACAGAGCACCAGCCGCCTGACCGAGCGTCTGCATGTCACCGCCGGGGTGCGCAGTGAAAAGGTGACGCAAACCACAGATGAAATGAACCCATTTGCCAGCGCCTCGGACCGCTTCACCGATCGCTATGAAATCTACGAGGCCGGCCTGACCTATTTCCCGGTACAGCAACTGGCGCTATTTATCAGCGGCAGTCGCAACGCGCGTGTCGCCACGCTGGATGAGCTCTCGCCGGCCACCGGCGTCGGCACCGTAATCCCGCAGACCGGCAAGCTCTACACCACCGGCCTGCGCTGGCAACAGGGTCGCCAGCGCTCGTCGCTGACCTACTGGCGCGGCCGCTACGAGAACGAAATCATCTATGACCCCGGCGCCGGCCCGTTTGGTGGCAACACCAACCTCGACGACGACACCCGCCGCGACGGCGTTACCCTCAATAGCCAGTGGCAACTCGAAGAAGGCCTGTGGCTGACCGTCAACGGCACGCTGCAACGCGCACGCTTTGTCGACGGTCCTTATGCCCGCAATGACGTCCCCGGCGTGCCGGAACGCAGCGGCTATCTGCAACTGGACTGGCAGGCGCTGGACTGGCTGCGCCTGGCCGTGTCGCAACGCTATATCGGCAAGCGCTATATCGGTAACGATCTGGACAACAACCTCCAGCAACTGGACAGCTATCGCTGGACCGACCTCGCCGCCACGGCGCGCTACCGCGCGCTTTACCTGCGCGCCGCCGTGCACAACCTGCAGGATCGCAATGTCACCGACATCGCCTTCCTGAACGCCGCCGGCGATGCGTGGGACACCTACCCCCTGCCGGGCCGGCACTACATGGTGACGCTGGGAGCCGAGTTTTGAACGACGACAAGCATCGCATCAGCCGTGTCACCACCCGCAGTGGCGACGGCGGCGAAAGCGGCCTGGCGGACGGTTCGCGGCATCCGAAAGACGCACCGGTATTTGCTGCGCTCGGCGATCTGGATGAACTGAATGCCGCGCTTGGTGTATTGCGTACCCACACCCTCGGCGACCTGGACGGGCCACTGGACAGCGTGCAGCAGCGGCTGTTTGATCTCGGCGCGGAACTGGCGGTGCCGGGCCTGATACGGCTGCGCGACGAGCACGTCAGCGAACTGGAACATCAACAGGTGCTGCTCAACGACACCCTGCCACCGCTGAAGGAATTCGTGTTGCCCGGCGGCCATCCGGCCGCTGCCTGGGCGCACATGGTGCGCACCATCGCACGCCGCGCCGAGCGCCGTCTGGTGACGCTGCATGCCGTGCAATCCCAGAACACCGTCAGCCTCGCCTACCTGAACCGGCTGTCGGACTTTCTGTTCGTACTGGCCCGCGCGCTGAACCAGCGGCACACCCACCCGGAAACCCTGTGGCGGAATGATCATGGCTAAAATCACCTCGTTTCTGCGCGACCGCTTTCTGCGCTTCCGGCGCGAAGTCATCGTACTCTGGTATGCCTTCCGCCACCCGGCGACGCCAACCTGGCTCAAACTCGTCAGCCTGCTGCTGGCGATCTACCTGATCAGCCCGTTTGATCTGATCCCGATCATGATTCCGTTTCTCGGCGTGGTGGATGATCTGATCATTGTGCCGCTGGGGGTGAGCTTCGTGGTCAAGCGGCTGCCGACAGAGGTGCGCACCGAGTCCGAGCAACAGGCGACACGCTGGATCGGCCGCTATATCAAGCGTCCGTTGCTGTTCACCCTGATCGTGCTGCTGGTGCTGCTGCTTATCTGGGCCGGGTTGTTCTGGTTGCTCTGGCACTTTTGGTTGAGTGGCTTGTTGGGGGGGTGAGAGGCGGTTCTGCCGGGGTTGCGGGAGAGCGGCGGGCATGGACACGGTGGGATTCGCCGTTGGCTCTTCCCACCCTACGGCAGCGTCGACGGGGGGGTAGGGTGGGAAGAGCCAACGGCGAATCCCACCAACCAGACACCCAGCAAACACCAACACCACAGGCAATATGAAAAAACGGTGCACGCCGGCGCCAGGTTCAGGCGCTGGGGTATCATGCCGATAACACGCACCCTGCCCCGGGCCTTGTCATGCACAGTATCCGCACCCGCCTGTTTCTGGTTCTCTCCGCCACCGGCATCTTCCTGGTGCTGGCGGCGGCGGCGTTATACCAGTTCAGTTTCGAGCGGGCATTGCAGGACTATCTCGACAAGCGCGAGCGCTACCGACTGACGGAATTCAGCGAACGGCTGGCAGACTATTACCTCAACGAAGGCGGCTGGCCGGAAGGCCCGGGCGCGCACCCTCGCCCCGGCCTGCGCATTCCGCCTCACCTGATTCTGCTGGATGCGCACCGACGCCCGGTGGCCGGTGGCTTGCCGCCCTCACCGGCCGTGGTCTTCCTGCCGGTGAAGGCCAACGAGCGCACTGTCGGCTGGCTCGGCTACCAGCCACGCGAAGCGCGCATCAGCGATGGCATCGACCGCAGTTTTGAAGCACGCCAGTGGCGTACGCTGCTGCTCACCACCTGTATCGCGTTGCTGATCGCGCTGCTCGGTTCCTGGATTGTGTCGCGTTACCTGGTGCAACCCATCACGGCCATTGCCGCGATGTCGCGACGCATGGCCAACGGCGATTATTCGCGCCGGCTGTATGCTGACCGCCGCGACGAACTCGGCGCCCTCAGCCGCGACATCAATCACCTGGCCGGCAATCTGGAACGCGCCGCACGCGCACGCGATCGCTGGCTGGCGGATATCTCGCACGAGCTGCGCACGCCGCTGGCCATCCTGCAGGGCGAAATCGAGGCCCTGGTGGACGGCATCCGCCCGGCCGACCCCAAACGGCTGGAGTCGCTGCACCAGGAAATCCTGCACCTGCGCCGGCTGATCGACGATCTGCACGATCTGGCCCTGGCGGATGCCGGCACGCTGCGCTATCGCATGGAGCAGCTTGACCTCGCCGACCTGATCGAAGAGCAGGCCAGCCTGTTTGAGGATTCATTCCGGCAGCGGCATATCGATTTTACACGGCAGATGCCCGAGACATTACCGATCAACGGCGACGCCACGCGCCTGCGGCAACTTCTCGCCAACCTGCTGCACAACAGCACCAAGTACACGGATACCGGCGGTGAGGCACGGCTGCGCGCCCTTCGCGACGGCCAGCGCATTGTCGTGACACTGGAAGACAGCGCACCGGGGGTGCCGGAGGAGGCACTGGAGCGGCTGTTTGATCACCTGTACCGTGCCGAAACCGCCTCGCGCAACCGCGAGTTCGGTGGCTCCGGCCTCGGCCTGGCGCTGGCGCGCCGGATCGTCGAAGCTCACGACGGCGATATCTCCGCCAGCGCCTCGCCACTGGGCGGCCTGTGCCTGCGGGTCAGCCTGCCTGCCGCTGATCATTGAAGGAGAGCCGTATGCCCGCGCAGATTCTGATTGTCGAGGATGAACCCAAAATCGCCAGCCTGCTGTCAGATTATCTGGCACATGGCGGTTACCAGACGCGCATCTGCGGCACCGGCGAGGACGCGCTGGACGTGCTCCGCCGCGACCCGCCGGATGTGGTGCTGCTGGATCTGATGCTGCCGGGCATCGACGGGCTGGATGTGTGCAAACAACTGCGCACGTTCTCCGACGTGCCGGTGATCATGATCACCGCCCGCGCGGATGAAGTAGACCGCCTGCTCGGCCTGGAGCTGGGTGCCGATGACTACATCTGCAAGCCTTTCAGCCCGCGCGAGGTCGTGGCCCGCGTGCGTGCCCTGCTGCGCCGCATCCAGACACTGAAAGAGAACGGTCGCGCCGACACTGGCGGCCTGCTGCTGGATGAAAACCGCTTCGAGGCCAGTTGGCAGGGCCGTGCCGTCAGCCTGACCGTCGTGGAATTCGCGCTGCTGAAAACCCTGGCCGACCATCCGGGCCATATCCGCTCGCGCCAGCAACTGATCGACCGCATCTACACCGACAATCGCGTGGTCAGCGACCGCACCGTGGACAGCCACATCAAGAAACTGCGCCGCAAACTGGCCGATGCCTTTCCCGAGGTGGAGTTCATTCATTCCATCTACGGCGCCGGCTATCGCTTTGAAGCCAGCCCGGCGGAAACCGCCGATTGATCACCACACTCTTTCCCGATTGCTGCATATTCCTTGCACAGTGCCGGCCGAGACTGAACCTGTCGCATCCACCGGATGAATCAACAGGAGCACAGACCATGCAACACTCTCTGAGAAAGACACTGATCGGTACAACCCTGGTTTCCCTGCTGGCCGTATCCGGCCTGAGCCTGGCCGGCCCGCGCCATGACGGCCCACGGGGTCCTGAGCAACGCCTGGCACATCTGAGCGAAGTACTGTCGCTGACCGATGACCAGCGCGCCGCCATGGAGGATATTTTCCGCGAGCAGGGCCAGGCCATGCGTCAGTTGCACGTGGAAACCGAGAGCAAGATCGCCAGTGTGCTGACCGAAGAACAGGAAGTGAAACTCAAGGCGATGCGCGATGAGCGCCGCGAGAAGTGGGAAGAACGGCGTGAGCACCGTGACGAACGTCGCGCAGAGCGTGGCGAGAGAAACTGACCCCCTTCCCTGAAACGAAAAATGCGGGCATGCCCGCATTCTTCGTTTCGTGGTGGCGTGATTACAGCAACGCGCGCCGCATATCCGCCAGCACACCGGACAGATACGTAATAAAGCGCGCCGCGTCCGCCCCGTCAATCACCCGGTGATCATAGGACAGTGACAGCGGCAGCATGTCACGGGGCTCGAATTCCTTCCCGTTCCACACCGGCTTTTTCTGCGTGCGGCTGACGCCCAGGATCGCCACCTCTGGCCAGTTCACGATCGGCGTAAAGGCCGTGCCACCGATACCGCCCAGTGAGGAAATGCTGAACGTGCCGCCCTGCATGTCACCCGGCGCGAGCTTGCGATTACGCGCCTTCTCCGCCAGCTCACCGACTTCACGGGCAATCTCCACCACGCCTTTTTTGTCGGCATCACGCACCACCGGCACCACCAGCCCGTTCGGTGTGTCCACCGCCACGCCGATGTTGATGTAGTGCTTCTGGATCAACGCTTCACCGCCGTTTTCCAGCGAACTGTTGAAGTGCGGGAATTCGCGCAGTGCCACCGCGCAGGCTTTCACCAGGAACGCCAGCATGGTCAGCTTGGCGCCGGATTTCTGCAGGCGCTGGTTCTCGCTCTGGCGGAACGCTTCCAGCGTGGTAATGTCCGCGTCGTCGAACTGGGTGACATGTGGAATCGTCACCCAGGCGCGGTGCAGGTTGCTGGCAGACACACGACGCAGCTTGTTCAGCTCCACGCGCTCGATCTCACCGAATTTGCTGAAGTCGATTTCCGGCAACTCGATGCTGAAACCGCCGCCAGCGGACGCCGCCGGGCGCTCGCTGAGCAGGGATTTCACATGGGCGTGCACATCGTCTTTCAGGATGCGGTTTTTCGGGCCGGTGCCCCGTACGCGCGCCAGGTCCACACCCAGCTCGCGGGCCAGTTTGCGCACCGCCGGGCCGGCGTGGACCGGCCCGGACGGGCCGCTGTCGCTGCCGGCAGGCCGCGCAGTGTCCGGGGCCTTCGCCGGCGCGGCGGGTTTTTCGTTGGCGCTGGCTTTCGGTGTTTCCTCTGGTGTGCCGGCCGGTGCCTGTTCCGGTTCAGCGTCGCCGGCACCTTCCAGTTCCAGCAAGGCATCGCCCGTGTTCAGCTTGTCGCCCACTTTCACTGATACCGACTTCACCACCCCGGCAGCCGGCGCCGGAATTTCCAGCGACGCCTTGTCGGATTCCAGCACACCGAGGATCTGCTCCGCGTCGATGCGGTCGCCCGCCTTGACGTTCAGTTCGATCAGTTCGGCATCCTTGATATCGCCGAGATCCGGCACCTTCACCGTTTGCGAAACGGCTTTCGCCGGTGCAGCGGCCTTTTTCTGTTCAGGCGCGGCCTGGGCCGGCTTTTCCTCTGTCTTCGGGGCAGCAGGCTTTGCTTCCGCCTTGGCGTCATCCGCTGTTTCCACTTCCAGCAGCGGATCGCCTTCCTTGACCCGGTCGCCTGTGTTGACCAGCAGCTTCAGTACCTTGCCACCCAGCGGCGCCGGCACTTCCACGGTGGCCTTGTCGGATTCCAGCACCACGATGGTGTCTTCCGGCGCAATCTGGTCGCCGGCCTTGACGGATACCTCGATCACATCAACAGGATCACTGCTTCCTGTGTCGGGCACCTTGATGATTTCAACGCTCACGCGTCACTCCTTCTTGTGGAAGTTGTTGTCATTCAGGCCCGGGCGGGATTGACCTTGTCCGCGCTGATGCCGAATTCCTGCATCGCCTTGCTGACCACCGACACTTCCAGCTCACCGGCATCCGCCAGGGCTTTCAGTGCCGCGAGGGTGACAAAGCGACGGTCCACTTCGAAAAACTCGCGCAATTTGGCGCGCGAATCGCTGCGACCGAAACCGTCCGTGCCCAGCACCTTGTAGGGGGCGCTGATATAGGGGCGAATCTGGTCGGCATAGATTTTCATGTAATCGGTCGCCGCCACTACCGGGCCGCTGCGGCCGTCCAGGCATTGGGCAACCCAGCTCTGGCGCGGTTTGTCTTCCGGATGCAGCATGTTCCAGCGCTCGGCATCCATACCGTCACGGCGCAGCTCGTTGAAGCTGGTAACGCTCCAGACATCCGCCTCAATGCCGTATTGCTCGCGCAGGATATCCGCAGCCGCCTCGACCTCGCGCAAGATGGTCCCGGCCCCGAGCAACTGCACCCGTTTTGCTGCTTTCTTGCCCCTGCCGGGCTTGCCTTCACGCAGCAGGTACATGCCCTTGCGAATGCCTTCCTCGGCACCGTCCGGCATCGGCGGGTGTGCGTAGTTTTCGTTCATCAGGGTGATGTAATAGAACACGTTCTCCTGCTCGCCATACATGCGACGCAGGCCGTCCTGCAGGATCACCGCCAGTTCGTAACCGTAGGCCGGGTCGTAACTGACACAGTTCGGCACGGTGCTGGAGAGGATATGGCTGTGGCCGTCCTGGTGTTGCAAGCCCTCGCCATTGAGCGTGGTGCGGCCCGCCGTGGCACCGAGCAGGAACCCGCGCGCCTGCAGGTCGCCCGCCGCCCAGGCCAGGTCGCCGACGCGCTGGAAGCCGAACATGGAATAGAAAATGTAGAACGGCACCAGCGGCAGGTTGTGATTGCTGTAGCTGGTCGCCGCCGCCATCCAGCCGGACATGGCACCGGCCTCGTTGATGCCTTCTTCGAGAATGCGGCCCTTGGTGTCTTCGCGGTAGTACATGACCTGGCCGGCATCTTCCGGCTGGTATTTCTGGCCACCGGCGGAATAAATGCCCAGTTGCCGGAACATGCCTTCCATGCCAAAGGTACGCGCTTCATCCGGCACGATCGGCACGACACGCTCGCCAATGCCTTTCTCCTTGATGATCGCCGACAGCATGCGCACGAATGCCATGGTGGTGGACAGTTCACGCTCGCCGCTGCCTTCCAGGAAGGTATTGAACACACTGAGCGCAGGCACCGGCAGGGTTTCCGATTCACGCCGGCGCACCGGCACGCTGCCGCCCAGCGCCTTGCGGCGCTCGCGCAGGTAACGCAACTCGGCGCTGTCTTCATCCGGCCGGTAGTACGGCAGGGTTTCCAGTTCCTTGTCGGAGAACGGCATGTTGAAGCGGTCGCGGAAGCCCTTGAGGCTGTCCAGATCCAGCTTCTTCATCTGGTGGGCCTTGTTCACCGCTTCACCGGCGCCGGTGGCATAGCCCTTGATGGTTTTTGCCAGAATCACGGTCGGCTGGCCGGTGTGGTTCACTGCCGCGTGATAGGCCGCGTAGACCTTGAACGGATCGTGCCCGCCCCGGTTCAGCGCGTAAATTTCCTCGTCGGTCATGTCGGCGACCATTTCCTTCAGCTCGGGGTATTTGCCAAAGAAATGCTCGCGGGTGTAGGCGCCGCCGTTTTTCTTGTAGGCCTGGTACTCGCCATCGACGCACTCTTCCATGCGGCGGCGCAGCAGGCCCTGGGTGTCACGTTCCAGCAGCGGGTCCCACAGACGGCCCCAGACCACCTTGATCACGTTCCAGCCGGCCCCCCGGAACAGGCCCTCCAGTTCCTGGATGATCTTGCCGTTGCCGCGCACCGGCCCGTCGAGGCGTTGCAGGTTGCAGTTGACCACGAAGATCAGGTTGTCCAGATGCTCGCGCCCCGCCAGGGACAGCGCTCCGAGGGATTCCGGTTCATCCATTTCCCCGTCGCCGAGGAAGGCCCAGACCTTGCGCTGCTGCGACGGGATCAGTTCGCGGTTCTCCAGGTACTTCATGACGTGCGCCTGGTAGATCGCCTGGATCGGCCCCAGGCCCATGGACACGGTCGGGAATTGCCAGAAATCCGGCATCAGCCAGGGGTGCGGGTAGGATGACAGCCCCTGCCCGTCCACCTCGCGACGGAAATTGTTCAGTTGCTCTTCCTTGATGCGGCCTTCCAGGAAGGCGTGGGCGTAGATGCCTGGTGCAGAGTGGCCCTGGTAGTAGACCAGGTCGCCGCCGTGCTCCTCGGTGGGCGCACGGAAAAAATGATTCAGGCCGACATCGTACAGCGTCGCCGACGAGGCGAAGGACGCAATGTGCCCGCCGAGTTCATCGTCGTTGAGGTTCGCGCGCATCACCGTGGCCAGCGCATTCCAGCGCACCAGGGAACGGATGCGGCGCTCCATGAACATGTCGCCGGGGAAAGTCGCTTCGTCGCGGGTATCGATGGTGTTCAGGTAGGGAGTGTGAAGATGGGAACGGTACAGGCCCTGGTCCTGGGCAATGTCGGTGAGGCGGTTGAGCAGCCAGGTGGCTCGCTCGGGGCCCTCTTCCTCAACCACGGAGCTGAGGGCTTCCAGCCATTCGCGGGTTTCATCCGGGTCGGTATCGTCAAAAAAAGCGTCGAGAATCTTGTTATTGAATACGCCACGTTTCTTCATGGGGTGATGCGTCCTTTTCGCTGTACCCGGGTTGACCAGGCATGGACTCACCAGGGCGGGGGTCACCCGACCATCTGGCATGGTGTGATCGGCGCGCGGGGTGGGCGCACCTTGGCGCCAATCCTGACGCAGTGTGACTTCCGGGTCAACTTAGATAAAGGTCGAAACATGTTTCAAATCAACCGACTAGCCCTCCCGCCACAGGCTGGAATCTGGCCGGTCAGCCGGCCAGCACGGTCCACAAGGCACCGAGAATCAACCAGATAGCCAGGCAACGCAGCAGCATGCCCTGGAGCGCCTCAAGCTGGTTCGGCCCCTGTTCTGCCTCAACGCTGTCCAGCGCCGGGATATCCAGGGCCGCCGCCGCCGCATCGTTGAGCAGCGCTTCGCTGTTATCCAGTTGCAGGATGCGCCCGCGCACGGCGTCGGCGACCCGTCCAAAGTTGCCTGCCAATGCCAGGCACAGCACCAGCAGGCGCGCCGGCATCCAGAACAACGCGGTGTGCATCATCCACGCCGGCCCCTGGCGGTCTTCGGCGTCGTTGCGCAGCATGGCCAGGTTCAGCACGTACAGCAGCGCGGCCCAGTAGCCCAGTGTCAGCAGCCAGAAAAGGGTGGCGAACAATTGCCGCGCATCCTGTTGCAGAATGCGGCGCAGCAGCGCGCCGAAATAACCGGGGGCCTCAGGTGTGCCGGCCATGCCAAAATGCGCTTCGGCGCCTTCGGCAAAACGCGCCGGGTCGTTCATGCGGCTGCGCACCAGCAGGTCGTCCACGTGACGGAATTCGCTTTCGCCGCCCAGCAGCCAGAGCAATAGCAGGCCACCGGCGATGAACCCCGGCAGCCCCCAGAGCATCTCGTGCAGCAGGCCCAGCACCAGCGCCACCACGAGTACAGGCAGCGCCACCAGCACCAGCCAGCGGGGTACGCCGGTCAGGCCGAACGGATCGGTTTTTTCGCGCCAGCGGTCCAGCGCGTGGCTGACACGATGCCGGTCGAGCATCCATTGCGGCCAGGTGAAGTCCAGGCGTCTGAGCGCCAGCACCAGCAACAGCACCAGGAATTTCATTGTTCCGTGTCCTCCTTGGCCGCGAGCAGGCCAGCCAGCCGCGTCCAGTCAAAAGCCGGGCCGGGGTCGGTCTTGCGGCCCGGCGCGATGTCGCTGTGGCCCACTATCGCATCTGCGGCGATGGCCGGGTAGGCCCGGCGCAGAGCCTGAATCAGTTCGGCCAGTTGTCGATATTGTGCGTCGGTGTAGGGTGTCTCGTCGGTCCCTTCCAGCTCGATGCCGATGGCGAAATCATTACAGTTGTCGCGCCCGCGCCACTGCGACTGGCCCGCATGCCAGGCACGACGATCGCAGGCCACGTACTGGCGCACGGCACCGTCGCGGCGGATCAGGAAATGCGAGGACACTTCCAGGCCGGCGATGCTGGCAAAGTACGGGTGGGCATCAGGGTCAAGGCGATTGGTGAACAGCGCGTCGATATGCGGGCCGCCGAATTCACCCGGCGGCAGGCTGATGTTGTGCACCACGATCAGGCTGATATCGGCCGGGTCCGGGCGTTCGCCGGCGTTGGGGGAATCCAGGCGGGTGGCCTGGTCGAGCCAGTGGTCGGTGAGTGTCAGCACGGTGTGTCCGGTCGGCGGTGCATCGATGGCCGTGCCGGTCGTCGTCAGGGTTGCTGCGGGCGCTGCATCCTGCGCAGATCGCCGATCACGGCTTCCAGCGCCCGGTCGAACAGGGCGCCTTCCTCGATGAGTTTAGCGGCCCCGTCCCGCAGCGCAACGGCCAACGACATGGCGCTGTGCTCGCACACCTTGATGCCGCGCCGGTTGATGAACACCATCTTGTCGCCGCTGCGCAGGTTGGCGGCCAGGCGGCAGCGCTGTGTCTCGTCACCGTCGCTGAATTCCACCCACTGGCCTGGCCGCAGTCCGCGCAGGGCACGCACTTGCGGATGGTCCGCCGGCAGTGCCTTGCCGGCATCGACCGGCACCGGGGCCACGCTTTCCTCGATCTGCGGTTTTTCCGGCGCGACCATTTCGCGCGGCGTTTCCAGCCCCTGCAACAGTTGCTGATGCAGTTGTTGCAGGCCCGCCAGCAAGTCGCGGGTTTCCAGCGCGTCGTAACTGATGCGCTCCAGCCCGCTTTTCAGGCTGTTGAGCAGCTTCGGGCTGAGGGTTTTCAGGCGCTCCAGTGCCGCCTGTTCCTGATGCGGCAACACCGACCAGACCACGGCATCGACCACTTTTACATCGCGCGCCCAGCTTTCCGACTGGTCGCCCTCACGCAGGCAGGTGAGATACAGCACCTGTTGCCAGGCCTGCCGCAGCAGGCGCACCGCCAGCGCCGGCAATGGCCGGCCGGCCATGCGCGCATCCAGCACCTCGGCGACCGACAGCCGCGCGCTGTCGGCACGGGCGCGCCCCTCTTCCACTTCGCGCAGACGCGCCTCGACGCGCTCGGTGTGCTGCGTCTGCCGCTGGAAGAAATCGCCGAATTCCGCCAGCAGCGTGGCAAACAGCGACACGTCTTCCTCGTAATCGTTGAGGATGCGGAACACGGCCTGTTCGATCTGCTGATACAGCTCGTCATCCAGGCCCTGCACCGGGCTCCACTGGGCACCGGCGCGCGCCAGGGTGTTGAGCAACTGGCGCGCGGGATGGTCATCGTTGCTGAAGAAACGCTTGTCGCTGATCGCCACTTTCAAGAGCGGAATCTGCAGGCGGCTGATCAGCGCCTTGACCTCGGTGGCCAGCCCCTGATCATCCAGAATGAAATCGAACAGCATCGAGACAAGGTTAATGACGTCGTCATCAGCCTGTTCGAGTGCGTGTACGCCGTCACCGCCGAGGTCACTCTCCAGCAGGCTGGACAGGCCGGCGCGGACATCCACATCTTCCGGCGTGTCCCGCTGCTCACGCGCTTCGATGGAGGATTCCAGCCGTTGCAGGCGGTTGAGCATGCCCATCAGGTCACTGGAATTGACCGGCGTCACCTGCGTGCCCGGTGCCAGCGGAACCCCGTTCACCACCGGCACACCGTTGTGCATAACGGCGATATTGGTCGGCCCGTCCGTGGCTGCGGCCACCGGCAGGCCAGCGGGCAGACCCGCCACGCCGCCCACGCCGCCCACGCCGCCCACGCCGCCCACGCCGCCCACGCCGCCCACGCCGCCCACGCCGCCCACGCCGCCCACGCCGCCCACGCCGCCCACGCCGCCCACGCCGCCCACGCCGCCCACGCCGCCCACGCCGCCCACGCCGCCCACGCCGCCCACGCCGCCCACGCCGCCCACGCCGCCCACGCCGCCCACGCCGCCCACGCCGCCCACGCCGCCCACGCCGCCCACGCCGCCCACGCCGCCCACGCCGCCCACGCCGCCCACGCCGCCCACGCCGCCCACGCCGCCCACGCCGCCCACGCCGCCCACGCCGCCCACGCCGCCCACGCCGCCCACGCCGCCCACGCCGCCCACGCCGCCCACGCCGCCAGCCGGCAGACGCAACGCCGATAACAATTCCTGCAACAACCCGAACATCTGGGCGCCATCGCCGGCTTCCGCCGCACCTGTGGCGCTTGCCGAAGGCCGCGCCGCGCCAGGTGACCGGGCCGGGCGAATGGGTGGCGCCTTCAGGTCCGGCAGGATGCCCGCGTCCACCAGGCACTGGTTCGCCTCGCTGACAACAAAGCCGATTTCCGACAACACCATGCGCTCGAACAGCTTGAACACGATCAGGGCGCTGCGGATGTCCATCTCCAGCTTGTCCACGCATTCTCGGAAGCACTCCGCCACCTGGCGCGGCTCAAGCGGATTGTGGCGTTCGCCAAATTCGCGGCGGCCCTCGAACAGGTATTCCAGCCGGTGATTGAAAATCCGCAATTGCTGCTCGCAGGGGGCGCGCACGCGGCGCGCCATATTGTCGATGGCAACGCCGGTTTCCACTTCGTCTTCATTCACCAGCGCCAGGCTGTCGATATCAATGTCCTGGTTGTCCAGCACGCCCTGCCCGCGTTCACTGGCCAGCGTCCGGAAGCTGTTGTGCAGTGCCTGGCGGAAACCGGCTTCCAGCCCGGCGCGCTTGACGCGCAGCTCCCGCATGGCATCGAAATAACGGTCGCGCTCGCCGTCTGCGGCGCTCTCCGCCAGATCAAACAGCCGGTCGTCGGCACCGTCGAGCATGCCGGAAAGGTACTTGCCGAGCAGTTCCGTGGCACGCTGCTGCACCTTGTCCAGGGGACGCGGCAACGGGCGTGGGCTGTTCTCGGGTTTACCGCCGTCCACGGGCATGAGACGGGCTACCTTTTTCATGACACGCTCCACCTGGCGCCGCCGGGGAGGTGAGTCAGCGCATACTGCATCACGTATTGCCCGGCGGCCGGCTGTTTTCAGAGGAATAACTGTCCAGGGCACGCTAACACGGCTTAGGGTGAACGGATTATGAACGGGTTGGCATATCAGTATTATTACTGAGCTTCACGCGACGACCGGTGATTCACCGGGGGCGACAGCGGCCACCGCCTTCCGCTAGGCTTGCAGCGGGACACGCGCCAGGCCGGTGGCTTGGCGCAGGGGATATCTCTCGGATGAGTGCACGTCTGCACTCACCCATTCAGCGCAGGTCAGGATTGCGGTTCCAGTGGACACCGCGTTGCCAGGAGTTGTGGAACATGGAAGCACTTGCCGCCGCCCTCAAGACCATTTCGGGGATTGTCTGGGGGCCTCCCATGCTGCTGCTGATCGGCGGCACCGGCCTCTACCTGACACTGCGGCTGGGCTTCCTGCCGCTGCGCCAACTGGGCTTTGCCTGGCGCCAGCTCCTTGGTGGCCGGCGGCATGGCGAAGGCACCATCGGGTCGCGCGCCGCGCTGGCGGCAGCGCTGGCCGCCACCGTCGGCACCGGCAACATCGCCGGCGTCGCCACGGCCATCCATAGCGGTGGCCCCGGCGCGCTGTTCTGGATGTGGCTGATCGCGCTGGTCGGCATGGCGACCAAATATGCCGAAGCCGTGCTCGCCGTGCATTACCGGACACAGGACGGCAAAGGGGAATACGTCGGCGGCCCCATGTATTACATCCGCAACGGCCTGGGCCAGCGGTTCGGCTGGCTGGCGGTGGTCTTTGCCGTGTTTGGCATGCTGGCCGGCTTTGGTATCGGCAACTCGGTGCAGGCGCACTCGGTCGCCGATGGCCTGTCCTCCACCTTCGGCATTCCGCCGCTGGCAACCGGCCTGGTGCTGGCCGTGCTGGTGGCGCTGGTGGTCCTCGGCGGCATCCAGCGGCTGGCGCATGTCGCCTCGGCCCTGGTGCCGCTGATGGCCCTGGCCTATGTCGCGGCGGGCCTGATCGTGCTGGTCACTCATGCCGAGGCACTGCCCGATGCCGTCGCCCTGATCATCAAGAGCGCCTTCAACGGCACCGCCGCTGCCGGCGGGTTTGCCGGCGCCACCGTGTGGGCGGCCATCAGCTTTGGTGTGGCACGCGGCATCTTTTCCAACGAAGCGGGCCTGGGCAGTGCACCCATTGCCCATGCCTCGGCCACCACGGATCATCCCGCCCGGCAGGGCACCATCGCCATGCTGGGCACCTTTATCGATACGCTGATCATCTGCACCATCACCGGGCTGGCCATTGTCGCCACCGGCGCCTGGGAAAGCGGCCAGGACGGCGCACCGCTGTCGGCGCTGGCCTTCTCCGCCACCTTCGGCGCCTTCGGTGAAACGCTGGTCGCTGTGGCTCTGGCCATCTTCGCGTTCACCACCCTGCTGGGCTGGAGCCTGTATGGCGAGCGCTGCGCGCAGTATCTGTTTGGCGACCGCGCCGTGGTACCCTTTCGCGCCATCTGGGTGCTGGTGGTGCCGGTGGGTGCCGCTCTGAGCCTGAAAATGGTGTGGAGCATCGCCGACATCCTCAACGCCCTGATGGCCGTCCCGAACCTGATCGCGCTGCTGCTGCTGAGCCCGGTGGTAGTGGCCCTGACAATCGAGTTTTTCCGACATGACCGATCCCGTAACACCCCGCCCTGAACTGCCCGAATGGGCGCGCGCCGACCTGCCCGGCCAGGTCGCCGCAGCCCTGGCCGAAGATGTCGGCAGTGGCGACATCACTGCCGAGTTGATCCCGGTCGAGACCGACGCCAGCGCACGGGTGATCACCCGCGAAGACATGGTGCTGTGTGGCACCGCCTGGGTGAATGAAGTGTTCAATCAACTCGGCGGGCAGGTCAGCGTGGCCTGGCAACACCAGGATGGTGACCGCGTTACCGCCGGCGATACCCTGTTCACCCTCCAGGGCCGCACGCGCACGCTGCTGACCGGCGAGCGTACCGCACTGAACTTCCTGCAAACGCTGTCCGCCGTCGCCACCAGCGCCCGCCACTACGCCGACAAGGTGGCCGGCACCGGTGTCACCCTGCTGGACACCCGCAAGACCCTGCCCGGCCTGCGCACCGCCCAGAAATACGCCGTGCTGTGCGGCGGCTGTGCCAACCACCGCATCGGCCTGTACGATGCCTTTCTGCTGAAGGAAAACCACATCGCCGCACACGGCTCCATTGCGGCCGCCGTGGCGCAGGCACGCGCCCTGTACCCGCAGCGCTGGATCGAGGTGGAAGTGGAAACCTTCGAGGAACTGGACCAGGCCCTCACCAGCGGCTGCGACATGATCATGCTGGACAATTTCAGCCTGGACGACATGCGCGAAGCCGTGCGCCGTGTCGACGGCCGCGCAAAGCTGGAAGCCTCCGGCGGCATCACCGACGAGACGCTGCTGGCCGTGGCACAGACCGGGGTGGACTACATTTCCATTGGTGGGCTGACCAAACATGTGCAGGCCATTGACCTGTCGATGCGGGTCACGGGCTGAACTCACGAGTCTCTGGCGGGCAATTGCCCTCGCATACCTCGCTGGTTAGTATTTGCTCATGATGCCCAACGAGTTCGGTACAGCACGCGGCGCGCTTGTCACCACGTATGACAAGCCGCTGTTGAAGGCCCTTATCTGGCAAGGTCGCCATAACGACGTCTTGCCGGAAGAAGAGGTGCTGGCCATTTATGAGCGCAATTGGGATTTCGCCGGCTTGCTCGCCACGCCGGATGCTGCAGAACTCGATTTTATTCATACGCTCGGCCAGCGCCATCGTAGCTGGCTGGCGACGGCCACCCTCGCAGCATAGTGGCCGCCGCTCTCCTGCAACCTCACCATCAACGTATCGCCAGGGTATTGCAGTGGCTGAATGCCCCCTTGCTGAGCGAAATGGGTGTCGTATTTGGCGGTGGCACGGCGCTAACCTTCCTGCTTGGAGAATATCGCCGCAGTGACGCTATTGACTTGATCATCAATCACCTTTCGCCCGGACAGGATCGTATTGCACTGCTCAATGCCCGCCATGGCCCGGCATTTCTGATTGATGGCCCGGCGCCTGACGGCATTGAAATAGGCCCCTTTCGCGCCCACCGCGACAAATATGCAGGGAGCTTCATCGTCGACAACATACCCATCCGTTTTGAAATCATCTATGAAAGCCGGGTCACCATCCCGGCCGGCGAAAGGCATCCCGGCATTCCAATCTGCCACGCCCCCCTGCCCACACTTGCCGAAATGAAATGGCACGCGTTACTGGACCGAGGCTTTGATAACGGCGTGCACCGCAGAGATCTTTATGACCTGGCCATGCTGGCCCGGCATGGCGTGGATATTGTCAAAGCACTGCGGTGCGCCGCCACCACCTTGCCCTCCGTGCCAATAGTCTGCCGACAGATCATGGAAAGTGCAGATGCCTACGCGGTACGCCGGGCCGACTATCGCTTTCTTGATATTCCGGATGAGCAGGCACCGGCGCTATATGAAGGGCTATGCCTGGTTGCCAAAGCGCTCGGCCTCCCTCCGGCACTGCCCTACCCCTTTGAAATAGCCGCTGGAAAGCCTGACACGGAGTGTCGTCTGCCACCCTCGGATCTTTGATACGGCACACGACGGCAGCCCCGTTCAACAGCACGCGTATCCCGGATGTAAAATACTGCCCGATCGCCTGAACCAGGCTACAGGCACGCCGGTCACACGCTAGACTGGGTCAGCACAGCCCCGTTAACGGAGGTCACCATGCGATATTGTTCAACATCCCTGCTGATTGCCTTGTGCGGCACCGCCCTGCTGGTTGCGGGCTGCGCCTCATCCAAGCGCGTCGTGATCGACGACAAGGGCGTGGACCCGGCCGCCTATCAGCAGGATCTGGCCGAATGCCAGACCATTGCCGATCAGGTCACCACCGGCCGCGACGCTGCGGGCGGGGCCTTGGGTGGCGCAGTCATTGGTGGCGCGCTGGGCGCGATCTTTGGCAACAGCAGCACCGCCGGGCGCATGGCCGGTGGCGGTGCGGTGATCGGTGGTGCCGGCAAGGCCGGCGAGGCCGAACAGGAGAAGGGGCAGGTGTTGCGTAATTGTCTGCGTGGGCGGGGGTATCGGGTGCTTAACTGAGGGCACCGGTCAAAGCGAACAGGATCTAGCTTTACGTCAGCCCATGTGCCCAATCGGTGGGTCAGAGATTGCGTCGCGTCCCGAACTGCGCGAGACACACGGTGTACCCGCCAACAAAAAATCCGCCGCCGCCAGTCCAAACGGTCTACGCCGACAGAAAGTACCGTTTTAGGTACATGGGCAATTAGCGAAACACGTCCTCAAGGCTGCCCACTTCATAAGGCTTGTCGATCCATTGCTCCAGTTGCTCCCGGCTCGCCTGGGCCAAACGATCTTCCACCCATGCCGGTACGTTGCCAAAGCGGCGGATCAACTGGCGCTGCAAAATGGCTCTGGCTTCCCGCAGCGATCCTTGCTCTATGCCTTGCTCTATGCCTTGCTCTATGCCTTGCTCTATGCCTTGCTCTATGCCTTGCTCTATGCCCTCTTCGCGTCCTGCAGCAATACCCTCTTTCCTGCCCGCAGCGATACCTTCTTCCCTCCCTGCGGCGAGACCTTCCCGGCGATACTGTGCCTTCCACTCTCGTATTCTGTCTTCGAGCATGGTGTTCGCCTCCTGTAAGTCATTGATCTCGCGCCAATGTGTCGCCGGATCCAGGCTCGGGCCGCGGCGCCGCAGCCACTCCACAAAGTGACGGCGCAAATCCGCCATTTCCGGGGTACTGAGCCAGTCTACCAGAAGCACCAAGACCCGCTGAAGCGCCTCCGGTGATGTACTGTGCTCAAGCTGGAACAGGGCCGCCACCAGATTTCGCTGCGTTCCCGGCACCTTTGTGTGCACGCCCTCATCCAGCAACAGAAAGCGCTGTTGCGGCTGAAACTCCTGCAAGGCTGCCGGCATCGCCTGGATCAGCGCATCCAGCGTGATCGGCGCACGCCAACGGCGTTTGCCATTGTAGAGTACGATCGGCAGCACGGGCGGCAAGCGCCGCTCCTTGTCCAGCTCTTTACGCTTTATCAGATCCTGATACAACAGGCTGATATAGCTCATAATGCGTACCGGCATAAAGCGGTCCACTGTGGACTGGAATTCCAGCAGCAGGTAGATGTAGACCCAGCGTGGCCCCCAGCGCACCCGCCAGACCGCATCACTATGCCGGCTGCGCAGGTCATCGCTGATGTAACTGCCGTTCATTTTCTCCAGCGAGTCGAAATCGAGCTCGCCGACCCAATCGCCTGGCACAAAACCGCGCAGCAACTCCTTGATCATCTCGGCGTGGGAAAACAACAAACGGTAACTGGTATCGTGCTCATCCATGACAGACTCAATCTGAAGACAGATGTCAATCTTCTCAGGTGAGCCAACCCGATTGCGTCCGGGAAACACGTAAAGTGCCGTAAGCGAAAGCCGTTTTGATGTGTAAGTGAATGGCCATGCCAGAAGCGGACGGCCGATTGGATTGCTCGCCTCACCTGCAGCCATTCTAGGACAGCCATTCTAGAAGCTGTTTCATAACTTGAAATAGTCTATTCTTTGCTCTCCACGAGCTATATTCTTCCGTCGATGAAACGTCTGCAGTCAGAAGTTACAGATGAGCAATGGAATAAGATCAAAGCGCACCTCCCAGCCCCGCCTCGTGGACGAGGAGGCCCGAAACCGATAGACAATAGGCGATGTTTCGAGGGCATCTTGTGGGTGCTCCGCTCTGGCGCGCGCTGGCGGGACCTGCCAGCCCACTACCCATCGCCGAGCACCTGCTGGCGCCGTTTGCAGTTCTGGGAAGACGAGGGCGCCTGGTTAAATGCCTGGCGAGCGCTGTTGAGGGAGATGGATCGCAAATCTCTCCTGAACTGGCAGGAAGTATTCTCTGACGGCAGTTTTGCCTCAGCAAAAAAAGGGGCCTCGAAGTCGGGAAAACCAAGCGCGGAAAGGGTTCAAAGTGGATGGTGGTGGTCGACGGCGAAGGTGTTCCTCTTGGAAGCACCATTACCTCGGCCTCACCAGCAGAAGTCAATTTGATTGAGCCTTTGCTGGACGGGGCATACGGTCGCAGCAAAATACGACGGCTGATATATGACCGAGCGGCTGACTCTGACCCACTCAGGCAGAGACTGGCCAAGAGACGTATAGAGCTGATCTGTCCACATCGCAGCAACAGAAAGCCATTCTAGGACACGCATAAACTATCTCTTCCTGGTTTTCACGGCATGGTTTTTCCGGGATATCTCTTTCTAGGGCACACATAAATTATTCATGGCACCACACCTGAACCGACGACTACCTCTGTAAGGCTGGCCGCCACTTCACGCTTGTGCACAATCCGGGGCACACCCACAACCCAAGGCGCCACCATGCTGATCAACGATCCGAAACAAGCTGGGGAAAAGTATTTTCATGAAATGCCGGAGGCAAGACTTGACTTACAGGTGCTCCCAGAACAAAAACATGAGGGGTTGCATCTGACCAGCGAGTGCAAAAATTACAGAATCAGGCTTATCATTGTGTTCAATGCCCATTTCAATGACGCGGAGAAACAACAGAGGTTCGGTTTCACCGTTATAGCGCCGGCATGCCGCCAGCCAACCCAGGCGCAGGACAACGATTCCGGAGCAGGCTGAGTTTGCCATGGCGCAGACGATCAACCGCCTGAATCTCTACCCCAAAGCACAAGCAAATTTTTGTCCTGAAACCCAGCGCCGCCCTGTCGAGGCTGCAAAGGCTTGCAACCGGACCAAGGAACCCAGCGCCAATGGAGCGCGGCATTTTCTCGGGGTCATATGACTCAACCATACGCGCTGGTCGATACCCAACCTTTGAAGTATCGCGGCAGCCTCTTTAGCAATAAAACCTCGCTTTCCCGCCATGATGGCCCGCCCAGTGGCATCTACCAACTCCAGGTAATCAAGCAGCCGCACCCCATGCAAAGTGCATTCTTCGTCGGCTCCTGTCGTGTGTTCGTCCACGAACGGCAATAACTGCGGAACACTCATTCCTTCTTCTCGCTCACTTTTCTCCAGTGCCACACTACGTTGCCGTACCGATGTGTACGCAGAAGCTTCCGGTGTTTCTGCCAGCCCGGCCCGAACAGGGTTCAAATCCACATAAGCCATGCAACGTAACAATGATTTCTCATCCAGCAGCGCCTGGCTCTTGTAACGGCTTTCCCAGAAGCGACCAGTACATTTATCTTCCTCGTTGGCTCGACGTGCCAGATGTTCATTCAGGCACTTCATGAACCAGCCGAGATCAAACAGGCGGGCACGCCAACTTTCAATAATTTCCATGGCTCTGCGGCTTTCTGCTGCGTCAGCAGAACCTGCTTGCCAACGTATCACCAGTGGATGGCCTGAGAACAATCTCATCCAGCGGCAAGCTACCTCCTCAGCCGGCCAGGACTGTGCCTTGTGCCGGTCAATCTTCACCACAAGATGGTAATGATTGGACATCACCGCGTAAGCGCACAGGTCTACAGCAAAGACTTCCGCCAGCAGCGCCAGCCTGTCGACCGCCCATTGCCGGCGATGCTCGTAATCCTGACCTGAGTAATGGTCCCTGCCACACAGAAAGGCACGCCGAACACAGCGGCAAATACAGTGGTAGTACGGCGTGTCATCCAGGGATACCTGGGATGCTCGGGATTGGGTCATGGCAGCGCTCCTTGCTTGTCGAATTGCCACGATAACCAGAATTAGCCCGCACCGCTGTCAGCCTATGAACCGAATCCGTGTAAGAGATCGTCTAATTCGTGCGTGTCCTGGACTTCTACCGGACCTGTCGCTTTGTTAAGAGATTAACTAATTCGTGCGTGTCCTAAACTGCATTTCCTGGACTTCGGTCCTGGACTTCGCTGACCTACGGTAAAAACGGCGCTCGACGAAACGGTAGCTGATCATCGCTGCGAGCAAGCCCAGCCCCCCCCCGACCAGTAGCGTTTCAGGCCATTCCCAACCCCACTCCCGTAATATACGCATAAACAGGTAATGCCACAGGTACAACCCGTACGACAAATTGCCGATCCACACCAACAGCCGACTCCCGAGCCAGGCAGGTTGCGCCAAGATCAGCAGGGCGGCCCCAATTTCCGCAAGCGTAAAGCCGTAGCGTGCAGTGGGGAGCCAATGAGTGCTATAGAAGGTCATAGAGAAGGCCAGCAGTAGGAATGCCGGCCATGCCCACCGCGCATTGATCCGACAATTCAGGTAACCCAGCAAGCATCCCAATAACAGGCCGCTGGCCCGGGTATCCGCTCGCACATAGAAGTCCCAGAGATTGGGGAAATTCTCTGCAGCCCACCAACGCCAAGCAGTGGCTAGCATATACAGTAAAATCAGGCTACAGATCACGCCACGGTGACGAAAGCGCAGCAGCACAACAAGCAGCAAAGGCCATAGCAGGTAGAACTGCATTTCCACTGCCAGGCTCCAGACCTGGCCCAGCACCGCCACGCCAGCACTCAGGCTGGCTGCGTAGTTTACCAGATAGATTGCAGACCAGCCGGCGTCTTGCGCATGCTTTTGCCACGGTGTTTCAATAAATATCAGGGGAGCCACTAGCATATAAACCAGCAGAAAAACCCATAATGCAGGCGCCAATCGACGTAGTCGCCGGACCATGAAAGCACGATAATCTATCCGCCCTGCTTGCTCATGTTCTGCAACTAACAGCCTGGTGATCAAGTAACCTGACAATACAAAGAAAATATCGACACCGAAAAACCCCCCTGACAATGAAGGCACCTTCGCGTGATAAAAGACGATAATCAGCGCAGCTATCGCGCGCAGTCCATCTAGGCCTGGACTATAGCGCATGCTGGCCAACTGTGACGCCGAAGCCACCTGATCAGCCTTATTCACGTTTGCGCTGTTTTTCATATTGCTGGCGAAAAGCACGTTCCTCGCGGCCTCGAAGGTATCGCACCAGAAGAAAAGCACCGCAAGCGAGAATAGTCATCGCCATCACGACCAGATCGACAACTGGCGGGATCATCCGATGCCATTGAGGCTGAACCGTGATGGCCCTGACACAAGCGCCACAGCGCAATAGCTAGGTACACAGCGATAAAGCCGGAGGAATCATAAAATAGCAAACGCGAAAATCGCTTTGGATCAGGCGCCATCTGCTTCCCCAACATTTTTTCAATGTAGCGTGTAGTACTCGCTCAGCTCGCCATATGCAATATCTTTTATCTTGTCCATCTTTTCCTGCATCTTACGAGGCATTCCATTGCCCACCCAGACAAGCACTCCACCATGATTATCAACCATTACCATTGATGAAGCACCAATCAAATTACCGCTCTGGATATAAGCAACCAGCGGATCATCCGGACGCTGGTAAATATTGAACACATGTCCATAGCACGAACGGAAACGCTCGCGACTGCAGAGGATATCGGCCTCAACCTCCCGCAGGGGATGCCGCTCGCGGGCCAACATACGGTTAATCAGCTTAGCATATCCCAAGGCACTGCCGGTTAGCCCAGCAGAAGAGGACAGCGCCTCGAAATCAAAATAGCGATAATAATTTTCCATATAAAAATCGCTATTCCTGAAATCATATTGAACTTCATCAGACAGATAAGGCCCATCCACAAACTTCAAATCATAATCGCTCAAAGCGTAACGGCGCTCTACAAGTGCCCTGAAGGGCTCTTCGTAGACTCGCTCCAAAACGACACCAAGTAGGCAATAGCCAAGATTTCCATACGCGTGCCGAGCCCCTGGATCGAAATCGAGCGTCACTTTTTCTAGATTGGACAACTCGCTTGGACACCATGGTGTTTTTGCATGCATAAACATAGTGTCGGGTGTCCGCGACCGATCAAACCCAGCGGAATGATTCAATAGCTGGCGAAGAGTCACATCGCGTAAGCGCTCATCCGCCAGATTGTTCACCTCCGGAAGGTAGCCCAATAAAGGATCATCCAGCGCCAACTTCTGTTCAAGGGCCGCTGCCAATATTGCATCCGCAGTAAGTACTTTGGTGGCACTGGCAAACCTGAATCGCAACTGCGGAGTAACCATCTCTCCCCATGCTTGATCGCGCCATCCGTGCTCACAATGAGAAAGGTCACCATTGGGTGAGATGTACGCAACTTGGCCAGCTAAAGATCCTCCATGCCAAGTCGCCGTCTTCGAAAATCTCTCAAGCCAACCAGGGGAACCTGGAGAACATTTAGCAGCCAGCCCAAACACTACAGATTCAATCGGGAATATAAGCCGGGGCAAAACAAGAGGGCGCACCACCTTAAGATGTGCAATAACAGTTATCATCAAAAATACAGCGGCGACAAGCACGACACACCTGCGATCGACAGGTCTAGATAGTATATTTTTCATTTGTCATTTTTTACGGCATACAATTACTATATTTTTCTTATAGGGAGAATCCACTCTCCCTGATTATCTTCTTACTCTAATTCAGCACACTCCAACTGCACCACCTATAAAAAAAAGCACCCCCGGATTATGGCAGGTGCTTTTCCAAAACAAATTTAATGCCTTATAGAATGGCTTTAGTCATCAGCCGCCGGTAGTCGCAGGACAACCGGAAGGAGCAAACTTCGCGTCAACAGTGGTTGAACAGGCCCAAGTACCCTGATCGTCACGACTCCATGTCAAGCCACTACCCGATATTGCGGAAGAAGCATTTTGGCCGAAGGTAGCATCGATCGAAGCCGTATTGTCCGCAAGACTGATGGTCACATCAGGGAAGCCTTCACCAGACTCGTCCTCATCACCACCTCCGCCAAGCAGGTTGCTTGCGGTCATGCCTAGCTGACATGGAGGGGTAGTGGTAGCATCCCGACCTTCCATCATGCATGTCTCAACAATGGTGCGCAGCGCACCAGTTTCACTCATCACACGGCTCACCTGCGACCGCGCAATATAATCCTGATACTGCGGAATCGCGATCGCCGCCAGAATACCGATGATCGCCACCACGATCATCAGTTCGATCAACGTAAAACCTTTCTGCACCTGTTTCATACCAGTCTCTCCAGTCATCTTGGTTCTAAAGAATCTTTTTATTGACCCGCCCCCCCGGTCCAGTCCCCGGCGGCAGACGACACAAACTTTGTAATGCATATTGCAGGCCAAAAGCAACGGACGCAGATCAAAAGCCTGACTGACTGCCGTTTTTTCCGGCGTGGCTTGCAAATCCGCCACGCCAAACTGACAACACAAGTCACAACATGACATTTATTGTCACCATGTTATGACCAAATTTGCGCGTCGGGCACACCGCCGCGCGCCATGATGCTCCGCTCTCCACATTGCACATCACCTCCCGGCATGATCACATAATCACCACACCAGGCCACCGCCGGTTTGCGAACCCGGTCGCTGGCAGCCTCTGTGCTTTCTGTGTACAGTGACTCAGGTTCGGAGGGAGCCGGCATGCCGGCCCGGGCGGGGCGCCCGAGGCACGGTAGACAATAATAGAGACGTCCAACTACCACGGCCGAAATCAGCATGTCGACGCAATTGAGCGGTCTTGCCCGCAGGCTTGTCAGTGAATCCGTGCTCGCAGAAGACCGAGCGCGCGAGGCGCTGGCTGGCGCCCGTCAGGAAAAACTCAGCCTCGTCACCTATATTGTCCGCAAGGGCCTGGCGCGGGCCGCCGATGTCTCCCGCATTGTGGCGGAAGAGTTTGGTGATCCGGTCATCGATCTGGCTGCCTTCAACCCCGAAATGCTGATCAAGGGGCTGGTGGATCACAAGCTGGTCGAGAAGCACCGGGCGCTGCCGCTGTTCCGTCGTGGCAGCCGGCTGTTTGTCGCCGTCTCTGATCCCACCAACCTGCAGGCCCTGGAAGACCTGCGTTTCAACACCGGCCTCAACATTGAGACCATCATCGCCGAGGAAGACAAACTCGGGCAGTTGATCGACGCTGTCGTCAATGAGGCCGAGGGTGGCGCCTTCAAGGATCTTGATGAGGGCCTGGACGACATTGACATCAGCGGGGGGGAAGCCGCCCAGGAAGGGGCGGAGGATGTCGCCTCGGCGTCTGACGATGCCCCCATCGTCCGGTTCGTCAACAAGCTGCTGCTGGACGCCATCAAGATCGGCGCGTCCGATCTGCACTTCGAGCCCTACGAAAAGACCTATCGCGTGCGCTTTCGCCAGGACGGCATCCTGCGCGAGATCGCCAAGCCGCCCGCCAATAGTGCCGGCAAGATTGCCGCCCGTCTGAAGGTCATGTCGCAGCTCGATATCTCCGAGCGCCGTGTCCCGCAGGACGGCCGGATCAAGCTGAAAGTATCCAAGACCCGCGCCATCGACTTCCGCGTCAACACCTGCCCCACCCTGTTCGGGGAAAAGATCGTGCTGCGTATCCTCGACCCGGAAAGCGCCAAGATGGGTATTGATGCGCTGGGCTATGAGGAAGGGCAGAAGAAGCTGTACATGGATGCCCTGAGCAAGCCGCAGGGCATGATCCTGGTGACCGGACCGACCGGCTCCGGCAAGACCGTTTCCCTGTACACCGGGGTCAATATCCTCAACACGCCGGAGCGTAATATCTCCACGGCGGAAGACCCGGTGGAGATCAACCTGGAAGGTATCAACCAGGTCAACGTGAACACGAAGACCGGCATGGACTTCTCCGCTGCCCTGAAAGCCTTCCTGCGGCAGGACCCGGACGTGATCCTGGTGGGCGAGATCCGTGACCTGGAAACCGCCAGCATCGCGGTGAAAGCAGCCCAGACCGGTCACCTGGTGCTCTCTACCCTGCACACAAACAGTGCGCCGGAGACCCTGACCCGCCTGCGCAATATGGGGGTGCCGTCGTTCAATATCGCCACGTCGGTCATCCTGATCATCGCCCAGCGTCTGGCCCGGCGGCTGTGCGAACATTGCAAGCAGCCGGTGGAGGTGCCCCGCCAGTCGCTGCTGGAGATGGGCTTTACCGAGGAAGATCTCGCGCAGCCTTTCACCGTGTACGGCCCCAAAGGGTGCGAGAAGTGCAATAACGGCTATAAAGGACGCGTGGGCATCTATGAGGTGGTCAGAATCACCGATGGTATCGCCCGCATCATCATGGAAGAAGGCAACTCCATCCAGATCGCGGACCAATGCCGCAAGGAAGGCTTCAACGACCTGTCCCGTTCCGGGCTGGTCAAGGTCATGCAGGGCATGACCAGCCTTGAAGAAGTCAACCGTGTAACCTCCGGACACTGATCATGGCGAAAGCAGCAGCAGTCAAGCAGGTCAAGAAAGCCACCTTCCAGTATGAAGGGACGGACCGCAAGGGCTCCCGCATCAAGGGCGAGATACTGACCACCAATCCTGCACTGGCGCGCGCCGAACTGCGCAAGCAGGGGATCAATGTCAAACGGGTGCGTAAGAAGTCGGAGCTCAGCTTCGGCGGCAAGAAGAGCATCAAGCCCTCGGACATCGCGATCTTCACCCGCCAGCTCGCCACCATGATGAAGGCCGGCGTGCCGCTGGTGCAGTCGTTCGATATTGTTGCCGAAGGTCTGGACAACGCGACCATGAAAGAGGTGGTGCTGAAGATCAAGACCGATATTGAAGGCGGCACCAATTTTGCGAATGCCTTGCGCAACCATCCGAAGTATTTTGACGATCTCTACTGCAGTCTGGTGGAAGCCGGTGAACAGTCCGGTGCGCTGGAAACCATGCTGGACCGCGTGGCGCTCTACAAGGAAAAGAGCGAGGCACTGAAAGCCAAGATCAAGAAGGCCATGAAATACCCCGCTACCGTAATGGTCGTGGCCGGCGTGGTTACAGGTATCCTGCTGATCAAGGTGGTACCCACCTTCCAGACCCTGTTCGAAGGCTTCGGCGCCGAGTTGCCGGCCATGACCCAGTTCGTGATCAACCTGTCGGAGAGCATGCAGAAGAATGGCCTGATGATCGTGGTGGGCATCGCCGCCTTCATTTTTGCCATCACAACATTGAAGCGTCGCTCCAAGGCGTTCTCTGATGCACTCGACCGGCTGTACCTGAAGCTGCCGGTCGTGGGCGACATCATCTACAAGGCCACCGTCGCCCGTTACGCCCGCACGCTCTCCACCACCTTCTCGGCCGGCGTGCCGTTGATCGACGCCCTGGAAGCCTGCGCCGGCGCCACCGGCAATGCCGTCTACCGTAACGCCGTCTACCGCATCCGCGATGATGTCTCCACCGGCCAGCAACTGCAGTTCGCCATGCGTTCTACCGGCGTATTCCCCAGCATGGCGTTGCAGATGACCGCCATCGGCGAAGAATCCGGCGCACTGGATGCCATGCTGGCCAAAGTTGCCCAGCACTTCGAGGATGAGGTGGACAATGCGGTGGACGGTTTGACCAGCATGATGGAACCGCTGATCATGAGCTTCCTCGGCATCGTCGTGGGCGGCCTGATCGTCGCCATGTACCTGCCTATCTTCCAGCTCGGCAACATGATGTAAGACGACGATACGATGACCTTGACGGATCTGCTGCAGACCAGCCCGGTACTGCTCACTGTACTGGTATTTATTCTCGGCCTGCTCGTGGGCAGCTTTATCAATGTGGTGGTGTACCGCCTGCCACGCATGATGGAAACCGCCTGGCAGGCAGAGGCCCGTGCCATGCTGGATCTGCCGGAGGAACCCGCAGGCCCGCGTTTCAATCTGGTCGTCCCCCGCTCGCGTTGCCCGCACTGCAATCATCAGATTCGCTGGTACGAAAACGTGCCCGTCCTGAGCTGGCTGTTTCTGCGCGGCAAGTGCAGCCAGTGCGACAACGGTATTGCCATGCGTTACCCGGTGGTGGAGCTGTGCGCGGGCCTGCTCGGCGCCCTGGCCGCCTGGCATTTTGGTTACGGCCCCTGGCTGGCCGCGATGCTGTTCGCGCTCTGGACCCTGCTGGCGCTGGCACTGATCGACTTCGACACGACCCTGCTGCCCGACTCACTCAACTATCCGCTGCTGTGGGCCGGCCTGCTGGCCGCCTGGGCAGGCATCTCGCCCGTCCCGCTGCATGACGCCGTGGCCGGTGCCGTGCTCGGCTATATGACGCTGTGGTGCCTTTACTGGGCCTTCAAGCTGCTGACAGGCAAGGAAGGCATGGGTTACGGCGACTTCAAACTGCTCGCTGCACTCGGTGCCTGGCTGGGTTGGCAGTTGCTGCCACTGGTGATTCTGCTATCGTCCCTCGTCGGCGCCGTGGTAGGCGGCATCCTGCTCGCCACGGGCACGATCCGCCACGGTCAGGGCATCCCGTTTGGCCCTTATCTGGCGGGTGCCGGCCTGATTGCCCTGCTCTGGGGCAACCAGATCATCGATGCCTACCTTGGCCTGATGAAGTTTTGAGCCGCTGCGCGGCAGCTGCGAGCCGCAGGCTACGGGCTACGAGGAAAAAGCTCGCCGCTCGCTGCTCGTAGCCCGCAGCGGGCTCCGAAGGAGTCCCCATGTTCGTTGTAGGACTGACCGGCGGCATCGGCAGCGGCAAGACAGCCGCTTCGGATTACCTCGCCGGCAAAGGCATTACCATCGTCGATGCCGATCTGGCCTCGCGAGTCATCGTGGAGCCGGGCCAGCCGGCGCTGGGATTGATTCGTGAGCGCTTCGGCACTGGCGTAATTGCTGCCGACGGCAGTCTCGACCGCCGCGCCCTGCGCGAGATCGTGTTTGCCGATGCGGCCGAACGCCAGGCTCTGGAAGCCATCACCCACCCCGCCATCGGCGAGGAAATCCGTCGCCAGATTGCCGCCTCGACCTCGCCGTATACGCTGCTGGTGTCCCCCCTGCTGCTGGACACCAGCCAGCACCAACTGACGCACCGTATTCTGCTGATCGACGCGCCGGAGACACTGCAACTGGCACGCACCACCGCCCGCGACAAGGTGGCACGCAAACAGGTGGAGGCCATCATTGCCGCACAAATGCCGCGCCAGGCGAGAATCGGGCGGGCCGATGATGTACTGCTCAACGATGGCCTGCTTGCACACCTGCATCAGAAACTGGACGCTCTGCACCAGCAGTACCTGGCGCTGGCGGCCGACCATTCAGCCAGCGGAGGATGATCCGATGACCGACGACACCGCCCGCATCCTGGCCTGCCCGCAATGCCGCAAGCCCATACAATGGCGCAGCGACAACCCATGGCGGCCCTTCTGTTCGGAACGCTGCAAGCTGATCGACCTGGGAGACTGGGCCGCAGAACGGCATGCGATACCGGCGGAGCCTGAAGACTTCAACGATGAGTTCTGAGCACGGAGGGAGAGATGGCAGGATTCGCCGCGCTCCCTCCGCCACAATTCAACAAGATCGCCAGAACCCTCTGATCCCCGCCACTCCGCGCGCACCGGCTTCGCGCGCCTGCCGCACCTCCGCAGGCGTCACGCCTCCCAGTGCATACACCGGCAACGGCAGGCCTTCCGCCAGCGCGCGAAACGATGGCCATCCCATTCCTGGTTGCCCCGGATGGGTCGGTGTCTCCCGGACAGGGGACAACAACACCATGTCAGCACCCAACGCCACGGCGTGTGCCAACGAGGCCTGGTCATGACAGGCCATGGAAATCCAGGGCTGCGCGGGTTTTTGCTTTAATCGCATCGCCTGCTGCTGACGCAGATGCACCCCATCGGCCGCCACGGCGGTAGCCAGTGCCGGGTCATCCGCCACCAACGCCAGTGCACCGCCGGCATGGCAGCACTGCACCAGCTCTCGCAACAGCGACACCTCCTCCACACCACGCAGGTACACCAGCGTCGCCCCAGCCGCGATACTGCGCGGCAGTGCCTCGCGCCAGTCCGCTGGCAGGGGGGTTGGCAGGATCAACCATTGATCCGGCAATGCCAGCGCCTTCACCACCGGCTGATTGGCCTCCGGAAAATCCAGGGCGCCCAGCTCTCCCGGCGTGAACCACTGCACGGGCTGGCCTTCGCGCCCGACCGGCTGCCCCTCGAAGGCAGTGACTTCGCGGAAACACAGACGAACGGACAATTCCGGGTAATGATGCTCAATGGTCATGAATGGCTGGCAGGCGCGCACACGCAGACCAAGCTCTTCTTCCAGCTCACGCGCCAGCGCAGTGTCCAGTGCTTCACCCGCCTCGACCTTGCCGCCGGGAAATTCCCAGCAGCCGCCCTTGTGTTTGTGAGCGGGCCGCTGGCTCAGCAGGATGCGACCGTCCGGGCCACGGATGATGGCAGCAACGACGAGCAGCATCAGTAGCGCCCCGTGGGGACATACGGCAAATCAGGTACGGTATTCGGCATTGATCTTGACGTAGTCGTAACTGAAATCGCAGGTCCAGACACAGCAAGTGCCTGCGCCCGCCCCCAGATCGATACGGATGTTAATGTCCGCCTGGGCCATCACCGCAGCGCCACGGGCTTCGGTGTAATCCGGTGCCACACCGCCGTTGGCGACGATCTGCACGGCATCCAGCCAGATATTGACCTGGCCCACATCCAGCGCGGCAATCGGCGCACGGCCCACGGCGGCAAGAATACGGCCCCAGTTGGGATCCGACGCGAACAGTGCGGTTTTTACCAACGGCGAATGGGCCACGGTTTCGGCCACGATGCGCGCGTCCTCATTGCTGACCGCACCGGCCACGTCCACGGCAACGAACTTGGTCGCGCCTTCGCCATCGCGCACGATGCCCTGGGCCAGTTCCACAAACACCTGCTCCAGCGTCTGGAACAGCATGCGTGCATCGGCGTCGTGCTCGTCGCTGATCTCCGGGCCGGTCTGGCCGGTGGCGATCAGCATGCAGGCGTCATTGGTGGAGGTATCGCCATCGATGGTGATGCGATTGAAAGAGCGATCCGCCAACTCGCGTGTCCAGCGCTCCAGCAACGGCTGGGCAATATTCGCGTCCGTGGCAATAAAACCCAGCATGGTCGCCATGTTCGGTTTGATCATGCCGGCGCCTTTCGCCATGCCGGTGACGGTGATCTCGTGCTCGCCGAGGCGCACGCGACGGCTGGTCAGCTTGGGCCGGGTGTCAGTGGTCATGATGCCTTCTGCGGCACGGCCCCAGCCGTGTTCATCCAGCGCATCCAGTGCCAACGGCAGCCCTCGCTCGAACGGCGGCAGGCTGAACAGTTCACCGATCACGCCGGTGGAATACGGCAGCACTTCCTCCGGCGCGCAGCCGGCCTGTTCCGCCAGCAACGCGCAGGTCGCCAGACAACGGCGCATGCCTTCCTCGCCGGTGCCTGCGTTGGCGTAACCGGTGTTGATCAACAGATAACGGGGAGCACGGGTAGCCAGGTGTTCTTTTGCCACCTGCACTGGCGCGGCGCAGAACCGGTTCAGCGTGAACACGCCGGCGGTGCGGCTGCCTTCCGACAGTGCCAGCACCACCAGATCACGCCGGTTGGCTTTCTTGATACCCGCCTCGACGGCTGCCAGGCGCACACCCGGCACCGGGAACCACTGACTCTGCATTGCATGCCTCGGCAACGAATAAGACTGAAGAGGGTGCATTATTCATGGGGGCCGGCACGATTGCCAGCGCCTGCGGGGGCCACAAACGGACAACCCGCCAGGACGGCGGGTTGTCGGATACGGCCTTGTGGCAAACGGTCAGCTTTCGAGCTGGCCGTGACAATGCTTGTACTTCTTGCCCGAACCACACCAGCAAGGCTCGTTGCGGCCGACCTTGCGACCGTCACGCACGAACGGCTGCGCCGTGTCGCCACCCGTTTCCGCGCCGCTCTGTTCACGCGCCACGCCACGGGTCCCCATTTCCGGTGTCTGTGCACGCATTTGCTCGGCCATACGGCGGGCTTCCTCGGCACGCTGCTGCTCCAGACGTTCCACCGCATCGTCGCGCCGCAGTTCCAGCGTGCTGAGGACACGGATCAGTTCGTGCTGGATCTGCGTCATCATTTCCTGGAACAGCTCGAATGCCTCGCGCTTGTATTCCTGCTTCGGGTTTTTCTGTGCGTAACCACGCAGATGAATACCCTGGCGCAGGTGGTCCATGCTGGCCAGGTGATCTTTCCAGTGGCGGTCGAGCACTTGCAGCACCAGATGCTTTTCCACCTTGCGCAGCGAGATGCCCATGGTGTCCACCTGATCTTCCTTGGCGGCGTAGGCTTCTTCCATGGTCGCCACCACGCGCTCCACCACACCGTCGATATGCAGGCTGGTATCTTCCTCCAGCCAGCGGCTGACCGGCATCTGCACGTGGTATTCGTTTTCCAGCGCCTGTTCCAGCCCGGCAACATCCCATTGCTCGTCAATGGAGCCCGGCGGCAGGTACGTATGCACGACCTCGGTCATCACATCACGGCGGATGGCGCGCACGCTTTCAGACAGATCGTCGGAGGCCAGGATTTCATCGCGCTGGTTGTAGATGACACGGCGCTGGTCGTTGGCCACGTCATCGTATTCAAGCAGGTTCTTGCGGATATCGAAGTTGCGGCCTTCCACTTTGCGCTGCGCATTTTCGATCGCACGTGTGACCCAGCGGTGTTCGATCGCCTCACCCTGCTCCAGGCCCAGCGAGCGCATCATATTGCGAATGCGGTCGGAGGCGAAGATGCGCATCAGGTCATCTTCCATGGACAGGAAGAAGCGGGTGTGGCCCGGATCGCCCTGACGGCCGGCCCGGCCGCGCAGCTGGTTGTCGATACGCCGCGATTCGTGACGCTCGGTTCCGATGATGTGCAGGCCGCCGGAAGCCAGTACCCGCTCATGGTCCGTTTTCCATTGCGCACGTGCCGCCGCAATATCGCTTTCGGTGGGGTTTTCCAGCGCACGGACAGCTTCGTCCGGATTACCGCCGAGCACAATATCGGTACCCCGGCCGGCCATGTTGGTGGCGATGGTGACCGCGCCCGGCCGCCCGGCCTGCGCGATAATTTCCGCTTCGCGGCGGTGGAACTTCGCGTTCAGCACTTCGTGCGCAATACCGGCCTGCTTCAGGCGATTGGACAGATATTCCGAAGCGGCAATCGTGGCGGTCCCCACCAGCACAGGCGCGCCTTTCTCCACGGTCTCTTGCACCGCCTGGATGATGGCGTCGTATTTTTCTTCCAACGACAGGTAGACCAGATCATCGGCATCGACCCGCGCCATCGGCCGGTGCGTGGGGATCACCACCACGTCCAGCCCGTAAATCTGACGGAATTCCGGCGCCTCGGTATCCGCCGTACCGGTCATGCCGGAGAGCTTGCGATACAGGCGGAAGTAGTTCTGGAAGGTCGTCGACGCCAGCGTCTGGTTTTCCTGCTGGACTTCCAGTTGCTCCTTGGCTTCCACCGCCTGGTGGATGCCTTCCGACCAGCGACGGCCCGGCATGGTACGGCCGGTGTGTTCATCGACAATCACGATCTGGCCGTTCTGCACGATGTAATCGCGGTCACGGTGAAACAGGACATGCGCTTTCAGCGCCGCATGCACATGGTGCAGCAGCGCCAGGCTCTGGGCGGAATACAGGCTCTCGCCCTCTTCCAGCAGGCCCGATTCGGACAGCAGTTGCTCAACCAGCTGGTGACCCTGTTCGGTCAGTTCCACCTGGCGGCTTTTCTCATCGATGATGTAATCGCCGTCTTGCTCATCCGTATGCCGTTTCAGGCGCGGCATCAGCGTGTTGATGCGCTTGTACATTTCAGAGCTGTCGGACGCCGGGCCGGAAATGATCAGCGGCGTACGCGCTTCATCGATCAGGATCGAGTCCACCTCGTCCACCAGCGCATAATTGAGCGGGCGTTGCACCCGGTCTTCCAGGCGGAAAGCCATGTTGTCGCGCAGGTAGTCGAAACCGAATTCGTTGTTGGTGCCGTAGGTGATGTCGGCCGCGTAGGCTTCCTTTTTAACATCGGGGGGCTGCTGCGACAGGATCACTCCCACCGACAGGCCGAGGAATTCGTACAGCGGCCGCATCCAGTTGGCGTCACGCTCGGCCAGGTAGTCGTTCACCGTCACCACATGCACGCCGTCGCCGGACAGTGCATTGAGATACACCGGCAGGGTCGCCGTCAGCGTTTTACCTTCCCCGGTACGCATCTCTGCGATACGGCCTTCGTGCAGGGCAATGCCGCCCATCAACTGGACATCGAAGTGACGCATGCCCAGCACCCGGGTGGCGCCTTCGCGCACCACGGCAAAGGCTTCCGGCAAGAGTTCGTCCAGTGAGCGGCCTTCCTGATAGGCCTGCTTGAGCTCTGCCGTACGTGCCTGAAGGGCCGCGTCGTCAGCCTTCTGCAGGTCCTCACCGAACGCGTTGATTTCCGTGACGATGCGCCTCATGCGCTTGATTTCACGTTCGTTCTTGCTTCCAAAGATGGACTTTACAATGGCTGAGAGCATGGAACTTCCGGCATCTGATCAAAAATTAAACGCAGCGCACAGCGCTGCGAACGGGCCTTGCCACCCACGGCAAACAAGCGGGTGTCAGGCAACATGGGGACATAAGAGTACGGATCAAGACCGCCTGTGCCAAGCGGTGATGACATTGACCGGATTGCCGGATTTTTATGCAGGAACGGCACACAATCGGCGTGATAGCTGATATCACGCCATGCGATAAGACGGCAGCGGACACACTTCAGGAACGGACGCCTGCAACCAGGCACAAGGCGTCCCGACGCGCTCAGCGGCGCGCCCGGACAATATACGGTGTCGGGTCAACCTGACGCCCGTTGCGCAGCACTTCATAGTGCACGTGCGGGCCAGTGGAACGGCCGGTGGAGCCCACAACGGCAATCACATCACCGGCCCGCACGATGTCACCCGCGCTCACCAGCACTTCTTTCATGTGGGCATACCGGGTGGCGACGCCATTGCCATGATTCACTTCCACCAGGTTGCCATACCCCCAGCGCTGACCGGCAAAGGTCACCACGCCGGCACCGGTCGCCACCACATCCGACCCGTCCTTGGCGGCGAAATCCACACCACGGTGCATGGTCAGGCGGCCACTGAACGGATCCGTACGCTGGCCAAAACGGGAGGACAGCCAGCCGCGCACGATCGGACGGCCAGACAGTTCTGCCTTCTCGGCAATCCGGCGGTTGTCCATCAGGCGCTCAAGGATGGAGAGCTGTTCTTCACGACGGTCCAGGGTCACGGCCAGATCGGTCAGTGCCTGAGTAAAGGAAGGGGCGGTATAGGCCAGGGACCGTTCTTCAGGCAATTCCGGGCCACCTACGGCGGCCGGAGCGCTGAAATCGAATTCATCAGAGGGGATGCCGGCGATATCCACCAGCCGTTCTCCCAGGGCATCGATCCGCATCAGGCGGGCCTGCATGTCGGCAAGACGGATGGTGAGCGCACGCAATTCTTCGTCGGTACGACGGTTGAGCTCGTCCAGCGCACCGCGCTGGGACGCCAGTTCATCCTGCCAACGGGCGGTCATGCGCTGATCCAGCACCGGATCACCCCAGTGGTACATCGCGTAATAGGCCCCAACGCCCACCATCGCCGGTATCACAAACAATACCGCCAGCAGGAGTCCGGGCAGGTGACGCGGCAATCGCAAAGCGCGCGACTGGTGGCCACGGCTGTTGAGGACTATGATGTTCATATTTCCGCTTGCTCGCTTCGGAAGGAAAACACCCTAAAAATCAAAATGTTAGAGCAGAGTTTTATAATTCGTTTACATTCTGTGCGGTTATACTAGGAAAATACTATGGCTAAGGCAATTGGCCCTCGCTCCATTAGTCGACTGCTTCACGGCAGCCCCGACCTGGAAGCGTTGCGTCACCGTGCTGCCGAGTACCGCGCGCCCGCGCCGGTCAGTTGCCGCTCACTTCCGCCGGCACTGGCGCCACGCGTCCATATCCTTCAGGAAGACGGCCGCCTGCTGCTGATGGCCGACAACAATGCCGTGGCCCAACTGCTGCGTTTCCATGCACCACGTATCGCCAAGGAGCTGCAGGCCAGCGACTGGCAAATCCGCGTCACCCGGGATACCACACCACGCCCGCCGGTGGCGGCAGCGCCGGTGCGTACCGGTGCGGCGCCTGTCCTGCCCGCCTCCGCCGCCGCCTGCCTGCGTGACGCCGCAGCGGGCATTGAGGACGAGGGGCTGCGCGAATCACTGTTGCGTCTCGCCAACCTGGCAGACTGACAGCAACCATGCGGTGCAGGTTCCCGGAAACCGCCCTTGATTGACCAAAAAGAAAGCAATATCCGGGCCAGGATCATGGGGCCATGGCCGTTGCCAGGTGCAGGGCGGCAGGATTGACCGGGCTGCTTTTCCCCACCCGGCGACCGGACCTCGTGCTGTATCCCATCGCCTGCCTGTAATAAAGAAAGGCCCGGCGGGAATCCGGGCCTTTCGATTCAACGACGTCATTCTTTACTTGCCAATGGCAGCGGGCAGCGTCCTTGTCTGCGGCGCAGGCAGTCTCCGGGGCCAGGGAAAACCCCTTTCGACCATTGCAGCCTTACTCGCTCGCCAGTACCGGCTTCATGTAGGAAATCGGCGCGGTGGAGGCGTCCTCGAAGGTCACCACTTCCCAGGCGTCGGTTTCCTTGATCAGCTTGCGCAGCAACTGGTTGTTGAGCGCATGGCCGGACTTGTGGCCGACAAATTCGCCAATCAGGCTGTAGCCGAGCAGATACAGGTCGCCAATGGCATCCAGCATCTTGTGTTTGACGAACTCATCCTCGTAACGCAGGCCGTCCTCATTGAGGATACGGTAGTCGTCCACCACGATGGCGTTGTCCACGCTGCCGCCCAGCGCCAGGTTCTGCGAACGCAGAAACTCGATGTCGCGCATGAAGCCGAAGGTGCGCGCGCGCGCCACTTCCTTCACGAACGAGGTGGACGAAAAGTCGATGCTCGCCATCTGTGACCGGCCGGCAAACACCGGATGGTCGAATTCGATGGAAAAGCTCACCTTGAAGCCGTTGAACGGCACGAAGGTGGCGGACTTGTCGCCGTCCTCGATGGACACCTTGCGCTTGATGCGGATGAATTTCTTCGCCGCCGGCTGTTCCTGGATACCGGCGGACTGCAGCAGGAACACGAAGGGTCCGGCACTGCCGTCCATGATCGGCACTTCCGGCGCCGACAATTCCACATAGGCGTTGTCGATGCCAAGCCCGGCCATGGCCGAAAGCAGATGCTCCACGGTGCCGACCTTCACGCCGTCCTTGACCAGGGTCGAGGACAGGGTGGTTTCACCCACGTTCTCCGCGTTGGCTTCGATCTCCACCACCGGGTCCAGGTCCACCCGCCGGAACACGATCCCGGCATCGACGGGCGCCGGGCGCACCGTCAGATAGACCTTTTCACCCGTGTGCAGACCGATACCGGTCGCGCGGATGACATTCTTGAGCGTTCGCTGTCTGATCATCGATCTTGTCGCTATCTTGTCGGCATCAGGCATGATACCGCGGTCCTGAACACAGAATCTGGGGGGCGATGCTAACAGACCCGCCGATTCTGCACCATTGTCCCTTGCGCCTTCCGTCGGTCCTGCCGGGTCACCCCGGCCAACGGGCCGGCGGTTGATGATCAGTCCGCCTGGCGACGCAGGAAGGTCGGGATATCAATGAAATCCAGATCCTCCGCAGCATTCACCGCTGCCTGCGCGTTGCGCCGGGTCTCGCTCTGTGGGCGCTTGCGGCCAAAGGCCGGGCGCTCCAGCTCATCGTAATCCAGGCGACCGTCTGCGCGTACCGGGGTTTGATTGCCGCGTACAACTTTAAGTTCCTGTACGCCACCCAGGCCGGTGGCAACCACGGTCACGGTCAGTTCATCGCCCATGTCCGGATCAATGGCGGTACCGATGATCACATTGGCGTCGTCGGAGGCCAGCTCCTGAATCACATCGCCCACCGTGGTGAACTCCTGCAGCGAGATGGATTCGCTGGCAGTGATGTTGATCAGGATGCCGCGTGCACCGTGCAGGTCCACGTCTTCCAGCAGCGGGCTGGAAATGGCCGCGTTGGCAGCCGCTTCGGCGCGGCCTTCGCCACGGGACGTGCCCGAGCCCATCATCGCCATGCCCATTTCGCTCATCACGGTGCGCACGTCAGCAAAGTCGACGTTGATCATGCCCGGCTTGACGATCAGGTCGGCAATACCTTTCACCGCACCGAGCAACACATCGTTGGCGGCCTTGAACGCATCCAGCAGGCTGGTGGAACCGCCCAGCACGGCCTGCAGTTTTTCGTTCGGGATGGTGATCAGCGAATCCACGTGTTCGCGCAGTTGCGCGATGCCTTCCTCGGCCACTTTCAGACGCTTGCGGCCTTCGAACGGGAACGGCTTGGTCACCACCGCGACAGTGAGAATGCCCAGCTCGCGCGCCACTTCGGCAACGATTGGCGCCGCACCGGTACCGGTACCACCGCCCATGCCGGCCGTCACGAACACCATGTCGGCGCCTTCCAGCAGTTCGGCCAGACGTTCGCGATCTTCAATCGCGGACTGTCGGCCCACTTCCGGGTTGGCGCCGGCACCCAGGCCCTTGGTGACCTGGCTGCCGAGTTGAATCACTGTACGCGACGAAGCATTACGCAGTGCTTGCGCGTCGGTATTGGCGCAGATGAATTCCACACCGTCCACATTCGAGCGCACCATGTGATCCACGGCGTTGCCGCCGCCACCACCTACGCCCACCACTTTAATGACCGCGCCATGCGGTACGCTGTCTTCCAGTTTGAATTGCATGGTTGATCTCCCGTTTATCCCTGTGTCGTCGAATCGTTCCGGCGTGGCTCCGCCCCGCCAGGAACCTGGTGTCACGACGGCTGCAACGCCGTCGTGTCAGCCGCGTCGGCGGCTAAAAATTTCCTTTGAACCAGCTCTTCACTTTCTCCAGCCAGTCCGTACCGTTGGACGATGTCTCGCGACGCCCGCCCCGGCCCTCCTGTTCCATCCGTTGTCCGTACAGCAACAGGCCGACGGCGGTGGCGTAAATCGGGTTGCGCACCACGTCGGTCAGCCCCGCCACGCCCTGCGGCATGCCCAGGCGCACCGGCATGTGGAAAATCTCTTCGGCCAGTTCCGCCGCGCCCTCAATTTTCGAGGAGCCACCGGTCAGCACGATGCCACCCGGTATCAGATCCTCGAAGCCGCTGCGGCGCAGTTCCGCCTGGATCAGCGTGAACAGCTCGTCGTAACGCGGCTCCACCACTTCCGCCAGATTCTGGCGGCTCAGTGTGCGCGGCGGGCGGTCGCCCACTGACGGCACCTTGATGGTTTCATCCGCGCCAGCGAGCTGGGTCAGCGCGCAGGCGTATTTCATCTTGATCTCTTCGGCGTACTGCTTCGGTGTGCGCAGCGCCATGGCGATGTCGTTGGTGACCTGGTCACCGGCAATCGGAATATTTGCCGTGTGACGGATCGCACCTTCGGTGAAGATCGCGATGTCCGTGGTACCGCCGCCGATGTCCACCATGCACACACCGAGTTCGCGTTCGTCCTCGGTCAGCACTGCGTAGGCGGAGGCCAACTGTTCGAGGATCATGTCCTCCACTTCCAGGCCGCAGCGACGCACACATTTTTCGATGTTCTGCGCCGCGTTTACCGCGCAGGTCACCAGATGCACTTTCGCTTCCAGGCGCACGCCACTCATGCCGACCGGCTCACGCACGCCTTCCTGGTTGTCCACCACATATTCCTGTGGCAACACATGTAGTGTTTTCTGGTCCGCCGGGATCGCCACCGCCTGGGCGGCGTCGATCACCCGGTCGATATCCGCGTGCAGCACTTCGCGGTCGCGGATGGCGACGATGCCGTGGCTGTTCAGGCTGCGTACGTGGCTGCCGGCGATACCCGCGTACACGGAATGAATCTGGCAGCCGGCCATCAGTTCGGCTTCCTCCACCGCGCGCTGGATCGAGCGCACGGTGGCTTCGATATCCACCACCACGCCTTTCTTCATGCCACGCGAAGGCTGCGATCCGATGCCAATGATCTCCATGGCACCCTCGGCATTTACCTGGCCGACGATGGCCACCACTTTCGAGGTGCCAATGTCCAGGCCAACGATCATCCGGTCCTGTGCTGAATTTGCCATGGCGTCAGACTCTCTTCTCGGGCTTGCTGTCCGGGGCCTTGTCCTGGCCCCATGTCACCGCCATGCCATCGGCATAGCGCAGATCCACTTTTGCCAGAGCGCGGTTGTCCGCCTCCAGCACTGTCCGGTATAGCTGCACAAAACGACGCAGCTTGTGCGCGTATTGTTCACGGTCCACCACCAGTACCACACCGTTGTCGAGCGTCAGTTCCGCGGTCAGTCGCGCATTGACACTGACGTTGCGGATGCCGAGGCCGATCTCCTGCAGAATGCGGCTCATGCTGTGGTAGTAGCCCATCACTTCCGTCAGTCGCAGCGCCGGTCCGGACAGTCTCGGCAATGCGTCCACGCTGTACTTGTCCAGACCACGGAAAGGTTCACCGCTGCTGGCCACCAGCAATTCATCGTTCCACACCGCCACCGGCACGCGTTCTTCCACTTTCAGTACCAGTTGCCCCGGCCAGCGGCGGCGCACTTCTGTTTCCGCCACCCAGCTCAGGGCGCTCACTTCCTGGTGCAGCGCATCCAGGGAGACGGAGAAAAAATTCTCGCCGCTGACCAGCGTCGACAGCGTCAGTTGCACCTGCTGCTGACGCCGTGCGTCCTTGACGCCTTCCACTGTCACCGCCTGCAGCGGGTAACTGTCGAGCATCCGCGGCAGGTAGATCAGCCCGGTCATGACGATCAGCAGTGCCAGGCTGGCGAGCAGCCAGGGCAGCGCCCGTGACAGCCGCGCCAGGATGCCCGTCAGCGAAACGGACGGCAGGCGGCGCGCTGCCGGCCTGCGGGCCGGCTTGCGTACCGCCCCGCGGGCGGGCTTACGCGCCGGCCGCGCCACGTCCCACGTCTCCCGCCGACAGCAGGATCTCTGCCACCAGCGCTTCAAAACTCAGCCCCTCGGCCCGGGCCGCCATCGGCACCAGCGAGTGGTCTGTCATGCCGGGCACCGTGTTGATTTCCAGCAACTGGAACTGACCATCGGCGTCCTGCATCACATCGACGCGGCCCCAGCCTTCGGCGCCAACGGCACGGAAGGCACGCAATGCCAGCGCTTTCAGTTCGTTTTCCTGCACCTCATCCAGACCGCACGGGCACAGGTAACGCGTGGTGTCGGCCCGGTACTTGGCGTCGAAATCGTAGAAGCTGTTCGGCGTTTCCAGCCGGATCGCCGGCAGCGCCCGGTCGCCGAGAATCGCCACGGTGAATTCGGCACCGGTGACCCAACGTTCCACCAGCACCTCATCGTCGTATTCCTGGGCGGCGGCAATCGCCCCGGCCAGTTCCTGCGCGTTGTCCACTTTGCGCATACCGATGGATGAACCTTCGCGCGCCGGTTTCACCATCAGTGGGAACCCCAGCGCCGGTGCGTCGGCGCTGCCCGCCACATAGAACGCCGGTGTCGGCAGGCCCGCGCCGGCCCACAGCAATTTGGTCCGCACCTTGTCCATGCCGATCGCCGACGCCATGACACCGCTGCCGGTGTACGGCACACCCAGGTGCTCCAGCACACCCTGGATCACACCGTCTTCTCCGCCACGCCCGTGCAGGGCGATGAACACACGCTTGAAACCGGTCAGGGTATCCACCGGCACTTCTGCCGGATCAACCAGTTCTGCCAGCACGCCCAGCTTGCGCAGGGCGGCGTGCACTTCGCGGCCGCTTTTCAGGGAGATCTCCCGCTCTGCAGAGCGGCCACCCGCCAGCACGGCCACGCGGCCGACACGGGACAATGCCTGTTTCAGTTGCGCCGGGGTGTCAGTCATGGCGCACGCCTCCCGCGGCCAGTTGCCGCGCAATAGTGCCTACGTTACCGGCGCCCTGCGTCACCAGCAGATCGCCGTCCTGCAACAGTTTTTCCAGCAAAGCCGGCAATTTGGCCGGGTCGTCCACGAACACCGGCTCGACCTGTCCACGCTGGCGAATGCTGCGGCACAGCGCACGGGCATCCGCGCCGGGAATCGGCTCTTCTCCCGCGCCGTACACTTCCAGCATCAACAGCACATCGACGCCGGACAGTACTTCCACAAAATCCTCGTACAGATCACGGGTACGCGTATAACGGTGCGGCTGGAACAACATCACCAGACGCTTGTCCGGCCAGCCGGCACGGATGGCATCGATGGTGACTTTCACTTCGCGCGGGTGGTGGCCATAGTCATCCACCAGCATGGCCTTGCCAGCGCTGAAACCGTAGTCGCCAAGCACATCGAAACGACGGCCGACACCCGTGAACTTCTCCAGGCCACGGACAATGGCGTCATCCGGTGCGCCTTCATCTGCCGCCACGGCAATCGCTGCCAGTGCGTTCAGCACATTGTGCCGGCCCGGCAGGTTGATGGTGATCTCCAGCGGCGCGCTGTCACCACGCAGCACACGGAAACGTGTGCTCATGCCCTGCTGGGTCATCACTTCGCCACGGACGTCGGCGTCTTCGTCGAAACCGTAGCGGATCACCTGACGATTGACGCGCGGCAGCAGCCGGCGCACCACCGGGTCATCAATGCACAATACCGCCAGACCGTAGAACGGCAGGTTGTGCAGGAACTCAATGAAGGTATTTTCCAGCCGCGCAAAATCACCGCCATAGGTGTGCATATGATCGGCGTCGATATTGGTGACGATGGCGGACATCGGCTGCAGGTGCAGGAACGAGGCATCTGACTCATCCGCCTCGGCGACCAGATAGCGGCTCTGGCCCAGGCGCGCGTTGGTGCCGGCGCTGGTCAGGCGGCCACCAATCACGAACGTCGGGTCCATGCCGGCCTCGGCCATGATCGATGCGGTCATGGACGTCGTCGTGGTCTTGCCGTGTGTCCCGGCCACGGCGATACCGTGACGGAAGCGCATCAGCTCGGCGAGCATTTCCGCACGCGGCACCACCGGAATGCGGGCCTTGTTGGCCGCCAGCACTTCCTCATTGGACGATGCCACCGCGGTGGACGTCACTACTACGTCCACACCCTCGACATTCTTCGCGGCATGGCCAATGTCCACCCGCACACCCAGTTCACGCAGGCGTGTTACCACCGGCGACTCACGCAGGTCGGAACCGCTCACCTCATAACCCTGGTTGCACAGCACTTCGGCAATACCACACATGCCGACACCACCGATGCCGACAAAATGGATACGCCGGATGCGGCGCATTTCCGGCACCACATGAGCAATCGGTGCAGTGTGTTTCATATCGTGCTTATCGTGGTCAGCCACGCAGCACCTCCTCACAGATATCGGCCACCCGGGTTGCGCTGTCCGGCAGTGCAGCCGCGCGGGCCCGGCCGGCCAGTTCGGCCAGCGCAGTGCGATGCATCAGGCCGGCCAGCTTCTCAGACAAGCCGGCGGCATCCAGTTCCTGTTGTGGCAAAAGTCTTGCCGCGTTTCGTGACGCGAGCCACGCTGCATTGTGCGTCTGGTGATCGTCGACAGCGGTCGGCAGCGGTACAAACAAGGCCGCCACACCTGCCGCCGCCAGTTCCGATACCGTCGAGGCGCCACTGCGACAGATCACCAGATCCGCCCAGGCGTACGCGGCGGCCATGTCATCGATGAATTCTTCTACCGCAGCGTCCAGCGCGACCACCTGATAGGCTTCGCGTGCTTCGTCAGCGCGGTTGCGCCCAGCCTGGTGTCGCACGATCACCGGCTCGCTGCCAAACAGCGACGCCAGCGCCGCCGGCAATTTTCGATTCAGCGCCAGCGCACCCTGGCTGCCACCGAGCACCAGAATGCGCAGCGGCCCCTGATGCTGGCTGTAACGCTCCGCCGGTGCCGGCAGGGCTGCAATGGCGTCGCGTACCGGATTGCCCACCATCACTGCACGGCCACCGAATGCGCCATCAAATCCTTCCAGTGCCCGCGTCGCCACGCGTGCCAGAACACGATTGGTCAGGCCCGGAATCGCGTTTTGTTCGTGAATGATCAACGGCACACCGCACAACCGCGCAGCAATGCCGCCCGGACCACTGGCAAAACCACCAAAGCCCAGCACCAGCACCGGCGACAGTGCGCGGATTTTCTGCCGCGCCGCCAGCACCGCACGCAGCAGTTGCAACGGCATCTGCAGTTTGCGCACCACACCACTACCACGTACACCACGCACGTTCAGTGTATGCAGTGGATAGCCCGCTGCCGGCACCAGACGGTTTTCTATGCCCTGCTCCGCGCCCAGCCATTCAATATGGTAGCCACGCGCGCGCAGCACATCGGCCACAGCCAGGGCCGGGAATACGTGGCCGCCGGTGCCGCCGGCCATGATCAGGATGGTGCCGCTCATCAACGCACCCTCCCGCGCTCACGCGCTTCGTAACCCTGTAACTCGGTGCCGGCACGGAGCACGATCGCGACCATGGCCGCCGATACCAGCAAGCTGCTGCCACCATAAGAAACAAACGGCAGGGTCAGGCCCTTGGTCGGCAGCACCCCCATGTTCACACCGAGGTTGATCAGCGCCTGGGTGCTGAAGATCAGCGCAATGCCGTATACCAGCTGCGCGTGGTAGAACCAGCCACGCTGTTCCAGCCGGCCACCGAGCAGGAAGATGCGCGCGATCACAAACGTGAACGCCGCAATCAGCAACAGGTTGCCGATCAGGCCGAGCTCTTCGGCCATCACCGCAAACACAAAATCGGTATGCGCTTCCGGCAGGTAGAACAGTTTCTGTACGCTGTTGCCCAGGCCGACGCCGAACCAGTGGCCGCGTCCAAACGCGATCAGGCTCTGGGTAAGCTGATAACCGCTGCCGAACTGGTCGGCCCACGGATCCATGAAAGACATCAGCCGCGCCACGCGGTAAGGCTGCGCAAAGGCCACGACAGCAGCCAGCACCACTACCACCAGCGACAGCAGCAGGAAGCGCTGGGTCGGGACGCCCGCCAGGAACAGCATGCCCATCGCGGCCACACCGAGGACCACCACCGCACCAAAATCCGGCTGCATCAACAACAGCAGCGCCAGCATGCCCATCACCATCAGCGGCAGCAGGAAACCTTTCCAGGTGGTTTGCAGCTCGGTGCGGCGCTGCGCGATATAACCGGCCAGGTACATGACAAACCCCAGCTTGGCCACTTCCGAGGGCTGCAGGGTAAAACCGGCGATGCTGATCCAGCGCAACGAACCGTTCACTTCGCGGCCCAGGCCCGGAATAAAGAGGAGAAGCAGCGCAAACACGGCCGCCGGCAGTGCCAGGAAACGGATTTTCTCCAGCAGCGACAGCGGCACCAGCGTGTAGACAAACAGGCCCACGCCCAGCCCCATCAACAAATAGATGCCGTGGCGCAATGCGTAATAGAAGGGTTCGCCCAGACGCGTTTCAGCAATCTGCAACGATGCCGAGGTCACCATCACCAGACCCAGCAGTGACAGCGACAGCGCAGCGGCCAGCAACGGCACATCGATCCGCGCCAGCGTCGGGCGCAGTACCTGCCACTCAAGCTTCACCGGTCACCTCCTGCACCTGGCGAATGAAATCTTCACCGCGTGCGACATAACCGGAATACATGTCAAAACTGGCACAGGCCGGAGACAACAGCACCGCATCGCCCGGTTGCGCCAGCGCGGCAGCCCGGCGCACGGCGGCGGCCATGTCCGCCACGCGCTCGCAGGGCACGCCGGGCAATGCCGACGCCAGTTGATCGGCATCCTGCCCCAGCAACAGCGCGGCACGCACATGGCGTTGCGCCGGTTGCGCCAGCGGTGAAAAGTCCTGGCCCTTGCCCTGGCCACCCGCGATCAGCAGCACCTGCCCCTGAATCGCCGGGCCAATCCCCGCCAGCGCCGCCAGCGTGGCGCCGACATTGGTGCCTTTGGAATCGTTGAACCACTGCACCCCGTCTTTTTCGCTGACCAGCTGGCAACGATGCGCCAGGCCACTGAAACGCCTTGCCGCTTCCAGCGCTGCGTCACGCGGCAGTTTCAGCGCATCCGCCATGGCCAGCGCAGCCAGCACGTTCAGTGCATTGTGGTTGCCCCGCAGCGTCAGCGCCGACACTGCCATCAGGTCTTCACCACGGCAGGTCAGCATGCCGCGCGCGGCATCCAGCCGGTAGTCCGCCTGTGCATGTTCACCGAAGGTAATTTCACGCGGCACCGCGCTTTGCGGCCGGGTGGCTTCATCGTCGCGGTTCCACACCGCCACTTCACAGCCGTCATAGATGCGCTGCTTGGCAGCGATGTAATCCGCCAGGCTGTGATAGCGATCCATATGGTCCTGCGACACGTTCAGGATCGCCGCCACCTGCGCGTCCAGGCTGTAGGTGGTTTCAAGCTGGAAGCTGGACAGCTCCAGCACGTAAAGCTGTGCATCGGCATCCAGCAGGTCCAGTGCGGGAGTGCCGAGGTTACCGCCGGTAAGCGCGTGGCGCCCGCCCGCGTGGGCAATATCACCCAGCAGCGTTGTCACGGTGCTTTTCGCATTGGAACCGGTGATGGCCGCCACCGGCACACTGGCGGCACGGGCAAACAGTTCGATGTCGCCGATCACTTCCTTGCCGGCCGCCACCTGACGGGCGATCTCGGGCGTGCTGATCGCAATACCGGGGCTGACGATCAGGCGACGCGCCTGATCCAGCCAGTCCTCGCGATACCCTCCGGTGTGCATCGGCACATCACGGAACCGTTCCCGCAGGTCATCCAGGCCCGGCGGCTGGGCACGCGTGTCCAGCGCACGCACCGGCATACCCTGCGCCGCCAGATAGCGCACGCAGCTTTGCCCGGTGATGCCCAGACCAATGACCAGATCGAACGCTTCCTTACTCATATCCGCGTCGCCACACCATCAATACAGCTGTTAACGAATCTTCAGGGTCGCCAGACCCACCAATACCAGAATCACTGTGATCACCCAGAACCGGACAATGATCTTCGGCTCCGGCCAGCCCTTGAGTTCAAAATGGTGATGAATCGGTGCCATGCGGAAAATACGGCGGCCGGTCAGCTTGAAGGAGGCCACCTGCAACATCACCGAGACGGTTTCCATCACGAACACGCCACCCATGATGAACAGCACGATTTCCTGCCGGACGATGACGGCCATCACCCCCAGCACCGCGCCCAGCGCGAGCGCACCGACATCGCCCATGAACACCTGCGCGGGGTAAGCGTTGAACCAGAGGAACCCCAGCCCGGCACCGCAGATCGCAGCCGCCATCACCACCAGTTCGCCGCTGCCGGCGATGTAGGGAATGTGCAGATAATTGGCGAACTGGGCGTGGCCACTCACATAGGCGAAGACGCCCAGCGCGCCGGCCACCAGCACGGTCGGCATGATGGCCAGCCCGTCGAGGCCATCGGTCAGGTTCACCGCGTTACTGGTGCCGTTGATCACGAAATAGGTCAGTACGATGTAGAACACGCCCAGGTTGATGGCCACGTTCTTGAAGAACGGCACGATCAGCTGCGTTTCCGCCGGGGTCTGCGCGGTGAAGAACAATGCGCAGGCGGCCGCGATGGCACCGACCGACTGCCACAGGTATTTCCAGCGCGCGGGCAGCCCACGCGGGTTCTTTTCCACCACCTTGCGCCAGTCATCGACCCAGCCCACGGCGCCGAAAATGAACAGCACGCCAAGGGTAATCCAGACGAAACGGTTTTCCAGATCAGCCCACAGCAGCGAGGCCAGTACAATCGCCACCAGGATCAGTGCGCCACCCATGGTCGGCGTGCCGGCCTTGCTCAGGTGACTTTTCGGCCCGTCATCGCGGATCGCCTGGCCGACCTGGTAATGACGCAGCTTTTCAATCATTACCGGCCCGACCACGAAACAGATCACCAGCGCCGTCAGGACGCTGAAAATGGCGCGCAGCGTCAGGTACTGCACCACCAGAAATCCGGGATGGAACTGCGTCAGGTATTCTGCCAGCCAAAGCAGCATCAGTGTGTCTCCCCCATTGCCCGCAGCTGTGACGCGACCACGTCCATATGTGCGCTGCGTGACCCTTTGACGAGCACCGTGCCCCCGCCCTGCAACACCGGCCGTGCCTCCTGCACCGCCGCCTCATGGTGCGCGGCGTAACGTGCCGACTCACCGAATCCTTCTGCGGCCGGACGGGCGCCTTCGCCCACCGCGACCAGATGTTCAATGCCGGCGGCGCGTGCCGTACGGCCCAGTTCCCTGTGAATGTCGGCAGACTGCGGGCCAAGTTCGCCCAGCGCGCCCAGCACCAGCATGCGCGGCGCCGCATAGTCCGCCAGCAACGCGATCGCGGCCTGTACCGAACCGGGGTTGGCGTTATAGCTGTCATCGATCAGCGTGCCACCCAGGCAGGCGCTGCGGTTGACGCGCCCCGGCACCGGCTTGAGTGTGGCCAGCCGGCCAATGGCCTGGGCCAGCGGGATACCTGCAGCGTTCACCGCCGCCAGCGCCAGCAGCGCGTTGCTGACCTGATGCCGGCCCGGCAAGGGAATCATCACCGGGTAGAAATCGCCGCCGACGCTCAGTGAAAAACGCACCTGATCAATATCGGTCTCGATATCGGTGGCACTGATATCCGCTGCCTGTTCGGCGCTGACCCGGCACAGTGTCAGGCCGGCGTTTTCCGCCTGCGCACTGAAGAAATCCGCAAAGGCATCATCGCTGTTGATGATGGCCGTGCTGCCGGCGCGCATGCCGGTGAAAATTTCTGACTTGGCATCCGCAATGCCCTGCAAGGTGCCAAAGCCTTCCAGATGCGCGCCGGTGACATTGGTGATCAGTGCAATCTGCGGTTTCACCAGGCTGCTGGTCCAGCGGATTTCACCCGGCGCATTGGCGCCCAGTTCGATCACCGCGAAACGGTGGCTGTCATTCAGCGACAACAATGTCAGTGGCACGCCGATGTCGTTGTTCAGGTTGCCGCGTGTTGCCAGCGTCTGCCCGCCCAACATCAGCGCGATCATTTCCTTGACGGTGGTCTTGCCGGCGTTGCCCGTCACACCGATGCGCAGTGCAGTGAACTGATCCGCCCATCCGGCAGCGAGCAGGCCCAGGCCGCGGCGGCTGTCTTGCACCTGCACATAGTGGGCGAAAGCCCCGGTGGGCTGTTCCACCAGCGCGGCACGGGCGCCGGCAGCGGCGGCCTGATCCAGATAATCGTGTGCATCGAAATGTTCGCCGCGCAGCGCGACAAAAAAATCTCCGGCCTGCAGGGTGCGGGTGTCGGTGCTGACACGCTCGATGGCGATATCCGTGCCCACCAGCGTGCCCCCGGTCAGTGCGGCGATACGGGACAGGTTCATGCGCCCTCCCCGCCGGCACGACGTGCCTGCAGTGCCGCCAGTGCCAGTGCGCGATCATCCATCGGGTAGCGCTGGCCCTGGATTTCCTGATACGTCTCGTGCCCCTTGCCCGCGATCAGCACCACGTCATTGTCACCCGCCTGCCCAATCGCCTCGGCAATGGCGTCGTCGCGGCGCACGATGATGCGGGCCCGCTCAGGCTGGGCCAACCCGGCGCGCATGTCAGCCAGGATCGCCTGCGGTGATTCAAAACGCGGGTTGTCGCTGGTCAGCACCACGACGTCGGCCAGTTGCTCAGCGACCGCCGCCATCTCCGGACGCTTGCCGCGATCCCGGTTGCCGCCGCAACCGACCACGCAATGCAGCCGGCCGGCAAAATGCACGCGCGCAGCACGCAGGGCTTTGTCCAGGCCATCCGGGGTGTGGGCGTAATCCACCAGCACCACTGGTGCCGGCGTACCAGCCAGCGTGACAGGCTGCATACGGCCCGGTACCGGTGTCACCGCAGCGAAGGCGCGCTCCAGCGCGTCGGCATCGTAGCCCAGCCCGTGCAGCACGGCGGCCACTGCCATCAGGTTGTCAAGATTGAAACGGCCATACAGCGGCACGCTGGCCGTCACGTTTGTGCCGGCCACATTCAATACAAAGCGGATGCCGTCCGCGCCGGCCTGCAGGCGCTCGCAGCGTACTACTGCGTCGGCGTGATCACCGAAGGTGATGCAGGGCAGCCGCGCTGGCAGGCGCTCACGCAGGCGCACGCCGGCCGGGTCATCCAGATTGATCACCGCGAGCGACAGGTCGGCCCCCTCAAACAGCTTCGCCTTGGCCGCCAGGTACTGTTCCATGTCGCCGTGATAATCCAGATGATCACGGCTGAGATTGGTGAACACGGCCACCGATACCGGGGTGCCATTCAGGCGTCCCTGATCCAGCGCGTGGGAAGACACTTCCATCACCACCGCCTGGGCGCCTTCATCGCGAAAACGGGCCAGCGCCCGTTGCAGCGTGATCGGATCCGGCGTGGTGTGGCCCACATCCTCCAGCGCCCCGGCAAACCGCAGCCCGAGCGTACCGACCAGCGCACAGGCGCGGCCCACCGCATTGAGCGCATCACACAGGAACCAGCTGGTGCTGGTCTTGCCATTGGTGCCGGTAATGCCGGTAACCGTCATCGCCCTGCCCGGTTCACCGAACAGCCGCGCGGCAATCACACCCAGTTGCTGGCGCAGCGCAGTGATGCCGATCACCGGCACGCCCTGCTGCATGACAACGCGGGTTTCGTCCGCTTCCGCCAGCACCAGCGTCGCGCCGCCGGCAATGGCCTGCTCGATATAGATGCGGCCGTCCTGCTGATGCCCCGCGAGCGCCACAAACGTATCGCCGGCGCTGATGCGCCGGCTGTCCAGACACAGTGCGGAAATCGGCGTCGCCGCCAGCGACGCCGGCAGGGGCATGTCGGGCAGCAGCTGACTCAGGGCCAGGCTCATAGACGGCCCTCCCGGTCGATCACGCCGGCATAAGTACCGACCGGCTGTTCCGGTTCGATATTCAGTGTGCGCAGGACGCCGGCCATGATGCTGCCAAACACCGGCGCCGCCACCAGCCCGCCGTAGTAGTCCTGACCCTGCGGATCATCCACCACTACCACCGTGACGATACGCGGATCTTCCGCCGGGGCGATACCGGCAAACAGCGCCACGTAACGATCATCGGCGTAGCCGGCGGCGGTCAGCTTGTGCACGGTGCCGGTCTTGCCGGCGACACGGTAGCCCGGCACTTTCGCGCGCCGCGCGGTGCCCTCGGCGCTGATGACGGTTTCCAGCATGCTTACCAGAGCACTGGCGTGCTCTGCACTGATGATGCGTTCGCCCTGCGGCGGCTGGTCCACTTTTTCCAGCGACAGCGGCACTTTTATGCCGCCATTGGCGATCACGGCGTAGGCGCGTGCCAGTTGCAATGCCGTCACGGACACACCGTAACCGTACGACAGAGCGGCAGTTTCGATATCGCGCCAGCGCGACCGGATCGGCAACATGCCGTCACTTTCACCCGGGAACGGAATGCCGGTGGCGGTGCCCAGGCCGAAGTGTTCCATGAACGCCGGCAGCGCATGATCTTCCATCGCCAACGCCAGCTTGGTGGTGCCGACGTTGGAGGATTTGGTCAGCACCGTGGTGATGTCGATGACGCCGTAGTTGCGGTGATCACGAATCGTCTTGTTGGCCACGCGAATGGTGCCCGGCCGCGTGTCGACGGTGGAGTTCACCGAGACTAGCCCGCTTTCCAGCGCAGCCGCCACCGTCAGAGGCTTGATGGTGGAGCCCGGCTCGAACACGTCGGTGATGGCGCGGTTGCGCAGCGCGGCAGTCTGCACGCCGGAGCGGTTGTTCGGGTTGTAGGCCGGCTGGTTCACCATCGCCAGCACTTCGCCCGTTCTGGCATCCAGCACCACGGCGCTGCCGCCGGCGGCGCGGTTGCGCGTTACGGCAGCAAGCAGTTCGCGGTAGGCGAGATACTGCAGGCGCAGGTCGATGCTCAGGGTCACATTGCTGCCCGGGTGGGCCTCTTCCAGTACGGCAATATCCTGGATCACGCGGCCGTGCAGATCGCGTACCACTTTCTTGCGCCCCGGTGTGCCGCGCAGGCGGTTATCCATGGACAGCTCAATGCCTTCCTGCCCGACATCATCAATGTTGGTGAAGCCGACCAAATGGCTGGTGACTTCGCCGGCCGGATAATAACGGCGGTACTCGGTCAGGGCGTAGATGCCGGGCACGCGCAGATCAAGCACCTGCTGTGCCTGCTCAGGCGCCAGGTGGCGGGCCAGGTAAATAAACTCCCGGCCGGCGTTGGCCTCGACACGCTGCGAAAGCGTGCGGCTGTTGAGCACCGGGTTGTTGGAAAGTTTCACCCACTGCTCGCGCGCGGCCAGGACTTCGCGCGGGTTGGCCCACAAGGTGGTGACCGGGGTGCTCACGGCCAGCGGACGGTTGGCGCGGTCGGTGATCACACCCCGATGCGCTGCCAGCGGCTCAGTACGCAGGTTGCGCAGGTCGCCCTGGCGGGCGAGAAAATCATGTTGCAGCACCTGCAGGTCCAGCGCACGCCAGCCCAGCACCAGCGCACAGACGCCCAGCGCGCCCAGCACCACGCGCAATCGCCGTGGACTGTAGCCTGCCTGCTGTTGTCTGCTGTGACGCCGTGCTCCGCTCATGGACGCACCACTACCCGCTCACTGGCCGCTGGTTGTTTCATTTTCAGTTCCTGCCGCGCGAGCTGTTCCACTCGCGCGAATGAACCCCAGGTACTTTCTTCAAGGAGCAATTGCCCCCATTCCGTGTGCAGCCGGTACTGTTCGCGCTGCAATTGCTGTGACTGTGCGGTGAGCTTGCGGGCCTGATGCACGCTGTAGCTCACCGCCACCGCCGTCATGACCAGCACGGCGGTCAGCGCCGGCCAGATCAGCGGGTTGTTGCGCTCGGCCACCGCGGCCATCAGGCAACCACCTTTTCTGCAGCCCGCAGCACCGCGCTGCGCGCCCGGGCGTTGGCCGCCACTTCGGCGTCACCGGCCTGCCGCGCCTTGCCCAGGGGTTTCATCAACACCGGCTGCGGCGGCAACGGCAAACCCCGGGGTTGCGGACGACGCCCCGAGGCATCACGCATGAACAGCTTCACCAGCCGGTCTTCCAGCGAATGAAAACTGATCACCACCAGCCGGCCGCCGGGTGCCAGGCACTGCAACGCCTGATCAAGCACCGCTTCCAGGGCAGCCAGCTCCTGGTTCACATGGATCCGGATCGCCTGGAAGCTGCGCGTGGCCGGATGCTTGCCCGGTACACCACGTCCCAGCACGGATTCGATCAACGCCGCCAGTTCCGTGGTGGTGGTCAGCGGTCGCTCGCGGCGCTGCGCGCAGATGCGGCGGGCAATGGCCCGGGAGCGGCGCTCTTCGCCATAGCGATACAACACGTTGGCGATGTCTTCTTCTTCAGCACGGGCCAGCCACTGAGCAGCACTTTCGCCACTGGTAGGATCCATGCGCATATCAAGCGGCCCTTCGCGCATAAAGCTGAACCCCCGGGCCGGGTCGTCCAGTTGCGGCGACGACACCCCCAGGTCCAGCAACACACCATCCAGCGGACGCCCGGCTTCGGCGACCACTTGTTCAAGGCAGTCGAAACGGCCCGCATGAATACGGAAACGGCTGTCGGCCTGTGCCAGATCATGGCCTGCGGCGATGGCCAGCGGGTCACGGTCGATTCCGACCAGCCGTCCCTGAGCATCCAGGCGCGCCAGCAGTGCCCGGCTGTGTCCACCACGGCCAAAGGTGCCGTCGACGTAGAAACCGTCTGTCCTGGTAGGCAACAATTCCAGCACCTCCTCCAGCATGACCGGCTGGTGTACGTACTGCTCAGGTTGCGTCATGGCGTGGCCCTTGTGGCTGTCGGAACGTTCGCTTCAGGCGCAGTTCAGAACGCCAGCTTCTGCACGCTTTCCGGCATGGCCGAAAGATCCATCTGGCCATACTGGTCCTGCTCCGCCTGCCAGGCGGCCTCGCTCCAGATTTCGAAACGATGAATCTGCCCCACCAGCATGGCGCGCTTTTCCAGGGCCACCAGTTCACGCAGTTCGCCAGGCACCAGATATCGGCCGTTGGCGTCCATTTCCAGCTCCACGGCCTGACCGAGAAAGCGGCGCTTGAGGTAGCGCACCACCGGCTCGGCGTCGCTCAGACCCGCCACCTGACGGGCGACGTCCTGCCACTGCTGTTCGGGATAGAGGGACAGACAGTTGTCGTAGGGGTGATGTGTCAGCACAACGCGTCCGCCGCAGGCGCGCACGAGCGCGTCACGGTGTCTGGTCGGTATCGCCAGACGCCCTTTGGCATCCACATTGAGGGCGGTGCGCCCACTGAACACGATGATTACCCCGCTGCCGGTTCCATCCACCTGGCCGATCCAGGCTGCTCACCGGGATTCCTTCGGATGCCCACAAAACCGCACCCGAAACTGCTCGAAATCCCACTAAATCCCACTTTTCTCCACATTGCGACACTCTAGGGCCGCGACAAATTCAAAGTCAAGCAACGCCGGGTCAGCGAATGTAAAAGAAAGCTTTTGCGAATCAGTGATTTAGGGGGTCAGGGGAGGCATTTTGCCAGTCTTCGGGAAGGGGGCCACAAGACTAATCAGCAGCCTGGGCGGACCATCTGAGGTTTTACATTAAGTGTTAGAATAATTGGCTATATGAATAAGATTCAATGAGGAAAATAAAGAATAAGCAACGATGAGGGAGAGCCTTTTGCTTTCCCACTCTCCCCCACCGTTGCCTTGCGGATCAGGGAACCAACCGATAAGCCGGGTTCTGTCGTGGACAGTCATTCATCTGGGACCGGCGTCGCCGCCGGCCTCTAGCGACCTACCCGTGTCCAGCGCGGGCCGCGCCATGGGACACCTATTTGGTCTTGCTCCGGGTGGGGTTTACCCTGCCACGGCGGTTGCCCGTCGCGCGGTGCGCTCTTACCGCACCTTTTCACCCTTACCTGTGCACCGGTTCCGAAGAAACGGGCCATCGGCGGTATCTTCTCTGCGGCACTGGCCGTAGCCACGCCGTCGCCAGCGTGGCCCCCAGGCGTTACCTGGCACCCTGCCCTGTGGAGCCCGGACTTTCCTCCAGCGGCTTGCGCCGCCAGCGACTGTCTGGTTGGTTCGCGACGGAGTCTACAGGCGTGCCCGGGGGCGCGCCAGCGGCGGGCTGCAAGCGGCGAGCTGCGGGCCAAACGATTCAGGCTCGCAGCCCGCCGCTGTGGCCCGGGCATTAAAGGCGTCCGAGCCACTCATAAACCTCCTGACGTTTGCGGCCGGAGTACGCTGCCAGGATGCGGGCAGCGCGGGAGGCAGGGAGTTCTTCGAGCAGCAGCTTGGCCAGGGGAATCAACTCCGCGTCCCCGGCCGCCTCGGGCGGAGCACCGGCAAGGACCAGCACCACTTCACCGCGCTGCTGGTCCGGGTCATTCGCTACGCGCTGGCGCAGGCCGGTAACGCTGTCGCGGATCACGGTTTCAAAACGCTTGGTCAGTTCGCGGCACAAGGTGATCTCGCGCTCGCCAGCACCAGCGGCCTCAATGCTCTCCAGGAGCGACAGCAGTCGATGCGGCGCCTCAAACAGCACCGACGTCGCGCGGTTGGCGAGAATATTGCGCAGCGCCTCGTCACGCACGCTGCCTTTATTGGGCAGAAACCCCTCGAACAGAAAGCGGTCGGTGGGCAGGCCGGCCACGGCCAGCGCGGCCAGCACGGCACTGGCGCCCGGCACCGGCACCACCGGCACCCCCGCCTGCTGGCAGGCACGCACCAGACGGAAGCCTGGGTCACTGACCAGCGGCGTCCCCGCATCAGAGATCAACGCCACCGACGCGCCAGCCTGCATTTGCGCCACCAGTTGCGTGCTGCGCTCTCCTTCATTGTGATCGTGGCAACTCACCAGCCGGGCACGGATACCCAGCGCATCGAGCAATTGCCCACTGCGGCGGGTGTCCTCGGCGGCCACCACCTCGACGTCAGCGAGCACGCGCAACGCGCGCTGGGTGATGTCCTCCAGATTACCGATCGGCGTGCTGACAACATATAAAGCGCCGGACATGGCCAGGGAACCTCTGCAACAGACATTGATCCCAGCAACAGCGGCACGGCGCACACGCCGCCGTCAGCTTGGTGGTGGGCTATAGATGAACCGCCTACAATAGCCGCTTCATTTCCACAATTCGACCGCTGGTGATCATGCCCTATCGTCTGCTGATTCCTGTCCTGAGCCTGCTGGTGCTGCTCAGTGCCTGTACGACCAGCCCCACCCAGACCTCTTCTTCTGCGCCGGCCCGCCCGGATCGCGGCACCGTGATCGCCGCCCCGGCGCAACTGGAGGAGGCATTGGGCGAGCTCTCCACCCGACAGGGCGAGGAGCGCACCACGCTGGCAATGGCCTGGGCACGCAGCTACCTGGCATCGGATCGCCCGCGCGATGCCGAAGCCTTGCTGAACCGGATCGACGGCGAACGCCTCAGCGGCGATCTGCGGCTGGAATGGCTGATGCTGCGCGCGCAACTGCTGCTGGCACGCCAGGAAGCCGGCGATGCCCTGGCATTGCTCAGCGACAACGCTCGTTATCAGGTCGACCGCCTGGTGAATGAAGCCCCGCTGGCATTGCAGAACCGTTATCTGCTGCTGCGTGCCGACGCACTGGCGATCAACGGCGAACTCGCCGCCAGCCTGCGCGCACGCGTGGCGGTGGACCCGATGCTGGACACCGACGACCAGGACTACAACCAGCAGATGATCTGGACACTGCTGATGCAGATGCCACAGACCGCCTTGCAGGCATTGGCCGGCAGCAGCGAACAGGATCTGCTCGGCTGGGCAGAACTGGCGCAGGTCTATCGTGATCCGCTGGCGGATATCGACCGCCAGATAACGGGCCTGCAGGACTGGGAACGTCGCTGGCGCAATCATCCGGCGGCGCGCAACAAGCCGGTCATGGTGCAGGCACTGCAGCAGGCGGTCAGCCAGCGGCCGCAGCGTGTGGCCGTGCTGCTGCCGGAAGCCGGTTCGCTGGCCGGCGCAGCGCAGGCCGTACGCGACGGCATCCTGGCCGGTTACTACAGTGCGCTGGAACAGGGTAATCCGGTGCCTGAAATCCTGTTCTTCGATACACACGAGGCAGACCTGTTTGCGCTCTACAACCAGGCCCTGGTGAGCGGTGCTGAATTCATCATTGGCCCGCTGGATAAAGAACAGGTCACTCAACTGGCCGGCGTACAGGATTTGCCCGTCACCACCCTGACACTGAATTACACCGATACCGCCCCGGCGTCTGCCAACCTGTATCAGTTTGGCCTGGCCCCCGAAGACGAAGCCCGCCAGATCGCCCGCCAGGCCTATGCCGAAGGCGCGCGCCTGGCAGGTGTGTTGTATCCGGAAAATGAATGGGGTCAGCGCCTGGCTGCTGCCTTCACCCAGGCCTGGCAGGACCAGGGCGGCATCCTGACCGCGCAACGCGGCTACGGTGACGACATCAGCAACGACGTGAAACAGATGCTCAGCATCGAACAGAGCCGCGCCCGCTCTGAAGCAGTGGCGCAGTTCATCCAGGAAAAAGTGCACCTGCAGGGCCGTCGCCGCCAGGATCTGGATTTCATTTTTATCGTGGCCAGCCCGGCCCAGGGCCGTCAGCTCAAGCCGGCCCTGAATTTCCATTACGCAGAAGACCTGCCGGTCTACTCCACCTCGCATATCTACAACGGCCAGCCGGACCGGCGCGCCGACACAGACCTCAACGGCATCCGCTTTGTCGACCTCCCCTGGTTGCTGGATCACGACTCTGCATTGCATCAGACCGTTGCCCAGGCCTGGCCGCAGGGCCACGGCCGCTACGAGCGGCTGTTCGCCATGGGCGTGGACGCCTATCGCCTGCAGGCACGCCTGGCCCTGCTGCGGGAAGTGCCGGGCAGCAGCCTGCCCGGCGCCACCGGCGAGCTGAGCCTGGACGCACAGCATCGGCTGGTACGCGAACTCGACTGGGCCTGGTTCCGGCGCGGCCAGCCGGAGCGGCAACCGGTCGTGCAGACGCCGTGATGCGCATGCTGTTCGGCGGCGGCGATCGCCGCACGCGCGGCGCCAGCGCCGAGCGGCAGGCCGAACAGTGGCTCAACCGGCAGGGGCTGGATACCGTGGCCCGCAATTACCGCTGTCGCCAGGGCGAGATTGATCTGGTCATGCGCGGTGGCAACGTGCTGGTGTTTGTGGAAGTGCGCCTGCGCGCCTCACAGGACTACGGCGGCGCACCGGCGTCGGTAACCGCCCGCAAGCAGCAGCGGCTGGTGCGCGCGGCGCGTCATTATCTGGCCGCCCATCCCGGCCAGGCGACGCTGGACTGTCGTTTCGATGTGCTGGGCGTGGCGCCCGGCGCCGGCGGCGAGCCGGACTTTGAATGGATCACACATGCCTTTTATGCTGAATGACAGCCTTGGCATTAACGCGGTTTGACTCGGAGTGAGACACCCAATGAGCGTAGAACGAATCCGGCAGATGTTCGTCGACAGCATCGAAACCAAGGTCCAGGCCGCCGAAGTGCTGCCGGAAGTGATCGAGGCCGCCGGCCAGCGCATGGTGGAGTCGCTGCTCAACGGCGGCAAGATCCTGACCTGCGGCAACGGCGGCTCTGCCGGTGACGCACAGCATTTTTCCTCCGAATTGCTGAACCGGTTCGAGCGCGAACGCCCGGCGTTGCCGGCGGTGGCCCTGACCACGGACTCCTCCACCGTGACGTCGATCGCCAACGACTACAGTTACAACGAAATTTTCTCCAAGCAGATTCGCGCGCTGGGCAACGCCGGCGACGTCTTGCTGGCCATCTCCACCAGCGGCAACTCCGCCAACGTGATCCAGGCCGTGCAGGCCGCCCACGACCGTGACATGACCGTGGTCGCGCTGACCGGTCGCGAAGGTGGTGAAATGGCGAACCTCTACAGTGCCGGCGATGTCGAAATCCGTGTGCCGGCGAAAGTCACCGCCCGCATCCAGGAAGTTCATCTGCTGGTCATCCACGCATTGTGTGATTACATCGACCAGCAATTGTTTGGAGGGGAATAAATGGCAGTCACCTCAGGGCGTGGCGCGCTGTGGAGTGCACTGGCACTGAGCCTGACGCTCAGCCTGACGGGCTGCGCCAGCGTCACCGCCTCCTGGTCCGACGAGCCGGTGGACACCAGCCACGGCTCGCGTACCTTCGGCGCCCGCATCGAAGACGGCAGCATCGAGCGCAAGGTGCGCATCAATCTGCTGCGCGATGACCCGCGCTTCGCGGAAGAGTCCTCGTTCGACGTGGTCAGCTTCAACGGCAACGTGTTGCTGGTAGGCGAAGTCCCCGACGCGCAGCTCAAGGCGCGTGCCAGCGACATCGCCGGCCGCGTGCGGCACGTCCGCAACGTGCACAACGAGTTGCAGGTCGGGCCGCGCAGCTCCTGGGTCGCAGGTTTCAACGACGGCTGGCTGACCACCAAGACCAAAAGCCGCCTGTTGATCGACGGCGATGCCCCCGGCACCCGCACCAAAGTCGTCACCGCCAACGGCGTGGTCTACCTGATGGGGCTGCTGACCCGCGCCGAAGCCGACGCAGCGGTTGAGCAGGTACAGCGCGTTTACGGCGTGCAGAAGATCGTAAAGATCATCGAGTATATCGACCAGCCCTGACCGCTTCATTGCACGCACCCCATAAAAAAAGCGCCGATACTCCGGCGCTTTTCTTGTTTTATCGCGGCATCACTTCTTATTGTGATACAGCATATAACGCTGGGTTTCGTACAACCCTTCCAGCAGCGATTTCAACTCTGCCTTCTTCTCCGGCAGGGCCTCGGACAACTCGTTCTCCAGCGACGGCTCGATCTGCGAATACAGGCGCGCCTGATCGCCGTCGTAGTACATCTGCAGGTAATGCTCCGGGCCCACCAGACCGATATAGGGCCTTACACTGCGGTCGCCGCCGAACACCGTCACATAGTTCCAGTCCGGATCAGCCTGCAACAGGTTGCGGCCCATGGTGCGGTTCTCATACGGCAGGCCGGCCAGTGCCAGCGTGGTCGGCAGAATGTCCACCAGGCTGGCGTTCATCTCCATTTCCCTTGCCTCATCGATCAGGCCCGGCGCATGGATGATGAGCGGCACGTGATAGCCATCCAGCCCCAGGTGCTCAGTCCAGCCCATATGCTGGCCGAAGGTGCCCCGGGTGTTGTGGTCGCCGTACAGCACAAAGATCGTGTTGCCGTCGTAGGCTGAACCGGGCACCAGCTCGTTCAGGTAGAAGTTGATATTGAAATCCAGCAGCCGCGCGGCGTTGTACTGGCCATGGTCCTGCCAGGTGTATTTGCCCAGCCAGTCCATGTCCGGCGTCTTGTATTCGAAACCGGAGTCATCGACCGGGATGGTATAGGGCCGGTGGTTCGCAGCGGTCTGGATAAACATCACGAACGGGCCATCCTTCGCCGCCTCACTGGCACGCTTGTGCGCTGCCTTGAACAGTTCACGGTCGGAGATACCCCATACATCGACCGTGGGGGCGTCGTAATCCTTCTGTTCCCACAGCTCCAGGCCATCAATGTTGTGCTCCAGCAGGCCGCGGATATTGGCCCAGCCGGCGTCACCGCCAATGAAGTACAGCTTGTGGTAGTCCTTGAACTCATTCACCAGCGTGTACTGGTCAATGATCAGCGGATTGCGCGAGGAGGTGGAGCCGCCCCAGGCCACATCCGGAATGCTGGTCACGATACCGAATACCGTGCGCGCGGTACCGCTGGCCGGCACCATGAAACGCGGGAAGAACAGGCTGTCATTCTTGGCCAGCGCATCCAGATGCGGCGTGGCGCCGGTCGGGTTGCCGTACAGGCCCAGGCGGTTGGCACCCAGCGATTCCAGCATGATGAACACCACGTTGGGACGGCGGCCGCTGTCGTTGCCCGGTACCTGGCGAACGAAAGAGAGATTCTCCGGGTCACGCTCAGTCACGCCCAGGTAGGACGCAATCTGGTCGTAGTGTTCGGCCACCTTCTCCCGGTCGAACGATTTGCCCTGGTTGGTGTAGGTGTCGAAAAAGTACACCACCGGGTTCAGTCCCAGCGAGGAGATCTGCACGTTGCCGGAGAAAAAGGCGTTGCTCCAGCGCAGCGGCACCACGCTGGTGACCTTGCCGATAATGCCGACGCAGAACAGCGCCACGCATACACCGACAATGGCCAGGCGCGTGTACCAGCGGTACTCAGGCCAGGGCTGGCTGCGATAACGGTTCAACAGGAAGCGTGCGAAGCGATAGCCAACGAACCCCATCACCGCCAGCACCAGCAACAGGCGCACCACCGGGTAGGTCTGCCAGACCATCGCCATGGAATCGCGCTGGTCCTTGAAGAATTCCAGCACGGTGACGTTGATACGCTCGCCCAGGTAGGCAAAGTGGGCAAAGTCAGCGATATAGAACAGCGACAGCCCCAGCGAGGCCAGCACCAGCCAGGCAATCATCAGCGCACCGGCGATGCGGCTGTCGCGCAGCCGCAGCGGCCAGGGCAGGAAACTGATCACTGCCACCGGCAGCATCACCAGCAGCGCCAGCCTCAGGTCAAAGCGGACACCAATCCAGAACGCCTGGGACAGGGCATCGCCATGCATTTCGGCCTGGGGCCGGAGGAAGTACAACAGGAAACCGATACGCAGCAGTACCAGTACGGCAGACACAGCCAGCACCAGGGTCAGCAGCATGCGCACACGGGGAGAAAGTCTCGACAACATGCAGAACAGCTCCGAAAAAAGAAAACGGCAAGCGCCGGGTCTGTTATCTCGCCACAGAAACACCCGCGTATCGCCCTGCTCCCGGCAGGCGGACGACCGTATGAAGGCGGGTTGCGGCAGGCCGACACGATACCCCTATTGGGCGGAGACGTGAAGCGACCTGCTTCGCGCGGACAAGCTGTTGTGCAACGCCTGCCCGACGGCACGCCGGCCATCCACACAGGTACGGCAGACAGTGGGTCCTGCCGCTAACCACAAAGAGAGCCAGGGAAGGCCGGGAGCCGCTTCAGACAGAGAGTGCACAGCAGACGAACAGGAAATCTATTTGACGACTTTCAGGGACGGCCGCCCGCCTTCCGGTTCCGGGGTCGGCTCGGGATCGCTCGGCGGCGTCGGTTCAAACGCCATACCTTCGCCATTTTCGCGGGCGAATACCGCCAGCACGGCATTGACCGGTATCTCGATCTGCATCGGGCGGCCGCTGAACCGGGCCGAGAAGCTGATCAGGTCATTGCCGGCCACAAACTGCTGCACTGCCGCCGGAGCAACATTCAGCACGATCTGGCCGTTATTGATGAACTCCCGCGGCACATGCACCCCGGGGTATTCCGCATCCACCAGCAGGTGGGTGGTCAGGCCGTTGTCACAGATCCACTCATAGACCGCGCGAATCAGATACGGTCTGTTAGGGGTCATGGCTGACATTGGCCCTCCTCTGGATGCAGCACAACCCGCCTTACAGCGGGTTGCGCATTTCCCGTTCCTGTTCGGACAGGCTGGCCTGGTAGCTGTCACGCTTGAACACGCGCTCGGCATAGTCCAGCAGCGGCTTGCATTGCTTGGCCGGCAGCTCGATACCCAGCGACGCCAGGCGCCACAGGATCGGTGCAATCGTGCAATCCACCAGGGTGAACTCGTCGTTCATGAAGAACGGCTTTTCATTGAACAGCGGAGCAATGCTGGTCAGACCGTCTCGCAGCTCTTTGCGACGCTTGTTCAGTTCGGCCTCTTTCTCCACACCGGCGGCAATGGCATCCACATGGACACACCAGTCTCGCTCGATACGGTGGATCAACAGACGGCTCTGGGCACGCGCCACCGGGTACACCGGCAGCAACGGCGGATGCGGAAAACGCTCGTCAAGGTATTCCATGATGACGTTCGACTGAAACAGCGTCAGCTCGCGGTCCACCAGAGTCGGCACTTCGTTGTAGGGATTCAGCGAAGCCAGGTCTTCCGGCTTGTTGTTGTCGTCCACATCAACGATATCGACGGTGACCCCTTTCTCAGCCAGCACGATACGGACCCGATGGCTGTAATGGTCCCGTGGGTTGGAAAAGAAGGTCATCGAGGAACGCTTGGTAACAACGCCCATGGTGAGTCGTCTCCCGCGACAGGGTGATAAAAAAGACAAGAAACAGGATAACCGCTGCGCCGGCCGGGATTAAGCCCCCGGGCCAGACACAACGCCCGGCAGAGCCGGGCGTTGGCAAGGTTACCCTGTTTCGCGCCGGAAGTGCGTGAAACTTACTCCACGTCCTTCCAGTATTCCTTCTTCAGCAGATACGCCGGAATCAGGAGGATGAACAGGAACACCAGCACATAGACCCCCAGACGCTCACGTTCGAGCTGCACCGGCTCGGCGGTGTAGGTCAGGAAGTGGGTGATATCCAGCATCGCCTGCTTGAAGTCTTCCTCGCTCAGTTCTTCCTGCAGATCAGCCATGACGTGCGGCATACCCACGGACGGGAACACGTGGTTGTTGTAGCCGTACGGACGGCTGTCGTCCGGGTAGAAGCTGATCAGATAGGAATACAGCCAGTCAGGCGTACGCAGACGGGACACCATGGTCAGGTCCGGCGGCGCCGCGCCAAACCAGGTGGATGCCTCGTCCTTCGGCATGGCGTTGTTCATCTGGTCGCCAATCTGCTCGCTGGTGAAGTTCATGTGCTCCATCACCAGTTCGCGCGGAATACCCAGATCATCCGCCATGCGGCCATAACGCTGGTACTCCAGCGAATGACAGCCCATGCAATAGTTGACGAACAGTTGCGCACCACGCTGCTTGGACACCTTGTCCTGCAGGTTGATCGGCGCATGCACCACGTGTTCGTTATGACCACCGGCGGCAAATGCCAGGACCGGCAGGCAACTGAGCAGCAATACAACCAGCTTTTTCATCAGTGGCCTCCCGTAACCCGATCCGGAACTGGTTTCGACTTCTCAAAGCGGTGACCAAACGGCAGGATCACCAGGAAGAAGATGAAGTAATAGAAGGTGCCAATCTGTGCCCAGCCGGTGAAGCTGATGCCCAGGAAGCTGTTATTGGCAGGCTGTGTCCCCAGGAAGCCCAGCACCAGGAAGAACAGCGCGAACAGCATCAGGGTGACCTTGCTCAGCATGCCTTTGTAGCGGATCGACTTGACCGGATGACGGTCCAGCCAGGGCACCACGAACAGGATGGCAATCGCGCCGCCCATGATGATCATGCCCCAGGTCTTGGCGTCGAACAGGAAGCTGAAGGTGGTCGCCCGCAGCATCGCGTAGTACGGCCCATAGTACCACACCGGTGCGATGTGATCCGGCGTCGCCAGCGGGTTTGCCGGGGTGAAGTTCGGACGCTCGATGAAATAGCCGCCGCCATCGGGGAAGAAGAACAGCACCACGGCGAACACCATCAGGAACACCACCACGCCGACCAGGTCTTTCACGGTGTAGTACGGGTGGAACGGAATGCCGTCTTTCGGAATGCCGTTCTCGTCCTTGTTTTTCTTGATCTCGACGCCGTCCGGGTTGTTGGAACCCACTTCGTGCAGCGCCAGGATGTGCAGCACCACCAGCGCCACCAGCACCAGCGGAATCGCCACCACGTGCAGTGCGAAGAACTTGTTCACGGTGGCTTCGGAGAGCAGGTAGTCACCACGCACCCAGGTGGTCAGCGCCTCGCCCATGGCGGCCGCTTCGGTGCCGTCCACGAACGGCAACACCTGGAACGGAATCGCTTCGGCCAGGGAAATGATCACCTGCGCGCCCCAGTAGGACATGTTGCCCCAGGGCAGCACATAACCGAGGAAACCTTCGGCCATCAGCGCGAGATAGATCATCATGCCGAAAATCCACACCAGCTCGCGCGGTGGCTTGTACGAACCGTACAGCAGGCCACGGAACATGTGCAGATACACCACAGCGAAGAAGGCGGAGGCGCCGACCGCGTGCATGTAGCGGATCAGCCAGCCGAACTGGACGTCGCGCATGATGTATTCCACCGACGCGAACGCATCGGAGGGCGAATAGAACATGGTCAGCCAGATACCGGTGAGCAGCTGGTTGACCAGCACCACCAGAGACAGCACACCGAAGTAGTACCAGAAGTTGAAATTCTTCGGCGCGTAATACTCCGACATGTGCTTTTTGAAGGCATTGACCACCGGCAGACGGGCATCAACCCAGTCCACTGCACCCTTGATCATCCCCATCACGCGGTCTCCCCTTCTTCAGAGCCAATGATGATAACGGCGTCGCTGAGGTAGGAATGTGGCGGCACAACCAGGTTGGTCGGCGCCGGCACACTGCGATAGACCCGTCCCGCGAAATCGAACATGGAACCGTGGCAGGGGCAGAAGAAGCCACCAAACTCCAGTTGCACCGTCGGTTGCGGTGTATAGGTCGGCGAGCAGCCCAGGTGAGTACAGGTACCGATCAGCACCAGCACTTCCGGCTTGATCGAACGATACTGGTTCTGAGCGTAATCCGGCTGCTGATTGGTGTTGCTGGATTCCGGATCCGACAGCACTTCTTCGGTAGCCAGCTTGTCCAGCCCTTCCAGCATTTCCTTGCTGCGACGCACCACCCATACCGGCTGGCCACGCCACTCACGCACCACGCGCTGGCCTTCTTCGAGTTTGCTGATATCGATCTGCACAGGGGCGCCGGCGTTTTCGGCACGGGCACTGGGCAGCCAGGACTTAACAAAGGGAACTGCAACACCGACTGCGCCCACGGCACCGACAGCGGATGTCAGGCCAATCAGAAAGGTACGCCGGCTGGTGTTTACGCCGTCTTTACTCATCGAGATGATCTCCCCTGGATCCCACGCTCGGGTGGTTCGGTCAACGCAGGATGAAAGACCCTACGTTCCGGGCGGAATAAGGCGCCGCAAATGGTAAAGAAAAAGCCCGGTACTGACAACCGGATTCAGGCCGTCAGAGCGGCGATAAATGGCTGATTTGACCATAAAAAAAGCCCAGCCAAAGGACTGGGCTTTTTGGGCCACACGCAGCGTATTAACGCTTGGAGAACTGCGGACGCTTGCGCGCTTTGTGCAGGCCGATTTTCTTCCGCTCGACTTCGCGGGCATCGCGGGTCACATACCCGGCGCGACGCAGCGACGAACGCAGCGCTTCATCATATTCGATCAGCGCACGGGTGATACCGTGACGGATGGCGCCGGCCTGACCGGTGGTGCCACCACCTTCAACCGTGACCAGGATGTCGAAACGCTCGGTCATTTCCACCAGTTCCAGCGGCTGACGCACCACCATGCGGGCGGTTTCGCGGCCGAAGTACTCGTCCAGCGGACGACCGTTGACGACGATCTGGCCATTGCCCTGGCGCAGGAACACACGCGCCGAGGAGGTCTTGCGGCGGCCAGTGCCGTAGTTGCTTGCTGCAGTTGCCATCAGTTACCCCTTAGATGTCCAGTGACTGCGGCTGCTGCGCAGTGTGAGGATGTTCGCCGCCGGCATACACCTTCAGCTTGCCCAGCATGGCGCGACCCAGCGGGGTGCGCGGCATCATGCCTTTCACGGCCAGCTCCAGCACTTGCTCCGGCTTTTTGGCAATCAGGGTTTCGAAGTTGGCTTCCTTGATACCACCCGGGAAGCCACTGTGGCGGTAGTACATCTTGTCGCTGGCTTTCTTGCCAGTAACACCGATCTTTTCAGCGTTGATCACAACGATGTAATCACCGGTGTCAACGTGCGGTGTGTATTCCGGCTTGTGCTTGCCGCGCAGACGCGTGGCAATTTCGCTGGCCAGGCGGCCCAGCGTTTTGCCGGAAGCGTCCACCACATACCAGTCGCGCTTTACGCTGTCCGGTTTGGCGCTGAAGGTTTTCATGAAATTCTTTCCCAAATTCAGGAGTTTACGGGTAAATACGACCCACCGGTGGCCGACCACCGGGCAAGAGAGCGCGAATTCTACCCAAGCACCCCGTGTAAAACAAGCGCTTTGGCGGGGTTCCGGGCAGGGTCATGCAGGCTGTCTCAGGCGGGCAGGAAAGCCCGTGAAGTATAGCCGCAGTGGAAGCCGAACGGCACGTGGTGACGCAGCGGCACCGCCGCCACTTCCTCCAGCGCTGCACTGCGGGCATCCAGCAGCAGCACTTCACTGCGGTGATTGCGCGCATCATACACCACCGCACACAGATATCCGTCGCCCTCGGCCTGTCCCTCGGCCACGAACACCGCCTCGGAGGTGAAGCGGCCCGGCCCCAGGTCATGCAGCGTCACCGCGCCGGTTTCGGTATCCAGCCGCTGAATGGCGTTGAAGAAGCCCGGCGTGCCGTTGTCGGCGATGGCGGCCGAGTACAGATAGCGGCTTTCGCCCGCACTGTAACGCAGGTCCCATTGCGGGAATTCACAGCTCGCCGCCATCGGCAGGGGTTGCCCGGCCACCTGGCCCGTGCGCAGGTTCAGGCGCAGCTGCCAGGGCTGCCCGCCCTGTGAGGCGTCGCAGGTGAATACGTTGCGCAGCGCCTCGGCCACGGCATAATCCTCGAACCGCACCAGTTCCAGCACCAGTTCATCGCCGCGCTCGCGGCAGTTACCCAGGTGAAACACGGCAAACGGGGGCAGCTCGAAGACCCGCTCCACCGCCAGGGTTTCCAGCGACACCACGTAGGCCTTCATGCCCCACTCCGGGCGGAACTCAACGCACTCGTCAAAGGCCTTCAGGCCCAGCATGAAGGGCAGCGGGTTGCCCAGCCCGAGCGGATGCACCAGGAACACCTTGTAGCGCGCCGACATACCGGCGTCGTGGACGAATGCCAGCCGGTCTATGCGGAAATGCGACTTGCGCTGCAACCGGCCCGCCGGGCTGACCTCGTACAGATTAATGCGCGGCCCGGTCAGCCCCATCGAGACGCCGTGATTGTAGTAGCAGCCATTCGGATGCACGCTGCCATGGGCGCTGAACGGCTCCCACGGGCGCAGACGGCCGCCGTAATCACACTCCCCCACCGTCGCCAGCGACACCGGGTCCACTTCCCAGGGACGGCCACCTTCCCAGAGCGCCAGCAGACGGTCACCGTGCCAGACCATGCTGGTATTGGCGCAATTGGCCGGCGGCCGGCCAATGTTCTTCAGCCAGCCGCCCGGTGCGTTGTGCCCGAAGCTGCGGCAGCGCACCTGTTGCGCCGCTGTCTCGCGCACATACTTGGGCGTACGCACATAGCGGTTGCGATACCAGGCCCCTTCGTCGGTGAAGGTGAGCGCGTGCAGCATGCCGTCGCCGTCGAACCAATGGCCAAATTTCTGCCCGCCCAGGCTGTTACGACCCGGCCCGATGCGAAAAAAAGTGCCACGCACCGACGCCGGTACGCGGCCACGTATCTCGGCCGTGCCGATGCGATAATCCAGCTCCTCTTCCAGCGCCGTGAACCCACCTACATGAGCCAGCCTTGGCTCGGACCAGCCCTGTGGGGCGCGGCCTTCCAGCGCGACCGCTTCCGTGACGACTGAACGCGCCATATCCGCCTCCCGCAACCATTGCATTCACCCCGATATAGGCCACCTGAGCCCACGCCCGCAAGGGCGCTATACATAAAATCATTGCCTGTTCGCGCCTGCATGGCAGCCCGAGGGAGCCGCCGCTATCATCGACCGCTCATCGCATCACGCTTATCGCAGTAATGGGAGTGCAGCATGGAATACCGCCAACTCGGCCGCACCGACCTCAAGGTCAGCGCGCTGTGCCTGGGCACCATGACCTGGGGCAACCAGAACACACAGGACGACGCTTTCGCCCAGATGGACCTGGCGGTGTCACACGGCATCAACTTCTTCGATACGGCAGAAATGTACGCCGTGCCCTCGTCGGCCGAGACCGCCGGCAAGACCGAAACCATCATCGGCAACTGGCTCGCCCGCACCGGCAGGCGCGACGACATCGTGCTGGCCACCAAGGCCACCGGCCCCGGCGACTGGATGACCCACATCCGCGGCGGCCCGCGGCTGAACCGCGAGCACATCACCCAGGCGGTGGAAGGCAGCCTGCGGCGCCTGCAGACCGATGTCATCGACCTGTACCAGATGCACTGGCCAGAACGCAGCACCAATTTCTTCGGCCGCCTGGGCTACCGCCACCGCGACGACGAACAGGCGATCCCGATCGCAGAAACCATCGAGGTGCTCAACGACCTGATCAAACAGGGCAAGATCCGCCACTACGGCCTGTCCAACGAGAGCGCCTGGGGCGCCATGACCTACCTGCATGAAGCCGACCGGCTGGGCGCCCCACGGCCGGCATCCATCCAGAACCCCTACTCGCTGCTCAACCGCAGCTTCGAGGTGGGCCTGGCCGAAGTGGCGCACCGCGAACAGCTCGGCCTGCTGGCCTATTCACCGCTCGCCTTCGGCCTGCTCAGCGGCAAGTACCTGAATGGCCAGCAGCCGGAAGGCGCCCGCCTGACCCTGTTCAAACAGTTCTCGCGCTACACCAACGCCTCCAGCCTGAAGGCCACCGAGCGCTACCAGGCCCTGGCCCGGGAACACGGCCTGTCACTGACCCAAATGGCGCTGCAATACGTCACCAGCCGGCCGTTTGTGACCAGCAACATCATCGGCGCCACGAGCCTGGCACAACTCGAGGAAAACCTGGGCAGCCTCAACGTGCCGCTCGACAAGGCACTCGAACAGGCCATCGACGCCATCCACGCCGAACACACCTACCCCGCCCCCTGAACCCCATGGCGCCTGCTTCCGGGCGCCAGCCCTCTTGACCCTCCTGGCAATGAAGTGCAATGTTAACGCCGTTAACTTATCGCACGGAGGGCGCATGCCCCGCGACCAGTACCACCATGGCGACCTTGCCCAGCAGGCCCGCGATACCGCGCGCACCGTGCTGGACGAGCACGGCGATGCCGCCATCAGCCTGCGGGCCCTGGCACGCCAGCTCGGCGTGACCCCGCCCGCGCTGTACCGCCATTTCAGCGACCGCGAAACCCTGCTGGCCGAACTGGCCGCCGACGGTTTCCGGCAACTGGCGGCCGCACTGCACGAGGTCCCCACTGAGCCGCCCCGTGACGCGCTGATCGGCATCGGCGTCGCCTATGTCCACTTCGCGCACCGGCATCCGAACCGCTACCGGCTGATGTTCGGCGGCGGTGTGCTGCCCCGGGGCGTGCATTCCCGCCTCGACGACGCAGGCCGGGCCGCCTTTGCCGTGCTGGAGCACACCATCTGCCGTGCCCGTGATGCCGGCTACCTGCGCGACGACCAACCCGTTCCACAACTGACCGCCGCCGCCTGGGCACTGGTCCACGGCCTGTCATTACTGTGTATCGACGGGCATCTCGGCCAGCAGGCCATGCCTGATCTGCTGGCCGCCCAACTCGGCGCCCTGCTGCTCGACGGCACGGCGCGATAACAACAATCCGGGAGAGATATCCATGCAACCCAGCACCCTGCGCATCGGCAAACGCTACCGCGCCAGCCGCCTGAACGGCCCCTACGACGCCATCGTGATCGGCTCCGGCATCGGCGGCCTGACCACAGCCGCCCTGCTCAGCCGCATGGGCCGCAAGGTGGCCGTCTTCGAACAGCACTACACCGCCGGCGGCTTCACCCACAGCTATGAACGCAACGGGTACGAATGGGATGTCGGCGTGCATTACATCGGCGACGTGGGCGCACCGCACACCCTGACACGCAGGCTGTTCGACTACGTCACCCGTGGCCAACTCACATGGGCGCCGATGGACGCCAGCTACGACCGCCTGTTCATCGGCGACCGGCAAATCGACCTGGTCGCCGGCCCGGCCAATTTCGCCGCTGCCCTCAAGCGCGAATTCCCCGGCGAAGAACAGGCCATCGATACCTACCTGGACTATCTTTCCCAGGTCGCCGATGCGATGCGCGGCTACACGATCGGCAAACTGCTGCCGAAGATGCTGGCGAAACCGCTGCAACGCCGCCAGCCCGCGTTTTTCAACCAACCGACCCGTGACGTGCTCAGCCAGCTCACCCGAAACCAGACACTGATCGCCGCCCTGACCGGCCAGTGGGGTGACAACGGCCTGCCACCGGCACAGTCCAGCTTCCTGATCCATGCCCTGATCGCGCGGCATTATCTGTACGGCGGCTACTACCCCATCGGCGGCGCCTCACGCATGGCCGCCACCATCATTCCGGTGATCCAGGAAGGCGGCGGCGATGTCTTCACCTACGCCGACGTGCAGCAGATATTGATCGAATCCGACCGTGCCGCCGGCGTGCGCATGGCCGACGGCGAGGACATCCACGCACCACTGGTGATCAGCAACGCTGGCGTGTTCAACACCTTCGGCAGCCTGCTGCCCGACGGCGCAGAAAGCGTGCCCTACCGCCAACGCCTGCACGGTGTGCAGCGCTCCATGGCCAGCGTGTGCCTGTACATCGGCCTGCGCGACACAGCAGAAAATCTCAGACTGCCGAAAACCAACTTCTGGATTTATCCCGGCGAGCAGTACGAGCAGCACCTGGACGCCTTCCTGAAAGACCCGGACAACACCGACCTGCCGCTCACCTATATTTCCTTCCCGTCCGCCAAGGACCCGGATTTCAGCCGCCGCTATCCCGGCCGCGCCACCATCGAGATTGTGGGCCTCGGGCCACACGAGTGGTACGCCGCCTGGGCCGACAAGACCTGGGGGAAACGTGGCGAGGATTACGAAGCCAAAAAAGAAGCCTATGCCCAGCGGCTGCTGGAAAAACTGTTCGAGAAAATGCCGCACCTGCGCGGCAAGGTGGATTACTACGAACTCTCCACCCCGCTTTCCACCGACTATTTCTGCCGCTACACCCACGGCGAAATCTACGGCCTCAACCACGACCCGTCGCGCTTCAAACAGGACTGGCTGCGCCCGAAGACCGACATCCCCGGCCTGTACCTCACCGGCCAGGACATCATGACCTGCGGCGTCGCCGGCGGCCTGATCAGCGGCCTGCTCACCACCCTGGCCATCAGCGGCTGGCGCGGCCTGCCCCTGGCCAAGCGCATGTTCGTCGGCTGAACCGTGCGCTTCTGGCTGCTGTTTGCGTTACTGGCGCCCTGGCTGCTGTACCAGGCGCGCCGCACACGCCGTGACACACCACGCCTGCCTGAGGCCGACGGGCCACAACAGGCGACCCGCGGCACCGGCGAGCCGGCACTGCGGCTGCTGATCATCGGCGAATCCCCCGTGGCCGGCGTGGGCGTCACACACCAGCACGACGGCCTCGGCCCGGCCATCGCCACGCCCCTGTCACACCACACCGGCCGCGCCGTGCACTGGCATTGCCACGGCACCAACGGCCTGCGCCTGCACGGCCTGCTCGCGCAGCCGTTGCCCGCAGACGACACCGCGCCAGACCTTATCCTGGTGATGATGGGCGTGAACGACACCACCGCCCTGACACCGCTGCGGCGCTGGCGCGCCGACCTGCATGCCCTGATCCGCACGCTGACGCCTCACGCGAGCGTCTGCTTCACCCCCGTGCCACCGATGTCGCGCTTTACCGCCTTGCCCCAGCCATTGCGCTACGTCATCGGCCTGCGCGCCCGGCAACTGGACCAGGCGCTTCAGGACGTGTGCCGCGACACTGGCTGCCCCTACCTGCCCTACGGCGACCTGGCCCATCCTGACCTGCTCGCACGGGACGGCTATCACCCATCCGCCACCGGCTATCAGCTCATGGGCGCATCGCTGGCCGGACAACTGATTGAGAAACTTTTCCCGTTGCGCCAGTCTGACCAGTGAGGAAGGCGGCAGGCCGCCACCGGCGACCTGTCATCCCTGCCACCCCACCACGGAGGCCGCCATGGAGAAAACCTGGATCGTCGTCGCCGACAGTACCCACGCTCGTATCTTTTACGCCTGTAATCGCGTCCAGCCACTTACCCCCGTCACCGAGCTGAGTTTTCCGGAAGCCCGCCTGCGCACTCAGGACATCTACAGCGACCGCCCAGGCCGCGTTTTCGAAAGCGCAGATGAAAGCCGCAGCGCGATGGAGCCGCCAGACGTACGGGATCAGCAGCAGCATGCCTTCGCGCGGGAAATCTGCGAGAAACTGGACGCAGGCCGCAATCAGCAAAAGTTCGCCGCACTGATGCTCGTGGCCCCACCCGCGTTTCTTGGCGCCATGCGGCACAGCATGAACAGTCAACTGGGCAAGATGGTGGAGAAGAATGTGCAGAAGAATCTGGTGATGGAAGAGGAAAGTCGGATTAGGGAGTATTTGTTTAACTGAGCTACCAGAGCGAATGTTGCTGCTTGAAGTTCCGATTCCCCACCATCGGAAAGTTCGATAGCATCGCGGGCCGAGCGCACCATCCTCGATCTGAAGTTCCGATTCCCCACCATCGGAAAGTTCGATAGCATCTATTTTCTCGTCCGCCGTGCACGGTGCCGCGTTCCGATTCCCCACCATCGGAAAGTTCGATAGCATCAGGCGATCCGAGAGCCAGAACACGATTGAGGTTCCGATTCCCCACCATCGGAAAGTTCGATAGCATCCTGTCGTTGCTCGTGAACTTGATCTGCTCGGTTCCGATTCCCCACCATCGGAAAGTTCGATAGCATCGCATGGCCTGTACGGATACATCGAATACCTGGTTCCGATTCCCCACCATCGGAAAGTTCGATAGCATCCTTCGGCTTGCCGAATGTTGCAGAAACTGCTGTTCCGATTCCCCACCATCGGAAAGTTCGATAGCATCCGAGGAGGAGGAGCGGGAGATGGAGGATACCGTTCCGATTCCCCACCATCGGAAAGTTCGATAGCATCGGACCAGGGCCACAACCTGCTCCTGTCGCGGTTCCGATTCCCCACCATCGGAAAGTTCGATAGCATCCAGATATCAGCCAGGCGCTTATGTTCTGGGGTTCCGATTCCCCACCATCGGAAAGTTCGATAGCATCGCACGCGCGCCTCGGTCTGCTCGCTGTTCCGTTCCGATTCCCCACCATCGGAAAGTTCGATAGCATCGCACGCGCGCCTCGGTCTGCTCGCTGTTCCGTTCCGATTCCCCACCATCGGAAAGTTCGATAGCATCATCCTTCGTCAACGAGGTAGAAGAAGATGAGTTCCGATTCCCCACCATCGGAAAGTTCGATAGCATCCAGCATGACCGCGACCACGTTCGCACGCCTGTTCCGATTCCCCACCATCGGAAAGTTCGATAGCATCCGAGGAGGAGGAGCGGGAGATGGAGGATACCGTTCCGATTCCCCACCATCGGAAAGTTCGATAGCATCGGACCAGGGCCACAACCTGCTCCTGTCGCGGTTCCGATTCCCCACCATCGGAAAGTTCGATAGCATCGCACGCGCGCCTCGGTCTGCTCGCTGTTCCGTTCCGATTCCCCACCATCGGAAAGTTCGATAGCATCGTGACGCCGGATTCATCGACGCGCTCCTTGGTTCCGATTCCCCACCATCGGAAAGTTCGATAGCATCGTCGCGCTCCTGCGTGACGCCCTCCTGCATGTTCCGATTCCCCACCATCGGAAAGTTCGATAGCATCGGACCAGGGCCACAACCTGCTCCTGTCGCGGTTCCGATTCCCCACCATCGGAAAGTTCGATAGCATCATCAGCCCGCAGGGCAGCCTCACGCCGCAGGTTCCGATTCCCCACCATCGGAAAGTTCGATAGCATCCCGAACCGGCGCGACCCGACGCTCAGGGCCGTTCCGATTCCCCACCATCGGAAAGTTCGATAGCATCTTTCCAGGCAGGCGGCCGTGGCTTCGCCCAGTTCCGATTCCCCACCATCGGAAAGTTCGATAGCATCGATGCAATTAGAATGCAGCACTCGTTGACCGTTCCGATTCCCCACCATCGGAAAGTTCGATAGCATCAATAATCGAATCAACCCGCGCAGCCAGCACGTTCCGATTCCCCACCATCGGAAAGTTCGATAGCATCGGTCGGTGTATAGGAACGATTACGGCTCCGGTTCCGATTCCCCACCATCGGAAAGTTCGATAGCATCTGAGCGGGTGTTCAACAACATCATTGAGGGGTTCCGATTCCCCACCATCGGAAAGTTCGATAGCATCGGGTGAGTTGCCGGCATTCAATGCCCCCTTGTTCCGATTCCCCACCATCGGAAAGTTCGATAGCATCGTTGAGCATCCGCTGTATCAGATCCTGCACGTTCCGATTCCCCACCATCGGAAAGTTCGATAGCATCACTCGCTGGCGCAGCTGTGCGGCTGTGTGTGTTCCGATTCCCCACCATCGGAAAGTTCGATAGCATCCCAGTTGGCTCTCCAATCAAATGCCCGTACGTTCCGATTCCCCACCATCGGAAAGTTCGATAGCATCATTCCGGCGCTAATCGATCAGGATTACATCGTTCCGATTCCCCACCATCGGAAAGTTCGATAGCATCCAGGAAACCTCGATACCGTCAAGCGTCACCGTTCCGATTCCCCACCATCGGAAAGTTCGATAGCATCCTCATGAGTGGCAAGGATGTGCTTCACCAGGTTCCGATTCCCCACCATCGGAAAGTTCGATAGCATCTCGCAGAGCTGCCACCAGCGTGGTCATGGTGTTCCGATTCCCCACCATCGGAAAGTTCGATAGCATCGTTCAGGGAGGCGATGTGACCCCATTCACCGTTCCGATTCCCCACCATCGGAAAGTTCGATAGCATCTGGAGACGGTCCATCTGCTCCTGCCACATAGTTCCGATTCCCCACCATCGGAAAGTTCGATAGCATCCACCTGGCGGATAGATGTCGTACTCCGCATGTTCCGATTCCCCACCATCGGAAAGTTCGATAGCATCGAGCAGTACGGCCTGCGCTCCATGCTGATGGTTCCGATTCCCCACCATCGGAAAGTTCGATAGCATCGAACTGTCCGGCCAGCACGCGGACCCGCATGTTCCGATTCCCCACCATCGGAAAGTTCGATAGCATCTGAATCACTCCAACTCCTTGATGGAGTTGGGGTTTTCTTTACCTAAAGCAATGATTCGAAGTGATCTGCTAGATCAGCATAATCTGCTCTGGAGCATCCGGCCGGTGCTGGTAAGGCCTTGGCCCAAGAAATTCTCGCGTCATACCGTACTGCTTGTCCGTCATGAGCATGAAGGCCACCTTGGCCCCAGGGGGAATCTGGTGCTTAAGACGCTGAATCATGGCCTCGGCAGCTGCCATGGTCGGAAAATGACGCACATACAGGGAATACTGAACCTGTATGAACGCATGATTCAGCAAGCGCTTGCGAAATACCGTGTAATCATGCCGGGCTTCCGGCGTGGTCATGGGGCAGTCGTATACGGCGATTAACCACATGACTCTCCACCCATTGATTGCCATGTTGCATTACGGGCACTCCGGCAGCTCCAGCTTGCGTCTGCGCCCACCCCCTCCTGCTTCCAGAATTCGAAGATAGCTCGCTACCGTCTTGCGAATCGCCGCTGGTAATCGGAAATCCTGCCCATTCAAGCAGACCGTTTGCTCAAAAAGATCGGAAATCAGGCGCTTCCTGCTCTGCGCATCAAACTCTGAATTTTCATCAGGAGGATAAGACACCACAATCTCATCTACTAGGAAACGGTATGGCTCAAGGAAGTCATCCGCCAGATTGAAAGGATTCTCCGTGCTTCGATGCCCAACGCCAATTTCCGGCCGCAATGCCGCGAATGCCAGCTCACGCGCCACCAACGATCGAAGTAGCGCATAACCAAAATTGAGGCGGGTGTTAATCGGGTCTTCTGCACCACGTTTCTGGCGCTTAAAAGGCACATCAAAAAGATCACGCCAATAGAGCCTGGCACCTTGGCCTTCGAGGTGGCCAGCATCGCCCGGCTCTACAGCCTCGGCCAAGCGCGCAAGCCGGGCGGTAGATCTTCGCTCCAACTTGCCGAGAAGCCTACTTTGCGTACGCAGCTTCCATGAAACCAGCTGCTGCCAGACCAGCCTGTCCTGGCCGCTCTGTTCCAATGCGATCTGTTGACGCAGCCTAACCACCGCATTAGGACGGCCGTAATCCTGCAACATTAATCCTGCGGGCTGGTGACGATCATCCGTCACCAGAATAGCGGCACCCGCCTCTGTCAGCTTTCGCAACACATGAACCGATAATTGCACCGTATGATGGTGCAGACATAGCACTGCAATATCAGAAGGCAGGAGCCTTAAAGGCTCCATACCTTTGCGTGAAACCTTAAGGCACTCAAGGTGAATATTCAGTGCGCACGGGCTTTCAACAAGGAGAATGTGCTGCTCCGACATGCATGTTACTCTGCGCAGAGCCTTAACAAATGTATGTTGCGCCCACCAACCTTCAAACGTCCCCATTTTGCACTAAGTAAATCAGCCGGCTTAGTCTCAGTCACTGGCGTAAGGATCAACTTACCTCCTCCGTCGCCGAGAATCTGTTTAATCGTGTACACTCTACCCGTCTTGATATTCTTGACGGTGTCTCCCTTATAAAATCGAATAAAATCTCCGGATTCAGGCGCCCTCTTAATTCCAACCGCTTCGCTTGGCCTCACGAGATTTGGTACGCCATACAGAATCCCTTCTTTGCAGGGAACTTCCATATATGCGAAACCATCATTGAGAAGCATTTTGTAGTGATGCCCTCGGCGACTACTATGTTCAATCCGAACGCAGTCATCTGCCTTGCTGTAGAAACACCGCACTTTCCTGAGAATATTTCCCTGGAACTCAATCGGCTCACGTAGTGCCTGCTGTGGCGTCATGCCTTTCGAAACTCGCTTCTCAAAAATATTTGAAATATGCAATCGAATCGCCTCTCCAACAATTCGGGAAATATTCGCTCTCACTTTATCTACATCTATAGACTTCTTTTCTGGAGCCAGGTCCGTCAGAGATTTTCGTGAAACAAGCCAATCCACCTTTTCACCTGATCTCTCGTCTAATCTCTGCGCAATACCATAAGCGGTAGCCTCAAAGAATCTACCGTCCGGATACCGGTCAGGCTTATGGCTAATTCTCACAGAACGAACCGCCTCCAGCGCTATATCCCGTATCGTCAGAATGGGCATCGGAAGCTCAACTTTTACATCAACACGGCCATGACGCTGCTTCTCATCAGCAACCTTCCACGCTTTGGCATACTGCTGATAGAGAGACCTTGAGGTAAGAGCTGTAACAATGGCGTCAACTAGGTGGTGGCGATGATCTATACGTTTATCCGGACGACGGTCTGTACGCATTTCACGGGTAACGCGATGCCCCTCCCATTGAAGTCGGAATTTCTCGAACTCCTCTGGGGTGATCTCCGCCCCCTCCTCGTCGACAACCGGCATGCCTGATTCAAAGCGCACCTGTGGAATAACCGTGTCTAGCCCCCAGCGCCTGCGCAACTCCGCAGTTAGCGATCCACGCGATACGTATACATCACTACCAAGTGATGAAAGCCACTGAGTTGTAACCTTGGCAAGCCACGAGCTTTCATGTAGTTGACGATCTGCAAACTCGTCAATGGACTCATCGGTCAGTGCTTCGCCTTCAAAATCCTTGAGCAATAGCAGCCGCGTCTTGCGCGAGCTTTTCTTCGGCAATGCATTGGCACGCTGTTCAACAATTCGCCACCGCCTGTCGTCATGGCCAAATGCCTGATACGGCGTCCTGTTGCCCTTCTCGTCGTTACACTCCCTATGGGCCAGCACGAGCTCCGAGCGCTTGCGCCCTATCTGTGTCAGGGTGCGGGGTAGAATATGCTCAAAGTTTGTATATGCGCCGCTCAACGCCTGCTCAAGACTGATATTGGATTCACAGTAGGGACACTGGTGCCCTTGCTCTATCCACAGCTGATAACGCAGAATTCGGGCAGGTGTCGGAGTTTTACCATTCTCCTCAATGCTTTGCGCAGCCTTCTTACGCTCGCTGGCAAAACGCTTGTTCTGCTTCTCGATATCATTACGCCGGGTGACGCCGCCCTTCATCTCCCGTGCCATTTCAACCACGATCTGCGCAGGCACAGACCCCAGGTCGTCAATCATCATATTGATAGTGTGACGCACCTGGCGCAGGGCAACATCGACGACTTCATTACCCGTTAACGGAGGCGGCTCCAGCTTGCTTTGTCGGCCACCTTGTGCGGGCGTAGCCAGCGACTCCGGATAACATTCCCGTATCGCTGCCTCTTCATCAACCCGATGCGTCTCTGGTGTTTCTCGCCAATGGGGCGCAATCATCCACTCGGTGAGTGCTTTCAGTGCTTTGATTGAGTAACTCGACCTGCCACCCTCAAACCCCATTTTCGAAAGCCGGTCGAATCCATCTGTCATTCTCAGCTCATTCATGAAAGCAACAAATTCATCAGAAAAATTGCGTGGCCTACCGTTTTTTCCCATGAATCGGCATGACCAGTCATCCGTATCCAGTTGTTCCGGTGAGCCGAGGTCCGCAAGAAAATTGATCACCTGAATTTGCGTTACTTCGTCCAATTCTTGCCAGCGATCCTCCAGACCCAGCTTGCGCCAAGCCGCGAGCGTAGTATTACCGGAAAGATCGTCGCGGCCGCCTAAGGCGGCACGATCCATATTCAGGCCCTTGCCTTCCGGGCCGGGGCAGCCGGCCCTCTCAAGCTCCTTGTAGATCTTTCTGAAGGAGAGTTCTTTCTGCTGGTTCAACAGTTCACGAATGACAGCCTTCTGGTGGTCATTCAACATCTCCGCTCGGCGCCCCATACCCCAACGAAGATCCGCCATCTGCTTTTCAATACGGAAATTCTGAGCCGCTATTTGTGCCCGTGGCGCACGCGGCAGGTTGGTTTGCAGAGAACAGCGACCGACCTTGTCTGCCGGTGATTTGAGAGGGCGCTGAAAGAAAATCGCGTTCCTGATTTCTTCCTTTACTCCATGATCTTTCATTACGTCATGGAACTGGGATTGTGTTGCCCATATACGCTCAAACTCATGTTCAATCTGATGACGCAATGCATACATGTTTGGCAGGCAGTCAGGTCTCCCTTTGATCGCAGGCAGCCCCAGATATTGCCTAAATAGTGCATACTCCGGAGCGTAATATTCATTGTTTGCGGCCACTTTCAGCTTGCTTGGCAACCCGTGCTCAACACGCGCGGCAAGATATTCACCAACCGTCACCGAGTCTTTGTTCTGCACAGAGGCTAAAGCAACCATCTCTTCTTCCAGTCGCGATGCGCCGCTAGCGACCTCACCTGCCTCCCCCACCTTACGAACGGCCTTGAAAGTGCCGCCATAACCACGCTTCTTACCCATTCTCAGTAACACAGCGCGCAACTGGCCAAGCTCAATGCGCTCATTAACCGCCATAGCACGCAGTGTGGGTACATCATTCCCATGCACACCAGAATCATTTCTACCGGGGGCAATACCAAGGCGTCGCGATACGATTGCTATACGGCGCAAGCGCGACGCACGACGATCAATCTGGCGGCGCTGCTGCCTAGCCAAACGTCGTGCAGCTTTCTTGGGCTTAAGTTGCCCCATGTCCGGCACAAGAGGCTCTGAGAAAAGGCGCTCGTAATGCCAGATCAGCTCCATCGGATTGCCTTGCTCATCCATGGAAAATACCGCAGCGCCCACGGACGCGGTTCCCAAATCAAGCCCCACACGATAACGCATGATTGGTTCCTTCAACTCAATTACAAATTGTTTGATCCCGGAAATAAGGCGATTGACAGTGGTAGCATGTTCGCCTAGAGTCCCAACGGTATCGAACTTTCCGATGGTGGGGACCTTCGGTAACAAGATGAGAGCTTCGGCTCGACATCACCGATACTGGATAGCCCCTTCGGGGGCTTTCTTCTTTTTTGTTCATCATCATTCTCCTGTCCCACTATCCCAAGCCTAACAAGCCACGTTGTACCAGAACGGCACTACCCTTTTGTACAGTACCCCCCCAGCACCTGCTAACCGTACCGCTTCACCGCTTCGCGCAACCTTTCAGCCACCGCTTCTCGCAATTCCAGTGGCCCCAGCACCTCCACATCCGCCCCATGCCGCAGGATTTCCTTGATCAGTTCCGTGGGATTGGCGTAAGGGACCGTCAAGTGGTAATGCTCTCCGTGCCACTCCCCATGCTGGTCCGGATGCCAGCGCTCATCCGCGACCCACTTGGCCGCGCTGGCATTGAAACGCAAGTGAGCACGCTCACGGGCCGTGCCCAGAAAAATACCGAAGCTGCCCTCGGTATCCAGCTCCAGCTCCTCATCGGTGCGCTGCAGCGCCTGCCTGTCCTGAGCCACCGGGTGCTCGATCTTGTCCAGGGAGAACAGCCGCAGGGCATCGGCCCGGTGGCACCAGCCCAGCAAGTACCAGTTATCCCGGTAATACAGCAGCCGCTGGGGGCTCACCTGGCGCATTCTGCGTTCGGCCTTGCTACGCGCCTGATACTCAAAACTCAGCTGCCGCCCCGCCATCAGGGCATCCGCCACCACCTGGAACGTGGCGCTGTGGACACTGCGGTAATGGACTGGCTGGACCTTCACGCGGGTGCTGATATCGACGTCCCCTTGCCCTCCTGCTTTCAGCAGTTCTCGGATACGGTCCTTGAGCGGCTTCATCAGGTCTTCAATGGCGTCGAACTGCAGGCCTTCCAGCATTTGCTGGCACACCAGCAGAGCGTGCAGCTCCGCAGCAGTGAACCACAGGCCCGGCAGCTCAAAAGCGTCAGCCTCCGGGTCGTAGTAATAGCCGTTCAGATGGCTGTCGTATTTGATCGGCGCCCGGAAATGATCACGCAGATAGCGGATATCCTTCCTGGCAGCCCCCTCAGTGACCTCCATTGCCTCAACCAGTCGCCGCAGCGGCACCGGATGACGGGCGTCACGCAAGGTCTCATGAATGTGATATAGGCGCTCCAGCCGGTTCACGGTGCATCCCTGTTTCTTATGTTGTAGCCGCCCCCACCCGTGTACGGCGCTGGAAAGATTCAAGCAGATATCGTGACGGGTGTCACACCCCGGCAAGGCGAAGACGTGTAACGAGGAAGCGTGGAGACTGAGCAGCCAGTACCAGGGAATGAACCAGGACATTGGGCTGGCGGGGCAACGGACATGCATCACATTGCACCCCCCAGTCAATTTGTGCCAGCATTTGTGGGCACAAATCATTCTCAGGTGATGCCATGGAAACCTTCAGCATACGTGACCTGCGCGACCGCACTGGCGATCTGGTCCGTGGCGCAGAAGCCGGAGAGCTCGCTCTGGTGGCTAAGCACGGCCGCCCCGTATTCCTTGCGTTGCCGTTCGATGAAACCCTCGTGCGGGAAGGCGTGCTGGCGGCGCTCGCCCTGAAACTCTTTGCCACGGATGTCGTCAGCCTCGGGAAAGCCGCCAGGATCGCGCGCCTTTCCCAGGAGGCCTTTATCACGTTGTGCGGCACGCACGGCGTGGCGGTGGTGCGTTACGGTGCTGACGAACTCCAGAAGGAGCTGGAGGATATGAATGGCGTGCCTGGTCGCTGACACCGGCCTGCTGATTGCCTTTGCCCATAAGGCAGACGCTTAAACAACGGCCTGTACTGACCACTTGATCAAGCCGTCAGCACAATCGGGCCGGTTTAGCGATTGATTTTCAGTGCCCATCGTTGCAGACCTGCGCCGCAAAGAGAGCTTGCCCTACCAGGGCTGGTGCTGGGTCAACTGCTGGCGACACTGGACAGGCCGAGTCACTTCTATTGCACCCGCAAGACGAGGTGCCGTGCCGGGAAAAGCAAGGGAACAGAGCTGAACTAGGGGGCGGGGCAGCCCCTCTGGCAGAGAGGAACAGCCCCGGCCCCGACGTCATCAGGCCAGAATCGCCTTGCTGATAATGCTCTTCATAATCTCGTTCGTCCCACCATAAATCCGCTGCACACGCGAATCTGCAAACATGCGCGCAATCGGGTACTCCCACATATAGCCATAACCACCGTGCAGTTGCAGGCACTCGTCGATCACTTTGCATTGCAGGTCAGTGGTGAAGTATTTCACGGCGGCAGCGGTCGGCACGTCGAGTTTTTTCTGCAGGTGCAGTTCGATGCAGCGGTCCAGGTAGACGCGCGCGGCTTCGACTTCGGTGTGCAGTTCGGCCAGCTTGAATTGAGTGTTCTGGAATTCGGCGACGCTGCGGCCGAACGCCTTGCGGTCTTTCACATAGTCGATGGTGAGTTGTACGGCGCTTTCGGCCATGGAGATGGCGTTCACGGCGATGTTCAGGCGCTCTTGCGGCAGCTCTTGCATGAGGTAGATAAAGCCCATGCCTTCCTGGCCCAGCAGGGCGTCCGCCGGGACGCGTACGTCCTGGAAGAACAGCTCGGAGGTGTCCTGGGCTTTCATGCCGACTTTGTTCAGGTTCTTGCCTTTTTCGAAGCCCGGGGTGCCGGCTTCGATCAGGAACAGGCTGATGCCCTTGGCGCCTTTGGTCGGGTCGGTCTTGGCCACCACGATCACCAGGTCGGCGTTCTGGCCGTTGGTGATGAAAGTCTTGGAGCCATTGATAACGTAATGATCGCCGTCTTTCTGGGCAGTGGTCTTGATGCCCTGGAGGTCGGAACCGGCGGCCGGTTCGGACATGGCGATGGCAGTGATCAGTTCACCGGTCACCATTTTCGGCAGGTATTTTTTCTTTTGTTCTTCAGAACCGTAGTGCTCGATATAGGGCGCCACGATGTCAGTGTGCAGGCCCCAGCCGATGCCGGTCAGGCCCAGGCGGGAGACTTCTTCGCTGACCACCACGCTGTAGAGAAAATCGGCGCCGATGCCGCCGTACTCTTCTGCCACCATCGGGCAGAGGAAACCCTGTTCGCCGGCCTTGCGCCACAGCTCCGCTGGCACCTGGCCTGTTTTTTCCCATTGTTCGTGATGCGGCACCGCCTCGTTTTCCAGGAAGCGGCGCACGGTATCGCGGAAAGTCTCGTGGTCGGAAGTGAACAGCGTACGCGGGATCATTGCAGTCTCCAGTCAGGTTCAGTCAGCCCGGCCGGATGCTGCCGCCTGTCACGGCGGGGAAATGCGTCAGGCGCGGTGTTCGCGCGCCAGGTATTCGCGTGACTGCATTTCCAGCAACCGGCTTCGGGTGCGGTCAAACTCAAATTCCAGTCGCCCGCCGGCGTAGAGGTCCTCGATCGGGGTTTCCGCCGTGATGATCAGCTTCACGCCGCGATCGTAGAACTCGTCCACCATATTGATGAAACGCCGGGCCAGGTCATCCGTCGCCACCCCCATACGTTCCACATTGGCCAGCAATACGGTGTGAAACTCACGCGCCAGTTCGATGTAATCGTTCTGGGAACGCGGGCCATCACACAGTGACCGGAACTCGAACCAGGCGACGTCTTCGCTGACACGTTCGGCACGGATCGGCCGGCCTTCCACGTCCAGGTCCACCTGTTCGCGTTGCCGGCAATGCTCCGTTTCCAGCGTGGCGAAACGTTCTGCCAGGAACCGGTCGGCAGCGTCGCCCAGCGGGCAGTGGTACAGCTCCGCCTGTTCCAGCAGCCGCAGGCGGTAGTCGGTGCCTCCGTCCACATTGAGCACTTCGGTGTGCTCTTTGAGCAACGCGATGGCGGGCAGGAAGCGGGCTCGCTGCAGACCATCACGGTACAGGCCGTCCGGTTCGATGTTCGAGGTGGCCACCAGCGTCACGCCGTCAGCCAGCAGGGCCTCCAGCAATGTCGCCAGGATCATGGCGTCGGTGATGTCGGTGACGAAGAATTCGTCGAAACATAACACCCGGGTGTCGCCGGCGAAATCACGGGCGATGGCCAGCAGTGGATTTTTCTGTCCTTGACGGGCGCGCATCTGTTGGTGCACGTGCTGCATGAAGCGGTGGAAGTGCATGCGCCGTTTCTCTTTGAACGGCAGTGCATCAAAAAACACATCCATCAGATAGGTCTTGCCACGGCCCACGCCGCCCCACATGTACAGGCCCTTGACCGGGGCACGCTCCCGCCGGCGGCCGAACAGCCCGCCCCGGCGCGGCGGCTCGATCAGCTTTTCATACAACGCATCCAGGCGCCGCACCGCACGCTCCTGGGCCACGTCGTGAAAAAAGTCGGGGCGTTCCAGGTCCCGTTTGTAATGTTCAAGAGGTGTCATGGGTCCGCCCAGAGGGCAAAGGGGCGCTCAATGTAGCGCTGACATCGGGGCTTGGCAATTTGCCGGGCAGCGCGCGCCCTGGATGATGGCCTGTGATCCGTACTCGAAAAGCCCCCGACGCCGTTGGCCGCGACGTAGCGGGCGCGCCCTATTCCGGCAGACGGCTGCGCGCCACCTCCGCCAGTTGTATCAGGCGGCCATGGAAGAAATGCCCTGCATCACTGAAGCGGATCAGGTCAGGGGCCAGCGGTGTCTGCTGCTGCCAGGCGAACACCTGCTCGGCGGGCACCACCTCGTCGTCTTCGCTCTGGACCACGGTGACCGGGCAGTCGACGCGATCTATCGATACGAAATCGTAGTGATGCACCGGCGGCGCCACCAGGAACAGATGCTGCACGGGACGGTTGTTGTCGGCCAGAATGCGTGCGCCGCGCGCGGCGACAAAACTGCCGAAGGAGAACCCCGCCAGCCACAGCGGCAGTCCGGGATAGCGCTGGCTCAGCCAGGATTCGGCCGCGAGCAGGTCCTCGCATTCACCGATGCCGTCACTGTAGGCTCCCTGGCTGGCCCCCACGCCCCGGAAATTGAACCGTAATACCGCGCCGCCAGCATCACGGCAGGCCCGGCACAGGGTGGTCACCACCTTGTTGTTCATGGTGCCGCCGAACAGCGGATGCGGGTGGCAGACGATGGCCATGAACGAGGGCGCCTCACCGCTGGCCTCCAGCACCGCCTCCAGGGTTCCGGCCGGCCCGTTCAGGGACACTTTCTCAATGCTGGCGCGCGACATGCTGCAGCTCCTGTCTCAGGGGTGTGCGGCGAGGTTCGCCGAATGCCAAGAATTCTAACAATTACAGCGGCAGTGTGCTTGGCGCTGGTGAGGAAGCTGTGCTGCAATAGCGTGCACGCTGTGGTCCCCGGCTATCGGGTGCCACCGCCAGGCCAAGGAGTGAATCATGGAAAATCTTGCCGCTGTCCTGCTGCCGTTCGTGATGGGTGGCGTTGTCGGCGCAGCGCTCGCGTTCCTGCTGATGCCGGCCCGCCGCCAGCAGCGCCAGTTGCGTCAGGAACGGGACGAGGCCCTGGCCAATCTGGCCCGGCACCGGGACGAGGTGGACAACCATTTCCTGCGTACCGCTGAGCTGGTCAACCAGATGACAGCCTCCTACCGCGCCGTGCATGAGCATCTGTCGGCAGGCGCGCGCACGCTGTGCAGCGAGCAGGGCCGCCGGCTGGCGATGGCGAAATCCCTCGACAGCCTGCCCGGCTATCCAGGCGACAACAAGGATGTGCCGGCCAGTGTCACCCAGCCGCTGGACTATGCCCCCTCGGCCCAGGGCACCCTGGCGGAAGACTTCGGGTTGCGCAACCACGTACCCGAAGGCCCCTTCTCGCCCGTGGACGACCTCTCCATCACCACCCCGGAAGAGACAGACGCCCGCGTCGAGCCCCCTCGCGACTATGCCGAGGGCTGCGAAGACCAGGGCTGTTCCGTGGACGGCGAGCCGCCACGGCGCGCAGCCCGCTGACTCAGCCGGGCTGCCGCCTCGCGTCGAAGCGTGCGGCCGTCGCCGCCGGCACTCTGACCAGCACGGGCCTTTCCGCCACCGTCACCGCCGCCGGCAGCACGCCGGCGGGGTCGCCATCCGCCTGCAATGGCTCGTCCAGACCCCCTGGCGGCACAGCCACCTGAATATCGCGGGCGCTCACTGACACCACACCGGGCACCCGCTCCATGGCGCCAAACGGCAGCGCCAGCAGGCATTTCAGCAATTGCCCCCGGTCCGGCCGGGTGAACAGCAGCACCTGGAGTGCCGGCCGGGTCAGGTCTGCCTGACGGGTCAGGATGAAGCTGCCGCCATAGTGACGGGCATTGGCGATCACCGCCGAGTACGCCAGGTATTCGCGGCCATCCAGCAGGAAGCGGTAGCGCTGGCTGCCATAACGGCGAATCTGGCTGAACATGGCCAGCACATAGGCGAGTTTGCCGAAACGGCGCTTGACCGTCAGGTCGGTGGCCTGCACCACCCAGGCGTCATACCCCACCCCGACCCACATCAGGAAGCGGCGCCCGTTCAGGTCACCCGGCCAGACCGGCATGCTGACACCCTGGACGATTACATCGGCAGCCTGTTCCGGGTGTTTCGGCAATGCCAGTTCGCGCGCCAGCACGTTGGCCGTACCGGTGGCAAAAATCCCCAGCGGGACATTCCCGGCCAGGCCATTGAGCACTTCGTTGGTGGTGCCGTCGCCACCCACCGCCACGACCACATCGCCCTGGTGGGCGCGCTCTTGCAGGTGGCGGGTAGCGTCGCCCGGCGCTCGGGTGCGGTACACCTCGACGTCAGCGTGGCGTGCGGTGAGCGCACGCACCAGTTGTTTCAGGAGAGCTTCCCGGCCGCCCCCGGCCGCCGGGTTGTAGACTACAAGCACTTTCATGTTCTGTTCCGCCCGACCGGGCACTGCGCACAAAGGCGCGGATCATAGCATGGTGCCAGTAGCCGGCGGCATGACCGGCAGCACGTGGCCGGGAGGTGTCAGACCGGGTTATCGATGTCGATGAAAATGTGTTCGATATCGAACTGCCGGGCCAGCCATTCGCCCAGCGCCTGCACACCGTAACGCTCGGTGGCATGGTGGCCGGCGGCGAAATAGTGGATGCCGGTTTCCCGGGCAAAGTGCACGGTGGGCTCGGAAATTTCGCCACTGAGATACGCGTCCACGCCGACGGCCTGGGCCTGCTCGATAAACCCCTGTGCCGCCCCGGTGCACCAGGCGATGGAGTCGATCTCGTCTTCGGACTCGCCGATATGCAGGGTGTCGCGTCCCAGCGCGTCCTCCACCAGGGCGGCGAAATCCGCCGCCGGCATCGGTTCCGGCAGGCGGCCGACCAGGCCCAGTGCGCTGTCGCCCTCGCCCAGCCAGCCGGTCACGGCCAGCCCCAGCCGGCGCGCGAGCTGGATGTTGTTGCCCAGATCCGGGTGCGCGTCCAGCGGCAGGTGGTAGACAAACAGGTTCAGGTCGTTTTTCAGCAGCGTGTGCAGCCGCTGGCGCTTCATGCCACGGATGCGGGCGTCCTCGTTTTTCCAGAAGTAGCCGTGATGCACCAGCACCGCGTCGGCGTCTTCTACCAGTGCGGCATCCAGCAGCGCCTGGCAGGCGGTCACACCGGTCACCACGCGGCGAATCTGCTCGCGCCCCTCCACTTGCAGCCCGTTCGGGCAATAATCACGGAACTGCTGCGGTTTGAGCAGGGTGTCCAGTGCCTTGAGCATGTCGTCACGTCTTACCATCGGTATCACTCCTGTTGCCTGCCGTCGGCGCGCCGGTCGCCGCCTTCTTCACGGCTCTGCTACACTTGCCGCCAAGTGTACGCGGGGGCACGCGCCGCCGCACAATGTCCGTCGCAGGATACCTGACATGAAGGTGCTGAAATTTCTGGCCGGGCCGGTGCTGACCGGCATCGTGGTGGGGCTTGCCGTCCTCTGGCTGAACCAGAACGGCCCCAACGGCCAGCCCGGCGGCCATCTGGCCTCTCCCCCGGTAGTGACGTCCTATGCCGATGTGGTGGCCAAGGCGGCACCGGCGGTGGTGAATATCTATACCACGCAGATTGTGACCCGCTCCAATAACGAACTGCCCGCGCCGCTGCTGGAACAGTACATGCAGGAACCACGGCGCGAGCGCATTCTTTCCAGCCTCGGGTCGGGCGTCATCGTTTCCCCCGATGGCTACCTGCTGACCAGCTATCACGTGATCCGCGACGCCGATGAAATCCTGGTGGCGTTGCTGGATGGCCGCGAGTCACCCGCGCGGGTGGTCGGCACCGATCCGGAAACCGATCTGGCGCTGCTGCACATTTCGCTGGAGAACCTGCCGGTGGTCAGCCTCAGCAATGATGGCCCGGTACGGGTGGGCGACGTGGTGCTGGCGATCGGCAACCCGCTCGGTGTCGGCCAGACCGTCTCCATGGGTATCGCCAGCGCCACCGGCCGCAGCAATCTGGGCATCGCCACGTTCGAGAATTTCATCCAGACCGACGCTGCCATCAACCGGGGTAACTCCGGGGGCGCGCTGATTGATACGCGCGGCAATCTGATCGGCATCAATACCGCCATTCTCTCCACCGACGGGAGCTGGGAAGGTATCGGCTTCGCCACGCCCGCCACCACCGCGCGCAATGTGATGAACGATCTGATCGAGCATGGCCGTGTGATTCGTGGCTGGCTGGGTGTCACGGTGAAGGATGTCACGCCCTCGATGGCCACCGACCTCGGCCTGCGCGAAGTGCGTGGCGGACTGATTCAGGAAGTGGCCCTGCAGGGCCCGGCACACCAGGGCGGGATTCGTCCGGGCGATGTACTGGTGGGTATCGAGGGCCAGTTGCTGCGCGATGGCTATGAAGCGATGAACATCATTTCAGCCGCACGCCCCGGCACCCGGCTTGAGCTGACGGTGATCCGCAATCGCGAGGAAACGGTCGTGACGGTGGAAATCGGCACGCGGCCACCGGCCAGTGAAACCTGAGAGACCGGGGCCGCGCAGGCCGCCCCGTTGCCGTCAGAGTGTCTGATCCAGCGCCGCCAGCAAGGCAGCATTCTGCTCTTCTGTCCCGATGGTAATACGCAGGTACGGCGCAATGCGCGCCGGTTTGCCAAAGTGCCGCACAATCACACCATGCTCGCGCAGTGCCGCCGCCAGCGCGTCCCCCGCATGCCGGGGATGGCTGGCAAAAATGAAGTTGGCCGCAGACGGCAGCACCCGGAAACCGCGCTCCGTCAATGCCGCCGTCAGCGCGTCACGGCTGGCGATAATGCGCTGCCGGCTTTCCTCGAATGCGGCGTGATCTTCGAACGACGCCACACCGGCGGCAATCGCCAGCCGGTCCAGCGGGTAGGAATTGAAGCTGTTCTTGATGCGTTCCAGGCCATCGATCAACGGCGCCTGGCCGACCGCAAAACCGATCCGCAACCCGGCCAGTGACCGCGACTTGGACAGCGTCTGCACCACCAGCAGGTTCGGGTACCGGTTCACCAGCGCAATCGCACTTTCACCGCCGAAATCCACATAGGCTTCATCCACCACCACCAATGATTCGGTATTGCGTTGCAGCAACGCCTCAATGTCCGCCAGCGGCAACAGGCGGCCGGTGGGTGCGTTCGGGTTGGGGAAAATGATGCCGCCGTTGTGGCTGTCAAAATCCGCCAGCGCCAGGCTGAAATCCTCACGCAGCGGCACGGTGCGGTAATCGATGTCGTACAGGCCGCAATAGACTTTGTAGAAACTGTAGGTGATATCCGGAAACAGCAGCGGTTGCGGCTGCCGGAAAAACCCCATGAACAGATGGGCCAGCACTTCGTCGGAGCCATTGCCGACAAACACCTGGCTGGCCTGCACGCCATGAAAGTCCGCAATCGCCTGCTTCAGTGCGGAAGCGTCCGGGTCAGGATAAAGGCGCAGCGCCTCATCGGTGGCCCCGGCAATCGCCTTGAGCACCTTGTCTGACGGCGGATAGGGATTTTCATTGGTGTTCAGCTTCACCAGCCGGGCCATTTTCGGCTGTTCGCCGGGCACATACGGCTCAAGATGGTGAACGAACTCGCTCCAGTATCTGCTCATGATTTTTTGGCGTCGGGGGTCTTCAGGATTCTGTATTCCGCACTGCGCGCATGCGCTGTCAGGCTTTCACTGCGCGCCAGTGGCGAGGCGATGTCCGCCAGGCGGCTCGCCCCTTCCGGAGAACAGCCGATCAGTGAACTGCGTTTCTGAAAATCGTACACGCCCAGTGGCGACGAAAAACGCGCGGTGGCCGAGGTCGGCAGCACGTGGTTCGGGCCGGCACAGTAATCGCCCAGCGCTTCCGGTGTGTGACGACCGAGGAAAATGGCGCCGGCATGGCGCACTTTTTTTGCCCAGGTCTCGGCATCGTCCATGGACAACTCAAGGTGCTCTGGCGCCAGCCGGTTAACAATATCCAGGCAGTCGTCCAGGTCACGCGCCAGGATCAGGGCGCCACGGTTGGCCATGGACGTGCGGATGATCTGCTCACGCTCCAGCGTGCCGACCAGCCGCGCCATGCTGTCGGCCACCCGGTCGAGAAACGCGGCGTCTGGCGAGACCAATATTGCCTGCGCCTCTTCGTCATGTTCCGCCTGGGAGAACAGATCCATGGCGATCCAGTCCGGGTCGGTCTTGCCGTCGCACACCACCAGGATTTCAGACGGTCCGGCAATCATGTCGATGCCGACCTTGCCGAATACCTGGCGCTTGGCTTCCGCCACGTAGATATTGCCGGGGCCGACAATCTTGTCCACGCCCGGCACGGTGGCCGTGCCCCAGGCCAGCGCGGCCACCGCCTGCGCCCCGCCGATGGTGAACACACGGTCCACGCCGGCCACGGCGGCAGCGGCCAGCACGGTGTCATTGACCACGCCGTCCGGCGCGGGCGAGACCATCACCACTTCGCCAACACCCGCCACTTTTGCCGGCAGCGCGTTCATCAATACAGAGCTGGGGTAAGCGGCCTTGCCGCCCGGCACATACAGGCCGGCGCGGTCCAGCGGTGTCACCTGCTGGCCAAGCAGCGTGCCGTCGGCATCGCGGTATTGCCAGGACTCCTGCTTCTGCCGCTGGTGGTAATCGCGCACGCGCGCGGCGGCAGCTTCCAGGGCAGTGCGTTGCGCGGCGGGAATGCGGTGCAGTGCGGCCTGCAATGCTTCGGCGCCGATCACCAGTTCGCTGATATCGCGCACATCGCGGCGGTCAAAACGGTTGGTGAATTCGATCAGCGCCGCATCACCGCGCTCGCGAATGGCACGGATGATGTCGCTGACACGCGCACCCACTTCCGCGTCACGCTCCTCGCTCCACGCCGTAAGCTGTGCCAGGCGCAGGTCGAAGTCGGCATCGGTGGTGGCGAGACGGTGGGTTTTCATGCGCTGGCCTCGGCCTTGCGTGCCTGCACGGCAGCATCCATCACGTCGATGATGCGCTGGATATCCGCATGGCGGGTTTTCATGCTGGCCCGGTTCACGATCAGGCGGCTGGAAATGTAGGCGATCAGCTCGGTCGGCTCCAGGCCGTTGGCGCGCAGGGTGTTGCCCGTGTCCACCACGTCGACGATACGGTCCGCGAGGCCAACAATCGGTGCCAGTTCCATCGCGCCATACAGTTTGATCACGTCGGCCTGCCGGCCGCTGGCCGCAAAATAACGCCGTGCAACATTCACGAACTTGGTCGCCACCCGCAACCGTCCGGTGACGGGTTCGGCGTTCACCGGCCCTGCCACCATCAGTTTGCAGCGGGCAATATCCAGGTCCAGCGGCTCATAAATACCCGCCGCGCCATGCTCCATCAGCACGTCCTTGCCGGCCACACCGATATCGGCGGCGCCGTACTGCACATAGGGCGGCACGTCGGTGGCGCGCAGGATGATGATGCGCACGTCCTCACGCGTGGTGTCGAACACCAGCTTGCGGGATTTTTCCGGGTCCTCAAGCATTTCAATGCCGGCTTTTTGCAGCAGCGGCAGCGTCTCCTTGAGAATCCGGCCCTTGGACAGGGCAATGGTCAGCGGTCGTTCAGTGGCCATGGGCGTGGTTCAGCCTTGTCAGCCTGGCACGCGACGAATGCTCGCGCCCAGCAGTTGCAGTTTTTCCTCGATACATTCGTAACCGCGGTCGATGTGATAGATACGATCCACCACGGTATCGCCGTGTGCCACCAGGCCGGCAATCACCAGCGACGCGGACGCACGCAGGTCGGTGGCCATCACCGGTGCACCGTTCAGGTGTGGCACGCCACGGGAAATCGCCGTGTTGCCCTCGACCTGGATGTCTGCCCCCATGCGGTTCATTTCCTGCACGTGCATAAAGCGGTTTTCGAAAACCGTCTCGACGATGGTGCCGGTGCCTTCGGCAACCGTGTTGAGTGCCGTGAACTGCGCCTGCATGTCGGTCGGCATGGCCGGGTACGGCGCAGTGCGCAACGACACGGCTTTCGGCCGGCGGCCTTCCATGTCCAGGCTGATCCAGTCTTCGCCCACTTCCACCTTGGCGCCGGCTTCGACCAGTTTCTGGATCGTCGCGTCGAGCAGTTTCGGTGCGGTGTCCTTGACCTTGATGCGGCCGCCAGTGGCCGCCGCCGCAATCAGGTACGTGCCGGTCTCGATGCGGTCCGGAATCACGTTATGGTGGCAGCCGCCGAGCTTCTCAACGCCTTCCACCGTGATGGTGTCGGTGCCGGCGCCACTGATCTTCGCGCCCATCTTGGTCAGGCAATCCGCGAGGTCGACCACTTCAGGCTCGCGCGCAGCATTTTCAATCACGGTGATGCCGTCGGCCAGGGTGGCGGCCATCAGCAGGTTCTCGGTGCCGGTTACGGTGACGGTGTCCATCACCAGGCGCGCGCCCTTGAGGCGACCGTTCACCTTGGCGTGCACGTTGCCGTTGACCACGTTGATCTCTGCGCCCAGCGCGGTCAGGCCGCGCAGGTGCAGGTCCACCGGCCGGCTGCCGATGGCACAGCCGCCGGGCAGCGACACGATGGCTTCACCAAAGTGTGCCAGCAGCGGGCCAAGCACCAGGATCGAGGCGCGCATGGTGCGCACCAGTTCGTAAGGGGCTTCCAGCACGGAAATGGTCGAGGCGTCCACCTCGACATTCATGCGGTCGTCGATCACCAGTTGCACGCCCATGCGGCCGAGCAGTTCGATCAGGGTGGTGACGTCCTGCAGATGCGGCAGGTTGCCCACCGTGACCGGCTCGGAGGCCAGCAGGGTGGCGGCGATGATCGGCAGCGACGAGTTCTTGGAACCGGAAATACGGATCTCGCCGTCGAGCCGTTTGCCACCGGTGATGATCAGTTTGTCCATGCAGAAAATTTCCTGGGGTCGTGTTTAGCGGGAGCGGATCAGGCCAGGCCCATGCGCTGGGCTTTGTCCCACTCGGCCGGGGTATAGGTCTGGATGGTCACGGCATGGATGGTGCCGTCGGCAATACTGGCGTTGATGCAGCCATAGACCAGCTGCTGCCGACGCACACGGGACAGGCCGTCGAAGGCCTCGGCCACCACAGCGATATCGAAACGACTGCCGCCGCCCTGTACGCTGACCTGCGCGCCCTCGATACCTGCCTCTAGCAGGGCTTGCACCTGTTCGGGATTCATCATGGCGCCTCGTTCTGGTGAAAGGGCGCCATGATACGGCTTTTGCGGGGAAAAATCAGGCGCCGCCGGTAGCCTCTTCCACCGCTTCGGCCGGGTTCGCGCCTTCCACCTCGACCTCTGCGGACCAGTTCGCAATCACCTGGTCGATGTCGCCGTTGTACTGGGCCATGGCCTGCTCGAACTGGGCGCGGAACACCCGGCCCAGATTCAGGCCGTTGACGATCACGTTATCCACCCGCCATTGGTCGTCACTCTGGAACAGAGTGTAGGCAATCGGCACCACGCGCCCGCTGTCGGTGGTGAACTCCATCTGCACCCTGGCCCGGTTGCCGCGCACATCCCCCTCACCCATTGGCAGCACCTGGATCTGCTGGCCGGTGTACATGGTCACGCCGGCGGCGTAGGTCTGCACCAGGCTGGCACGGAAGCGCTCCAGGAAGGCATTGCGCTGGTCGCGGCTGGCGGCATCGAAGTGCTCGCCCATCACCAGCCGGGTGATACGGCGGAAGTCCACCAGGTTTTCCAGTTCCTCGGTCACGACCATGCGGGTGTAGGCCGGATCGCGGCTCATGCGCTCACGCTCGGCATCGATACGCTGGGTCAGCGATTCCACCGCGTCGCGGATCACATCGTCCGGGTCCTGGGCCTGGGCCAGTGTGCTCAGGCCAAGCACCAGCAGCGGGATCGAGAGCAGTTGTTGCCAGAGACGTTTCATCGGTTGGTTCTCCTTCACGCTGCATACCAGGACACAGCGACGGTTTCCATGATCGAGGCGCTATCCAAACAGGCGCGCCGGAAGCTGTCCAGTGTTCCGCACGGGATTGCCCGCCACAGGGTTGCCCGTACGGCGGCGAGCCTCTTTAATGGCGCCGCCCCATGGCGATTACAGATTGCCATGTGTCTGATGCATTCAGATTGATACCCCCGCCGGAGGTTCCATGTTGCTTGCCATACTGGCCTGTATTGCCGGGCTGATCGCCCTGGTCTGGAGTGCCGACCGCTTTGTCGGCGGCGCCTCCGGGCTCGCCCTGCGCCTGGGCATGACGCCGATGACCGTCGGCCTGACGCTGGTGGCACTGGGCACCTCCGCCCCGGAAATCCTGGTGTCGACGGCGGCGGCGCTGACCGGCAGCAGCGATCTGGCGATCGGCAACGCCCTCGGCTCCAACATCGCCAATATCGGCATGGTGCTGGGCATCACCCTGCTGGTCAGCCCGATCCTGCTGCACCGCGACACCCTGCGCCAGGACATGCCCGCCTGCCTGCTGGTGGCATTGCTGGCCGGCGCCCTGATGTACGACGGCCAGCTCAGCCGCCTGGACGGCGTCATCCTGATCGGCGCACTGCTGGCGCTGATTGCGCTGATGTGGCAGTTCCGCCGGGGCCAGGTGGGCGATGAAGGCGAGATCCCGGAACACGGCAGCACCACCGGCGCCGATCTCTGGCTGTTCATCAGTGGCCTGCTGGTACTGCTGATCAGCGCCCGGATCCTGGTGTGGGGGGCCGTGGAACTCGCCCGCACGCTGGGCGTCAGTGAAACGGTCATCGGCCTGACGCTGGTGGCGGTAGGCACCAGCCTGCCGGAGCTGGCCGCCTCGGTGGCGGCGGCGCTGCGCAAGCATGCTGACCTGGCCATCGGCAATGTGGTCGGCTCCAACATCATGAACCTGGTGACAGTACTGCCGGTCCCGGCACTGGTGGCACCCGGCCTGATCGAGCCGTCACTGGTACACCGTGACTACCCGGCCATGCTGGGCATCACGGTGCTGCTGATGCTGGCGATGCTGCTGGCGCGGCGGCGCACCATGGGGCGAGTGACAGGGGGCGTGCTGCTGGCAGCCTATGGCGCTTACCTCGGCCTGCTGGTGATGCAGAGCTGATTGACGGATGCGTCCCGGCTTGCTGCCTCTCGACAGGTGCCCCTGGCCGGGCGCCTCCTGCTGGCGCCCCTAGCCGGGCGCCTCCTGCGGGCGCCTCATTTTGTAACACTTGTACGCCGGGCGCCCCTAGGCCGGTTTGCGCGCAGTGGGCACAATCTGACCCGATGGCAGCGTTGCGCATGGGCGCAGGCATGTATAATGCGCGCCCTTCCGCAGGAGACAACATGAGCAAACGCTTTCAGGATACCGCTCGCCGTGTGTTGCGCCTCGAAGCCGACGCTGTGGCTGAGCTGATCGACTCCATTGATGCCCATATCGACCGCGCCTGCGAGTTGATGCTGCACTGCAGCGGCCGGGTGATCGTCACCGGCATGGGCAAATCCGGACACATTGGCGACAAGATCGCTGCCACGCTGGCCAGTACCGGCACACCGTCTTTCTTTGTCCATCCGGCCGAAGCCTCCCACGGCGATCTGGGCATGATCACCCCCGACGATGTGGTGCTGGCGCTGTCCAATTCCGGCGAAACCAATGAAGTGCTGGCGATCCTGCCGGTGCTCAAGCGCCGTGGCATCCCGCTGATCAGCATCACCGGCCGGCCGGAGTCCACCCTTGCACGGCAGGCCGAAGTGCATATCCCGGTGACCGTGCGCGAGGAAGCCTGCCCGCACAACCTGGCCCCCACTTCCAGCACTACCGCCGCGCTCGCCATGGGCGATGCCCTGGCTATCGCGCTGCTGGAAGCGCGCGGTTTTTCCGCCGAGGACTTTGCCCTGTCACATCCGGGCGGCAGTCTCGGGCGGCGCCTGCTGCTGACCGTCGATGACGTGATGCACGCTGGCGAGCGCCTGCCCTGCGTGAGCCACGACACCCCGCTGCGCGATGCGCTGCTGGAAGTCAGCCAGAAAGGCCTGGGCATGACCGCCATCACCGACACCGACGGCCGTCTGGCCGGCATTTTCACCGACGGTGACCTGCGCCGGGTGCTCGACCAGCCGCAGGTTGATCTGCGCGAGAGCCCCATCAGCGCCGTGATGACCGCCGGCCCGGTGGTAATCCACACCGGCCACCTGGCCGCCGAGGCATTGAAAGTGATGGAACAGAAAAAGATCAACGGCCTGATCGTGGTCGACGAGGACGGGCGCCCGGTGGGTGCACTGAACATGCATGATCTGCTGCGCGCGGGAGTCGTCTGATGCACAGCGACGATAACGTGGGCATCGGCCCGGCCGCCCTGCGGGCGAAAGCACGGCGCCTGAAACTGATGGCGTTCGATGTGGACGGCATCATGACCAGCGGCGAGTTGCACTATGGCCCGGAAGGCGAGCGCGTGAAGATTTTCAACACGCTCGACGGCCACGGCCTCAAGCAGCTGGCCCGCGCCGGCGTGCAGCTTGCCATCATCACCGGCCGCAGCTCGCTGATGGTGGCCCGCCGCGCCAGCGACCTGGGCATCGAACACGTTATCCAGGGCCGTGAAGACAAGGGCGTGGCACTGCGCGCGCTGGCCGACCAGCTGGGCCTGGACGCCAGCCAGGTGGGCTACGCCGGCGACGATGAACCGGACGTGCCGGCACTGGAATGGGCCGCCGTGGCCTTCTCCGTGCCCAACGCCCATCAATGTGCGCAGCAGGTGGCCGATATGATCACCCGGCGCCGTGGCGGCGAAGGCGCCGTACGCGAAATGTGTGATTTCATCGTCTCCGCCCTGCCGCGCAGCGAGCCGGGCGCATGAGACGTCAGGGCCTGCTCAGCGCCACCGGCCTGATCCTGCTGGGGCTGATCGTCCTGATGACACTGCACGAGTGGGAAGACCGCGTACCGGAACTGCTCGGCTCGCAAGTGGACACGCCACTGGTGATCGCCGAGCAGATCAGCGCCCAGAGCTTCACCCCCGAAGGCCTGCTGGAGTACGACCTGCACGCCGAGGAACTGAAGGAGATGGACGGCCTGGGCGAAACCCTGCTCAAACGCCCGCGCCTGGCGCTGCACGATCCGGCACTGGCCTGGGAAGTGCTGTCCGAGGAAGGCCAGGTCACCGAACAGGGACGCCACATTCGCCTGCTCGGCAGCGTCAGCGCCCGCCACCACGGCGCGCAACCGATGCTGCTGGAGACCGGCGAACTGGTCTATCGCCCTGGCCAGGAGCAGATCAGCGCGCCGGGCGCGGTGCAGATCACCCATCCGTCGGGCAGTACCCGCGCGGGCGCCATGGAGGCCAACCTGGCCACGGGTGTCCTGAAACTGAGAGAACGAGTGGAAAGCCGTTATGAGATGCCTGCGTCCTGACCTGCTGCTGGCCTTGTTACTGCCCCTGGCCGCCTCCGCAGCGCCGCCGCAGGGCGAAGTCACAGTGACTGCCGACCGCGCCGAATTCCGCCAGCAGGACGGCATCGGCATCTATGAGGGCAACGCCGAACTGGTGCAGGGCAATCGCCGGGTCAATGCCGAGCGCATCGAACTGCGCCTGAAAGACGGCGCGCTACAGCGGGTCGAAGCCACCGGTACGCCGGTGCGCCTGCGCGAGGGTGACGCCCTGGACGCACGCGGTCGCACCCTCATTTATGATGTGGCCGCCCAGACGATCACCCTGACCGAAGATGCCTACATCCGTCACGAAGGCCGCACCTTCGAGGGCGCCAGCGTGCTCTACGACCTGGGCACCCGCAACGTGGAAGCCAGCGGCGGCGGTGACCAGCGCGTGCGCCTGGTGATCCCGGCCGGTGATACCCAGGGCAGCAGCGGCGACAACACACCCACGGAAGAGGGAACGCAGTGAATCTGCTCAGTGCCCACAACCTGGCAAAAAGCTACAAGGGACGCCGTGTCATCGAAGACGTCTCGTTACAGGTGGAAGCCGGCCAGGTGGTCGGCCTGCTCGGCCCGAACGGGGCCGGCAAGACCACCTGCTTTTATATGATCGTTGGCCTGGTGCCGCCGGACGCCGGCTACATCACCATCAACAGCGACAATATCACCGCCCTGCCGATGCACGGCCGCGCCCGGCGCGGCATCGGCTACCTGCCGCAGGAAGCCAGCATCTTCCGCCGCCTGTCCGTGGCCGACAACATCATGGCCATCCTGGAAACCCGCAAGGACCTGGACAAGCGTGCGCGCGAACAGCGCATGGAAGAGCTGTTGCAGGAATTCCACATCACCCACCTGCGCGACAGCCTGGGCATGAGCCTCTCCGGTGGCGAACGCCGCCGCGCCGAGATCGCCCGTGGCCTGGCCACCGATCCGCACTTCATCCTGCTGGATGAACCCTTCGCCGGTGTTGATCCGATCTCCGTGAACGACATCAAGGGCATCATCCGCCACCTGCGCGACCGTGGCATCGGCGTCCTGATCACCGACCACAACGTGCGCGAGACACTGGATATCTGCGACACCGCCTACATCGTCAGCGAAGGCCACATCATCGCCGCCGGCGATGCCGACACCATCCTGGCCAACCAGAAGGTGCGCGACGTTTACCTCGGCGCCGATTTCAGGCTTTGAAGCACGCCCGCCGGGCGTGCAGCCAGGGAGCTGCGAGCGGCGGGCTACGAGCTTTTGTTTTTGAGCCGGCAGCCCCCGCACACCTTCCGCACCACCCGCCAATGCACCACTTCGGTGCAAAATCAACGCCCTACCCCTTCCCCTTGTTTTTTTCAAGAATGGGCACGGAAATTGCTAGTTGCTATGCTGCCCCTCGTTTCGTACCACTTCGGGGGCAGTGCAAATCCGCATGAAACCGGGTCTGCAGATACAGATAGGTCAGCACCTGACCATGACGCCACAACTACAGCAGGCGATTCGCCTGTTGCAGTTGTCGACGCTTGACCTGCGCCAGGAGATCCAGGAAGCGGTGGACACCAACCCGCTGCTGGAACTGGAAGAGAACGACCCCTACGACCAGGACACCAGCGACGACACGGAGCTGGCCGAAGTCACGGGCGAAGACCCGGAGACCCTGGCCCAGCTCGACAGTGAAGTCGACACCGACTGGGAAGACCCGTACACCGAATCCTCCGGTGCGGGCGCCAGCGACGACGACATGGACGCCTGGGAAGAGCGCACCGCCGGCACCACCTCCCTCGATGAACACCTGCTCTGGCAACTCAACCTGGCCGTCATCAGCGACGCCGACCGCGCCATCGCCTACGCCATCATCGAATCCCTGGACGACCGTGGTTACCTGACCAGCACGCTGGAGGACATCGCCGAGGCCACCCGCCAGATGCTCGGCGACGACGCCCCCGACGACAGCTTCCCCGAAGAAGACGAAGTGATCGCCGTGCTGCACCGGGTACAGCAGTTCGATCCACCCGGCGTGGCCGCCCGCGACCTGGCCGAGTGCCTGGCCATCCAGTTGCGCCAGTTGCCCGAAGACACCCTCTGGCGCGAGCAGGCGCTGACCCTGACCCGTCACCTGCCACTGCTGGAAAGCCGCGAGTTCGCCACCCTGCGCCGGCACCTGGCTGTCAACGAAGACGAGATGATCGAGGTGATCCGTCTGTTGCGCAGCCTCAATCCACATCCCGGCGACAGCATCAGCAGCGGTGAACGCGACTACATCGTGCCGGACGTGATCGTGCGCCGGCGCGGCCGCCGCTGGCTGGTGGAACTGAATGGCGAGGCCCTGCCCAAAGTGCGCCTGAACAGCCACTACGCCAGCCTGGCCGGCAAGAGCCAGCGCGAAGAGGACAACAGCTACCTGCGCGCCCAGTTACAGGAAGCGCGCTGGTTCCTGAAAAGCCTGCAAAGTCGCAACGAGACACTGCTCAAGGTGGCCTCGCGCATCGTCGAGGTGCAGCAGGGCTTCTTCGAATACGGTGAAGAGGCCATGAAACCGCTGGTGCTGGCCGACATCGCCAGCGCCGTGGAGATGCACGAATCGACCATTTCCCGCGTCACCAGCCAGAAATACATGTTCACGCCACGGGGCATGTTTGAACTGAAATTCTTCTTTTCCAGCCATGTGGGAACGGACGGCGGCGGCGAATGTTCAAGTACCGCCATTCGTGCCATCATTAAGAAGCTGATTGCCGCCGAGAGTCCACGCAAGCCGCTGAGCGACAGCCGGCTTGCCAGCCTGCTCAACGAACAGGGGATTCAGGTGGCACGACGCACAGTCGCCAAGTACCGGGAGGCGATGAGAATTCCGGCGTCCAGCGAGCGCAAGCGGCTGGTGTAGCGCCTCAGGAGCGTCAGCGGTACCAAGCGCCTCAGGAACAGGCTACACTCCGGCCCCGCAGGACGGCGGATCACACAGCTTGTACAGGAGTCAGCCCATGCAGATCAATATCAGCGGCCATCACCTGGATATCACCGACGCCCTGCGTGAATACGTGAACGAGAAATTCAACCGCCTTGAGCGCCACTTCGACCACATCACCAGTATCCAGGTGATCCTGTCGCCGGAGCCGAAGACGCACAAGGCGGAGTCGACCATCCGCATCGCAGGCGGCGAGGTGTTCGCCACCGCCGAGGCGGAAGACATGTATGCCGCGATTGACATGCTGACTGACAAACTCGACCGACAGATCCTCAAACACAAGGAGAAGTCGGTCAACCGTAACCACGGCCACTAACCGACTCGATCAGGCACCATCATGCGCGTACGGGAACTGCTCACTCCGGAAAGAACCCACTATCACCTGCATGGCGCCAGCAAAAAGCGCCTGCTGGATCAGGTTGCCCAGCTTGCCGCACAGGGCAACCCGGAACTGGGGGAGCAACAGGTCTTCGAAGCCCTGATTGCCCGTGAGCGCCTTGGCAGTACCGGCATTGGGGAAGGCATCGCCATTCCCCATTGCCGTCTGGCTTCCTGCCAGCAGCCGGTCGGCATGCTGATCAGCCTCGACGAAGCGATCGATTTCGATGCCGTCGATGGCCGCCCGGTGGACCTGGTGTTCGTGCTGCTGGTCCCCGAAGACAACCCCGAACAACACCTCAAGACGCTCAGCCACCTCGCCGCCCTCTTTAACGAACAAAGCTTCCGCGACGGCCTGCGTGGCGCCAATTCCGCCAGCCATCTTTATCGCACCGCCGTCGATTCCGAGGCAGAACTGCAACTCGCTTCCTGATACCCTGACTGCCGTATGTCGTCAGCCGCCGCAGTGCGGCGTTCACGGGAGACTGCTGCATGAAACTGCTGATCCTCAGCGGCCGCTCCGGATCGGGCAAGACCACCGCGTTGCAGGCACTGGAAGACCTGGGCTTCTACTGTGTCGACAACCTGCCGCTGGGCCTGTTGCCGACGCTGGCCACGCAATTGCGCGAAGAAAACCACGATATCCAGCGCGTCGCCGTCGGCATTGACGCACGCAACCTGCGCAGCCAGCTCCCCTGCTTCGCCGAACTGCTGGCGCAGGTGAAAGCACAGGGCGTGGCGTGCGAAGTCATCTACCTCGACGCCGACCACGACACCCTGCTCAACCGTTTCAGCGCCACCCGCCGCCGGCACCCGCTGAGCGACCAGAACATGTCTCTCTCGGAAGCCATCGGACACGAAGGCGAATTGCTGGCCAGCATCCAGGGCGCCGCCGACCTGCTGGTGGACACCAGCCACCTGGACCCGCACAGCCTGCGCAACCTGATCCGCATGCGCGTGGCGCAACGTGAAGGCCGGCTGTCACTGCTGCTGGAATCGTTCGGTTTCAAGAACGGCGTGCCGCCGGATGCCGACCTGGTGTTCGACGCGCGCATGCTGCCCAACCCGCACTGGGACCCGGCGCTGCGGCCGTTCGACGGCCGCCAGCCTCCCATTATCGATTTCCTCGACGCCCAGCCCGACAGTGCGCAACTGCTGGACGACCTGGAACACTGGCTGCTGCGCTGGCTGCCGCGTTATGAAGCCAACGACCGCAGCTACATGACCGTGGCCATCGGCTGCACCGGTGGCCGCCACCGGTCCGTGTACCTGGTGGAACATCTGGCCGAACGTCTGCGCAAGGCCGGCTGGCCGGCCCAGGTACGGCACCTGCAACTGGAGTGACCGGCAACCGTTGCCCGTCCCGCTCATCCATTATTCAAGGAGCCCCAGGTGCCCGACGCCCTGCATGCCGAACTGCATATCATCAACCGCCTTGGCCTGCACGCCCGTGCGTCGGCCAAGGTGGTCAGCGTGGCGTCACGCTACAACGCCAGCATCCGCATACGGTTCAACAATCGGGAAGTGGATGCGAAAAACATGATGGGCCTGCTGACCCTGGCGGCCAGCTGCGGCAGTACCGTGGAAGTGATCGTGCAGGGCGAGCATGCCGCCGAAGCAATGGACGAATTGCGCGACCTGTTCGCGCGGCGTTTCGACGAGGAGCAATAACGGGAGGGAGTGGCTCCCTCCCGTTTTTCTTTCAGAGCGTGTCGGTGTAGATATCGCGGAACGAACTGTAATAGGTCACCACCAGCACCGGCAGCAGCACGATCAACCCCAGCCCCACCGGAATCATCGCCAGCACCAGCAACACCACCATGATCACGCTGTACCAGAGCATCGGCAGAATGTTGCGCAGGCAGCCGACCAGGCTGGCCTTGAGCGCCTGGCCCGGGCCGTAGTCGCCCATTACCACCAGCGCCGGCGCAAACCAGAAAGCCGCCATGACCGGGATCATCAGCGCCATCACAATCAGACCCAGCAATGCGATGTTCATCCACGCCATGTCCGGCGGCATGACACCCTGCTCCATGCCGGCAACACTGTCGGCCATGCCGGCAAGCGCATCGCCGAACATCAGATAGCCGATAACCCCGCCAATGATCAGCACACCGATGAACAGCCCGAGGTAAATCAGCCCCACCAGCAGCAGCGGTACAAAATGCGTACTGAACGGAGTGAAGATATCCCCCACCGTGGGGCCACGCTGTTCATCTGCCTTGTACAACAGCACCAGCAGCCCGGCAGACAGGAACGGCGCAATCAGAAAGCCGAGGAACATGCCCAGCAGCGGGACAAACTGCGCCGCCATCGACAACAACCAGGCCACCAGCAGCGCCAGCAAAATCGTACCCCAGGCACTCTTGAACACCCGCCAGGCGTCCGAGAACCAGCGCCAGCCGGCCCCGATATCACGGCTGCGCGGCGCATTGATCTGCAACAGTCGATCCCCGGCGGTGCCTTCCGGCATCAGATCGGCTGAAGGTTGTTGATATGGGTTGGTCATAAAAAACTCCGTTTTTTTGATGAAGCTGCTTTTATCTTCCTGCAATTTTCAGCGGTGCCAGCAGCAGGCTGCCGCAGTGGATGTGGCCGCGCTGGTCCACGTCGCTGCCAGAGGCCACCAGGGAGGCGAACATGTCACCGAGATGACCGGCGATGGTGAACTCTTCCAGCGGCTCGGAGATCTCGCCGTTTTCAACGCGGAAACCGGACGCGCCGCGTGAATAATCCCCCGTCACCAGATTCACTCCCTGCCCCATGACCTCGGTGACCAGAATGCCGTTGCCCATACGGCGGCACAATGCGGCCTGGTCTTCGTCACCGTGCGTGATGCGCAGGTTGCGCACGCCGCCACCGTTGCCGGTGGGTGCAAGCCCCAGGCGGCGGGCGGCGTACAGGCCCAGCGCATAGCGCACCAGCATGCCCTGTTCGACAAACGCCTGATCGCGGGTAGCGATGCCGTCACTGTCAAACGGCGCAGAGGCGGCACCGCCGCGCAGCCGTGGTTGCTCGGCGATAGTGACCCATTCCGGGAACACCTGGCTGTTAAGCCGGTCACGCAGGAACGACGCTTTCCGGTACAGGGCGCCGCCGCTGATCGCCGAGGTGAAATGCCCGATCAGCCCGCGCGCCACTTCCGGAGCGAACAGCACCGGATATTCCCCGGTAGCAGGGCGCGCGGCACCCAGCCGCGCGAGGGTGCGTGATGCGGCACGCTGGCCTACTTCCGCCGGCGCCATCAGCGCCGCCGGATCACGCTGGCTGTCGTACCAGTAATCACGCTGCATGGCGTCGTCCTGCTCGGCCACCAGCACACAGGAGCGGCTGTGGTGGGAACCGGCGTAGGCACCGAGAAAGCCGTTGCTGTTGGCGTAGACCCGCACGCTGACCGAACTGGACACCGAGGCGCCCTCGGAATTGACGATGCGTTCGTCGGTGCGCCCGGCAGCCTCGCATTGCTGCGCTTGCTCAATGGCGTCGGCGGGGGTCAGTGGCCATACATGGCACAAATCCAGGTCCGGGATGTCCTGGGCCAGCAGTTCCGGCTCCGCCAGGCCACTGTGCGGGTCCTCACCGGTCTGCCCGGCAATGGCCAGTGCCGCTGCCACAGTTTCGCGGATGCTGTCCTCGGAATCATCGCTGCTGCTGGCCGAGCCCTTGCGCTGGCCAACGAACAGGGTGACCGAGACGGCGCGGTCGCGGTGGAATTCCAGCGTTTCGATCTCGCCCAGGCGCACCGTCACCGACAGCCCCTGACCGGCGCTGATGCCGACCTCGGCGGCGGTGGCTCCCTGGCGCTCGGCCTCGGCCAGTACCCGCCGGGCACGCTCTCGCAGGGTATCAAGCTCACTTTCGTCAGGCTGGGCAAGGGTGGTCGCGGAGATGGACATTTCGTTCATGGGCATGGGCAAGTAAACTTGGCGGCCAGCGACCGCAGCAGAAAATGAAAGTTATGGACGAGTATAGCGACGACCTACTGCCCAGCAAATCCGAGCTCAAGCGCGAGGTCGACGCGTTACAGCAGGTCGGCGAGCAGTTGATGAACCTGAAACCGGCCGAACTGGCCCGGCTCCCCCTGAACGAACCCCTGCTGCGCGCCATCGACGAAAGCCGCCGCATCACTTCCCACGAGGCCCGGCGCCGGCACGCGCAATACGTCGGCAAGCTGATGCGCACCGCCGACGGCGACGCCATCCAGCAGGCCCTCGCCGCGCTCACCGATCCACTGCGCCACAAGCGCCTGCTGGACTGGATGGAACGGCTGGATGCCTGCGCCGACACCCGTGCCGCGCAACCGGTCCTCGACGAAATCATGACCACCTACGCCGCCGCCGATCGCCAGCACCTGCGCAACCTGCTGCGCAACTACCTGGCCAGCCGCGCTCCGGAAGGCGTCGAACCGGATAATGCGGCGAAAGAAAAATTCAAACGCGAGCGACGCAAGTTCTACAACTATCTCAATGAGCTTGAGCGTAACGCACCGCTCTATTGACGGCGCGCTTCATGACAACTGGTGGGTAGCGCCAGCGGCGCCACTCACCCGGTCCAGGCCCTGCAGGCCTGGCGGCACATCACCCCAACGGCAACATATACTGCGCCAGTTGCGCCGACGTGCGCCGCAAATTGCTGCTCAACAAACGCGCGATATTTTCCAGCACCACATTGGCCGCCCCTGGCGACCGCTTGCGCAGGTGCTCGAAGCCCTTGCGGGTCAGCACAATCACGGTGCTGTCTTCCGTGGCCTGCACCGATGCGGAGCGCGGTTCATGATCCACCAGCGCCATTTCGCCGAGTGAATCACCCGCGCGCAGATGCGCGATCACCACATCCTTGCCTTCCGCACCGCGCTTGCTGATTTCCAGCTTGCCACGCACCACAAAGCACATGAAATCGCTGTGATCACCTTCGCGGCAGACCACATCACCGCCGTTGAAGCGGTTGACGAATACGAGCTTTTCCACCTGCTGCAGATCTTCTTCGCTCATGCCATCGAACAGACGCATGCGCGCAAGGACTTCACCCACCTTCGACATGGTTACCTCAGAACAGGATTTACGCCGTGCCGCCCACCGTGAGCGCTTCAATGCGCAAGGTCGGCTGGCCAACACCCACCGGTACGGACTGGCCTTCCTTGCCGCACACACCGATGCCGGTATCCAGTGCAAGATCGTTGCCGACCATGGAAATCGCCTGCATCACTTCCGCACCACTGCCGATCAGCGTGGCACCGCGCACCGGCGCAACGATACGGCCTTTCTCGACCAGATAGGCTTCGCTGGTGGAAAACACGAAACGCCCGGAGGTGATATCGACCTGGCCGCCACCAAAGTTGACGGCATAGATACCGCGTTCCAGTGACGCCACGATGTCAGCCGGATCATCCTTGCCCGGCAGCATGTAGGTGTTGGTCATGCGCGGCATCGGCAAGTGTGCATAGGATTCGCGACGGCCGTTGCCGGTCAGGCGCTGCCCGGTCAGGCGCGCGTTGAGCTTGTCCTGCATGTGCCCGACCAGACGACCGTTTTCAATCAGCGTCGTGCAGGAGGTCGGCGTGCCTTCGTCGTCGACATTGAGAGAGCCCCGGCGCCCCAGCAGGGTGCCATCGTCAACCACGGTGCACAGGTTCGAGGCCACCTGCTCGCCCATGCGGCGCGCAAACATCGAGGTGCCCTTGCGGTTGAAGTCTCCTTCCAGGCCGTGACCGACAGCCTCATGCAACAACACGCCCGGCCAGCCGGGGCCGAGCACCACCGGCATGGTGCCGGCCGGCGCCGGCTGCGCCTCCAGGTTCACCAGCGCCTGGCGCACTGCATCGCGCACCCAGCCTTCGGCCCGGCCGCCGGCTTCGAGCCAGTCGTAATCAACCCGGCCGCCACCGCCGGACGAGCCGCGCTCGCGCCGGCCATTGCGCTCCGCCTGCACGGAAATGCCCAGCCGCACCAGTGGCCGCACATCCGCTGCCAGCGTGCCATCGGTCGCGGCCACCAGCATCACCTCATGCACCGCGTTCAGCGACACCGTGACTTCGGTCACCGCCGGGTCGAGGCTGCGCGCCAGCTTGTCGAGCCGTTCCAGGAAAGCCACTTTACGCTGTGCCGGCCAGGTGGCCAGCGGGTCAAAGGCGCCATACAGCGACGGTGCCGTCACCGCTTTCAACGCCGGTGCCGTGCCCTGGCCGCCGCTGCGGGCGATGGCGCGCGCAGCCCCTGTGGCCCGGTCCAGCGCCGGCAGCGCGATCTCGTCACTGTAGGCAAAGCCGGTGCGGTCACCACTGATGACGCGTACGCCGGTGCCGCGCTCAAGGTTATAGCTGGCGTCGCGTACCACGCCGTCTTCCAGCACCCAGCCTTCGTGGCGGCTGTGCTGGAAATACAGGTCGGCGTAATCCACCCCGGGGGCCAGCGTGGCACTGAGCAGGCGGTTCAGCGCGGTGTCGGTCAGTTGCGCGGGGGCCAGCAGTACCTGTTCGGCCACTTTCAGCGCATCCGCCGCAGACGGGGTGGGTGTCACATGCAGGGCCGCCGCGCTGTCGCGGGTGGCCAGGGAAGCAGGATCAGTTATCACGGATGTCATCAGGCAGACCTGTCAGCAATCTCTGGTGAGTGTGCACCGGAAGCCGGTGTCGTACATCGTCAATCTCGTTGTGCAGCACATCGCCGAGCAGCACGCCGGGGCCGTCGCCAAGCGTGGCCTGCACGCGCCCCCAGGGGTCCACCAGCATGCTGTGGCCGTAGCTGGCACGGCGTTCGCTGTGCTGGCCGCACTGGTTCACGCCAAGCACATAGCAGCCGGTTTCCACCGCCCGGGCGCGCAGCAGCAGTTCCCAGTGCGCAGCGCCGGTCACGGCGGTAAAGGCGCTCGGATACACCAGCAGGTTACTGCCGCGGTCCGCCAGTGCCCGCGCCAGGGATGGGAAGCGCAGGTCGTAACAGACCGCCATGCCCAGCGTGAACTGTTCCACCGGCACCGTCACCAGCCGGTCGCCCGGCTCGAACTGGCGTGATTCGCAGTAGCTGCCCTGGGCATCAGGCACCAGTGCGTCGAACAGGTGCAGTTTGTCATACCGGGCACGCAGGGTACCGTCCGGGCCGACCAGCAGCGAGGCGGCGCGGACACGGGGTGCCGGCACCGGCTCCCCGTCGGGCCGTACCGCCAGCGGCAGGCTGCCGCCGAGCAGCCAGATACCCTGTTCGCGGGCCTGCGTGGCGAGCCAGCCGGTCACGGTATCAATGCCGTGCCCGGCCAGCGCGCGGTAATCGCCGCCATAGCAGGCAAAGTTTTCCGGCAGGACCACCAGCCGGGCACCGCCCTCGACGGCCTCGGCAATGCGCGTACCCGCTTCGCGCAGGTTCTCCTGCACATCTGCTCCGGCGCAATACTGGATCGCGGCAAGACGCATGTGTACCTCTCGGGAGAGATTTATGGGCTCTGCGGTGATGTCTCAAGGCTGTCGACCCGCTCAGGGCTGTCGACCCGCTCAAGGCTGTCGACCCGCGAGCCCGCGCGTTCGAACATGCCCTGCACTTCCTCGACTTTCGGGTTGTCCCAGCTACCGGTCACGCGGTAGCCCATCGATGTCATCTTCTCCAGCCGGTCGCCCCACAGGCGCTCCACCACGAAGATACCGGCGCAGGCCGCCGGGCCGGCCAGGCAACCTGCATACAGGTTACTCGACAACGGCAGCGTCACTTCAATGCCGTAATCCATGGTCTGGGCATCCAGCGCCAGTGTCCCGGCGATGGCGAACTCCGCCGCCGGTGAACGGATGCGCAGGTTATCCGTGCTGATGCGCGGGCCATCAAAGCTGAATTGCCCACGAATGCGATCCGCCACCAGCCCTTCGCTGATCACATCGGAAAAATCCAGCCGCAGACGGCGGTTGATGGTGTTGCCGATGTTGATCAGGCCCAGCAGCCGCAGCGCCGAGGTGCGCCGGTCTGTGCTCGGCAGCAATGCGTTGGCGATGTCCACCGACAGCGCACCGCCCAGGCGACGGTAATCGAAATCCAGCGGCGAACCATGCCAAGTGACATCCACGCTGCCCGAGGCCTCCTGGCTTTCGATAAAGGATTCCAGCCCGAAATTGCCGAGCAGGGCAGCCAGGTTGCGGCTGTTGTAGGCACCCGTGAGCCCGCTGCGGGTGTTGCCATCCGCGCCTTCGCGCTGCCAGTCCAGTTCCCCGCTGAATGTCGTGTCCTGCCAGCGGCCACTGAGTGCCAGGATACGTGCCCCACCGTCGGTGGGCCGCACCTGTCCCTGCCACTGGCCGTAGTCGCGCCCCTGGATGGACACGTTGCGCAGGCTGATATCCGCCACCGGCACGCGCAGCGGGTCCAGCTGCTGCAGGGACAATTCATCCAGCCCACGCTCATCCGCCGGGACGGCATCCCCGAACGGCCACCGCAGCCGTTCGATATCGACCACCAGCGGTTGCTCGCCACGCAGCGTGTAATCACGCGGCAGAAACACTTCGCCGGCCAGCGGTGAACTGCCCAGCGCCAGGTGCCAGCCGGTTTCCAGTTGTTGCACCGACAGGCTGCCGTGCCCCAGGTCCTGGCCCTGCACCCGCAGGGCATTGGTATCCACCGCCAGGCTCAGAGGCGGCAACGGGGTGCCGCCATCACCGCCGGCGAATGGCCCCTCACCGGCAGCGATCATCAGCCCCCAGGGCACCGGGTCCAGGGTCGGCAGCCAGCCATCGATGCGCAGGCCGGTGTCCGGCAATGCCACACCCCGCGCGCCAAAGCGCAGCGCACCACGGCTGAGTGCGCCGCCCCGGTCCAGTTGCAGTTGTGCTGCCAGCAGGTCTGCCAGCAGCAGGTTGTAGCGCTGGACCCCGTCACGCACGGTCAGCACCAGTTGCGCGGCACGGCGCTCGCCGGCCGTCTTGCCCAGCGGCGACGGCAGCGCCGCGCTGACACCCTCCAGATCAGAATCCACCTGCAGCCGCACCGTGCCGCCACCGCGCGGCAGCGACAGCCCGGCACGGTAGCCCAGCGTGCCGTCCAGCGGTGCCAGCCAGGGTTTGTCCAGCCAGTTGCGCAGCACCGGCATCGGCACCGCACCCTGGGCGCTGATACGCAGCGCCTCGGCGTCGGTGCGCACACTGCCTTTCACCGGCGAGCCAAACAGCTCACCGGTCAGCGCCGGCAATTGCAGGCCACCGCGCAGGCTGAAACTGCCTGCGCCGGTGAGGCTGGTGGCCGCCAGCCGCCAGCCGCCGGAATGCAGGTTCACCTGGCTGGCACGCGCTTCCACCAGCACCTCGCGACGCGGGTCGCCGGCGCTCAGCGGCAAGTGCAGCAGCAGATGGCCAGCCAGGGCGCCGCCCCGGATATCCCAGTCGTTCAGCGTCTGCGGCACCTGTTCTTTCAGCGGCGTATCGCGGAGCAGGGTCTGCAGGTCCGTGGCCGGGCCGGACACTTCACCACTGATCACCAGCAGCGGCCGCGCTTGCGGCAGAATATCGACCACGTCGACGCTGGCATTCCGCACGTCGCTTTGCATATAGCGCGCCTGCAGGTCCCGGCCACTGATCTCCAGGCCGTTGATCAGCACCGTGCCCTCAATGCCCTGTACCGCCGGCCAGCCGTCCAGGAAATGCAGGCCCAGGTCACGCACCGTGAACGCCATCTGCTGGGTACGCTCCTGCTGGCGTGTCCGGTCATACCGCAGCGGGCCTTCGTAGAGAATGCGGCCCCGCTCCAGAGTGCCACCGATAAACGCCTGGCCAAGCCAGGCACTGAGGCCGTCGCTCATGCGTTCGCGGGGAATGTAGCGCGCGGCGCGGGCGGCGTTGCCATCCCGGATTTCCGCCCGCAGGCTGAGCTGCGGCACCTGCTCCGGCGCCAGCGCCAGGGACAGCAGCGCCTCGCCACTGGCGTCGGCGTTGTTGGCGCGCAGCACGCCGCTGCGAAGGATCAACCCGCCCTGTTCATCGCGTTGCCACTGCAACAGGCCACCCAGCGATGCCGCCAGCGGCTGCTCGAACAGGGCCGGCATATCCAGCACCAGCGAGGGGCTGCGCAGGCTCGCCACCCCTTGCCGGGGGGTGCCCGCGATCCAGCCGCTGACACCCTGAGCACCGGGCTGGCGGTCATTGGCCGCCACCGAAAGCGCCATGAAGCGGCCATTGAAGGCCGTAATGCGGGCGCCACTGCCGGCCAGATACAGCGCCGGCACCTGTCCGGACGGTGCCAGCGCCACCAGTTTTTCGCGCACGGTCGCTACGCTGGCGGGCAGCGGGAACGGCCAGGCCAGCAACTGTTCACGCAGCGCAGCGGCGTTCAGACTCTCCGCACGCAGGCGCCAGGCGGTATCGCGGCTGATGCGCCCGTCCCACCACAGTGCCAGCGGGCCGGCCCGCAACTCCCCGACCTGTTCGGTCTGGCCCCGTACTTCGTCGAGCATCAGTTGATACCCGTCTTCCACGCGGCGCACGGCAAAGCGCGCATTCAGCCGGTCGAGAATCCAGCTCTGCGGGTGCTCGTTGTGACGCAGCCTGACATCGCGCGTGGCCAGCACCGCGCTGGCCTCGGATACCGTGCCCTCGTGCAGCGCGCCCCAGAATTCCACCCGGCCGGCCGCCGCCTCCGGTTTGATCGGCAACGGCCAGCGTTCGGGCAGCCAGTATTCCAGTTGTGCGCCTTCGACCCGCAGGTAACCGTCGCCGCTCACCTCATTCAGCGCGTAGGCCTCTCCACGCAGCGTCAGCCGGGCATCAAGCCGGAACGGACGGTCCCGGGCCGAGAACCGCAGCGCCAGATGACGGCTGCGTCCTTCTTTTACCAGTGCCAGCGACGCATCTTCAGAGCGCAGCGGCGGCAGCCCCGGCCAGTCGACGCGGGCGCGGACATCATCCAGCACCAGCCGCTGCTGCCGGTAGACCAGATCAAGCAGGTCACGCACCCCTTCCGGGTTGTCGTTGTCACCGCCAAAGGCTTCCAGGCCCCGCAGATGGATACGGCCGTCCTCGTCACGCACCAGATGCAGGTCCAGGCCGGTAATCCAGAGCTGGTGCAGGCGCAGCTCACGCGCCAGCAGGGTGCGCCACAGGTCGATGCCCAGTTCCACATGGCGCAGCGTCAACGGCGCCCCATCGGCATCGGCGGCGGGCAGTTGCACATCCTGCAGGACAAACACGGGGGAAACGCCATCGAGGTAGCCACGCAGGCCACCGATGGTCACGGGGGTGCCGAGGCGGTCGGCCACCAGATTCTGCAACGGCTCGCGGAAATCCGGTGCCATGGTCATCAGCTGCCGTGCCAGCACCACATAGACAGCCAGCAACAGCAGCACCAGGGTGACCAGCCACCAGAGGTACGTGCGGAGTCGTTCAAATTGTCTGCGCAGCCGGTTGCGCGCAGGGGATCGGGTCACGCCGGGTCCTGCTGCCAGTAAGGAACATTCGCCCAGTGCAGCAGTGCACGGGTTTCCGCCAGGGGAAGCCCGACCACGCCGCTGTAGCTGCCGTGCAATGCGTCCACCAGCACCGCACCACAGCCCTGGATGCCATAGGCACCGGCCTTGTCAAAAGGTTCGCCGGTGGCCAGATAGGTGTCGATCTCCGCGCTGTCGAGGTCACGAAACCAGACCCGTGTGGTCGACAGCCGCGTCTGCTGGCCATCCGGCGTCAGCACCGACACCGCCGAGAGCACTTCATGCACGGTGCCGGAGAGCGCCTGCAGCATCTGCCGGGCGTCGTCACGGTCGGCGGGCTTGCCGAGAATCCGTTCGCCCAGCACCACCGAGGTGTCAGCGCCGAGCACCGCAGCCTGCGGCACGCCGTCCAGCGCGGCACGGCCGGCGATGGCCTTTTCGCGCGCCATGCGCTGCACATAGTCTGCCGGTGCTTCGCCCGCACGGGGAGTCTCATTAATACCGGGAAATACCAGGCGAGAGAACCGCACGCCAATCTGCGCCAGCAGTTCGGCACGTCGTGGCGAGGCGGAGGCAAGATACAGCGCGCGCACTCAACGCACCAAAAAGCGGCGACGGGTCCAGCGCAGCACGGCAAACACCGGGCGCCAGATCAGCGCCGACACCAGCGCCGGCAACAGCACCCAGACTGGCGGCAACAGCGCCCGCCCCACCGCATTCTGCACGATGTAGGCCAGCAGGCTGCCGGTGCCAATGAGCAGGAACACCACCACCGCCTGCTGAAGCGGCGGGAACACCCGCAGCCGCTTGTGCACCGCCAGCGCGATATAGGCGACCACCGCCAGGGCGACGGCATGCTGCCCGAGCACGCTGCCGGTCAACACATCTTGAAACAATCCAACCCCGAAACCCCAGAACACACCGATCCGCTGTGGCAGGGCAATGACCCAGTAGACCAGCACCAGGGTGAGCCATTCCGGCCGCCCGAGCGCCAGGGCATCCGGCAACGGCAGGATCGCCAGCAGGCCGGCCAGCAGAATGGTGACGAGGATGGCGCCGGTGCCGGACGCCTTGCGTTCACGCATCACGGCCTCTCTCCGGACTGGCCTTCGGCCATGATGGTGGGATCCTCAGACGACGATTGTGTCGGCGCCGGCACGTCACGCGGCGGGCCTTCCACCAGCAGCACATGGCTGGCGCGATCAATGCGTGCTGTCGGCCGTGCCTCCACCGTGGCGAATGACGCCGAGCGATCATGCTCCACACGTTCCACCTGCGCGACCGGATAGCCGCGCGGAAAACGCTGGTCCAGCCCCGTGCTCACCAGCAGATCGCCTTCCTGGATATCTGCGGTATCCGGCACAAACAACAATCGCACGCGGCCCGGCTGCCCGGAACCGGCGAGGATGGCACGCACGCCATTGCGGTTCACCTGCACCGACAACGCATGGCTGGCATCGGTGATCAACAGCACGCGCGCAGTGAACGGCCCCACTTCCACCACCTGGCCCAGCAGACCGCTGGCGTCCAGCACAGCCTGGCCACGATAGACGCCATCGTGCGTGCCTTTATTGATGACCAGTTCCTGACGCGACGGGTCCGGTTCAATGCCGATGATTTCCGCCGCCAGCACGCCGGAATCCAGTTGCGCCGACGAGTTGAGCAATTCACGCAGGCGCGTGTTTTCCGCTTCCAGCACGGCAAGCCGCTGCACGCGCTGTTGCAGGATCAGCAGTTGCCGGGTGAGCCGTTCGTTGTCGTCCATTAGATCGCCGCGCGAACGCGCCTGGCCGGACAGCCAGTTGCCGATTGCGCCGGGCATGTGCGCAAGGTAATGCACGGGAGCGGTGAGATAACCAATGCTGTGACGCACCGCATCCACACGGTCGGTGCGCTGATCCAGCAGCATCAGTGCCATGCCGATGACCAGTGCCACCAGCAGACGGTAGCCGGGATTGGGTGTTTCAGAAAAGAGATTCAACGACCGGCCTCCTGAATCCGTACAGCGGCGGCCTGCACGCGCTGGCCGCCGCGGCCGGGAGCGATCAGCTCAGCGCCAGCGTGTCGAAACCGCGCGTATCCATCAGCTCCAGCGCCTTGCCGCCGCCACGGGCGACGCAGGTCAGCGGGTCATCGGCGACGATTACCGGCAAGCCGGTTTCTTCGCTCAACAGCCGGTCGATATCACGCAGCAACGCACCGCCCCCGGTCACCACCAGCCCGCGCTCGGCGATGTCCGAGGCCAGTTCCGGTGGCGACGCCTCCAGTGCATTCTTTACTGCATTGACGATGCTGTTCAGCGGGTCTTTCAACGCTTCGAGAATTTCCTCGCTGTTCAGCGTGAAACTGCGCGGCACCCCTTCTGCGAGGTTGCGGCCACGCACGTCGATTTCGAGAATTTCGCCACCGAGATACGCGGTGCCGATTTCATGCTTGATGCGTTCGGCGGTGGATTCGCCGATCAGGCTGCCGTATTCCTTGCGCACAAACGACACAATGGCTTCATCGAAACGGTCACCGCCCACGCGCACGGATTCGGCGTAGACAATACCGTTGAGCGAAATGATCGCGATCTCGGTGGTGCCGCCACCGATATCCACCACCATCGAACCACTGGCTTCGTGTACCGGCAGGCCGGCACCGATGGCAGCCGCCATCGGTTCCTCGATCAGGAACACTTCACGGGCGCCGGCGCCATAGGCGGAATCCTGGATCGCACGGCGTTCCACCTGGGTGGATTTGCACGGCACACAGACCAGCACGCGCGGCGCCGGCGGGAAGAAGCCGCTTTCGTGCACTTTCTTGATAAAGTACTGCAGCATTTTTTCGGTGACTTCAAAGTCGGCGATGACGCCGTCTTTCATCGGACGGATGGCGGTGATGTTACCCGGCGTCCGGCCCAGCATGCGTTTCGCATCGGCACCGACTGCCGCCACACTCTTCTGGGCGCCATGGTGACGGATGGCAACCACCGACGGCTCGTCGAGCACAATGCCACGGCCGCGAACGTAAATGAGAGTATTTGCGGTGCCGAGGTCGATGGAAAGGTCGGTGGAAAACATCCCCCGAATACGCTTGATCAAGGACATCCTGGCCAGCTTCCTGAAATTTGGGGCGAGACGGGAATGCCGCACGGCGGCATCAGTGGCGCAACTCTAGCAATGGCGGGGGGTTTGGGCAAGCAGACGGATCCCGGCCGATATGGCCTCGATCGGGGCGAATGTGGTAGTTTTTGCGGTTTCCCCGGCACGGATCGTGACCCGTGCACGATTCGAATCAGGCGCCTCTTCTCAGGAGCCGCTTTTCAGGAGAAATTTTCATGGCCCTCGACCCTCAGGCCCTGGCACGCGTGGCCCATCTCGCGCGGCTGCACCTGGACCCGACCGACAGCGCTGCGCTGACCGACCGTCTCAACAGCATCCTGGACATGGTCAACCAGTTGCAGGACGCCAATGTGGGCGATGTCGCGCCGATGGCCCATCCCATGGACGTGGCCCAGACCCTGCGCGCCGACGTGGTGACCGAGGGGGATATCCGCGCCATCGTGCAGCCGCTGGCCCCGGCCACCGGGGACGGCTGCTACCTGGTGCCGCGCGTCATCGAGTGATGCGCCATCCGTGACACCTCCACCGCACCGCGCTGCCCCGATGCGCGCCGCCACTAAATAAAAGACGCTGGACACGACATGCACCGCAAGACCCTCACCGAACTACAGGCCGGCCTGGCCCGGGGCGACTATTCCGCCCGCGAGCTGGCCGAGCACTTTATCAAGCGAATTCAGTCACTTGACCCTGAACTGAACAGCTTTATCAGCATTACCGCCGAGCAGGCACTGGCGCAGGCCGACGCCGCTGACGCCGCGCGTGCGCGCGGCGAGGCCGGCCCGCTGACCGGCCTGCCGATCGCCCACAAGGACATCTTCTGCACCCGTGGCGTACGCACCAGCTGCGGCTCGCGCATGCTCGACAACTTCAACGCCCCGTATGACGCCACCGTGGTCGAGAAACTGCAGGCCGGCGGCGCCGTGGTGCTGGGCAAGACCAATATGGACGAGTTCGCCATGGGCTCCTCCAACGAAACCAGCTACTACGGCCCGGTGAAGAACCCGTGGGACCTCACCCGGGTCCCGGGTGGCTCTTCCGGCGGCTCCGCCGCTGCCGTCGCGGCCCGGCTGGTACCGGCTGCCACCGGCACCGACACTGGCGGCTCGATCCGCCAGCCGGCGGCCCTGACCGGTATCACCGGCCTGAAACCCACCTATGGCCGCGTCTCTCGCTGGGGCATGATCGCCTTCGCCTCCAGCCTGGATCAGGCCGGCCCGATGGCCACCAGCGCCGCCGACTGCGCGCTGCTGCTGTCGGCCATGGCCGGCCATGACCCGCGCGATTCCACCTGCGTCGACCGCCCGGTGGACGACTACAGCGCCGACCTGGACAAGCCACTCACCGGCCTGCGCATCGGCCTGCCGAAGGAATTCTTCCCGACCACCCTGGACGGCCGCATCGCCGACAGCACCCACGCCGCCCTCCGCGAGCTGGAAAAACAGGGCGCCACGCTGGTGGAGATCAGCCTGCCATCCGTGGACCTGTCGGTGCCGGCCTACTACGTGATCGCCCCGGCGGAAGCCTCCTCCAACCTGTCGCGCTTCGACGGCGTGCGCTACGGCTACCGCTGCAACGACCCGCAGGACCTGGAAGACATGTTCAAGCGCTCACGCTCGGAAGGCTTCGGTGCCGAGGTGAAACGCCGCATCCTGGTCGGCACCTACGCGCTGTCGCACGGCTACTACGACGCCTACTACCTGAAGGCGCAAAAAGTGCGCCGCCTGATCAGCGACGATTTCGCCCGTGCCTTCGAACAAGTCGATGTGATCATGGGCCCGACCTCGCCGGAACTGGCGTTCGGTCTGGGCGCCAAAAGTGATGATCCGGTCACCATGTACATGGCGGACGTCTTCACCATCGCCGTCAACCTGGCCGGCCTGCCGGCGCTGTCCATGCCGGCCGGCCTGATCGACGGCCTGCCGGTGGGCGTGCAGGTGATCGGCAACTATTTCCGCGAAGGCCAGATACTGAACGTGGCACACCGCTTCCAGCAGGCCACCGACTGGCATCAGCAACAGCCGGCCTTCGGAGGTGACGCATGAGCTGGGAAACCGTGATCGGGCTGGAAATCCACGTTCAGCTTTCCACGCAATCAAAAATTTTTTCCGGGTCATCCACGGCGTTCGGTGCGGAGCCGAACAGCCAGGCCAGCCTGGTGGACCTGGCGATGCCGGGCACGCTGCCGGTGACCAACCTGGAAGCGATTCGCAAGGCGGTGAAATTCGGCCTGGCAATTGATGCACACATTGCCAAGCGCTCCGTGTTCGAGCGAAAAAACTATTTCTACCCGGACCTGCCGAAAGGCTACCAGACCACCCAGCTGGCCGAGCCGATCGTCGGTGCCGGTGCGGTGGAGATTCAACTGGAAGACGGCACGCGCAAGACCGTGCGCATTCATCATGCCCATCTGGAAGAAGACGCAGGGAAGTCACTGCACGAAGACTTTTTTGACGAAAACGGCCAGGGCATGACCGGCATCGACCTCAACCGTGCCGGCACGCCACTGATTGAAATTGTCACCGAACCGGACATGCGCAGCGCCGAAGAAGCCGTCGCCTTTGCCCGCAAGCTGCACAGCCTGGTCACCTCCGTCGGCATCTGCGATGGTCACATGGCACAGGGCTCCATGCGTTTTGATGTGAACGTCTCGGTGCGCAAAAAGGGCGACGAGACACTCGGCACCCGCACCGAAACCAAGAACCTGAACTCGTTCAAGTTCATGGAAGCCGCGATCAGACTGGAAGTCGAACGGCAGATCGACCTGCTCGAAGACGGCGGCAAGGTGGTGCAGGAAACCCGCCTGTACAACGGCGACACCCACACCGCCCGCAGCATGCGCAGCAAGGAAGACGCCAACGACTACCGCTACTTCCCCTGCCCTGACCTGCTGCCGGTGATCATCACCGATGCAGACATCGAGGCGCTGCGCGCCGAACTGCCGGAACTGCCGGATGCCCGCCAGGCCCGCTTTATCGACCAGTACGGCCTGTCCGACTACGACGCCGGCATCCTCGCCGGCGACCGCGCCGTGGCCGACTACTTCGAAGCCGTGGTGACGACCTCCGGCGACGCCAAGCTGTCTGCCAACTGGGTCATCGGTGACGTGGCCGCGCGGCTGAACGCGGCGGACATCACCATCGACCAGTGCCCGGTCAGCGCCGCCTATCTCGGCCAGATGATCCAGCGCATCCTCGACGGCACGATTTCATCAAAAATTGCCAAGCAGGTATTTGACGCCTGCTGGCACGGCGAAGGCAGCCCCGACCAGATCATCGAAGCACGCGGCCTGAAACAGATGTCGGATTCCGGCGAACTGGAAAAGATCATCGACCAGGTGATTGCCGACAACGCCGCCCAGGCAGACGCCTTCCGCGCCGCCGACGAAGGCAAGCAGAAGAAGATGTTCGGCTTCTTCGTCGGCCAGGTGATGAAACTGACCCAGGGCAAGGCGAATCCGCAGCAGGTGAATGCGTTGTTGCAGGAGAGGTTGAAATAAAAAAAGCGGTCGGACGTCTGACGTCGGACGTCTGACGCTTAAAACAAATGAAGACAGGCAGTGGTGGGCGGGCGCCCGCCCTGTGTTTTGCGTCCGACGTCTGACGTCCGGCGTCAGACCACCCACCGAGGCCACCAACATGTCCGACACGCCCACCACCTTCCGGCAGCGCGTCACCCTCCAGCGCACCGACACCGGCATCGCCTATGTGCACCTGGCCCGCCCGGAAAAATACAACGGCCTGGACCTGGACATGCTCTACGCGCTGGTCGAGGCGGCCAAAAGCCTGCGCAAGGACCGCAGTGTGCGTGCCGTGATCCTGCAGGGCGAAGGCAAGGCGTTCTGTGCGGGCCTGGATTTCGCCAGCGTCATGAGCAAGCCGCTCGGCATCCTGCGCGCCTTCGTCAAATGGGGTGGCCGCAGCACCAACATCTTCCAGCAGGCGTGCTGGGCCTGGCGCACGCTGCCGGTGCCGGTGATCGCCGTCACCCACGGCCACTGCTTCGGCGGTGGCCTGCAGATCGCGCTGGCGGCGGATTTCCGCTTCACCACGCCGGACTGCGAATTCTCGGTGATGGAAATCAAGTGGGGCCTGATCCCGGACATGACCGGCAGCGTCACGCTGCGCGAACTGGTGCCACTGGACGTGGCCAAGGCACTGGCCATGACCGGCCGCATCATCGACGGTGAAGAAGCCCTGCACCTGAACCTGGTCACTGGCGTCAGCGACACCCCGCTGGCCGAGGCCGAGGCACTGGCGCAGGAACTGCTGACCCGTTCACCGGATGCACTGGCTGCCACCAAACAGTTGTTCCGCGACACCTGGCAGGCCCCGGAAGACGTCGCCTTCGATGTGGAAAGCAAACTCCAGTTCCGCCTGCTGCGCGGCAAGAATCAGCGCCGTGCGATGCAGGCCGCCCGCAAAAAAGAACCGGCCCGCTTCCTGCCACGCCAGTTCGGATAAACGGCCGGCGACAACAGCAGAAGTTCGACTCACTTCACGTTTCTCGCACACCGGATGCACTGCGTCCGGTGACCGTGTCTTTACTGACTTATCCCGCCGGCATACTCTGCCTGTGGGAACGCGCCCGGGGGGCTTGTCGGCGCGTTCGTTTTCCGGGGGAAAAACGGAGTCAATCAATGCTGTCCATCGTGGAACCTACCAGCGGTTTCTCCGCACTGGTCCGGCAGTACAAACGCCTGGCCCGTGAACTGATGCAAGATCTGCCACTCGACGGCGAACCACTGCACCTCGCCGCCACCGATAACGCCTTTGCCCATGGCATGGACCCGTCACGCACCTATCTGGTCAAGGGTGGCATGCTCGGCATGGAGTGCCAGCAGCGGCGGCTGCTGACCTGGGACGAGGGCGACCTGGTGTTACCGGACGCCTCCGGGGAAGGCATCCGTTATCACGCAGAAAGCGCCGTGCTGCTGCTCGGCTTCGATACCCTGGCACTGGTACGCACCCTGCTCGCCGATGAACAGCGCGCCCGGCTCTGGACACAACTGTTGATGACCCAGCAGGGCATGCTGGTGCGGCTGCTGGCCGCGCAGGTGGAAGAAGGCCCGCAGGCGACACCCGGCTTTGCCTATTTCCAGCCGGGCGATGCGATTATCCGCCAGGGCGACAACGCCGATTACGTGTTCAGCCTGTTCGAGGGTGACGCAGACGTGCTGGTGGACAACGTCGTTGTCGGCCATGTCGGCGAAGGCGAAGTGCTCGGCGCCCTGGCGCTGCTGACGCAATCACCGCGCACCGCCACCGTGCGGGCGAAAACCCGCTGCGCCGTGGTGAAGGTGCCGAAAGACCAGTTCCGGCAGCTGATCCGCTCCAATCCGTCGATGATCCACGGCCTGCTCACCGATATGGCGCGGCAGATCGTGCAGTTGAATAATCAGGTCGTCGCCCTGTCGGGCTGAACCGGAGCCAGAACGTGGACTATTACCACATAGACGCCTTTACCGATCAGCTGTTCGGCGGCAACCCCGCCGGTGTGGTGCCACTGGCAGCCTGGCTGCCGGACGCGCAGATGCAACGCATCGCAGCGGAAAACAACCTGTCCGAAACCGCTTTTTTTGCGCCGGAGCAGGATCACTATCGTATTCGCTGGTTCACCCCCGCAGTGGAAGTGGACCTGTGCGGCCACGCGACACTGGCCGCCGCCTGGGTGCTGTTCAACGCACTGGGGCACGCCGGCGACAGCGTGCGTTTCGCTTCCGCCAGCGGTGAGCTCACCGTCGTCCGCGACGGTGACTGGCTGACGCTGGACTTCCCTGCCCGGCCGCCCGAACCCGTCGCCCACAGCAACAGCGTGGCCACCGTGCTGAAGGCATTGGGCGCTACCGCCGACCCACTGTACGTCGGTGCCGCCCGCGATCTCGTGGTGCTGTTGCCGGACGAAGCCTGCGTCCGTGCACTGCAACCGGATTTTGCCCTGCTCGCCACAGTGCCGGACTGGTTCGCTGTCACCGTCACCGCGCCTGGCACGGAGAGTGATTTTGTCTGCCGCTTTTTCGCACCACGCCAGGGCCTCAACGAAGACCCGGTCACCGGCTCCGCTTTCTGCACCCTGATCCCGCTGTGGGCCGGGCGGCTCGGCCGCAGGCAGCTGGAGGCCCGGCAGATTTCCGCACGGGGCGGCGCTGTCCGCTGTGCTGTATCGGCGGAAGACCATCCTGCAAAGCGAGTACATATCAGCGGACAGGCAGTGTGCTATCTTCGGGGCCAGCTCAATGTCGGCTGAGCACCGCTATCGTTTTCCTATCTGACAGGGAGGTTTCCCCATGTTTCGCCTCGTGATTGCCAGCGCACTGTTCGCGCTGACCCTCGGCACCCACGCCGCTGATCTGACCCAGGACACCCTGGACCGCTGGATGGCTGCCGCCAAGGAAGGCCAGGAATGGTCCGACGCCCACCCGGAAGCTGACAAGATGGGCGGTTTCAACCCGCAAGAGGGTGGCTCGATGCGTGAGCAGATGATCCAGGCGGTGGAAGAACACCCGGAAGCCAGTCGCATTCTCCGGCGGCACGGTTTCAGCAGCAGCGAACAATGGGCCGACACCACGATCAAGATCATGAACGCCTACAGCGCACTGGCATTCGACGCCTCCGGCACCGATGCCCAGTCAATGCAGTCCGGCCTGGCAGACGCACTGGCCGAGCTGGAAAACAACCCGCATATTCCCGCCGAACAGAAACAGATGCTGCGCCAGCAACTGGCCCAGAGCCAGGCGCTCATGGGTGAGATCGGCAACAAGGCCCCGGAGGCCGACAAGGCGCTGGTGAAGCGCAACAAGGCCCGCCTGGACACCCTGTTCGAACAGGAATAATCCCATCCGCGCCGGCACTACCCCGGCCGGCCTGGTGCTGGCCGGCGGTGGTCATACCCACGCCCTGCTGCTCAGCCAGGGCCCATTACCCGGGCCGACGACCCTGGTGTCGCCGGCCCGCTTCACCCCCTACTCCGGCATGCTGCCCGGCGTGGTCGCGGGCCACTATCACAGCCGTGAAGCGCACATCGATCTGGCAGCGCTGTGCCAGCGCTGCGGCGTGACCTTCATCGAACAGGCCGCCACCGGCATTGATCGCACCGGCCGGCACCTGTTGCTGGACGATGGCCGCCGCCTGCCCTACCACCTGCTGAGCCTGGATATCGGCGCGCAACCGGCACTGGACACGGTGCCCGGCGCCCGCGAACACGCCATTGCCGTCAAGCCGGTGTCCGGTTTCCTTGCCCGCTGGCAGCATCTGCTGGCAACCCTGCCCCGGCAACCGCGGCCACTGCGCCTTGCCGTGGTCGGCGCCGGCGCCGGCGGCACGGAAATGGTCCTGGCAATTGCCCATGCGCTACGCCAGCAACGCCTGCCCGTACAACTGTCGCTGTTCAGTGCCGGCGGCCTGCTGCCCGGCTACCCGGCTGGCGTGCGCCGGCGCATGCAGCGTGCCCTGGATCACTATGGCATTGCCCTGCACACCAGCACACCGATACAGCGGGTGACCGCCAGTCACCTTTACGGCGAGCACGAACAGCCGTATCCCTGTGATTTCCTGCTCTGGTGCACGGGCGCCGTCGGCGCCGCCTGGCCAGGCGACAGCGGCCTTTCGGTCACCGACGCCGGTTTCGTGCGCGTGCAGGACACCCTGCAGAGCATCAACGACCACGCGGTGTTCGCCGCCGGCGACTGCGCCTGGCCGGAGCCCGGCCCGGTACCGCGCGCGGGGGTCTACGCAGTACGCCAGGCGCCGGTGCTGCGGCATAACCTGATCGCCGCCTGGCAAGACCGGCCTCTGCAGCACTGGCGCCCGCAGCAACGGTTCCTGTCGCTGCTGTCGGCCGGGGAGCGCTACGCTACCGGCAGCCGTGGCCGGCGACTGTCCGCCGGCGGCCGTTGGCTGTGGCATGTGAAGGACCGCATCGACCGCCGTTTCATGGCACGCTTTCCAGTCATGACTACTCCCCCAGCGGCGTAAAGTACTCATACATGTCCAGGGGCTTGATCCCGCCCGTCCGCCGCCCGTGATGTTGCGGCACGGCCTGCTCCGCAGGCGGATCGGCCCGCGTCGCGAGGAAACGTGGCCGCGGCGGCTGGCCGCAGTACGGCGCCACGGGTGCGTTATCGATGCTGTTGTAGACGAAAAAAAGATTCGAGCGCGGCCAGGGTGACATGTTGCGGTTCGACGCATGCAGCACATTGCATTCAAACAGCAACAGCGAACCGGCAGGCCCTTTCGGGGCACGGATGCCGCCATCCCGGGACAGCCTGGCCAGCGCCTGCTGCGGCGGCACGCCAAGCTGCTGCGCCTGCAATGACCGGCGCCAGTTGTGCGGCGGTGTGGTGCCCAGGCACGGGACAAAATACTGGTGCGAGCCGGGAATCAGCATCAACGGCCCATTGAATTCGTTGTTGTCGGTCAGCATCAGCGAGGCACTCACCGCGCGCATGCGCGGCATGCCGTCTTCCATGTGCCAGGTTTCAAAATCCGAGTGCCAGTCGAAACCACTGCCCTGGAAGCCATACTTGTCATTCACCCGCGACTGGTGGATATACACTTCACCCCCCAGCAACTGGCGCACCATGCCAAGAATGCGCGGATCGCGGGTCAGCCGGTCAAAACGCTCCGACAGTTCATGCATGGCAAATACCGAACGCAGTTCACCACTGTCCGGGTCGCGGATCACCTGATCCGAGTCCATCAACTCACTGTCTTGCGACAAGGCCAACAGCTCATCAAAAAAAGGTTCCACCCGTTCGCGGGAAAAAAAACCCTCGAACCACAAAAAACCGTCCCGTTCATAGTGAGACAGCGCCACTTCATCAAGCGGGCCGTCCCAGCGTTGCTGGTAACGGGCATGCACCACCGGCTCACGCCGGGGAAACATGGCCGGCAGATCAGCGGCGCGGGCAAAGCGTGAGGGATAAGGGTCCAGGGGCACCGGGCGGGACACATCGTCCATGACCGGCGCACCGGCGGTCGGGGTAGCTGACATGATCCGATCTCCTGTCTGTGAAAAAACGCACATAAACAGGCTGTTGAAAAACAGTCTGTGCTGGCGGCTCAATCAAGCCGTCAGCAAAATCAAACGCGATAAGCGATTGATTTTCCGTGCCCACCTTTGCGGACCTGTGCCGCAAAGGTGGCTTGAAAAAGTCTCAAAGAGACTTTTTCAACACCCTGAAAAGGACGATGCCGGTCAGTCAGGCGCTGGCGCTGTCAGTCAGCACTTACCCGACCGGCCATCATCAGCGGAGCCACCTTGCCACGCCACCTTCACGCGTGCAAACGCCGCCCGGCCAGGCGCCTTGCCGCCGCCGAAACACACTGCACAAAAAGCACCGCGCGCGCCGGATTTGACACTCTTTCACGCTTCGCCCGACCGTGCGCCATCGCGCAAAAAAATTGCAAAACCCCAACCGACAGGCCCGGCAGCGCAATACGGATGTGTTAATGTCCCAACCCATACCCCGAGCAACGAAAGGAAGCTGCCATGACGACCTCTTTCCGATCGCACTCCAGAACACGATCCGTTTTTGTCCGCATGCTGGCCGTCCTGTTTGTCACCATGCAGACACTGCTGGTCCCCGCCGCGCACGCTGCTGTCACAGGGGCCGGCCAGGGCATGATCGGCACAGCGGAAGTCCTGCAACAGGAAAGCCGTGCGGAAAACGAAGCCCGCATCCACGCCGCCCTTGCCCGTGACGATGCCAGCAGCACGCTGGAGCGTTTCGGCGTGGCGCCGGAACAGGTGGATGAACGCCTGGACCGCCTGAGCGACAGCGAACTGGCCAGCCTCGCCGATCAGGCCGAGGACCTGCCGGCCGGTGAAGGCGCACTGGGCGTGCTGGTGTTTATCCTGGTACTGCTGATCATTCTTGATCTGCTGGGTGTCACCAACGTTTTCCCCGCGATCTGACGTGACACCGCGTACCAGCATGACCACGAACAGAAAGAGCAGCCTGCGCGCTGCTCTTTTTTTGCCTGTCGCGTTGCTGCTCGGCGCCTGCCAGAGCCTGGCGCCACTGGACAGCCACATGCCGGCCGCACAGCAGGTGCCGGATGTGCCGTTTTTCCCGCAGGAAGAATATCAGTGCGGCCCGGCGGCGCTGGCCACCGTACTCGGCAGCGCCGGTGTCCGGGTCGATGATCAGGCCCTGGTGGATGAAGTGTGGCTGCCGGCACGTCGTGGCAGCCTGGCGATGGAACTGGTGGCCGCCGCCCGCGCCCGTGAACGCCTGGTGTACCCGGTCAACACGCCGGAGGCGCTGCTGCAGCAACTGGATGCCGGCCTGCCGGTGCTGGTGATGCAGAACCTGGCCTTCTCTTTCTACCCGCGCTGGCACTTTGCAGTGGTGACCGGGTATCGCGACCGGGGCGCCACCGTGCTGCTCAACACCGATACCCGCGAAGCCGAACCGGAGAACTGGAACCGCTTCGTGCGCACCTGGGCACGGGCGGACTACCAGGGCTGGGTCGTGACACCGCCGGGCACACTGCCGGCTGGCGCCCGGCCGGTGGCGCTGGTGCGCGCGCTGGAAGAGCTTGCGGGCACCGCCGGAGCCAGCGCCACCACGGCGTACTGGGACGCGGCGGGGGAACGCTTTCCGAACGACTACCTGGTGCAGTTCGCCCTCGGCAATCACCTCTGGGCGGTGGGCCGTGCGCAGCACGCCATCCACGCCTGGCGCGCGGCCACCCGGGCCCGGCCGTCCGAGTTCGCCGCCTGGCACAACCTGGCGCTGGCCCTGGCCGGCCAGGGCTGTGCCACCGATACCGCACTGGCCGGCGCCCGGCAAAGCACACACAGCGCCGAGCGCCTGCAGCAACTGGAACAGGCCGTCGCCGACACGCCGGCTCGCGAAAGCTGCCTTTAGCGGGCAGCCAAAACCTGTAACCGTTTGCACACTGGCAGCGCGGGCATTTTCTGCGATGATGGCCGAGGCTGCCTTTGTCACAGGATCCGACAATGAAACCAGGCTTTTCGCATCTGCTGTTGCTGCTCTGTGTATTCTTCACTTTCCCCGCCCACGCTGCGGACACCGACCTGCCCGGTATCGCCGATGTCCAGCGCCAGATCGACAACCTCGGCGATCCGCAATCGCTGGATGCGGACAAGGCGGCCCTGCGCGACGAACTGACGCAGACCCTGCAATGGCTCAACGAACTGGCAGACAACGAAAAACGCCAGCAGCAGGTCGCTGAACGGCTGGCCCGCGCGCCGACCGAGACATTGCGCATCAGCCGCGAGCTCAGCCGCTTTACGCCGAGCGATCCGGACGCCTTGCGGCGCGACTATGAAGCCCGCGACATCGACGCCCTGGTGGCAGAATTGCTCAGCCTGCTGGAACGGCAGGAACAGCTGCAGGAACAATTGTCCGACGCCACCAGCGATGTCAGCAGCAACCAGATGCTGCCGGAGCGGGCGCAGAACGCGATTGCCAGCACCCTGGACGAACTGGAAGCAGCCCGCAGCACGCTGATCCAGCTCAACGTGCGTGACGACGCCCTCGACAACACCGCCACCACCACCCGCCTGCGGGCGCAGATTGCGGCACTGAACAGCCGGCTGGAATTGCGCCGCATTGAATTGCAGGCCAATTCCGACCTGCAGACTCTGGCCAGCCAGCAGGCCGCGCTGCTGCAACGCCGCATCGATGACGACGACACCCGCCTGGGCGTCCTGCAATCGGTGCTGGAACAGAAGCGCCAGGTACGCACCCGCGCGGCCATTGAGGCCGCCAGCGAACAGATCGCCGCGCTGCCCGACAGCCCGCTGCTGCGTGACCAGCTCGCACAGAACCAGGCGCTGGCCGAACGGATACTGACCGTCACCGCACAGGTCAACGAGCAACTGCGCGTGAACCTGCAATTGCGCAACCAGCTCGACAAGGTACGGCAACTGGAACGGTCACTGACCGAACAGGTGGCTGCCCTGCAGGGCAGCCTGCTGCTGTCGCGCATCCTCTACCAGCAACAACGCCTGCTGCCACGGCTGGATGACAGTGGTGTGGCCACGCCGGATATCGCCGAGCTGCGTCTGGAACAGTTCCAGATCACCGATCAGCGCGAAGCGCTGCTGGATACCGGCGCCACCGCCAACCGCTTGCTCGCTGGTACTGCCGAGACAGACAACACCGATATCCGCGCCGCCCTGCTGTCGCTGCTGAACGTGCGCAAGGAACTGCTGCAACAGCTTGACCCGGAACTGTCGCGGCTGCTGACCCTGTCGATCAACGCCACCACCGTGCGTGCACAACTGGACGCGGCGCGGCGCACCGCCCGCGACACCATCCAGCAGCAGCTGTTCTGGATGCCCAGCAGCCGGCCGCTGAGCCTGAGCACCTTGCGCGAGTCCCCCGGCACGCTGGCGCGGGAGTGGCGCAATCTGTTGCACAACAGCTACTGGCAGCAGGCACTGGAACGCTTCCAGGCCCTCTGGCCGGTGGTCGCATTCGCCGCGCTGGTGGCACTGGTGCTGCTGTGGCGCCGGCGCAGCATCAAGACACGGCTCAAGGTGTTGCATCAGGACGTCGGTTTTCTGAAACAGGATTCGCAGCAACACACGCCGCTGGCCCTGTGGCTGACCCTGCTGCTTACCGCGCCGCTGCCGCTGGTACTGGTCACCCTGGGCCTGGTACTGCGCAGCGGGGACACCCCCGGCGCGGTGCTGATCGGCGCAGTGCTGATGAAAGTCTCGATGATTGTGCTGGTGTTCGGCACCCTGCTGCGGCTGCTGGGCAAGGACAGCGTGATCACGCGCCACTTCCGCTGGCCCGCCGATAACGTGCGCCTGTTGCGCCGGCAGACCCTGTTCACTGCACTGGCATTCCTGCCGCTGGGCATTGTCATCGCCATTGGCGAGCGTGCCCCGGAACTGCTCGCCGACGACATACTCGGCCTGCTGGTGGTGCTGGTCAGCGGGCCGTTGCTGGCGGTACTGCTGTGGCGGCTGGCCGAGCACTACCCGAGCAAACAGAAGGTGCGCCTGGTGCGCTACACCACCGTGGCCACGGTGGCACTGATACCGCTGATCCTGACTGTGCTCGGCGCGGTGGGGTACTACTACACGGCGGTGCAACTGGGCGGCCGGCTGGTGGATACCTTTTACCTGTTGCTGCTGTGGCTGCTGATCGGTGCCACGGTGCGGCGCGGCCTGACACTGGCGGCACGGCGCCTCGCCTACCGGCGCGCGCTGGCCCGGCGCGAGGAACAGCGCGAGCAGAAGGCAGCCGCCGAAGCCGGGGAGCAACCGGAAGTGGTGGAAGAACCGCCGATGGACCTGGAACTGGTCAATACCCAGTCGCTGCGTCTGGCCAACCTGTTCCTCCTGCTGGCCTTCGGCGTCGCCATCTACTGGGTGTGGGCGGATCTTATTGGCGCCATGTCCTACCTCGACAATGTGACGCTGTGGCAACAGACACTGGGGGAAGGCGCACAAGCGCGCGAGGTGAGCACCAGCCTCGGCGATGTGCTGTTCGCGCTGATCTTCCTGGTGGTCGCACTGATGATGGCGCGCAACCTGCCCGGCCTGCTGGAAGTGATGATCCTGTCGCGGCTGGCGCTGCGCCCCGGCAGCGCCTACGCCATCACCTCGCTGCTGGCCTATACCCTGACCGCCGTCGGCATCCTGGTCTCGCTGGGCTCCCTGGGCGTGTCCTGGTCCAAGCTGCAATGGCTGGTGGCGGCACTCGGTGTCGGCCTGGGTTTTGGCCTGCAGGAAGTGTTCGGGAATTTCGTCTCCGGCATCATCATCCTGTTCGAGCGCCCGGTACGCATCGGCGACCTGGTGACCATCGGCGACCTGTCCGGCACGGTCAACCGGATACGCATCCGCGCCACCACCATCCGCGATTTCGACAACAAGGAAATCATCATCCCGAACAAATCGTTCGTCACCGACCGGCTGATCAACTGGTCACTGAGCGACAGCGTGACACGGCTGGTGATCCAGGTCGGTTTCGCCTACGGCAGCGATCTGGAACTGGCACGCAAGGTGTTGTTGCAGGCCGCCAGCGAGAACCCGCGCGTCATGAAGACACCCGCGCCGCTGGCATTGTTCACGGCCTTCGGTGCCAGCTCACTGGATCACGAACTGCGGCTGCATGTGCATGAACTGAGTGACCGGGTACCGGCCGGCGATGAACTGCTGCGCCGCATTGACGCACTGTGCCGCGAGAACGGGCTGGAGATTGCATTCAATCAGCTGGATGTGTTCATCAAGAACAAGGTGGGCGAGGAGATCGCCATCCGTACACAGCAGGATGGCGGCCCCGCCCAGGTGTGAACAGGCCCCAGGTTGCGTCATTGTTTCAGGCGGTAGCCGGTGCGGAAAATCCACCAGATGACCAGCACGCAGGTCAGCATGAAGGCGAGCGTCATGCCGAAGCTGACCGCCACATCCACATCCGAGACGCCGTAGAAACTCCAGCGAAAGCCGCTGATCAGGTACACCACCGGGTTGAACAGCGTGATCTTCTGCCACAGCGGCGGCAGCATGCTGATTGAATAGAAAGTGCCCCCCAGGAAGGTCAGCGGCGTCACCACCATCAGCGGGATGATCTGCAGCTTTTCAAAGCCGTCGGCCCAGATGCCGATAATGAAACCGAACAGGCTGAAGGTGACCGCCGTGAGAATCAGGAACGCCACCATCCATACCGGATGCTGTATCTCGAACGGCACAAATAACCGCGCCGTCAGCAGGATCAGCAATCCCAGCATCACCGACTTGGTCGCCGCTGCACCGACATAGCCGATCACCACTTCCACATAGGATACCGGCGCTGACAGCACCTCATAGATGGTGCCCGCGTAGCGCGGCATGTAGATGCCGAATGACGCATTGGAAATGCTCTCGGTCAGCAGCATCAGCATGATCAGGCCCGGCACGATAAAGGCGCCGTAGCCGATGCCGTCAATTTCCACCATGCGCGAGCCGATGGCGGAACCGAACACGATGAAATACAGCGAGGTGGACAGTACCGGCGAGGCGATGCTCTGCATCAGTGTCCGGAACGTGCGGGCCATCTCGAACCGGTAAATGGCGCGGATCGCATAACGGTTCATCAGTGGGCCTCCTGTGCCGCGCGGCTGTCATGCACCAGGCTGACGAAGATTTCCTCCAGCGAGCTCTGGCTGGTCTTGAGGTCAAGAAAATCGATGCCCTGCTCGCCCAGCCTGCGCAACAGCGTGGCAATGCCGGTCTGTTCGCTCTGGGTATCAAAGGTATAGACCAGTTCACTGCCGTCCACCGACAGCGTCAGTGGCAACCCGGCCAGCGCCGACGGGATCGCCGCCAGCGGCTGTTGCAGATGCAGCGTGAGCTGCTTCTTGCCGAGCTGCTGCATCAGCACGTGCTTGTCCTCGACCAGTACGATGCGCCCCTTGTTGATCACACCGATGCGGTCGGCCATTTCCTCGGCTTCCTCGATGTAGTGCGTGGTGAGGATGATGGTCACGCCGTTCTCGCGCAGGCGCCGCACCATTTCCCACATGTCACGACGCAGTTCCACATCGACACCGGCGGTAGGTTCATCCAGGAACAGGATCGCGGGTTCGTGCGACAGTGCCTTGGCGATCATCACCCGGCGCTTCATGCCGCCGGACAGCGCCATGATGCGTTCATGCCGCTTGTCCCACAGCGACAGGTCGCGCAGGATGCGTTCCACCAGCGCCTTGTCCGCCGGCTTGCCAAACAGGCCACGGGAGAAATTCACCGTGGCCCAGACGGTCTCGAACATGTCGGTGGTCAGTTCCTGCGGCACCAGGCCGATCTTGCTGCGCGCCGCACGGAAGTCGCGGCGGATGTCATGGCCGTCCGCCAGCACCGTGCCGCTGCTGGCGTTGACGATGCCGCAAATGATGCTGATCAGCGTGGTCTTGCCGGCGCCATTGGGGCCGAGCAGGGCAAAGATTTCACCGCGATGAATGTCCAGGTTGATGTTCTGCAGGGCCTGAAAGCCCCCGGCGTAGGTCTTGGTCAGGTCATTGACCGAGATGATCGGCTGCACGCGTCCTCCTTATGATCATGCACTTTCCCGCAGCGCCTGCGGGGTCGGCAATTCGGTATTCTGCACTGCCGAGAGCCACCAGCGCCCGTCCCGCCGCACCATGACATACAGGCTACGGCAGGCCCGTGCACCGCTGAGCGGCTGGCCATGCTCATCCAACGGCTCCTGCACCAGGTGCACAAGCGCCGCATCCGGGGCCGGGAAACGGATGTATTCAATGCTGTAGCGGGCACGCAGTTCGCGCAACGGGCCGTCAAACAGACTCTTGCGTGCCTCAAAGATGCGATACCAGCCTTCCAGCACGACCCCGGCCGGATCTACCCAGACTGCATCGCGGGTGATGTCGCGGCAGACCCGCTCGGCGTCCTTGCGATTGAACGCCTGTTCCATCTCCAGCACAAACTGCGTCAGTTCCTGGGTATCGGTATGTTCAGAGGCCAGCCTGATACGGGCTTCCGGACGGTTCAACATACTCCCCTCCATCAATGTACGGATTGCCTGATCCTGTCAGATCCAGTCCCGATCGCCGCGCAGCCTGACATCAACCCCGCTTCAGGCCCACCACGCGCACGACCACAGCAAGACGCCCCTTCTGCGGGCGTCTTGCTGTGGTCGTTCGGGATGCCGGAAATTCGACAGAGTGACAGTCATACCATGAGTGACTGACGTGTCCTGTCAGGATATGTCAGCGACAGGCCACCACAGGCCGCTGTCCGCCAGGGTGCACACCCGTTACGCGTAATGCGCGTAGGCGCGGCACACCTGATGCCGTTCATTGAAGAAAAACACTTCGGCAGCCATGCCGGAGGTGCCGTGGTAATAGAGCGTCACACTGTCGGTGCCGACGAGAATGTCCTGCAATTCGAAATGCAGGTTGGGCAGCAGTTTCAGCGCCTTGCCCCAGTAGGCACCGACGGCGTCCTTGCCCTGCAGGGTGCCGGAGGGCTCATCGGCAATCTGCACGATACGCGGCGAGGACATGCTGAAATCCTCGCTGTAGTGGGACAGGATGCGCCCCAGGTCATGGCTGTTCCAGGCATCGATCCATTCGCGGGCAAAATGCTCCGCCTGCTCTCGTGTAATCATGGTCCCCTCTTCTCCCTTGCTGAAAAGCGTCGGACGTCTGACGTCGGACGCAAAAAACCATAGGCGTGGTACCCGAAGGTCCAGATGCCTGTCTCGGCACTTGTGCACACCCATGGCACAACTGACATCACCAGATGCTCCCCGGTTTTGCGTCCGACGTCAGACGTCCGACGTCAGACCTCTCGCTACCCCCCCGCAAAGACTTTCGCAGCATCCCCCATCAATGCCACCAGTGTCTGGCTGTTGAGTGTTTCCTCACGCAGCCGGTCGAACTTCTGTCGCAGCGTCAGCGCCTTGTCGAGCAGGCGGGCACTGGCGGCCTTGTCGTCGACATGGCGACGCACCAGCTTCTCGAACTCGCGCTCGCCACGTTCCATATTGTCCAGCATCAGCTCCAGCAACCGCACCGGCGCGATGCGCAGCAATTCGGTGTTGAGCGTGTACTCGGCGTGGTGGCCACGGCTTTTCAGAAAGTGTTCCAGCTCACGCTGCTCGACCGGGTCTTCCAGTGCCACCGAGACCTTGCCACCCTCGAAGGTGGCCAGCACATCCTGTGCCACCAGCCGCTGCACAATGCGGCCCAGCACCGCCTTGCTGTTGATGTCCTCGTACTTGAGCGCCGATTCCAGCCGCAGGGTGCGGATGCGGCGCTCGGGAATGCGCAGCCGCGCCGCCAGTGCATAGGCGGACAGGCCCCGGTACTCGCCCCGCTCACGCAGCAGGTGGAACACCAGCAGCTCTGTCTCGCGCTTGGTCATGCTGCCAAAACCGCCGGCCAGCCAGTGGCGCAGAAATTCCTCCGCGAATCCTTGCTGTTCCTCCGGGCTCACGTCCCCTCCTTGTCGTTATTCAGGGCCTGTCGACACTAGATCCACCTGCCGCTGGCCCTAGTCCGCCAGGAACCCTCCTGACTGGCGCTGCCAGAGCTGCGCATACACGCCACCGCGCGCCACCAGTTCATCATGGCTGCCCTGCTCGATGATACGGCCCTGGTCCATCACCACCAGCCGGTCCATCGCCGCGATGGTGGACAGCCGGTGGGCAATGGCGATCACTGTCTTGCCTTCCATCAACTGCGCCAGGTTTTCCTGGATCGCGGTCTCCACTTCAGAATCCAGTGCCGAGGTCGCCTCATCCAGTATCAGGATCGGCGCATCCTTGAGCACCACGCGGGCAATCGCCACCCGCTGGCGCTGGCCGCCGGACAACTTGACCCCGCGCTCGCCGACGTGCGCCGACAGCCCGGTGCGGCCCTTGATATCACTCAGCGCCGGAATGAATTCCCACGCGTGGGCGCGTTTCGCCGCATCGATGACCTGCTCTTCGGTGGCGTCCGGCCGCCCGTAGCGAATGTTGTCACGCACCGAGCGATGCAGCAGCGAGGTGTCCTGCGTGACCATGCCGATATTGGCGCGCAGCGACTCCTGTGTCACCTGGTCGATCGGCTGGCCATCGATCAGGATGCGGCCGCCCTGCACATCATGGAAGCGCAGCAGCAGGCTGACCAGCGTCGACTTGCCGGCACCGGAACGGCCCACCAGGCCGACTTTTTCACCGGCACGGATGGTCAGGTCCAGGTCATCAAACAGGCCCGCATCACGACCATAATGAAACGCGACATGCTCAAAGCGGATTTCACCGCGTGGCACATCCAGGGCCGTTGCGCCGGCTTTGTCCTGCACCGTGTGCGGCCGGGCAATCGTACCCAGGCCATCCTGCACGGTACCGATGTTCTCGAACAGCCCGGCTGTTTCCCACATCACCCACTGCGACATCCCCCACAGTCTCAGTACCAGGCCCAGCGCCACCGCCACAGCGCCGACGCTGACGTATTCCCCCAGCCACAACCACAATGCCAGCGCCGTCACCGAGAACAGCAGCAGCGAGTTGAGGCTGTAGAGCACGCCATTGAGCACCGTCACCAGGCGCATCTGCTGGTTGACCGTGGTCAGGAAGCCGTCCATGCCCTCGCGGGCATATGCCGCCTCACGGCGCGCGTGGGAAAACAGCTTCACGGTCTGGATGTTGGTGTAGCTGTCGACGATGCGACCGGTCATCACCGAGCGGGCATCTGCCTGTTTCTCCGCCACGCGGCCGAGCATCGGCACGAACACGCGCAGGAACAGGATGTAGCACACCAGCCAGATCACCAGTGGCGTCGCCAGCCGCCAGTCGGCGCTGCCGATGATCAGCAGGGTGCCGAGGAAATACACCGCCACATAGTTCAGCACGTCGATCAGCTTGATCACCGATTCGCGCACCGCCAGCGCGGTCTGCATCATCTTGGTGGCAATGCGGCCGGCGAATTCATCCTGATAGAAATCCATTGACTGGCCGAGCAGATAACGGTGCACCAGCCAGCGAATGCGCATCGGGTAATTGCCCATCAGCGTCTGGTGCAGCACCAGCGAATGCAGCACCACCGCCAGCGGCAGACCGACCAGCACCAGCGCCGCCATCCAGGCGAGATGAACACCCTCGCGGTCCAGGAAGGTGGCGCGATCCTGCAGCGACAGCCAGTCGACGATGTTGCCGAGGAAGCCGAACATCCACACTTCGATCAGCGCGATCACCGCCATCAGTACGGCACTGGCAATCAGGTACGGCCCGGCCCCACGGGTGTAGTGACGACAGAAGGCAAACAGGGTGGCCGGCGGCGTCTCCGGCGTTTCAGGGGGGAACGGCGGCAGCCGTTGTTCGAACCAGCGAAACATGAACAACCTATCCGGGCAGAAAACAGACAATGCGTCACCGGACGCAAAACGAAACCGGGATCATACGACCTCAATGCTGATTGAGGTCAACAGGCCTGTTCACGGCCTGGTCATCGCGGGCGAGGGCCTTCACCCATTGCGCGAGACGCTGGCCATGCTGATCGATCAGCACAATCTGGTGCCAGCCAGGTGTCAGCAACAACGCCCGCTCATGAAAGTGGCGTGTTTCACCGAGATAGGTGTCGTCCAGATGCCATTGCAGCCGCGCGCGCGGGTCGCGGTGCACGGCGCGGAACATCACCCGGCCCAGGCGGCCGTCCAGGTCCACCGGCAGCATCACCCGGGTGCCGTCCTGCGGGTACAGCAGCGCAATGGGGTGATCGTCGGTAAAGTCTGCCAGCCGTGCCAGGCAATCCTCGCGCCAGGGCGGCAGCGGCCGGTATTCCGGATGATGCCGGCGCCAGAAAAACTCCTGCGCCGCCGGCAGCAGGAATTGCGCGCGCGTCTGCATGCGCAGCGGATTTTCGCAGCCGGCGTGCACGCGGTAGCCGGCACTGTCCACATGAATGCGCCGGTAATGCGAGGAGACTTGTTCAAAATGACTGTCGCGCGGCGCCTTGACGACACGGGTCGGGCAGTCGCCCTGCGGCAGCAAACTGTCGTCGGCGCAGACAGCGATATCCTGCAATGCCCAGTGCGGGGTGCGCAGCCAGGGTGTCACACCGAGCAGGCTGAACACTTCCAGCATCACCGGCGCGGCAGCGGTGGTGCCGGTCAGCCCCGGCACGCCCTGTCCCTCGGCATTGCCGGCCCAGACGCCGACTGTGTACTCGCCGTTACTGCCAATTGCCCAGCCATCACGCAGCCCGAAACTGGTGCCGGTTTTCCAGGCAATCGGCTGGCTGGAAGCGTACTCGCGCCAGACACTGTCCTCGCCCGGCCGCACCACGTCGGTGAGCGCCTGCAGGGTCAGCCAGGCGGCGCCCTGGCCGATGACCGGGGGCAAGGGGGCGGGCGTTTCCTCCAGTAGCCATTGCGGCCGGCGTGGCCGCGCATCGATACCGTCGCGGGCGCTGATGACCAGGTTCATGTACAGGCCGGTCAACTCCCACAGTGTCGCTTCCGAGCCCCCGAGGATCAGCGTCAGGCCATAATCCGCCGGTGCCCGGAACAGGGTGGTCAGGCCCAGCGCCGTGAGCTGGTCATGAAAGCGCTCGACGCCATACTGGCGCAGCAGGCGCACCATCGGCACGTTCAGCGAACGCGCCAGTGCCGCCCTGGCGGACACCGCGCCGCGGTAATCGCGGTCGTAGTTCTCCGGGCTGTAGCCGGCAAACTGGGTCGGGATATCCGCCACCAGCGTCTGCGGCAGCAATTGCCCTTCCTGCAACATCAGCGCATACAGAAACGGTTTCAGCAGGCTGCCGTTGCTGCGTGGGCGCTGGATCAGGTCCAGCATGCCGCCTTCACGATTCACTTCTCCGGCCGCATGGTTACCGACGTAGGCACGCACCTGGCCATCGCGATGATCCAGCACCAGCACCGCCAGATCAGATATCCCTTCGCGGCCCAGCCGCTGGCCGTGGCGTGCGGCAATCTGCATCACGCCCTGTTGCAGGTCGCGGCTCAGGGTGGTGTGGAAAAAGCCATCACCATGCTGCTGTTGCAACGTCGCCAGAAGATGCGGCGCAAGACGCGGCAGCGGACGCGGCGAGGACGGCAACGGCTCGGCCAGGGCGAGGCGAAAATCCAGATCGCTCATGTCGCCCTGTGCGTGCAGCGCGGCCAGCAGCCGGTCCCGTTTTGCCTGCAGTGCCTCGCGGTTGCGGCCGGGGTGCAGCAACGCGGGGTTGTTCGGCAGCACCGCCAGCATGGCCGCCTCGGCCCAGCTCAGTTCCGCCGGCGGGCGGTCGAAGTAACGCCAGGCGGCGGCATTGAGGCCCACCACATTACCGCCAAACGGCGCGTGGCTGGCGTACAGCGCCAGCAGCGCCTCCTTGCTGTAATGCAGCTCCAGCCGCAGCGCCAGCCAAGCTTCATCCAGCTTGGCCGCCAGGGTGCGGGCATCATGGCCGGCAATCTGCCGCGCCAGTTGCATGGTCAGAGTGCTGCCGCCGCTGACCACGCGGCCATGGCGCAGGTTGTCGCGCGTGGCGCGGACAATCGCCAGCGGGTCCACACCGGGATGCCAGAAAAAGCGTTTGTCCTCGAAGGTCACCAGCGCGCGGGCAAAACGCGGGGGCGCTGTCTCCACCGGCGAGAAACGCCACTGCTCATCCGGCGCGATGGTCGCCGCCAGCAGGCGGCCATCACGGTCCAGCAACGCATGCGCATAGGGCGTGCCGAACAGGGGTGACGGCAATGGCCAGGCCAGCAGGCACAACAATGCCACCGCGACCAGCAGTAACAGGTGACGCTTGCGTGGACGGAACATGGCCATGCGGGAACGGCCACGGTGCCTCACACACCGTGGCCGCAGTCTCCTTGTTATCGGGCTTCCACCGTGACCCAGCGGCCAGCACTCTGTGCCTGCACACCCGCGTCGTACATGTTTTCCACCTGCCAGCCCGGCAGGTAGAAACGGCCGGCGAACGAGGCGTTCAGTGACAGCGTGACGGTGCGGCTTTCGCCCGCTTTCAGGCTGAAGTAACTGAGCACACGGTCATCGCGGATGTCCTGGTAGGTCAGCGCCTGCGGCGCCTCCGCACCGGCCATGCGATCGTTGCTGACCTGCCAGCCGCTGGGCAGGATCTGTGTCAGCGCCAGTTGTTGCTGCAGACGGCCACTGGTGTTGGTCACGGTGACCTCGGCGCGGATATCCGTGCCCTGTCCGAGCGTGTCGATGGCCAGTGGCTGGCCGTCCAGGCCGGTGAAGCGGGTCTGTAGTTGCAGGCCGTTGGCGCTGGCCTGTTCATGGCCCGCCGCCGGCACGCCGCGATTGCTGAGCACCACATACAGGCGTTGCGCGCTGTTATTACGGACCGCGAGCACACCCGGTTCAGGCGCGGGTGTCCGGGTGCTCAGCACCGCGCTCTCGCGCACGCTCACCCACTCGCCGTCACCCTGGCGCCAGGCGAAATCCAGGCCGTTCTGCTCACTCGCATCGAAATAACGGGACAGCGCCATCAGCGCCCAGGCCACCGACTGCGTGCTGTACCAGCGTTCGCCACCGAGTGATTCGGCAATCGCCTGCACCTGCGCCTCGGCATCGTCCTCGCGCTTCAGGCCATCGAGCACCGGCAACAGGATAGCGCGGTCGCGCAACGCCGAGCCGAAGGTTTCACCGGGCTGGTCATAATCACGCAGTGCCGTGCTGGCGTTGTCGGTCAGGGCTGCCGCCACGTCGAGCATGCCCATGGCCTGGTAGGCCGCCGCCAGTTGCCAGCGGGCAATGGCCGCCAGCCCCGGCGTTTCGCGCAGGCGGTTCATGGCGCCGGTTTCCGGCGCGCCGGCCCGCACCAGCGTGTACAGGCGATAGGCCTGCGCGAGTTGCGTGGCCTCGTTGCCGCTGAGATAACCGCGTGCCTGCTGGCGCTGGTGGTTGCGCCAGCGATCCAGCATGTCCGCCGGCACCGCGTAACCGAGCCGTTGTGCTTCCAGCAGGAAATGCCCTGCGTAAGTGGTGGCCCAGTCGTGCGCACCGCTGGCGCCCGGCCAGTAGGCAAAGCCGCCGTCCGCCAGTTGATAGCCGCGCAGGCGATCAATGGCGCGCTGCACGTTGGCAGCGGTATCCAGTTGCTGCGCTTCCGACAGCGCCATCAGCCCCGGCAGGTAAAGCTGCGGGAAGGCCGCAGACGTGACCTGCTCCAGGCAACCGTGCGGGTACTGGATGAGATATTGCAGACGCTGGCCCAGATGCAGTGGCGGCACGCTGCTGATTTCCAGCGTGGCACTGTTGGTGCCCGGCAGACCATGCGGGGTGAAGTCCTGTGTCCAGGTTTCGCCCGGCGGCAGCGTCGCCTGCCACTGTGTGACCGACGGCGGGTTCGGGCTGCGCACGGTCATGAAAATGGCTTCCTGCGTCTGCTCGCCACCGCCCTGCGCGTTGACACGGATTTCGCCGCTGCCGACTTCATCACCCACCGACAGGTCGAGCACGGTGATCGCCTCGCCCGGTGCGTCGAACGACACGGACGCGTCGCCCTGCGTCACCGTGAACAACGGATCCGCTTCCAGCGTCACCGCCACATCACGAATATCCGGCGACTGCACAAACAGGTTCACCGGCACCGACACCTGTTCGCCCGGGCCAAGCACACGCGGCAAAGTGGTCAGCAGCGCCAGCGGATCGCGCACGGTGACGGTCTTTTCCGCGCGGCCATAACGGCCATTGTCGCCGGCCACCAGCATCACGCGCACAGCGCCCAGGTATTGTGGCAGGGTCACCTCATGCTCGCGGGTTTCGCCGGCACCGAGTTCAAACGCACCGAGGAAACGCACCACGGGCGGGAAGCGCCGCTTGCGGCTGGCGTCGTCGTCCATGTCGGCGGCGTCACTGCCGCCGATGGCGATCAGCCGCTCCAGCGCGCCGGCGTAGGCGCCGGCCACTTCATCGAACAGGTCCCAGGTGCGCACGCCGAGGGCTTCGCGGCGGAAGAATGCTTTATGCAGGTCCGGCGTGCGGAAGTTGGTCAGGCCGAGCAGGCCCTCGTCGACCACCGCCAGCGTGTAGGTCATCGGCTTGCCGTCGTTTTCCTGCACGCGGATCGTGAACGGCTGTTGCGGCCGCACGGTGTCCGCCACCGTCAGTTGCGGGTGCAGGTGCGTCGCCGGGTCGCTGACCATCAGCGGCACCAGACCGAACAGACGCAGCGGGCGATCGTTCTCGCGCCCGGCGTGCGGTTGCAGCAGCGTCACACTGACGTACACGTTCGGCGCCATCTCGGCGGTCACCGGCACCTCGAAGCTGTGTTCACCGTCCCCGAGTTCCAGCCAGTACTGGTTCAGGATGCGGCTGCCGTTCTCGACACTGATCAGTGCACGGCCCTGTTCGGTTTCCGGCAGGCGCACGGTAGCGGTATCACCGACGGTGTATTCGGTCCGGTCGGTGTAGAGCGTCAGGCGGCTGGCGCCTTCGCCACGTTCTTCGCGGGCGCGGCCGGCCCAGCCGGGCCAGTCCATATAGAACACTTCACCGGCGCAGTGGCCGCCGTCCGGATCGCAGACGCTCAGCAGGTAGCGGCCCCACTCCGGGTAATTGATGCGCAGCGACCATTCGCCCTTGCCGTCGGCGTCGGTGCTGACCTTGCCTCGCTGAATCGCCAGGTGACCGGCGCTGCTGGCATAGCGCGCCAGCGCTTCACCACCCTGGTCCCACCACCAGCGCCATTCGATCTTGTACAGCGAGACTTCCAGGTCTTTCAGCGCCAGCGGCTCGCCCTGGCTGTCCAGCGCGGCGATACGCACGGCGTGGTCGGTGTCGGTCAGCAGCATATTCCGCGCCTGATCGCCCGCCGGCAGTTTCAGGCCGACATACTGCGGCCAGGGGTGGTAATCCACCGAGCGGCTCTGCACGCTGAACTGGCCGCCCTGTTCAAACACGCGGCTGGTAAAAGTGGCGCGCAGCATACCCGGGGCAGTGTTGTCGTGCAGCAGGGTGAGCGGGAAGCGTGCATAACCCTTGGCATCCAGGCGACCTTCGAACACCGTCTGTTCCGCGCTGGAAAAACTGCGCGCCGGATCGTCGAAACGGTAGTCGGTAAAACGGTTGAAGCGCGTCGGCCTGGCACTCAGGCGTGCTTTCACATCCGCCTTCAGATTGGCGGCGGTAGCGCCGGAAAGCCACTGGCCGAACAGGGTGCTGGCGCGCGGCATATCGTCAACGCGCAACGGTTCCTCACCCACGTCCAGGTTCACGCTCAGGCGGTTCGGCACCACGGTTTCGATACGCACCGGCGCGTCGAACAGCATGCCGCCGACACGCGCCAGCAAGCGCCATTGTCCGGTCGGTGCGTCCTCGTCGGTGTTCAGCGTAAAGGTGTAGAAATTGCCCACCGGCGCACTGCTGGTGCGGCTGGCCACGCGGTTGCCGCGCGGGTCGTAGAGTTCCAGCGTCACCGGGTGTTTTGCCGGCAGCACTTGCTCGCGGTCTTCCAGCACGAAGGTCAGGTGCATGTCGTCGCCGGGACGCCACACATCACGTTCGCCGTACAGATGCCCTTTCACGGCGTGCCGCACCTGCACCCCGCCGACATCGAACTGGCTGGTGGGCAAGGCCATGCCACGGGACAGTTTCAGATAACCCCGGTCCTCGTTGCGGCGCGCGGTCATGTAGAAGGCTGCGCCATCCAGTGGCAGCGTCAACATGCCGCTGGTGTCGGTGACGCCCTTGCCGATGCGCTGTTGCTGGTAGTTGAACACCTCGACTTCCACGCCGCCGGCCGGCTGGGCGTTGCGCAGGTGTGTGGTGACCACATGCAGGGTGTTGTCGCTGCCCTGCTTGGCCAGCAGGCCGAGATTCGAGGACAGCAGATTGCGCGTGGCGCTGACCGGGTTGTCGTAATCGTAAAGGTAGTAGGCCCGGCTACAGGGGTTGTGGCGCTCGGAGTACGCCACGTAACCGCTGTCATTGAACCAGTTTTCGATGCCGTCCCAGCCGCTGCCTTCCACCTGGCCCGGCGCCTCCCAGTTGTCCAGCGGACGGGCCGGGTCCTGCGTGGGCGTGCGGTCGGTGCATTCGAACAGCACCTGGTCACGGTCGATGCGCAGTTCAAGCTGGAACAGCGTGCCGGGTTCATCCACCACCAGGTCCGACACATCCAGCAGATAACGCTGCCAGCGGTCGCGCGGCACGTCAGTGAGCGGGAATTCGCGGCGCCACTGGTAACGGCCTACCTGTTGCAGCCCGTTGCCTTCGGTGAGGCTGTTCTGCTGGAAAAACTGGCCGATATTGTTGCGGTACACCTTCATCGCGGTGATCGTCACGGCACGCACATTGACCGCCTCGAACGGCACGGTCAGGCGATCATTTTCCGGCAGCACCACGCCCTTGCCGACAAACCGCACGCCCGGCTTGAGGCTGACAAACGTGAGCGCCTGCTCCCACGGCTCGCCAAGCCGGCCGCCCTGTTCGCTGCGTAGGCCCGGCTCCAGCCGCAGGCGGGTTTCGCCGGTAAAATTCTCCGGCGGGTAGATGCGCATCTGGCTGCCTTCGATGCGCGCGCTGGCATCCTTGCCATCCAGCCGCACCAGCCCGGCGAGGTTCTGCCGTGGCGCCAGCGGCGCACTGAAGCTCACGGCGATGTACTGCCGCTCGGCGGCGGTAATACGCACATCGGTGACACTGAATTCGTCCCGCGCCGGCACGCGCAGGGTGCGATCACCCTGCTGGTCTGTGCCGATCTCCGCGCCATGCCAGCGCAACACCACCTCGCTGGCCTGATCGCTCCGGCGGATATCCCCGATCAGGAAACTGTGCGTGCGGCCGGCGGCGTCGTGCTGCCAGGTGGCGGTCAGCACACGCTCGCCCTGATGCGCCTGCAGCACGTTCTGTATCGCCTCGGGCGAGGCCTGGTCCAGCGTGGTCAGTTCGCCGGCCAGTTGCATGGTGTCGTCGTCCACCGGGGCCAGGCCCTGCAGGCGCAGGTCCATGCTTTGCGGCAAGGCACTGACGCTGAACTGGTACGGCGTTTCCAGCGGCACGCCCGGCAGCATCGCCGGGTTCAGGCTGACCTGATAGGTCTGCCCGGCCTTGAGCGGAGACGCCAGCAGGATGACCAGTTCCTGTTCGCTGACAAACCGCGCCTCGGCCTCTATCTGCGGCGTGATCGTGACCAGTTTTTCCAGCGCTTTCTCAAGCTGGTCGGAACCGATCACCGGGCCACTGAAGCGTACCTGCAGCGGCCCGGCAGCGGGCACCCGGGCAGGGGAATGGCCCGCCAGGTAGGCGTCCCACGCGGCGTCAGGCGCGGCACGGGTCACCGGCGGCGCGTCCTGGGCAGGTTCGGGGGTGTCATCGCAGGCGGCAAGGGTCAGGAAGCAGAACAGGGCCAAAAGGCGAAAGGGCGACAAGCTCATGATGCAGGCATCCGGTCCGTAGGCTGTCGGGCAAACATAGCACACCGCCACGGCGGCGGTGTGTACCTGCGTCATGCTACACTCGCGCGCCTGAAATCCGACCGTCGACGGGAACCGCCATGCCCCTGCTTACCCTCCGCAACCTGCAACTCAGCTTCGGCGCTGCGCCGCTGCTGCACGATGTGTCGCTGACCATCGACAAGGGGGAGCGGCTGTGCCTGGTCGGCCGCAATGGCGCCGGCAAATCCACACTGATGAAGATCATCGCCGGCGAACTGCAACCGGACGACGGCAGCATCGAGCAGGCCCAGGGGCTGCGCGTGGCGCGGCTGGAACAGGACGTGCCCCGCGGCACCGAAGGCAGCGTGTTCGACGTGGTCGCCGGCGGGCTCGGCGAACTGGGCCGGCTGCTGGGGGAATATCACCAGCTCACCCTGCAACTGGGCGACGGCGACGACGCCACCCTGCAGCGCTTCGAGACGGTGCAGGCGGCCATCGACGCGCACAACGCGTGGGATATGTCGCAGCGCGTGGAAACCGTGCTCTCGCGCCTGACGCTGGATGGCGACACCGGCTTCGCCGGACTGTCCGGCGGCATGAAGCGCCGCGTGCTGCTGGCGCGCGCACTGGTGCAGGCGCCGGACATCCTGCTGCTGGACGAGCCCACCAACCACCTGGACATCGACGCCATCCGCTGGCTGGAAGAATTCCTGCGCAGCTTCAATGCCACACTGGTGTTCATCACCCACGACCGGGCCTTTATCCGCGCCCTGGCCACACGCATCATCGAGCTGGATCGCGGCCGGCTGACCAGCTGGCCCGGCGATTACCAGGCCTATCTGGACGGCAAGCAGGCGGCGCTGGACGCGGAAGAAAAAGCCAACGCCGAGTTCGACAAGAAACTGTCCCGCGAGGAAGCCTGGATTCGCCAGGGCATCAAGGCCCGGCGTACCCGCAACGAAGGCCGCGTGCGCGCACTGAAAGCCCTGCGCAATGAATTCGCCGCGCGCCGCAACCGCCAGGGCACGGCCAGCCTGACGGTGCAGGACGTGGCCCGTTCCGGCAAGCTGGTGATCGAGGCCGAGCACCTGAGCCAGCGCTATGACGACCGGCAGATCATTGACGACCTGTCGCTGACGATCCTGCGTGGTGATCGCATCGGCATCATCGGCGCCAACGGCTGCGGCAAGTCCACGCTGCTGAAAATCCTGCTTGGCCGGCTGACGCCGGACAGCGGCAGCGTGAAGCTGGGCACCAGTCTGGAAGTGGCCTACTTCGATCAGTTGCGCGACACCCTGGACGAAGAAAAATCGGTGCTGGAAAACGTCACCGAAGGCAGCGATATCCTCACCATCAACGGCCAGCCCAAACACGCCATCGGCTACCTGCAGGACTTTCTGTTCGAACCGGCGCGCGCCCGCCAGCCGGTCAAGTCACTGTCCGGCGGGGAACGCAACCGGCTGCTGCTGGCAAAACTGTTCACGCGGCCGTTCAATGTGCTGGTACTGGACGAACCGACCAACGACCTGGACGCTGAAACCCTGGACCTGCTCGAAGAACAGCTGATGCAGTACACCGGCACACTGTTGCTGGTCAGCCACGACCGGGAATTCATCGACAACGTGGTCACCAGTACGCTGGTGTTCGAACAGGGCCAGATCAACGAATACGTCGGCGGCTATCAGGACTGGCTGCGCCAGCGCGCCAGCGGCGAGCCGGTGGCGAAAGCCGGCAAGCCCGAGGACAAGAAGCCGGCACCGAAAGCCGCCGCGCCGAAAACTGTAAAAAAACTGTCCTACAGTGAACGGCTGGAGCTGGAAAAACTGCCCGCAGAAATCGAGCAACTGGAGCAGCAGATCGAAGCCGTGCAGGCCCGCATGAGCGCGCCGGAATTCTACCAGCAGGAGGCGTCGGCAATAGCCGCCGTCCAGCAGCAACTGGCGGATCTGGAGCGCACGCTGGAAACACGTTTCGCCCGCTGGGAAGCGCTCGACGCCCTGTAAAACCGGCCGCCACTCCAGGAACCGGCGCCGGTTTCACGTATCCAAGCCGCCGAATGCCGTTTTATCTGAGGAGCTGTGCCATGCCGTTGCGTCTTTCCTGTGCTCGCCCGCTGTCGCGCGCATTGCTGCCGGGCCTGCTGTGCCTGGCCGTCATGCCGGCGCTCGCCACCGAGGTGGAAGACGAAGACATCGCCAAGCCCGAGCAGGCACCGGCACCACAGGTGGTGGAAGAACCGGTGGTGATCGAGGAAGACGGCCGCCCTGCCCCCTTCACACTGCTCGGCGACAGCGTCGCGGCCGGCGGCATCGACACCCTGTACTGGTCGCCGGAGCAATCCTTCGCCTCCATCGCCACGCCGGTGCCGGTACTGGTGGCACACGGCAGCCAGCCCGGCCCGACCGTGTGCCTGACGGCAGCGATCCATGGCGACGAACTCAACGGCATCGAAATGGTGCGCCGGCTGATGTATCAACTGGAGCCGGCCACACTCACCGGCACCGTGGTCGGCATTCCGATTGTGAATCTGGATGGTTTCCGGCGCGGTGAACGCTATCTGGCCGACCGTCGTGACCTGAACCGTTATTTTCCCGGCGTACCGGATGGCAGCTCGGCGGCGCGCATCGCGCATTCGCTGTTCTCGGAAATCATTGTCCACTGCCAGTACCTGGTTGACCTGCATACCGGCTCGCTGCGGCGCGTGAACCATGCGCAGCTGCGCGGTGACATGACACACCCGGATATCGTCGAGTTCGCGCGCAAGTTCGGCGGCATCACCGTGCTGCACGGCAAGGCCGCCAGCGGCACCCTGCGCCGCGCTGCCACCGACGCCGGCATTCCCACCGTAACCATGGAAGCCGGCGGCCCGAACCGGCTGGAAGAAGAAGCGGTAGACAGTGGCGTGAAGGCGATTGAAACCGTGCTCGACAACCTCGGCATGCGCAAGACACGCCGCTTCTGGAGTTCGCCGCAACCGGTGTTCTATGAATCGCAATGGCTGCGCGCCAGCCAGGGCGGCATTCTCATGTCGCAGGTCAAACTCAACGACCAGGTACGACGCGGCCAGGTGCTCGGCACGGTGACCGATCCGGTCACCAACACCGGCAGTGCGATCATCGCGCCGTTCGACGGTCGCCTGCTCGGCATGGCGGAAAACCAGGTCGTGCACACGGGCTTCGCCGCCTACCACGTCGGTGTGGAAAAGGCGCCGGAGCAGGTGCAGGAAGAAGCGGCCCGGCAGGAAGCCGAGCAACAGGAAAGCGTTCAACCGGTCCAGGATGACGGAGGCACTGCGGAAGACATTGCCCCGGAAAGCACGACGCCGGAACAAACCGGCGAAGAGGCCCCCCCGGCGGACGTTGATACGGCGCCGTCCACCGACGGCTGAGAGAGGGGCCGGGGCAGGTCACGCCAAAGACGACACCCGCCCTGCCCTCTCACCAGCGTTGTGGCACTTTTCGCAGCGCACTCACGTCATAACCCTGACGCGCCAGAAACGCCACCAGCCGATCATAATCCGCCTCGCTGATGTCCGGCGTGCGCGCCATGATCCAGGCATAGTCGCGTTTTTCCCGGCCGATCACCGTCATGCGGTAATCCTCGTCCAGCCAGCTGATGCGAAAATCCGCCTTGAACGGCCAGAGAAACTGCATGCCCCAGAGTGCGTTGCCGTGCCCCTCGCGTACTGTCGCCACGGGTGTCATGGTCTTGCGTTCGCCGTCGAAGCCACCCTTGAGAAAGGTAAAGGTGGTGTCGATGCGACCGTCTTCGCGCAACTGATAACGCTCCACCGCATTCCAGGCATCACGTTCGAAAATCGTCGGAATGCTGGCGATCACGTACCAGTCGCCCATAAAACGCGGCAAGTCCACCTGTTGCGCCATCGCCACCGGCGGTAACGGCCGGCTCTGGCAACCAAGCATCAGCATCGCCAGCGCCAGCGCGCCGGAAGCAGCCATCCATCCAGGCATGAAACGTCCTCCACTGTGGGTGTCCGGGTACTGAACCCTATCCCCGGACAACACACTGTGAAGACAGCCGTTCAGAGAATCTCCGCCACCTCGTCAAACGCCGGGCGCGGACCACGCGGGTAGAGTTTTTCCGGTACTCCGTAGCCAATATTGATCAGCATGTTGGTGCGGTAGCCGGTGTCGGCAAAAAAAGCCTCATCCACTTTCGCCGCATCGAAACCGGACATCGGTCCGGCATCCAGCCCGAGTGCCCGCACCGCCATGATCAGATAGGCGGCCTGCAGACTGCTGTTGCGGAAGGCCGTGCTGTCACGCAGCGCATCGTTGCCGGCAAACATGTCTTTTGCACCCGGCGCGCCCGGAAACAGTGTCGGCAACTGTTCATGGAACGACGGATCACTGGCGACGATGATCGTGGCCGGCGCGGCCCGGGTCTTGGCCTGGTTACCCTCGGACAGCAACGGGATCAGCGTCTCCTTCGCCGCCGCGCTGACGATGAATTTCAGCCGCAGGGGAAACCCGTTCATGCTGGTCGGGCCCCACTTGGCCAGGTCGTAGATCTCGCGCAGTTGCGTCGCCGTGACCGGACGATCCTGCCAGTGCATGTGCGTGCGCGCCTCGGTAAACAGTTGCGCCAGTGTGGTGTGCGGCAGTGCCTGTGCGGTGTCACTCATGATTCACTCCTTGCAAAACAGGGCGGGCCTGCGCCCGCCGGTACGAACTTACCAGTGGCGGCCCAGCGTGCTGTCGATACTGAGACGGCCCGGTCCGCTGGCGGCGAGGACCAGCAGGCCACCGGCAATGGACAGGTTTTTCATGAACAGCAGTTGCTGGGTGTAGTCATTGAAGTCGGCGTGGAAAATCACTGCCGCCAGCACCGTGAACACGGCCAGGCCAATGGACGCGGTGCGGGTCAGGAAACCGAACACGATCGCCAGGCCACCGCCCAGCTCCGCCAGAATCACCAGCGGCAACAGCGCGCCGGGCACGCCGGCAGACGCCATGAACTGTTGCGTGCCTGCATAGCCGCCGATCTTGTCGTAGCCCGCCAGCACAAACATCAACGCCAGCAGCACGCGGCCAGCCAGTGCCATCCAGGGGGTAAACTTGTCCATCAGGTGTCTCCATCAAAGGGGTCAGAAAACGGGTCGGAAAACGGGTCGAAAAAAAAGCCCCGCCGTTGCCGGCGGGTGTCAGGGTCAGGGTAGATAGGGGGCCTGGTCCGGCAGGTCGAACAGCAGCGTTTCACTGTTGTCGCCCGCACTGCCCGCCAGTTGCGGCTGGCCATACACGGTGATCGCATCACCGGCACGCAGCACCTGGTCACCGACGCGGCGCTCGCCACGAATCTGGTGCAGGTAGAACAGCCGGCCGGCCGGCAGATCGCGGTTGCCCCAGACATCGCCACGCAGCAGCCAGAGGCGGGCATCCTGGAGAATCTCCAGGCTGCCGTCAGCGCCGTCCGGGCTGGCGATCAGCCATTCCGGCGCGTCACTGGCGTCCAGTTCCTGATAGCGCGGCGTACCGCCGGTGCGGTCCGGGCGCACCCAGATCTGCAGGAAATGCAGCGGGTCGGTTTCCGAGGCGTTGAATTCGCTGTGGCGAATTCCGCGTCCGGCACTCATCACCTGCACATTACCCGCCGGCAGCGTGGCCACGTTGCCCTCGCTGTCGCGGTGGGCAATGGTGCCTTCCAGCACATAGGTAATGATTTCCATGTCCTGGTGGCCGTGCGTGTCGAAGCCGGCACCGGGGCGCACGCGGTCCTCGTTGATCACCCGCAGCACCGAGACGCCCTGGTAACGCGGGTCGTAATAGTGGCCGAAGGAAAAGCTGTGGCGGCTGTCCAGCCAGCCCAGGTTCACACCACCGCGATCCCCCGCTTTCAGTATCGTTTGCATGGGTCTGTTCCTCCCTGCTGATTGATGAAAGCAAGATAAACCGCCTACCATCGCCAATAAACCGCCCAAACCTGAGCGATACGTTCAGAAAAACTGAACATAGGACACTGCCTCATGACCCTGAGCCTCGATGCCCTGCGTGTACTGGACGCCATCGCCCGCCGGGGCAGCTTCGCCGCCGCCGCGCAGGAACTGGACCGGGCCCCTTCGGCCATCAGCTACAGCATTCAGAAGCTGGAAGAAGACGCCGGGGTGCTGCTGTTCGACCGCTCCGGCCGCAAGGCACGGCTGACCGCTGCCGGCGAGCTGCTGCTGAACGGTGGCCGGCAACTGCTCAACCACGCCGAAAACCTGGGGCAGCAGGCACGCGCACTGGAAACCGGCTGGGAAAACCAGATCACCGTGGCGCTGGACGTGATCTTCCCGCCCGCACGGCTCTGGCCGCTGGTGCAGCGTTTCGATGGCGTGGCGCCGACCACCACACTGCGCATCATCAGCGAGGCCATCGGCGGCGGCTGGGAGGCGCTGGCCGAAGGCCGCGCCATGATCTGCATCGGCGGGCCTCCAGACAGCACGCCGCCAGGGGTGCGAGTGCAGGAGATGGGCCTGGCGCAGTTCATCTATGTCGCAAGCCCGGCCCATCCGGCCGCGCACAGCGGGCCACTGGACAGCCACCGGCTCAGCCGCTTCCGCGCCGTGGCGGTCGCCGACACCTCGCGCACGCACCCGGCCCGCACCATCCGCCTCACCCATTTGCAGCCGGCCCTGACCGTGAGCGATTTCCACAGCAAGGCCAGCGCGCTGGAAGCCGGCCTCGGTATCGGCACCCTGCCGCGCGGGCTGGCACAACCGCTGCTGGCCAGCGGTCGGCTGGTACAGCTTGAAGTGGACACGCCACCGGCACCGTTCCCGGTCTTCATGGGCTGGCGCGTGGACGGCGCCGGCAAGGGATTGCGCTGGCTGATCCGGCATCTGCCGGAGTATCTGCGCGAAGAACCCTGATGCTGACAGGGTGTTTGTCGACTGACCGCTACACAACCGTCCTGTCAGCACCGCGCCGAAGGGTTATAGAATCAGGGCAACCGCGATGTCCGGGCCCAGGGAGGGCGACTGATGACAACCCCGCTGCCGAAACGGTTTCCACTGAACCTGTATGACGAATTGCTGCTGCACCTGGACCAGCCCGCCTCACCGCTGGGCTTGCAGATGGAAATCCGGGTCAGCGGCCACCTGGACGAGGAACGCCTGATACAGGCCATCCGCAGCGCGGCCCGCAAGCACCCGATGAGCCGTGTGTCACTGGTGCCGCACGCCGCCGGTGATACCGGATACTTCTGGCAACTGCACGACGCACTGGAACAGGTGCCGCTGCGCATCATCCAGTGCTGCGACGAAGAAAGCCTGCATGAAGCCCGCAGCGCCCTGCACAGCCTGCCGATCCCGCTGGCCGAGGCACCGCCGTTCCGCTGTGCGCTGGCGCACTGCGGTGAGCGCGGTGACTTTTTCATGATCAACATGAACAGCACCGTCAGTGACCACATTGGCCTGTACCGCTTCATGCTCTCGGTGCTGCGCGCCTACGCCAATATCAGCGACCCGGTGTCCGGGCAGGATTTCCTGACCGCACGCCGGATCGGCCAGGAGCCGGACCAGAACCTGCTCAACGACGGCATCAGCCGCCTGACGCGGGTCATGGAAATGCTCGGCAGCACGCTGAATCCGCCGGCCCGCATCGCCGGGGACGGTGACGAAGCCGACCAGGCCGGCCTCGGCTTCATGCCGGTCCGTTTCAGCGCCGCCCAGACCCGGCGCCTGCAAACGCTGCGGCACGGTGGCGCCACCATCAACGATCTGCTGGTCACCACGCTGCATACGGCGATTGACCGCTGGAACACCGACCACGGCCAGAGCACCGGCCGGATCAGCATGGTAATGCCGATGAATACCCGTGGGGACGACTGGCGCGACGAGATCGCCAGCAACCTGTGCATGTGGGTGAATGTGGTGTCGCGGGCCAGCGAACGGGAGGATTTCGACAGCCTGCTCGCGGCCATCACCCGGCAGACCAGCAACCTGAAGGAAAGCGTGACCATGGCCGTGCTGGTGGACCTGATGCGGGAATTGCGCGCCCTGCCAGCCTGGATCCGACAGGCGGTACCGGCGTTGCTGCCGCTGACCGGCAACCGCATCGGCAGCACCACGGTGCTTGGCAACCTCGGCGCCATCCACTCGCCGCTGCCGGCCGACAGTGAGCTGGCACTGTCCGAGCTGTGGTTCTCACCGCCCTGTCGCATGCCCATGGGCCTGTCACTGGGCGCACTGACACTGGACGATCATCTGCATCTGTCGTTCCGCTACCACCGCCAGCAGTTCCGCCGGGAGAGCGCCTGGGCGTTCGCCGAGGTGTTCCTGGACATCCTGAACCAGCACCAGAGCCCCTGACAGGCAGGGCGCCCGGCGGTGCGTTAAGTTTACAACTGCATTGACTACCCCGCGCGGTGCCATGGTCAATTCAGCGAATGACTGTTCACCCAGTAAAGCTAGACTGGCCGCTCAGCTTCAGCATGGCTGAGGGCTCAGAGAGTGTCCCTCCTGAGTCCGGAGTGTATTCTCCGTGATAGCTCTCCCGAGCAAAAAATTCCGGCGCCCCTTTGGGGCGCCGTTTTTTTTGCTCGGTAGGGTGGGTAGAGCGAACGCGAAACCCACCGGGTCCATGTGCCGCACTGCTCGCACAAAACCAGCGGAACTACCCACCTCCGTCTAGCAGGCTGTTGAAAAACACCCTGCGCTGACGGCTCAATCAAGCCGTCAGCAAAATCAAGAGCGATAAGCGATTGATTTTCCGTGCCCACCTTTGCGGACCTGCGCCGCGAAGGTGGCTTGGAAAAGTCTCAAAGAGACTTTTTCAACACCCTGCTAGGGTAGTTTCGATGTTTTTGCGGGAGTGGACCATGGCTTGGACGTGGTGGGTTTCGCCGTTGGCTCTACCCACCCTACCCCTCAGGCTGCCGGCATGCCTTCCAGCCAGCGGCTCTGCCGCGAAAACTGGCTGCGCAGGAATTCCATCTGGTCACCACGGATACGGTGGCTGTTGATCAGCGCCAGGTACTCGGCCATGTTCGGCACGTACGGCAGCGCCAGCAGTTCCATGTTGCATTCCTCCAGCAACCGGCTGCCCTTGTGCTGGTTGCAGCGCCGGCAGGCGGCCACCACGTTCAGCCAGGTGTCCCGTCCACCGCGCGACGTCGGCACGATGTGATCACGGGTCAGCGACTGGTCACTGAACGGCTGGCCGCAATAAAGGCAGATGTTCTGGTCGCGGCGGAACAGGGCCCGGTTGGTCAGCGGCGGGCGGGTGCGGGGGTGCGGGTTGATGCGGCCGTCACAGGCAATGATGGAGTGCAGCTGCATCTCGGAGCGCTCGCCGGTGCAGCGTGAGATACCACCGCGCACCCGGTAGATGACGTCGCCCAGCGTCCAGGTCACCAGCCCCCGGGCATACAGACAGGCGGCATCCTGCCAATGGAGCCACTCCATTGGTGTACCGGCGATATCCAGCCTGAGAATCCGAGCGGACATAATGACTCCCGTTGCGACCCGATCATCGACACCGGCGGCAGTACCCGTGCCGGCACCTACCCGGCACGCACACAGCGCACAGCGACTTCTGTCCTGGCCGGTCTGTGTTTGCGTACCGCGATGCACAGCATCACAGCGCAAAAACATGACCACCGCATGGCAGTAACAGATCGTTTTTTTCGCCCGCCCCGGCGCGACATGACGCAGGCTCGGAGCGCGGCGTTACGCCGGGCGGATGAAACACCCATCGGATGTTCGCACCGCGCCGGCCACACAAACCCGGTGCAGACACTCGGATTTGCCGTGATTCGGGCAACAGGCACCGGCAACATGCTGGCCGGCGCAACGGAAGTTGCCGAAATAATAACCACGCTTTTTGTCAGACCACAAGCATGATCACCGCAGAAAAAGCGGAAAAAACCGCCATCACGGCCCGCCGCCAAAACGTGGCAATCGATAACAGGCACTGGCCTGCCCCCGGGTGTTGTCCGCATCCGTCATGATCGCCACCGCCGACACCCCGGTGATATCAATGTCGTGATAGCGACGAAAATCCGCGCGCACATCACGTTCGAAGCTGTGCCACTCGCCCAGCCCGTCTTCGCCGCTTTGCACCGCCACCATGATGGCGTTGCCGGTAAACGGATTCGGCCATACGGTGCCGGTGGCCTGTTCGCGGGACCAGACATAATTCACCGCCCGCGTCTGCCAGAAGAAACGCCCTTCGTGAATCACGTACACGCGGGCCAGGAAATCGTCGCCGCCACGACGTTTTTCCAGCGCCGCAGCGCCGGGGGCCTCGCTGCCTGGCACCAGTGGCGCCTCGGCACGCCATTGCCAACGCAGCAACAGACCAGCCTGGTCGGCGGCCTCCAGTTGCCGGACCAGCCCGGAGGCAGTACCGCGTGCCTCGGCACGAATGCAGTCATGCTCCGAATCAAGGCTGTACAGGGTTCGTCCTTCGAACACGACCTCACGCCAGCCCGGCACCGGGCCAGGCAAGGTGTCGCGCGCCAGCGCCTGGGCACTGAGTAGTATGAAGAGCACGAGCACCGTGCATCGCATCGGCATTCTCCCGACCAGTGGATGAGTCACAGGCCCTCCCGTCATGACATCCTGAGGGCGCATTGATGACCAAATGGTCACAAATAGTATTCAGTGAACAGGTGTGCCTGCTTACAATTGAGCCACTTCAGCCCTGGGGATTTCATTACCCTTTTCACAACAGGACCGTAACCGTATGTCCTTTGATTACCTGATTATCGGCGGTGGCTCGGCCGGCTGCGTGATGGCCAACCGACTGTCCGCCAACCCGAATAATAAAGTCTGTCTGCTGGAAGCCGGCCCCGATGACAACAGCCTGCTGGTGCGCATGCCCGCTGGCATTATCGCCCTGATGCGCTCCAACAAGCGCAACTGGCGTTACTACACGGCGCCGCAGACCGCCCTGAACAACCGCGAGATCTACATTCCGCGTGGCAAGACGCTGGGGGGTTCCAGCGCCGTGAACGCCATGATCTACACCCGTGGCCACCAGTGGGACTACAACCACTGGGCCTCACTGGGCAACGCCGGCTGGAGCTGGGACGACGTGCTGCCGATCTTCAAGCGCAGCCAGAACCAGGAACGTGGCGCGAGCGAATTCCACGGCACCGGCGGCCCGCTGAACGTGGCCGACCTGCGTTACCACCACCCGGTCAGCAACGCCTTCATCAGCGCCTGTGCCCAGGCCGGCCTGCCGCTGAGCGACGATTTCAACAATGCCACCCAGGAAGGGGTGGGTTTCTATCAGGTCACCCAGAAAGACGGCGAGCGCTGCGGCGTGGCCCGCGGTTACCTGCACCCGGCGCTGGAGCGCCCGAACCTGACCGTGATCACCGACGCCCGCGTCAGCCGCCTGATCCTCGACGGCAAACGCGTGATCGGCGCGGAATACACCCGCAAGGGTCGCGCGCAGCGGGTCGAAGCCGGTGAAACCGTGCTGTGTGGTGGCGCCATCAATTCGCCGCAGGTGCTGTTGCTGTCGGGTATCGGCCCGCGCGAAGAACTGGCGCGGCACGATATCCAGGTTCGCCATGCGCTGCCCGGCGTCGGTGAGAACCTGCAGGATCATCCGGACGCGCTGCTGGTGCACCGCTCCTTGAAGAAAGACGCACTGAGCCTGTCTCCGTTCGCGCTGCCGAAGCATATCAAGGCATTGTGGCAGTTCTTCCGCGACCGCACCGGCCCGCTGACCTCGAACGTGGCGGAATCCGGCGGCTTCATCAAATCACGCCCGGAAGAAGAGATTCCCGATCTGCAACTGCACCTGACGGCGGCGATGCTCGACAACCACGGGCTCAACTGGCTGTTCGCCATGGGCTGGGGCTATTCTGCGCACGTCTGCATCCTGCGCCCGAAAAGCCGTGGCCGGGTCGCCCTGAACAGCGCCGATCCGAACGACAACGCCCTGATCGATCCGCGCTTCCTGACTCACCCGGACGATATGGAAGGTATGGTGCGCGGCGCCAAGATCGTGCGGGACATTCTGCGCCAGGACGCACTGAAAGACTGGGCCGGTGACGAAATCTTCCCCGGCAAGGCCATCCAGAGCGATGAGGATTATCGCGACTTCCTGCGCCGCAAGTGCGACAACATCTATCACCCGGTTGGCACCTGCAAGATGGGTATCGACGACATGGCGGTGGTGGCACCGGACAGCCTGCGTGTGCATGGCCTGGAAGGTGTGCGTGTGGTGGATGCCTCGATCATGCCGACCCTGATCGGCGGCAACACCAATGCGCCCACCGTGATGATCGCCGAGAAAGCGGCGGACATGATGGGCGTCTGACACACCGCCGGGAAACGGTTGCGCCGGGGGGTCAGATCAGTTCAGATCACCCCGGCCTGCCGGAACAGCAGCAGTGCCAGCCCCGCTTCAATGGCCAGGAACAGCCACACCGGCCAGCGCCAGGTCGGCTCCCGCACCAGGCCCATCAGCCGCCCCGCCGCCATCCCGGCCAGCGCCACCGCCACCGTCAGCCAGATGCCCTCAGCCCACTGCGGCTGCTGCCGCGACCACCACAGCAACGCACACATGGCGATGCCGTAACCGCCGTAGACCGCCTGGATTTCATTGCGTGCCGCCGCCGTACCGGCCTGGATGTCGAACACGGCGAGAAAGCTTCGCGGCACAATCAACGCGCCCAGCCCCATGGCCAGGAACAGCATGGCAATGACCGTAATTATCATGGTCCGGCTCTCCTTGGGAACCTCTGAATAACTCCCCGGTGGCTCTGCGGGCGCTACAGCATGCAGTAGCAAGGCGCATCGCGCTGGCAATGGCCGTAGCCCTTGCCAAGCGACGCAACGCGGCTAATGCGTGCTGTAGCGCCCGCCCTGCGGGGCTTTCCGGGCGGCGCCTGCTCCGCGTTGCGACTTCTCGACGTAGCCCGCTATGCCTTCGAAGTCGCGCCTTGATCAGGCGCCGCCCGGAAAGCCAGAACCACCGGGGAGTTATTCAGAGGTTCCCTTGGTTTTTTCGCGAGGCTAGAGGCCCGGGGCGATGCTGGCAACGACCTCCGGCATCATCGCTGCCTTCCCGCCATTTCTTTCTGGAAAATGTATACCGCAGAGACGAATAAAGCGCCCGGAGGCGCTTTATTCAGTGTCGTCACCGCCTGGGCAGGCGGACTACCGCAGCACGACGAAGAACATCCCGCCGGAGCGGTTGAGCCGCAGCAGCAGGGCCGCATCCTGGTCCGGTACGGCGGCACGCAACTGGTCGACATTTTCCACATCCTTGCGGTTGGCATTGATGATCACATCGCCGCGACGCAGGCCGGCACGCCAGGCGGCGCTGCCATCTTCCACATCCTCGACCAGCACACCCTTGCTGGCGTAATCCACTTCGCCATCACGCAAGTCGCGGATGCTGGCGCCGCGCAGATGCTCGGACACCGCATTGCCGTCGGCCGTCTGCCCACCGGTTTCGCGGATCACCGCCACCACCTGGCGCGACTTGCCGTCGCGGACAATATCCAGACGTACCTGCTCGCCCACCGGCGACAGACCCACCCGGTTACGCAGATCCGCCGCGCGGGTGATCGGCTTGCCATCCACCGCCGTGACGATATCGCCCGGCTGCAGGCCGGCTTCCGAGGCCGCACTGTTGTCCAGCACCTGGCTCACCACGACACCGCTTTTCTGTTCCACATCGAAGGCTTCTGCCAGCTCCGGGCCGAGGTCCTGCACCGTCACGCCGAGCACACCGCGACGCACTTCACCATTCTCGATCAGTTGCATCATCACATTGCCGGCCATTTCCGTGGGGATGGCAAAGCCGATGCCGATGTTGCCGCCGGCCGGCGCAATGATGGCGGTGTTGATGCCCACCAGTTCGCCACGCAGATTCACCAGCGCCCCGCCGGAATTGCCCGGGTTGATGGACGCGTCGGTCTGGATGAAATTTTCATAGCCGTCGATGCGCAGGCCGGTGCGGCCCAGCGCCGAAACGATCCCCGAGGTCACCGTCTGGCCCAGGCCGAACGGGTTGCCGATGGCAATCACAAAGTCACCGACCCGCAGCGTGGTGGAATCGGCAATCTTGATTTCCACCAGGTTGTCGGCCTCGACTTTCAATACCGCCAGGTCAACACCGCTGTCCGTGCCCACCACTTCGGCTTTCATGGTGCGGCCATCCACCAGCGTCACTTCCACTTCGTCGGCATTGCGCACCACGTGCGCGTTGGTCAGGACATAGCCGTTCTTGGCGTCCACGATCACCCCGGAGCCGGCACTGGCGGTACGCCGTTCGGGCATTTGCCCGGGCTGGTCAGGCAGGTTGAAGAAACGACGGAAAAACGGGTCCTGCATGAGCGGGTTCTGATGCGCGCGCACGCGCGCGAACGTCGCGATATTCACCACCGCCGGCGATACTTCTTCCAGCATCGGCGCCAGTGACGGCAACTCCTGGCCATCGCCGATGATGCGGGGTAAAACGGCCTGCGCCGGCAGGGCCAGCAGCATGCCCAGCAGTATCAGGAAAGCCGGCACGGGCAGGCGCCGGAATCGAATTGCTTGCAAGGTTCGCCCTCCTAATCAAGGTTCGAAAAATCGCCCGGAGCGATTTTTTTTGACATCGCATCAGCGACTGCCTGAAAGGTGGCCGCCAGGGACGGTGGGCCACAAAAACAATCACCCCAATGCAGCGGATTCGACCCAGGCGGTGTGACAAGGTTCCTGATATCACACCGGGCCCGCGCCCTCCGCGACGAACAGCCGCACGCGGTTATATTCACTGGATTCACCCAGGTCCGGCCAGGTGCTGGCCTGCTCCTCGGTCAGCCGCCGGTAGCCCGGCGGGTTCAGGCCGGGGATACGCGAATCCGCCAGCCATACGGACGGGGCCGCCCGAAACGTCTGCAGCAGAGAGAGGTTGTCACGGTCGTAGAGAATGTCGGCGGCGGTCAGCACCTCCGCCTGTGGCAGGCAATCGGCCAGTGCATCGCAGGTCTCCACCCGCAGGCCATTGAGCGCAGCATTCTCCTGTACCGCCAGCCGCGCGTACGGATCGAGGTCGCAGGCAATCACCCGGGCCGCGCCCGCCAGTGCAGCGGACAGCGCCACCACACCAGAACCGCTGCCCACATCCACCACGGTGCGCCCTGCCACCGTCGCCGGATGCGCCAGCAGCCAGGCACCGAGCACCTGTCCGGACGCCCAGCAGAACGACCAGTACGGGGGCTGTTCCATCAGCGTATTCACCGTCTGTGGCGACAGCGCCCGGCTGGACAGGATGTCCGCCAGCAACCACAACCGCAGCGCCGGGATGCGCGGCAGCGGCGTGGCCGCCAGCGACGCTTCCGGCAACACCGCATGCAACTGTTCGAGCAGCCCGGACGGCGCTGTCTTTCCTGATTCCGCTGTCATACCCTTTGCATCCTGAAACAGATTTTGCCCGATGAGGGCGTTTGACCTCTGTGCCGCCCCCGATGTGCGGCACCCGGCGCGCCACATGGTCGCCAGAATGGACGCGGAGAATAACAAGATGAAGCGGTTTTGCCTGCTGGCCTGGCTGCTGCTGTGCGGCCCCCTTGCGCCATTGCACGCCGACACGCCCGCGCCGGTGATGCCGGAGCCGGGTATTTCCGACCGGTTTCTCGATACTTTCCTGCGCCTGTACGAAGCCGACCCCGGTGCCCTGGTGCGTTATGCCAACGCCCTGCGCGCGGTAAAGCCCGCACAATTGCAGCGTGCCATGGAGGGGCTGGACACCACCTCGTTCACCTATCTTTACCCGATGGTCATCAGCGCCGCCGAACTGCCGGCGCTGAACAGCCTGCCACTGGAGGCGCTGTCGCTGATGGCGGTGCGTGGCGGCACGCTGAAACCGATTCCGTTCCAGTTCGATGAGTACGATCAGGAAGGCCTGATCTGGATCGAGGGTGTCAGCCGCAACGCCCCGGACGGCGAGCCCGGCAAACTCGACGGGCTGGACGAGCTGGTGTTCATGTACCGCGACGGTGGCCGCGAGCAGTACGACCCGGCCCGCCACGGCAGCCACAGCGGCCTGCTGCTGCGCGAGATCCGCCTGACCTCGCCACGCAATGCAGACCGCTTCGTCTATCTCGTGCGCGACAACCCGGACCGTTCAACGGCACGCTATGTGGACATCGATCTTGATGCGGGCACGCTGCGTACCACAGTGATGACCCTGGATTTCAATCCGAAAAACCTGGCCAATATCCAGCAGGTCACGGCACGCGTCGGCGAACACGCCGACGAGAACGTATTCGACACCCTGCACCTGAACCTCAGCACCGGCATTCTCAACCGCAACCTGCGCGTCAATCTCGACACGCGCAAGAATATCCGCGCGTTGCCGCTGGGCGTAAAACAGGGGCCGGTCCGCGCCAGCGTGCTGTTGCGTGCGCGCATCTGGTACTTCGGCCTGCCGACGCTGTTCAGCCATCACCTGCATGTGCATCTGTACGAACAGGGCGCGGTGATCCCGGTGCAGCTTGCTGTCAGCAGCCTCGGCGCCGTGAAATACCTGCTCTCGCTGCTGCGCGAACCGGAAGCCACGCTGACCGTGGACCTGCATCAGGTCCAGGGGGCACGCACCACCTTCGACAGTGCCTGGCATGAACGCCTGACCGGCGTGGTGGACGGCGAGATGAGCCTGTATGAACAGAGCCTCAATCATCACCGCATGCCCGGCGACTGGTTGATGCTGGATTCCACGCGGGGCTGGTCGATGTTTTTCGTCAACCGCATTCCGATTACCGAAGGCGGCCTGTTTGATGCGTTCCTGACCGGCTCGGAACTGTCCATGCTCTATCTGGACGACCCCGGCGCCAGCACCGATTATCAGCAGTTCAGCGGCGCCACGCCACGGCTGGGCTTTCGCGCCAACGGCCTGCCCGAGCCCGCCCTGGCATTGCTCGCCGCCGCGCCGCGCATGCCCCGCTCGGTAAAGACCCTCGGCGACGCCCTGCTGCACCTGCAAGACACCGCACAGCAGGGCGCACTGGATGACTACGATCGCATTGTCAGCGAGGTGCTGGCCGGCCTGGTGGCCCGTGGCCAGTACACCACCGTCGCAGCGCTCACCGACGCCTATCTCCATGATATGAGCCGCCTGCGCTTTACCGGCATTCCCGAGCCCGTGCTGGCAGACATTTTTCGTGCGGCAATGCAGCGCGCCATGACCGATCCTGCCACAATCGACCATGCAGCCCTGCTCAGCGCGATGAAGACCGAGGCCGAAGCCCGGGGTGTGAACCTGGCCGCGTTGCGCCACGCCACCATGGACCTGGCGCTGTGGTTTCCAAACAGCCCCGGCCCGGACGGCCCGAAGGATTTCTACTGGCAGGTGGAACATCCACCGCGCGCTGACGTGGCACCGGTGCCGGTGCTAAGCCACCGGGAATAAAACAGGAGTCGTCTGGATGAACACCCCTCGCCTGCCGCTTTCCGGCATCCGCGTGATCGAACTCGGCCAGTTGCTGGCAGGCCCCTTTGCCGGTGCACTGCTGGGCTATTTCGGTGCCGAGGTCATCAAGGTGGAACCCCCCGGTGGTGATCCGATTCGCGGCTGGCGCAAACTTGACGACGACGGCACCTCGTTCTGGTGGCGCAGCCTGGCACGCAACAAGAAGTGCGTGACACTGGACCTGAAACAACCACAGGGCATCGCGCTGGCGCGGCAGCTGATCGAAGGCGCCGATGTGGTGGTGGAAAACTTCCGCCCCGGCATGATGGAAAGCTGGCAACTCGGGCCGGCGGATTTCCGCGACAGCCACCCTGGCCTGGTGTATGCGCGTATCTCAGGCTATGGCCAGGACGGCCCCTACGCCGACAAACCCGGCTTTGCCTCTGTGTGCGAAGGCATCGGCGGTTTTCGTTATGTGAACGGTTTTCCCGGCGAGCGGCCGGTGCGCCCGAACCTGTCCATGGGTGACACCCTGGCCGGCATTCATGCCGCACTCGGTATCGTGCTCGCACTGTTTGAACGCGAGCGCGGCGGCGACGGCCAGGTGGTGGATGTGTCGCTGTTCGAATCCGTGTTCAACCTGCTCGAAGCGGTGATTCCCGAATTCGATGGCGCCGGCGTGGTGCGCGGCCCGTCCGGCTCCACGGTGACCGGTATCGTGCCCACCAACACCTATCTGTGCGCCGACGGCCGCTACGTGATCATCGGCGGCAATGGCGACTCGATCTTCAAGCGTCTGATGAGCGCCGCCGGCCGCGACGACATGGCCAACGATGCACGGCTGGCCAACAACAGTGGCCGCGTGCAGCACGAACAGATGATCGACGATGCACTGTCTGCCTGGTGCGCCGGCCTCGACAGCCAGGCGGTGCTGGCCGCACTGGAAACCGCACGGGTGCCTGCCGGTCCGATCTATTCTGTCGCCGACATGTTCAACGACCCGCATTTCCATGCGCGCGGGCTGTTCGAACAGGTGGAGATCAACGGCAAGCCGCTGCGCATTCCGGCGCTGATGCCGAAGCTTGCCGGCACGCCGGGCCGGACACGCTGGCCCGGGCAGGCGACGGGGACGCACAACGAAGAAATCCTGCGTGACGGGCTGGGGCTGGATGATGCCACCTGGGCCGCACTGCAAAAGAGTGGCGTGATCGGTTAACGAATCACCCGCTCGCGGTGGCTGTGCCAGATATCATCCTCCCGGAACCAGGGCTTGATGCGCACAGCCAGCGCCGGGTCCAGGCGCACAGCAAAGGTCCGCTCAATCTCCGACAGCGCTCCCAGCTCTTCCTCAAACACCCGCGTGGCCTCGGCATAACTGCCGTAGAATTTTTCCGCCACTTTTTTCCATTTTTCCTTTGGCGGTTTCATCGGCTTGTCCGGGTCAGACGGCGGCGGCTGCACGATGGCCGCGTCGGGGTCGCCCTGTTCGATGGTGATGCGTGCGCTCATACCTGCCTCCCTGCTGTGTCAGTCATTTGCCGATCCCGGCAAACCGCGCGTCCAGTTGCGCGGCCAGATCATCCGGTGCGATTTCCACCTCCAGCCCACGCCGGCCGGCGCTGATGAAGATGGTCTCAAACTGCTGCGCGGTATGGTCGATGACCGTCGCCAGCCGGCGTTTTTGCCCCAGGGGGCTGACGCCGCCAAGCACATACCCGGTGCTGCGCTCCACCTGTTTCGGATCGGCCATGGCGACCTTCTTGCAGCCCAGCGCGCGCGCCAGATGCTTCAGGTCCAGCAGCCCGGCCACCGGCACGATGCCCACTGCCAGCGTGCCGTTCTCCTGCGCCACCACCAGTGTCTTGAACACCCGTGCCGGGGCCAGGCCGAGTTTGTCTGCCGCTTCGGTGCCCCAGGATTCAGCGTGCGCGTCGTGGCTGTACTGATGCACAGCAAACGGCACGCCGGCTTTTTTCAGACTGTCGATGGCGGGTGTCACAGGGGTCGCTTCACCAGGCAATACGGCGGGTCAGGATATCCTTGAACATCACGAAATCGCCAGCCAGGCTGTAGAACGGATGCTTGAACGTCGCCGGACGGTTTTTCTCGAACACGAAATGCCCAACCCAGGCAAAACCGTAGCCGAACACCGGCAACGCCAGCAGCAGCCAGGGCGTGACACCAAGGATCACCGCCAGCAGCATACCCAGCACGCCCAGCGTGCCGAAGAAATGCAACCGCCGGCAGGTGGGGTTGCTGTGCTCCTGCAGGTAATACGGATAGAACTCTGCAAAGGACTGGAAACCGGACTGTTTGATCGTGTTCATGCTGTCTCTCCCACTGCGGCGCAGGCGCCGGCTGTCTCTTGTTATAAGCGCTCGCTCACGGCGCAAGCAACTGAGTAACCTATAAAAACGGCCCGTCCTGCGCTTGTATGAATCGGCTATTGACCGAAAATGCCCATCCCCTGTCATGTTGCGGCCTCTACAGTGCCGACCGGGGCCCGTAGAATCCGGGCAATCAATCACGCCCCCAATATCAAACAAGACCGGAGTGATGCTGTCCATGTCCCTGCTGCCCCCACGCCTGCGCCTGTTTCCCCGTCCCGACTCGCCCGCCCGGGCCGACCGCGGGCGTGAAGCACCGGCCGCGCGTGGCGGGCTGCCGGAAGCGGCCATCGACGGTATCCAGCGCAGCCTGGAGCGCGTCCATGCCACCGGCATGAGCCCGGGCGTGGCGCTGGCGCTGCGACGCCACGGCGAACTGGTGTTCGACCGCGCGCTGGGCTTCGCGGATCCACAGGCCGGCACACCACTGACCGTGGACACTCCCATCTGCCTGTTTTCCGCCTCCAAGGCGGTCACCGCCATGCTGGTGCATCATCTGGCCGAACAGGGGCAACTCGACCTGCACCAGCGCGTCAGCCACTACCTGCCCGAGTACGGTCAGGCCGGCAAGCACCGGACCACGCTGATGCATGTGCTGACGCACCGCGCCGGCGTGCCGCGTATCCGCGAGCCGGTGTCGCCGGAAGACCTGTTCGATCACGAGCGCATCATGACGCTGATGTGCCGCGCACGCCCGGAAAAACCCGGCCGGCAGCAGGCTTACCACGCCATCACCGCCGGCTTTGTCCTCGGCGAAGTCATGGAACGTGTCACCGGCGAAACCGTCAACCAGATTCTCGACCGCGTGATCCGCCAGCCGATGGGCATGCGCTACTTCCGCTTCGGCCTCGGCGACGAAGGACTGCCGCCGGCAAAGAATGCCGCCACCGGCCTGCAACTGCCGCCCGTGGACCTGTTTCTCAAACACGCCGTGGGTGGCGGCCTGCAGGAAGTCGTGACGCTGTCCAACGATCCGCGCTTCCAGCAGGTCACCATTCCCGCCGGCAATCTTTACGCCACCGCCGAGGAAGCCTCGCGCTTTTTCCAGATGCTGCTCGACGATGGCCAGTATCAGGGCCGGCAACTGTTCCGCCCGCAGACCGTGCGCCTGGCCACCGGCCGCACAGGACGCGGCGGGCGGGTAGACCGCACGCTGATGCTGCCGCTGGAATTCTCGCCGGGCTTCATGCTCGGCGCCCGCGCCATCAGCGTCTACGGACCGGGGACACCAAATGCCTTCGGCCACCTCGGCTTCATCAATATCTACTGCTGGGCCGACCCGGACCGTGCGCTGTCCGGCGCGCTGCTGACCACCGGCAAGGGGCTGGTGGGGCCGCTGTTCCCGTCGCTGTTGCGCCTGCAACACCGCATCAACACGGTCACCCGGTTGTAAGCCATGGACGATATGGCCTCCCTCATCCTGCTTGCGCTGGCACCGGTATTTGTCGGCTGCGTGGCGTGGGAAGCCTGGGCCTTGCGCCACCTTGGCAAATACACGCTGGTGGACACCGTCTCCAACGCTTCGCTGGCGCTGCTGCATCAAGTCAGTGACGGCATCTTCAACGTGCTGGTGGCCACCGCTGCCTACGCGTTTTTCTACCAGCACCGGCTGTTTGATCTGTCGCTGACGCCCTGGACCATCCTGCTGCTTTTTTTATTGCAGGATTTCTTCTATTACTGGTTCCATCGCGGCAGCCACATGATCCGCTGGATGTGGGCCTCGCACGTCACGCACCACTCTTCCGAACGGCTGAACCTGTCCACGGCCTTCCGGCAGAGCTTCACCTATCCGGTGTCCGGCATGTGGCTGTTCTGGGTGCCGCTGGCCTGGGTCGGCTTTACGTCGCAACAGGTGATTCTGGTCGTGGGGCTGAACCTGGCCTATCAGTTTTTTGTGCATACCGAAGTGGTGCGCCGGCTGCCCCGGCCGCTGGAATATCTGTTCAACACACCGTCCCATCACCGCGTGCATCACGCCCGCAACCCGCGCTATATCGATCGCAATTTTGGCGGTGTGCTGATTATCTGGGACCGTCTGTTCGGCACCTTCGAGCCCGAACGCGATGATGAGCCCTGCGAATACGGCATCACCCGGCAGATCCACAGCCACAATCCGTTCACGCTGACACTGCACGAATGGCACGACATGCTGCGCGATGCACGCCACAGCGGTTCTGTCACTGCCGCGATAAAAACCCTGTTCGGCAAACCACCGGCACATCAGCCCTCACGGCGTGCCTGACGCCAGTCACTCGGCGACTGCCCCGTCCAGCGGCGAAACGCACGGCTGAACGCGGCAATGTCTTCATACCCGAGATTCAGCGCCAGCGTGGTGACGCCCATATCAGTGCGATCCAGATACTGGCAGGCAAGCGCATAACGCGTGTCGCGCAGCAGGGCGCCATAGGGCCGCTGCTCCTGTTTCAACCGCTGCTGCAAGGTACGCGGATGCAGCCCGATCATCGCCGCCACCTGGGCCAGCGAACATTCCCCGGTGGGCAACAGCGCCATCATCACCCGCCCCACCTGCGCCGCCAGGCCGCTGTCGCCGTATTCCACCCGCCATTGCTGTGTCAGCCGCGCGCGCAGCGCCTCACTGACCGCGACCGGGCGGCTGAGCAGTGGCGCTGGGAAGCGCAGACTGTTGCACGGTGCGCCGGTTGTGATCGGGCTTGCCAGCCCGGTGTGGTGGCGCAACAGGGCTTCATCCAGGGGCAGGCACAGGGTCAGGTTGCGTGGGGGCAACGGCTCAGGCTGTACCTGGCGCAGCCCCTGCAAGACCTGTAGCACGCTCAACGCGCCCAGTTGACCGCATTCAACGTCGTCTTCAAATGCGAACCCCAGCCGGAACACGACGTCACCACCTTCCAGCAGCGTCGTCAGGACCACGCCGTGGGCGTGGAAATCCATGTGCCGCACCAGCAGTTGCAGTGCATCACCGATAGTGGCCTGCAGGCACAGGAACGACGCCAGCGGCCCGAGCACTTCCAGCCCCTGGCGCAGGCCCAGCCGCACACCAAAATCCGGCGCCTGGCAGCGCTCGGCGGCCAGCGTGGTCAGACGCGCCAATGCCATGTAGTCCACATAGAGGTCCGGGTTGGCGAACAGACCTGCCGGCAGGCCCGCGGCGCGCAGCAGGGCCTGGGGGTCGCCCCCCAGTTCACGGACCAGCGCGTCAAACCCTTGCATGCCACCACTGCGGGCGAAATAGTGCATGGCCCCTCCATCGCCCCATCAGGCACACAGACTCACGAAATATCAAATGCCGACTCGCGAAATGTCAAGCGCACGCCCGTGCCAGCCCCTAATCTGGGCCTGCGCCCTCCCCTGATGAGGACAACAACAATGACACAGCCCTACGACATCATCCTGCGCAACGGCCTGTACTTCGACGGCACCGGCGCGACCCCGGCCGCCGTCCGTCATCTCGGCATCCGCGATGGCCGCGTCACCACCGTCAGCGCGACAGCGCTGGACGAAACCGGCTGCCCGAGTGTGATCGACGCCACCGGTCGCTGGATCACGCCCGGCTTTCTCGACATGCACACCCACTACGATGCCGAGATCCTGGCGGCCCCGAGCCTGTCGGAATCCGTGCGCCACGGCGTCACCACCGTGATGGTGGGCAGTTGCTCACTGAGCATGGTGTGCAGCGACGCCGAAGATGCCTCGGATATTTTCACCCGCGTGGAAACAGTACCGCGCGAAAAAGTGCTGCCGCTGTTGCAGACGCGCAAGCACTGGTCCACCCCCGCTGAATGGGTACGCTTCGTGCGCCGGCAACCGCTCGGTCCCAATGTGATGTCGATGCTCGGCCACAGCGACCTGCGCGTGGCCACGCTCGGCCTGGTCCGCGCCACCGATCATGCCGTGGTGCCCAGCGAAGCGGAAATGCAGCAAATGGAAAAGGTCCTCGAAGAAGCGCTCGACGAGGGCTTTCTCGGCCTCTCCACCATGTGTCTGAAATGGGACAAGGTGGACGGCGACCGCGCCTGGTCGAAAAGCCTGCCCAGCACCTACGCGCGCTGGCGCGAATTGCGCCGGCTGAACCGCCTGTTGCGCCAGCGCGGCCGCGTGCATCAGGGTGCGCCGAACGCGGCCAATCCGTTGCAGGTGACGCAGTATTTTCATCAGACGCTCGGTCTGCTTGGCAAACCACTGAAGACCACGCTGATCGCGCTGTTCGACCTCAAGGGCAATGCCACCACCCGGCCGCTGGCGAAGTTCGTGTCCTGGGCTGCCAATCTGCTCGGCGGCAATTTCCGCTGGCAACTGCTGCCGACGCCGTTCACCGTCTACGCCGATGGCATCGACGTGGTGTTCTTCGAGGAATTCGGTGCCGGGGAAATGGCGCTGGACCTGCGCGAACAGGTAGAGCGCAACAAGCTGCTGCAGGATGAACAGTACCGGCGCAATTTCCGTAAATTCTACGGCGAAAAACTCAGCCCGCGCGTCTGGCAGCGTGACTTTGGCGATGCACTGGTGCTGGACTGCCCGGACGCGCAACTGGTGGGCCGCAACTTCGCCGACATCGCCCGCGAGCGTGGCATTCATGTCGTGGATCTGTTCCTGGACCTGGTCGTGGAACACGGCCGCGCGCTGCGCTGGTACACCACCATCGGCAACCATCGCCGGGAGGTACTGGAAAAGATGGTGACCGACGCACACACCCTGATCACCTTCTCCGATGCCGGCGCACACCTGCGCAACATGGCGTTCTATAACCTGCCGCTGCGCTTTCTGAAAATGGTGTACGACAGCCAGGCATCCGACAGGCCGATCATGTCACTGGAACGTGCAGTGTGGCGCGTCACCGGCGAACAGGCCGACTGGCTCGGCGTGGACGCCGGCCATATTCGTGAAGGTGACCGTGCGGATATCGTCGTGCTCAATCCAGCCGCGTTCGATCAGGACCTGAACGCGGTGCACTGGGCAGAAATGGAGAACTTTGACCTGCAACGGCTGGTGAACCGTAATCCGGGGCTGGTAGAGCATGTGCTGATCAACGGCCGCGTGGCGGTGGACAATGAGGCGCTGGTGCCAGCGCTTGGCCGGCAGGCTGGTTTTGGTACTTTTCTGCCGGCGCTCTGAACAACGGGTGGGCAAAGATCAGGTTGTTGCGCTTTCGCTGCCGGATAACCCCTCCCCCTGTCAGGGGGAGGCCGGGACCAGCCCCGCCCGGCTCCCGCACCGCCACCCGTTACGGCAGACAGGTCAATTGTTCTCGTCATCCTTGCGCTGGTTGAACCGCGACAATCGGCCTTTTTGCCACAGATACTCCGGTTCACTCCCACCACCGCGCATATTCCGCCATTCTTCCGAAAGCCCCTTGTGCAGGCTGTAGCAGATCAGCAACAACACCATCGCAAACGGCAGCCCGGTCAGCACCGCACCCGCCTGCAACGCTTCCAGCCCGCCGGCCAGCAGCAATGCTGCCGCCACCGCGCCTTCGGCAACCACCCAGAATATACGCTGGATCGCCGGGGTGTTTTCCTTGCCACCGGCGGTGATGCTGTCCACGACCAGCGAGCCGGAATCCGACGAGGTGACAAAGAATGCGATCACTACCATCACCGCCACGGCCGACGTCAGGTTCGCAAACGGGAACCTGTCCAGCAGTGCGTACAGCGCCGTCGCAATATCACTGTCCACCGCCGCCACAATGCCGCCGGCACCAAACAGCTCCTCAAACAGCGCCGTACCACCAAATACCGTCATCCAGACGGTGGTCATCAGCATCGGCACGAACAGCACCGCTGCCAGAAATTCGCGGATGGTGCGGCCACGGGAAATACGCGCGATGAACATGCCCACGAACGGGCTCCAGGCAATCCACCAGGCCCAGTAGAAAATGGTCCATTGATGCTGCCAGCGTGTATCACCGTAGGATTCCGTCCAGGTGGACAGCTCTACCAGCTCGCGCAGGTAGGCACCCAGGTTCTGCACCACTGAATTGAGAATGAACAGGCTCGGCCCGAGCAGGAACACGAACAGCATCAACAAGGCCGCCAGCCCCATGTTGATCTCCGACAGCCGGCGCACGCCGGCATCCAGGCCGTTGAGCACCGACCAGAGCGCGATCAGGGTAATGCCCGCGATCAACGCGATCTGTGTCCAGGCATTTTGCGGCAGGCCCACCAGTACGTTCAGGCCCGCATTGATCTGCTCCACCCCGATACCCAGCGATGTGGCCAGGCCGAACATGGTCGCCACCACCGCGAGAATATCGATCAGGTGACCAATCGGGCCATTCACTCTTTCCCCCAGCAGCGGATAGAACGCCGAGCGCACGGTCAGCGGCAAACCACGGTTAAAGGCGAAAAATGCCAGCGCCAGCGCGATCACCGCGTACAGCGCCCAGGCGTGGAAGCCCCAGTGAAACAGCGTAATGGTCATGGCACGCTTGGCGGCTTCCACGGTGCCACCTTCCATCCCCTGCGGCGGCGATGCGAAATGGCTGATGGGTTCAGCCACACTGTAGAACACCAGCCCGATGCCCATGCCGGCGGAGAACAGCATGGCAATCCAGCCGCGCGTGCTGAATTCCGGCTGCGCATCGGGGCCACCGAGACGTATGCGGCCAAAACGGCTGAACATCAGGTAGAGCACAAACAACAGGAAAATATTCACGCTGATGATGTAGAACCAGCCGGCGTAGGTGGCGAACTGGGACTGCGCCAGGGTGAAGGCACTGCCCATGGCCTTGGCGTAGAAAAAGCTCAGGATCACCACCACGACGATCAGCACGGCGGAGACACTGAACACCACCGGCTGTACAACGAGTTTTGGCATTTTCATTTTTATGCGGCTCCCCGAATCAGAAATAGAAATCCACCGTGGCGTAGAGGGCGCGGAAATCCGCCGCGTAAATGTCACCATCACGCCCGATGTCACCGTCGGACCAGAGATATTCCAGGTAGACCCAGCCAGGACCGTAGTCATAGCGCACACCCGGCGCCCAGGCATACACCCGGTCGGTATCGTTACCGCGCGTGCGCGTCGCCGCGCTGGTCAGATCGAGATACCAGAACCAGTCGTTACGGGTGTACCCGGCAGACAGCGACTGGCGATGATTACGCACTTTTTCACTGCGCCCCGGCAGCTCGCGCTGCACCTCGATATGGCGCGCCTGGATCAGCCAGGGGTCGGCGCGGTAACTGTAATGCAGGTCCACCGCGTGATGACGCCCACTGAGCCGCGCCGAGCGCTCGATGGCCGTCGGGGACTGATCTTCCGTGGCGGCCAGGTCCTGTAACCGGCCGCTCTGTACGGACAGCCCCAGCGTATGATTTTCCAGGAACTGCCAGTCCAGGGTACCGGCCACCGTCTGCATCTTGCGGTACGCCAGGTCGCAATCGCCCGTGGTCGCGCTGTTGCAGGTTGCTTGCCCCCAGTGGCCGTTGTCATCCATGGTGTCTGTGCTGGTTTCACCGAAGTCATCGGCGTGAAGATAGGCCAGTGCGTAGTGCAGCGTATCGTGCGTGCCCTCCAGACCCACCCCCACATCCATCTGGTCACCGTACCCGCCCTGCAACAGATCACCGGGCCAGAAATTCACGGTCTTGTAGCCAAACGGCACTGCCATCTTGCCGACGCGCACCAGCATGCCATTGTCCAGCTCACGGCCCACCCAGGCTTCCTTGAATGCCAGATAGTCGCCGGTGCCGTTGTTGTCGGGATCGGTGAAGGAGCCTTTGCCGGCACGCACTTCGGCGGCAAAGCGCGTCGAGCCATACTGGCCCTGGTCGTTGGCGTACAGGATCAGCGCGGGGTCACCCAGCGTACCCCCGGTTTTGCGGTCGAAGTCGTCGGAGACACCGACGCCCTGAAAATCGGAATCCGTAATGTAGCGGTAGTTCATCCAGACACCACCACTGAGCAACGGTGCTGCCTGTACCACACCACAGCACGCCAGCAGAGCGGTAATGCCCAGCGTGCGCGCAAGATGATCCGTCATGTGCCTGTCCCCGATCCATTCGGTCACCAGACAGGCTAGGCCGGGGGAAAATGATTGTAAACGGCTGTATTGTTAAACCTCTGTGAGAAGAATAACGCGCAGGCGGGTCATGCGACGCCTTCAGTAAGCGTCGCGGATCAAGTCAATACCCGGCTTGAGCACCGCACGCCACTGACGGTCCAGTTCGGTGCTGTACTGCGGATCATGCAGTTTCACGGTGTCCATCAAGGCGTCCACCCAGACTTCGTACAGGGCCGGTGGCACGTTGTAGCCATCACGGTTGTGGGTCTTGCCGAGATCACGCAATTTGCCGCCGGGCGCACCGCGTGCATGCATCACCAGCCAGGAAATGCCGGCGCGTAACAAGCGGCGCTGTTCGGCCATGTCGGTATTGACGAACATGGCACGCACGGCGTCGGAACGGTTGATAAAAATACGATAGAAATCTTCGAAAAAAGATTCGTGGTTACAGCAACGGCCATAGCTCTGAAATACCGTATCCACGTCGGTCATCGGGCGCATGCCTACATCTCATCTGGCTAACGCAACACCGCCGGCAAAGCCGGCGGTGTAAGGGCGGGTGTTACATGTGCGAGAGGATCGCTTTTTTAACGGAATCCAGCGCCGCGTCGATGGTCACCATTCTCGCCGCCTGGCACTGCTCGATGGCAGTGTCCGGGTCTTTCAGGCCGTTGCCGGTGAGGGTGCAGACGATGGTGGAACCTTCCGGAATCTTGCCGCTCTGGATGTCGCGCATGGCGCCGCCGATGGAGGCCGCAGACGCCGGCTCGCAGAACACGCCTTCTTTTTCCGCCAGCAGTTTTTGTGCCGCCAGGATGTCGGCGTCGGTCAGTTCATCGAACCAGCCGCCGGATTCCTTCTGCAGCGCCCAGGCCTTGTCCCAGGATTGCGGGTTGCCGATACGGATGGCGGTGGCCACGGTTTCCGGGTTGTCCACCGGCGCGCCACGCAGGAACGGCGCGGAGCCGGCAGCCTGGTAACCGACCATCTTCGGCGCACTGTTCACAACACCTGCACGCTGGTATTCGCTGTAGCCCATCCAGTGTGCGGTGATGTTGCCGGCATTGCCGACCGGCAGGCAGTGGAAATCCGGTGCGCGGTTGAGTTCTTCGACGATCTCGAACGCGGCGGTCTTCTGGCCCTGCAGGCGGAACGGGTTGACCGAGTTGACGATGGTCACCGGCGCTTCGCCAGCGACATCTTTGACCAGTTGCATGCCGGCGTCGAAGTTGCCACGGATCTGCATGATCACGGCCCCGTACATCATCGCCTGGGCCAGCTTGCCCATGGCGATCTTGCCTTCCGGGATCAGCACGAACGCGGTGATGCCGGCACGCGCCGCATAGGCCGCCGCGGCAGCAGAGGTGTTGCCGGTGGAGGCGCAGATGATGGCGTTGCTGCCCTCTTCCACGGCCTTGGTCACCGCCATGGTCATGCCACGGTCCTTGAAGGAGCCGGTCGGGTTCAGGCCCTCGTACTTGACGTAGATGTCCACGTCCTTGCCGAGCATGCGCGGAATGTTTTTCAGACGGATCAGCGGCGTGTTGCCTTCGCCCAGGCTGATGACCGGGGTGTCGTCACTGACCGGCAGGTGGTCACGGTAGCGGTTGATCAGGCCGGTATAGCGTTCACGAAATGGCATAACTCATTCTCTGTGTCGTATGAGCCGGATCACCCGCCTCATGTGTTGTCGTGAGCGTCAGCATGCTGACGCAAATCCTCAGGCATCCAGCGTTTCGACGCGGATGCGCATGATGTCGTCCAGCACGGCCTCCAGCGCGGCAATCTGCTCCAGCGCTTCGCGCATGGCACTCTCGCGAATGCGGTGCGTCATCAGCACCACCGGCACCGGCTCGTTGTCGTCCACGTCCTTCTGGTACATGGCCTCGATGCTGATGCCCTTGTCGCTGAGAATCCGCGTGATGTCCGCCAGCACACCGGTGCGGTCCTGGACGTGCAGGCGGATGTAGAAGGAGCATTCTACCTCGTCGATGCCCAGCACCGGCATCTCGGACATGGCATCGGCGTGGAAACCCAGGTACGGCACACGCTCGTCATGGTCGACGGTCAGGGCACGGCCCAGCTCGATCACGTCGGCCACTACGGCGGAAGCGGTCGGCTCAGCCCCGGCACCGGCACCATAAAAGAGCGTCGGGCCCACGGCATCGCCGTCGATCATGACGGCGTTCATGACACCGTTCACGGAGGCCAGCAGCACTTCTTTCGGAATCAGCGTCGGGTGCACGCGCAGCTCGACACCGTTGCCGGTGTCCTTGGCGATGCCCAGGTGCTTGATGCAGTAACCGAAGTAGTCGGCGGCCTTGATGTCCTCGGCGGTGATGCGGCTGATCCCTTCGGTATAGACCTTGCTGAACTGCAGCGGAATGCCGAACGCAATGGAGGCCAGGATGGTCAGCTTGTGCGCCGCGTCGATGCCTTCCACGTCGAAGGTCGGGTCGGCTTCGGCGTAACCCAGCGCCTGCGCTTCTTTCAGCACCTCGGCGAAATCACGGCCCTTGTCGCGCATCTCGGTGAGGATGAAGTTGCCGGTGCCGTTAATAATGCCGGCCACCCACTTGATGTGGTTCGCCGCCAGGCCTTCGCCCAGCGCCTTGAGGATCGGGATGCCGCCGGCCACGGAGGCTTCGAAGGCCACGTCGACACCGCGCTCGTGGGCGGCGCGGAAAATCGCGTTGCCATGCTCGGCGATCAGCGCCTTGTTGGCAGTCACGATATGCTTGCCGTGTTCGATCGCGGTCAGCACCAGCTCGCGCGCGGTGGTAGTGCCGCCAATCAGTTCGACCAGGATGTCCAGCTCCGGATCACGGGCCAGCTCGAACACGTCGGCGGAGACACGGATGCCGTCAATGTTGCAGGCCGGATTCGGGCGTCGTGCACCGATGTGGGCAATTTCAATCGGCCGGCCGATACGCCGCGCAATCTCCTGCGCGTTGCGTTGCAGCACGTTCACCGTGCCGCTGCCGACCGTACCCAGACCCGCAATACCGACCTTCACAGGCTTCACTTCTTATCCCCTCGTTGTGTCACGATTCAACCCTGTACCACGCCATCCTGCCTGAACATGCGGCGAATGCCGCGCAGCGCCTGACGGGTGCGATGTTCGTTTTCGATCAGTGCGAAGCGCACATGGTCATCGCCGTAGTCACCAAAACCGACGCCGGGCGAGACGGCCACCTGCGCATCGTTGAGCAGCTTCTTGCTGAATTCCAGCGAGCCCAGCGCCCGGTAGGCCTCGGGAATCTTCGCCCAGACAAACATGGTTGCCCTGGGCGACGCCACCGGCCAGCCGATTTCATTGAGCCCCTGGCAGAGCACGTCGCGGCGGCGCTGGTACATGTCGCGAATCTCGCCGACGCACTGCTGATCGCCTTCCAGCGCGGCAATGGCCGCCACCTGGATCGGCGTAAAGGTGCCGTAGTCCATGTAGGACTTGATCCGCGCCAGCGCGGCGATCAGCTGCGGATTGCCACAGCAGAAGCCCACGCGCCAGCCGGGCATATTGTAGCTTTTCGAGAGCGAGAAAAACTCTACCGCCACCTCGCGGGCGCCAGGCACCTGCAGGATCGACGGCGCCTGGTAGCCATCAAACACGATATCGGCATAGGCCAGGTCCTGCACCACCCAGATACCGTGCTCGCGGGCAATCGCCACCACGCGCTCGAAAAACGCCAGGTCAATGCACTGTGCGGTGGGGTTGCCGGGAAAATTCAGGATCAGCATCTTCGGCTTCGGCCAGGATTCGCGCAGCGCACGCTCCAGCTCGTCGAAGAAATCCATGCCCTCGACCATCGGCACATGGCGGATATCGGCATTGGCGATGACGAAGCCATACGGATGGATCGGGTAGCTCGGGTTCGGCACCAGCACGGTATCACCCGGCCCCATGGTGGCCAGCGCCAGGTGTGACAGGCCCTCTTTCGAGCCGATGGTGACGATGGCCTCGGATTCCGGGTCCAGCGTCACGTCGTAGCGGCGCTGATACCAGTCGCAGATGGCCTTGCGCAGGCGCGGAATGCCCTTGGACTGGGAGTAGCGGTGCGTGTCGCCACGCTGCACGGCCTCCACCAGCTTGTCGACGATATGCTGCGGCGTCGGCTGGTCCGGGTTGCCCATGCCGAAATCGATGATGTCCTCACCCCGCGCTCGCGCCGCTTTCTTCAATTCACCCACGATATTGAAGACATACGGCGGCAGGCGCTTGATGCGCTCGAATTCAGCTTCCACGACAGGGTACCCGAGATTGATGAAGGCTCTCGCAGCCGTGCCCACGGCCGCAGGAAAAGAGCAGGAAGGCGGACACCTTACTTGCGCGTCAGCATCGCGTCAATCCGCCGTCTCACGCGCCCTGGCGGGGATTTGCGGGCTTTTTTTGCCGGCTGCCGGGGGAGGCGATTTGCCACCTTGGGGATAGGGGGTGCGTTGGGAGTTATTGTCCCGTGCGAGGGTGCGATGGGGGGCGGTAGGGTGGGTAGAGCCAACGGCGAAACCCACCGGGACCATGTGCCGCACTGCTCGCACAACACCAGCGAAACTGCCCGCCTCCGTAGAGGGGTAGTTTCGATGTTTTTGCGGGAGTGGGCCATGGCTTGGACGTGGTGGGTTTCGCCGTTGGCTCTACCCACCCTACCCCCCGTGCAATCAGGGTCAGTTCAGGCCCAGGGCGCGGGTCATCTGCTCGGGCGGCAGGTAACCGCCGAGCTGGCGGCCATCCATCGCGAACACCGCGGGGGTGCCGCGTACGCCGATGCGACCGCCGAGGGCGTACTGTTCCGCCACCGGGTTGTCGCAGGCTTCGGTCTGCTCGCTGATCTTGCCGGTGAGCTTGGATTCGGTCATCGCCTTCTGCTGGTCCTTGGCGCACCAGACCTGCTCCATCAGCTGGCCTGGCGCAGAGTCGACCCCGGCGCGGGGATAGGCCAGGTAATGCACGGTGATGCCGGACGCGTTGAGCTGGTCGATCTCTTCGTGCAGGCGGCGGCAATAGCCACAGGTGGGATCGGTGAACACCATGACCTCGGCTTTCTGGTCCTCGGCCTTGAAGGTCACGGTCTGGGCCAGATCGAAATCGGAGAACACCTCGCGCCGCTCGCCTTCCAGGCGGCGGTCGGTGACGCTCACCGGGCCGGAGGCTTCCAGCTCGAACAGTTCACCGGCCACCAGGTACTGGCCATCCTCGGACGCATACATGCGCTCGCTGCCATTGAGTTCCACTTCCAGCAACCCCTTGATCGGCGACGGCTCCACGGCGGTCACCCGCACCGGCTGGCCGGTGGCCCGCAGGCTGGCCTCGATCCGCTGCTTGACGGCATCACTGGCCATGGCCGGTGCACTGATCAGCGCGGCCAGGGCCAGCGCACTGCAAAAAGCTTTCATGTTGTCGTTCTCTCCGTAGATGATCCCGGTGGGCCGGGCCGGCGGCTTATTCGTCCGCCACTGCCGGGTCAGACGCCAGCCGCCGCGTTTGGTTTCCGGCACGCGGGTGATGCTCGGCGTGCAGGCTCTTCAACCGCTCCCGCGCCACATGGGTATAGATCTGTGTGGTGGACAGATTACTGTGCCCGAGCAGCAACTGCACTACCCGCAGGTCCGCGCCGTGATTCAGCAGGTGGGTGGCAAATGCATGGCGCAGTGTATGGGGTGACAAGGGCTTGCTGATGCCTGCTTCCGTCGCCATATGGCGCAGCCGGTGCCAGAACGTCTGCCGTGTCATCACACCGCCACCACGCCCCGGAAACAGCATGTCGCTCTGCACAGTGCCCAATAGCAGGCCGCGCCCCTGGCGCAGGTAACGCTCTACCCAGGCCAGTGCCTCTTCGCCCAGTGGCACCAGCCTTTCTTTATCGCCCTTGCCCACCACTCGCACCAGGCCCTGGCGCAGGTTGAGCTGGTGCAGCGTCAGGCCGACCAGTTCGGAGACCCGCAGGCCGGCGGCATAGAGGACTTCCAGCATGGTGCGGTCGCGCAGCCCCAGCGCCGTGTCCACGTCGGGCGCCGCCAGCAGCGCCTCGACGTCAGCTTCGGTGAGGGTTTTCGGTAGGGGGCGATCTGCCTTGGGATTCTCCATACCCAACATGGGATCTTCCTGAATGTGCTGCTCACGCAATAGCCAGCGATAGCAGCCCCGTAACGCCGAAAGCTGTCTGGAAACAGAGGTTTTCTTGATACCCCGCTCTTGCTGCAAAGTGCGAAAGGCCTTCAGGTCTTCCACGGAGCAGGCCATCAGGCTGCTGTGGCGAACCACCGCCAGCCAACCCGCAAACTGCGTCAGGTCCCGCCGATAACTGATCAGCGAGTGGTCACTCAAGCCTTTTTCCATCCACACATCATCCAGCCATTGCTCGATCAGGCGCTGATCGCCCTCGGACGGCTGCAGCGATGCAGGTAACGGGGTCACCGGGGACTTTTGCGGGCTCATGGCGGCATGATGACAGGGCCGCCGGCACGCCGCCAGTGACCCTCGTTCACCTGAATTTACCAAACATAACACCGCCAGCCGCCAGACCATGGTCATAATCGGGGCGGGACTTCAATGACAGGGAGCAACACTGATGGGCATTCTGACGTGGATCGTTCTGGGATTGATTGCCGGGATACTGGCCAAATGGATCATGCCGGGCAAGGACCCGGGCGGCATGATCGTGACCATTCTGATCGGTATCGCCGGTGCTTTCGTGGGTGGCTGGCTGGGCCAATTGACGGGCCTAGGTGGCGCCGTCGGCGGGCTGAGCCTGGCGAGTGTCGTGACCGCTGTGCTGGGCGCGATTGTGCTGCTGGCGCTGTACCGGGGCATTCGCAACGCCTGACCCGAACGCTGCGCACATAGCAAAAGGGCCATCCTCGCGGATGGCCCTTTTCTGTGGTGCTGCACTGCGTTGCGGCAGAGACTCCGCAACGCCGCCAATCAGCTGGCGGAGCGTACTTTTTCCTTGATGCGGGCGGATTTACCAGACCGGTCACGCAGGAAGTACAGCTTGGCGCGGCGCACATCGCCACGACGCTCGACCTTGATGCTGTCCACCACCGGGCTATGCACCTGGAATACACGCTCAACGCCCACGCCGTGGGACATCTTGCGCACGGTGAAGGCAGAGTTCAGGCCACGGTTGCGCTTGGCGATCACCACGCCCTGGAACGCCTGCAGACGCTCACGGGTACCTTCTTTCACCTTCACCTGCACGGTGACGGTGTCACCCGGTGCAAAATCCGGCACGTCGGTTTTCAGCTGTGCCTGTTCGATGTCCTGCACCAGAGGTTTCTTGCCGCTCATGACTGCCTGCTCCTGTTACTGTAATAGCCGGCGCTAGGTCCGGTCGTTGCTGCTCAGTTCACTGTGCTCGCGGATGTATTCCGCCAGCAGGTCCTGTTCTTCGCTGTTCAGGCCCGGCGAGTGTTGCCTGGCCTCCAGCAGATCCGGTCGTCGTTGCCAGGTGCGGCCCAGGGCCTGCTTCAGTCGCCAGCGGCGGATCGCCTCATGGTGACCACTCAACAACACTTCCGGTACCCGCAGCCCGTTCACTTCTTCCGGGCGCGTGTAGTGCGGACAGTCCAGCAGGTTCGCGAGCGTGCCGCTGAAGGAATCCTGCTCCGCCGAATCCTGGTGTCCCAGGACGCCGGGTATCCGGCGCGCCATGGCATCGATCATCACCATGGCCGGCAGCTCTCCGCCGCTGAGCACGTAGTCACCAATCGACCACTGCTCATCCACTTCCGTTGCCACAACCCGCTCGTCGATCCCTTCGTAGCGGCCTGCGATCAAAATCATTGCCGGCTCTGTTGCCAGGCGATCCACCGCCGGCTGGTCCAGCTTTCTGCCCTGCGGGGTCAGGTAGACCACCCGGGCCGGCACACCCAGTTGCTCGCGGGCGGCCTTCAGTGCCGCCAGCAGCGGCTCGACCTTCATCAGCATCCCGGGGCCGCCGCCAAACGGGCGGTCATCCACGGTGCGGTGCCGGTCGGTGGTGTAATCCCGCGGGTTCACCGCGTTCACCGTCAGCAACCCGGTTTCCACCGCGCGCCGGGTGATGCCGTAGCCGGTGATCGCCTGCAGCATCTCCGGAAACAGCGTCAGCACAGTGACGTTCATCCGGGCCTCCGTCTCGTGACCGGCGTCAGCGCCGGGATCAGAATTCCGGATCCCAGTCCGCCACCAGCGTGCCGGCGTTCAGGTCGATGTCGCCAATCACCTGTCCCGGCAACCAGGGGATCAGGCGTTCGCGGCGATCGATGCTGTGCGTATCGCCCTGCACCACCATCACGTCGTTGGCGCCGGTTTCGAACATCTGGCGCAAGCTGCCGATGTCCCGGCCATCGGGCAGTTTCACCCGCAGGCCGATCAGGTCACGCCAGTAAATCTCGTCATCCCCGGCCGGCGGAATCGCGTTCCGCGGAACAGCGATGTCACGGCCCACCTGGATGGTTTCCGCCTGGGTCCGGTCAGCACAGCCATCCAGCCGTGCCACCAGCCCCTTGCCCTGCGGACGACCGCTGGTCAGGCGAACCCTCTGCCAGCCATCCGGGCCCCGCAGGTACCACGGCTGGTAGAGGAAAATGTTCTCTTTCGGGTCGGTGAAGGATTGCAGCTTCACCCAGCCCTTAATGCCATAGGCCGCGACAACGCGGCCTATGACCAAGGCATCTTCGTCGGGCAGCACGCCCTCGCCAGCAAGCATCAGGCAGACTGCTTGCTGTGCTCCTTGATCAGCGTACGCACGCGGTCAGAGGTGCCAGCACCAACGCTTACCCAGTGTTGCAGGCGCTCTGCGTCGAGGTTCAGACGCACTTCACCACCACGGGCGATCGGGTTGAAGTAACCCAGGCGCTCGATGAAACGGCCATCACGTGCATTACGGCTGTCCGTGACCACAACGTGGTAAAACGGACGTTTTTTCGACCCACCACGGGCCAGACGAATGGTTACCATACGGTTTCTCTGCCTTGTAAATCTGCTCTCGGCCCTGTGCCAGCAGGCACTTGAAGCCCCGAATCCGCTTAGTCGGACCCTGAAAGGCCGCAGATTGTAGCGACCTCGGGGTGACTTTGAAAGGGGTTTTTCGCGCCCGGCACCGCCGGGCGCAGCGCGGCGTTCACATCCCCGGGAAGCCCGGCGGCATGCCGCCGCCACCGCCCATGCCACCGGGACCGCCGCCGCCCATCATGCCGCCCATGCCCCGCATCATCTTCTGCATGCCGCCCTTGCCCTTCATCTTCTTCATCATCTTGCCCATCATCTTCTGCTGCTTGATGAGGCGGTTCAGATCCTGAATCTCGAGGCCCGCGCCGGCGGCGATGCGGCGCTTGCGGGAGCCCTTGAGCAGGTCCGGGTTACGGCGCTCTGCGGGGGTCATGGAATCGATCAGGGCTTCCATGTGCTTGAACTGCTTCATGGCCGCCTGATCTTCGGTCATCTTGGCCAGACCGCCCATGCCGGGCAGCTTGTCCAGCAGCGAGGCCATGCCGCCCATATTGCGCATCTGCTGGAACTGGTCCTTGAGGTCCTCGAAGTCCATCGCCTTGCCTTTCTTGAACTTCTTGGCGATTTTCTCGGCTTTGTCCTTGTCCAGCTTGCGCTCGGCTTCCTCGACCAGCGACAGCACGTCGCCCATGCCAAGGATGCGCGAGGCGATCCGCTCGGGGTGGAACAGCTCCAGGGCATCGGTCTTCTCGCCGATACCGATAAACTTGATCGGCTTGCCGGTGATGGCGCGCACCGACAGGGCAGCACCGCCACGGGAGTCACCGTCGGCCTTGGTCAGCACCACGCCGGTCAGCGGCAGGGCTTCATTAAAGGCCGCAGCGGTATTCGCCGCATCCTGGCCGGTCATGGCGTCGACCACGAACAGCGTCTCGGCCGGGGTGATCGCGGCGTGCAGGCGCTTGATCTCGGCCATCATCTGCTCGTCCACCGCCAGACGGCCGGCGGTATCGACGATCAGCACGTCCATGAAACGACGCTTGGCCTCGCCCAGCGCGGCATTGGCGATGTCCACCGGGTCCTGGTCGGCGGTGGACGGGAAGAACTCGACGCCAACCTCACCCGCCAGCGTCTTCAACTGCTCGATCGCCGCCGGACGGTAAACGTCGGCGGACACCACCATGACCTTCTTCTTGTCGCGCTCTTTGAGATGACGCGACAGCTTGGCCACAGAAGTGGTTTTACCAGCACCCTGAAGGCCCGCCATCAGGATGATCGCCGGCGGCTTGACGGCCAGGTTCAGGCCCTCATTGGCCTCGCCCATCACCGAGACAAGGCGGTCATGGACGATCTTCACAAAGGCCTGGCCGGGGTTCAGGCTGGCCAGCACTTCCTGACCCAGCGCCTGTTCCTTAACCTGGTCGGTGAAATCCTTGACCACCGGCAGCGCCACGTCCGCCTCCAGCAGCGCCTTGCGCACTTCGCGCAGGGTGTCGCGGATGTTGTCCTCGGTCAGTTGCCCCTGACCGGACAGGGAGCGCAGGGAAGCGCCAAGGCGTTCGCTGAGATTCTCGAACATGCAGTACTCCGGGCGGTATTTCGCGAGGCGGGGAGTATAGCGCGGCCCCCCTGGCACGGCGAGGGCTCCGGCAAGCGCGTCATGCGGCGAAGCTGAGAATCACTCCCACTTCAAAAGCCACAAGCCTTGTGACACACTGCCGCGTCACCGGATACAAAACGCCTATGACTATTGCCAGTTGGGCCGGCCTTGCGGCCTTTGTCCTCTATCTTGTTGCCTCGATCATGGTGTTGCGGCGCCTGCGCAGCGCAGCGACCGGGCGCGCCCCTGCCCTGCTGGCGCTGAGCCTGACAGCAGTGGCACTGCATGCCCTGTGCCTGTGGCTGACGGCCGTCACCGATGATGGCGTGCGGCTGGGACTGTTTCCGATGGCCTCGCTGATTACCGGCACCGGCGCCGCCATGATCACCGTCGCAGGCCTGTACCGGCGGCTGGAGTGGGTCAGCGCCATGGTGTTCCCGCTCAGCGCCCTGTCCATTCCGCCCATGCTCTGGGTGCAATCCGGTTATACCCCGCATCCGCTGGCCCATGGCGTCGCCGCGCATGTGTTGCTGTCGATCCTGGCCTACGCGGTGCTGGCCATTGCCGCCGCGCAGTCGGTATTGCTGCTGGTCCAGCACCGGCAACTGAAAAGCGGCCATATTCGCGGCATGATGCGCGCCTTCCCGCCCATCCAGGTGATGGAAACCATGCTTTTTGAGCTGCTGTGGGCGGGCGTGTTGTTGCTGAGCGCCACTATCGTCACCGGCTTTATCTATCTGGATGACATGTTTGCCCAGAAAGTGGCACACAAGACCTTCCTGACCCTGTGCGCCTGGGCGCTGTTCGCCACACTGCTGGCCGGGCGGCATTTTCTCGGCTGGCGTGCGCTCACTGCGGTGCGCCTGACCATCGCCGGTTTCCTGGTGCTGTTGCTGGCCTTCTTCGGCTCCCAACTGGTGCTGGAGTACATCCTGCATCGCCCGGCTTGACACCCCCGAAGCCGCGTTCGGACAATAGCGGTCCTGTTGCAACCTTGGGCTTACCCCCTCTTGGCTGATATTCCTGATGCTCTGTTGATCGGCATTCTGATCGTGCTGATCATTGCCTCTGCGTTTTTCTCCGGCAGCGAAACCGGCATGGTGGCGATCAACCGCTACCGCCTGCGCCACCTGGCCCGCCACGGCCACCGGGGGGCGCGCCGTGTAGAGAAGCTGCTGTCCCGGACCGACCGCCTGCTCGGCGTGATCCTGATCGGCAACAACTTCGTCAACAACTATGCCGCCACCATCGCCGCCCTGCTGGCGCTGGCCTGGTTCGGCAACACCGGCGCCGCCGTCGCGCCGATCGTGTTCACCATCATCATGCTGATCTTCGCGGAAGTGACCCCGAAGACCTTCGCCGCGCGCAAGCCAGAGTCCGTGGCGTACCCCGCCAGCCTGCTGCTGAAACCGCTGCTGGTATTGTTCGCCCCGCTGGTGTGGGCCGTCAGCGGCCTGAGCAATGGCCTGCTGCGGTTGCTGGGCGTGCGCGAACAGCCCACCGGCACCGATGACCTCAGCCCGGAGGAATTGCGCACCGTCGTGAACGAAGCCGGTGGCCTCATCCCCAAGCGGCACCAGAAGATGCTGCTGAATATCCTTGATCTGGAAAAAGTCACCGTCGAGGACATCATGATCCCGCGCAGCGAGATCATCGGCATCGATATCGACGCCGACCTCAACGACATCCTCAACCTGATGCGCACCTCCCAGCACACCCGCCTGCCGGTCTACCGCAGCGACCCGAACAACATCATCGGCATCCTGCACCTGCGCAAAGTCAGCCGGCTGCTGATGCGCCCGGAAGTGAACAAGGCCGAGCTGCTGCAGTTTTCCGTTGAGCCCTACTTCGTGCCCGAGGGTACGCCACTGCACAAGCAATTGATCAACTTCCAGAACGCCCGCCGCCGTCAGGGCGTGGTGGTGGACGAATACGGCGACGTGCTCGGCCTGATCACGCTGGAAGACATCCTCGAAGAGATTGTCGGCGAATTCACCACCGACCTGGCCGCCAGCAGCCAGGACATCCTGTTGCAGGAAGACGGCAGCTATATGGTGGACGGCACCGCACACCTGCGCGAAATCAACCGCTCACTGCACTGGTCATTGCCGACAGACGGGCCGAAGACACTGAACGGCCTGATCCTGGAGCACTTGCAGAATATTCCCGAGAGCAGCACCTCGCTGCGGATCGAGGACTATCTGATCGAGGTGATGCAGGTGAAGGACAATATGGTGAAGACGGCGCGGTTGCGGCGGCGGGAGGCCAACGGTCACTGAGCGCCTTTAGCGCGCCCCGCCTGGCCTGCCATCATTGAGTGCTTTATTCGCCGCCTCGGCCCTGAGGCGCTCGACCAGTCATACTTTGATGATGGATTGCCGCGTCACACCGATGCGCGCCGCTTTACGGTCCAGGGCTTCAACAACCCACAGCGGGACATCGATGTTGATGCGTTTTGGTTCCTGATTAACGCGGCGTACGGTCGACAGATCAAGGTCGTCGACAATGTCTTCAATGCCGTCATCAAATTTCTTGTCAAAGTCTTTGGCTTTCATGCGACTCGCCCTCGACCAAAAACTGGCAACCATTGAGGGAACTGTTTTACCAAGGCAGACACATCACCGCCATCCAGCACAATCGACCGTGCTGAATCTTTCTTCATCATCAAAGCCGCCCCAACAACCACTCAATCCTCTCCCGATTCGCCTCCACCAGCCGACGCCCTTCTTCAATCGCCTGCGCCGCCCGATGGAAATCCATGATCGCGTAATCTTCCAGCATCGGCACCAGGTTCAGCTCCGCCGGGTCGCCGGCCATGCGGCTGCGGGTAATGCGGTCCTGCATGATGTTGACGCTGGCGCCAATCACATCGAACAAACCCGGTGTGGGCTCGACGTTTTCATCGGAGGAGGAAGAAAAATAATCCATGACGCGCCCCCACACAGACGGCTCGCTGTTTTCACTGTCGGGGGTTTCGCCGTCGGACTCTTCCAGGTCCTGGGAGCCGGTGTCGTAGCGGGTAAGATGGCGGCCGATCAACTGGCCGTTAAGGTTGACGGCAATCACCAGCTCGGCGCCCAACGCACGGCAAACGGAGACCGGCACCGGGTTGACCAGGCCACCATCGAGCATCCAGCGCCCTTCATGCTTGAAGGGTGAAAAAAGGCCCGGCAAGGCGCAGGAGGCGCGTGCAGCATCCAGCACCGACCCTTGCTGTATCCAGACTTCGCGGCCCATTTTCATGTCGGTGGCAACGGTGGCAAAGCGTTGGGAAAGGGATTCGATATCCGGGTTCTGGTGCTGTTCGGAGAAGAAGTTGAAGAGTTTTTCGCCTTTGACCACCCCGCCGCTGAAACCGATATCGAGGAAGCCCAGCACATCGCGAAAGGTCAGTTTGGTGACCCAGTCGCTGAAGGCCTGTAACTGGCCGGACACGTAGACCGCGCCCACCAGCGCACCAATGGACGTGCCGGCCACCACATCGGGGCGGATTCCCATATCTTCCAGTGCCTGGATAACGCCGATATGTGCCCAGCCGCGCGCAGAACCACTGCCCAGGGCCAGGCCGACGCGCGGACGGCGCGGTGCAGAAAGTGCTTCGCCGCTCATCCCTGCCCCGCCTGCTTCATTTCATCCACCACGCAGGCGGCCGGGTGGCCGAACATGCGCTGTTGGCAACGCGCCAGCACTTCCCGCTGGCGCGAGGCCGGCAGCAGGCCCCAGCGGCTGATTTCCTGGCCGGTGCGGAAGCAGCCCACGCAGATGTCGTCGCCATCCAGGGCGCAGATGCTGACGCAGGGCGAGGCCACGGTATCAGTCATGGAAGCGCTCGTCGGGTTTGAGTTCGGTCGCGAAGTGTTTTGCGTGTGCGACGTAGTGCATGCCCCCCATGGTAATCATCGCCTTGTGGCCATCGCTGATTTCCTTCACCACTTTGGCGGGCGAGCCCATCACCAGCGAGTTATCCGGGATTTCCATGCCTTCGGGCACCAGGGCATTGGCGCCGATGATGCAATGGCTGCCGATTTTTGCGCGGTTGAGCACCACGGCGTTGATGCCGATCAGCGTGTTGTCGCCGATGGTGCAGCCGTGCAGCATCACTTTGTGGCCGACGGTGACGTTGCGGCCGATGGTCAGCGGCACGCCGGGGTCCACGTGCAGGACGGCACCGTCCTGGATATTGGTTTCGTCGCCGATGGTGATGGTGTCATTGTCAGCACGCAGCACGGCGTTGAACCAGATGCTGGCCTTGTCGCCCAGCACCACGGAACCGATCACGGTGGCGTTGTCGGCGATCCAGTATTCGCCACGGGTTTCCAGACGGCGGCCATCGATGGTGTAGATCACGGGTGCTCCCCTTGTGTGGTTACTCCGGGTCATCCAGCTCGTAGTGGATACCGGCGTCGAATGCGTGATTGAGCAGATCGAGGATCATGAAAGCGGTCAGGCCCCAGATCCGTTTGTCTTCGTAATAATAACTCGGCATGCGCAGGCGTTTGCCAAACACATCAAAGGGCGGGGACAGTTCCGGGCGGGCATCAAGAAAGAACGCCAGCGGCACGCGGAAGATGGAGGCGATTTCGCCGGGCTCGGCGATCAGTTCCACGTCCGGCAGCACCAGCCCCACGAACGGCGTCACCTTCATGCCGTAACGGGACGGCAGCGGTGACAATTGACCGAGCACTTTCACTTCCTGCGGCAACAGGCCGACTTCTTCGCGGGATTCGCGCAGCGCGGTGGCCAGCAGGTTACGGTCGCCCGGGTCACGTTTGCCACCGGGGAAGGCCACTTCGCCGGCATGGGTCGGCATGGCGGCGGAGCGCACGGTCAGGATCAGTTCAGGTTCCGGCTCGTCGGTCAACGGCATCAATACCGCCGCCTCGGGCAGATGCACCGGCAGTTCGCGCAGGCGGTAGTCCTGCAGGCGCTGTTTCAGGATATCAATCACACCGCTCTCCAGCTCCGCCACACACCGGCCACATGGCCGGCGCGGAGCACCAGAATCTGATTCAAACGACAGTTTGAACAGACACCGCGGGGCAGGCAAGCGCTATGTGAACGCGCTGCGTTGCAGCCCCGACGGCAAGCCGATAGGCTGCGCTATATCCTGTGAACCGGACTCTTCATGAAGTTCTGCAGCCATTGCGGCAGCGACCAGCTCCGCTTCGATATTCCCGAAGGCGACAACCGGCCACGCTACTGGTGTCCGGCCTGCCAGACCATTCATTACCAGAACCCGAAGATCGTGGTCGGCGCCCTGCCGGTGTGGGAGGGACGCATCCTGCTGTGCAAGCGGGCCATTCATCCGCGCGCCGGCTACTGGACACTGCCGGCCGGTTTCATGGAAAACGGCGAGACATTGCAGGAAGGCGCCGCCCGGGAAACCTGGGAGGAAGCCTGCGCCACGGTCAACATCAGCGACCTGTACACGGTGTTCAATCTGCCGCACATCTACCAGGTGTATGTGTTTTTTCTCGGCGAACTGGCCGACGGCAAGTTCGGTGTCGGTGACGAATCGTCCGATGCCGGGCTGTTCCTGCCGGAAGAGATTCCCTGGGATGAACTGGCGTTTCCGACCATCACCCGCACGCTGAAGTTCTATCTGCAGGACATGAAGACCGGCGATTTCCCGATCCGCGTGCAGGACATTGCGCCGCTGGGCACGCCGAAGCCAAAGCTGGAGCCTTGAGGCGCCGCTGCACAACTAGGGTTGCCCCGCCGCCAACAATTGCGCCTGCCAGGCCGGCCAGTGACCGCGCTCGCGCACGATCACCTGGATGCGGCTGGCCGGGCGCGTGGCCAGCGGTGTGAGTGTCACTTCTTCTGCCACGGCATCCAGCCGCCAGCCCGGCGCGTCGACACCCGCCAGCTCTCCCTTGATGCGCTCCCACTCGAACGAGGCAAGCCAGCCCCGCAAAGCCGCTTCGCTCACGCGCCAGTGGTCGGGCAACGTCCAGCCGTGCGCATCCCATTGTTCCTCGCCAGTGGGCACGAACACCTGCCGGGTGCTGACCGGCGCCGCCAGCCAGGCAGCGTCAAGCGCCCCCTGAGTGACCGTGACGGACGGCACGCCGCGCGCTGTCACCAGCGCCCGCCAGTGCTTCATGGCCTCATCACCCCACAGTTCCTGCTTGGTGCCAACCAATACATCGGCCGACGCCAGTTGCTGCTGCCACAGTGGTGAGGCGACAAACCGTGTCTCCGACAACCGGCGCGCATCCACCAGGCACAGGGTCGCGCCCGGTTCGAGCACGCCCTGATAGAGCGGATCGCGCAACAGTTTCAGCAACTCGGCGGGATGGCCCAGGCCGGTGGGTTCGATCAGCAGATGTGCCGGCCGCGCTTCGCGGATCAACCGGTTCAGCGTGACCCGCAACGTCACGGCCGCAGTACAGCCCATGCAGCCCCCCGCCACCTCGCGGACGGTCACGTCATCGTGACGCAGCCAGTCGCCGTCCAGGCCGATGTCACCGAATTCATTGACCAGCACGCCCCAGCGCCGCCGGGTACGGGTGGTGAGATGGCGGATCAGGGTGGTCTTGCCGGCACCGAGCATGCCGGTAATCAGGTTGACGGGTAGGCCTTCGGCGCGCCAGGTGTCGCTCACTGGCCGCCCTGGCAACGGGGGCACAGGCCGTGCACTTCCAGCGGACGCTGACCAATGTGGAAACCGTATTCATTCGCCTGCCGCGCCAGTGCCTGGCGCAGCTCACTGGCCAGGGGCACCTCGCGGGTGTCGCCGCAGGCATCGCACAGCAGAAACTGCGGCCAGTGGTGCCCGGCATCGTCATCGTGGGTGTGCGGGCTGTTGCAGGCGAGGTAGCTGTTGGTGGACTCGATGCGGTGCACCAGCGCATGACGCAGCAGAAAATCCAGCGCCCGGTACACGGTCGGGGGCTGCGCACCGGGTTGTTCGGCGCGCAGCAGGTCGAGGATCTGGTAGGCGGTCTGTGGCTGTGGCTGCGCCAGCAGGATCGCCAGCACGCGACGTCGCGCGGCGGTGAAGCGCGCGCCCTGCTGCTGGCATTGCTGTTCGGCCTGTGCCAGCGCCTGTTCCGTACTGACCATCTCGATTCACCCCTGCGGCGAGAAACCGCGTGCTGTTACTCGTACCACACCGGGAACGGGTCCGGCAGGTTTTTCCAGTGCGCCTGGCCGGCCAGCAGATCGTCGTCGTCCAGCAGGCAGGCATCCAGTTCCGCATGCAGGCGCCCGATGTCCAGTTGCTGACCGATGAAGACCAGTTCCTGGCGCATGTCGCCGAACGGCTCCATCCATTTTTCGCGGATCATCGCCAGCGTTTCCGGATCATCCGGCCAACGCTCCTCGGGCACCGCCTTCCAGAACATGCCGGCCGGGCTGTGCCGGGCAATACCGCCGGCCTGGCTCCACTGTCCGGCAAATTGCGGGCGGCTGGCCAGCCAGAAGTAGCCTTTCGAGCGCAGCAGGCGGCCATTGTCCCAGGTGCGGTGCAGGAAATCATAAAACCGCTGCGGATGGAACGGGCGGCGCGCCAGATAGTGGGTGCTGCGGATGCCGTACTCTTCGGTTTCCGGCACATGCTCGCCCCGCATTTCGCGCAGCCAGCCCGGCGCGGCAGCAGCGCGCTCAAAGCTGAAGCGGCCGGTATCCAGCACGGCATCCAGCGGCACCTTGCCCATCACGGCAGGCACGATACGGGCATCCGGGTTGAGGCTGCGCAGGATGCCGGTCAGTTCTTCCAGCGCCTCGGTGGTGATCAGATCGGTCTTGCTCAATACCAGCACATCACAGAATTCGATCTGGTCCACCAGCAGGTCGGCGACGTTGCGCTCATCTTCTTCACCCAGTGATTCGCCGGTTTCCTGCAACGCGCGGGCGGCATGGAAATCGGCCAGGAAGTTGACGGCATCCACCACCGTCACCAGCGTGTCCAGGCGCGAGACATCGGCCAGGCTGACGCCGTCTTCGTCGGCGAAGGTAAAGGTCTCGGCCACCGGCAAGGGTTCGGAAATGCCGGTGGATTCGATCACCAGATAATCAAACCTGCCCGCCTCCGCCAGCGCGCGCACTTCGCGCAGCAGGTCTTCACGCAGGGTGCAGCAGATACAGCCGTTGCTCATTTCGACCAGTTTTTCTTCGGCACGGTTGAGCGTGACTTCGCCGCGCACCAGGCTGGCGTCGATATTGATCTCGCTCATGTCGTTGACGATCACCGCCACACGACGCTGTTCGCGGTTGTTGAGGATATGGTTGAGCAGGGTGGTCTTGCCGGCGCCGAGAAAACCGGACAGCACCGTGACGGGCAGACGGGATACAGGCAGGGACATCGGGGCAGCCTCTGTTAAAACAGTTATGTTATAACATAACCGTTTGTAGAGACTACCCTGCCAATGAGGGTTCTCCGGCGTCAGTGCACCTGTTGCCAGAGCCGGCGGGTCAGCCCGCTGAGGATCGACGCCGGCATCACTTCCGGCGGCTGTTCTTCATCCGCCTGAATCAGGGCGCCACGGGCGCGTTCCAGGGTGTTGAGCAGCATGGTGCGTTCATTGACGTCGAGCTGGGCGTCGGACTCTGCTTCCAGAATCAGTTCCACCAGCGTGGCGCGTGCCTCGGTGGTGGCCTGTTGGGCCAGGGCCTCGATGACGTACTCCAGCTCATCCAGCCACCGCAATGCCTGAAACAGAGTCATGCTGTTCTCCGCGATACCCCGAAAAAGCCGGAGCGAAAAAACCTGCCAAAAGACCCCGGCCTACCCCATGCCGGCGCCCGACGAAAAGCCAGCCCCGGGTAGCGCACCACGGGCAGGCTGGCAGTGATTATTGACTCAGCGCGGGTACCCGGAACAAGCCGGGGCTACAGTTTCAGAACAAAGGCGCTACGAAGCGTACAGAACACTCCAAAGCGCTTACTGTGTCACAGTTTTGAGGGGTGAACGGGGTGTCAGAAGGGGCCATTCCAGGGTCAGGCGGGGCTGTCCGGCAGCGGCGTCAGGGGCCACAGATCGATCGCCGGCTCTTCATAAGGATGCGCCAGACGCAGCGCTGCCAGGGCAGCACGCAGCTGGCTTTCCAGGCAGATCATCTCCACCTTGTACTCCGCCACCCGCTCTACCCTGCCCTGCTCGCCGAGAAACGGCCGGCTGCCGTCCAATGGCCGGAACTGGCCTTCACCGAGGGTCTGGAAGGCGCAACAGTCGTAGTCGCCAATGCGCCCGGCACCCGCCTCGAAGACCGCGTTCTTCACCTCTTCGACGTGCGTTTCCGGCACATAGAAGCAGAGTTTGTAGACGGTGTTGGTCATGACACCTCTTGCTGCCGCAGCGGGAAGCCCTCGCGCCAGCGGTAATCACCCCGGGCGCAGATCCACACACCTTCGGCACGCACCACCTGTTCGCCGCCGACAAAGAACAGCCCTTCGACAAACAGCTTGCGGCCATCCAGGCGCTGGATACGGGCTTCCATGTCGATATCGGTTTTCAGCGGCGTGCCGGCCTGGTAGCGGATATTCAGCGTGCCGGTCATGCCGATGCCCTCGACCATGTCCTGAGTCTTGGCCATCAGGATATCCAGCATCAGCGCCACCACGCCACCGTGCACACGGCCCGGCGGGCCCTGCCAGGGCAGGCCCAGGTTGGCGCGGCCGCGCACCACATCGCCGTCAAGCCAGAGGCTCAGCGGCGGCGCCAGCGACGACGACAGGCCGGTCATGATCTCGTGGTCGAAGGCATCCAGCACATCGCGGTGGCTGCCCTGCTCCAGGTACAGGCGCTGGAAGATGGCGCTCTGGCCCCGGCGGGGATAATCGCGCACCTGCTCGGCCACCGTGGCCATCTGCGCCGCCCATTGCTCCAGCATGGCCTGCGGGGCATCCAGGCGCACCAGACGGTCCTGGATCTCGCGCAGCGAGGCGGCCAGGGCGCGGCGCACGCGGTATTCCTCATTCGGTTCGTGGGGTTCGGCGATACGGTGGGTGAACAGGCCGTAGTGGTCGCTCAAGGGGACATCTCCTGCTTGGATCAGAGGCTCAGACTCAAGGCCGCAAAGCGTACCGCGAAGCGGCGGCAAACCCCATGACAGGAAACACCAGCCTTGACCGGTCCCAAAATGGGACCTATCGTTCCCAAAAAAGGACCGATACGGATTGCCATGCCATCCACACAGTTGGGCAACGCCCTCTTCTCCACCACGCAACAGCGTCTTCTGGCGCTGCTGTACGGCAATCCTCACAGCAGCTTTTACACCAATGAGATCGCCCGCTGGTCCCAGGTCGGCAAGGGAAGCATCTCGCGGGAACTTGAGCGCCTGCAGGCTGCGGGCATCCTGACGCGTTTCAGGCAAGGCAATCAGATGCGTTATCAGGCCGATGCCCGCTGCCCGATCTTTGAGGAACTGCGCAGCATTGTGCTCAAGACGTTCGGCATGGCAGAGCCCTTGCGCACCGCACTGGCTCCCTTTTTGCCACGATTGGCCTGGGCCGTTATCTATGGTTCTATCGCCCGGGGTGAGGACACCGCAGACAGCGACATTGATCTGTTGCTGATCGGCGACGGATTACTTTATGGCGAGGTCATGGCGCCATTGCTCCCGGTTGAAAAAATGCTTGGCCGCACCATCAACCCGACGTTGCTCACCGTTCAGGAATGGCTGGCCAGGAAGGCCGCCGGACACAGCTTTGCCACCCGCGTTGCCGCACAGCCAACCATAGTGCTGATCGGCGAGGAACCGGAGTTCAAGGATGAGCCCGCTCGAAAATCTGATAAACCTGGCCCGCACAGGTGATCTGAAACCCGAACCACCCGACCGCCGTGAGTGCGAGGGGTTGTTGCAATCTGCCAGAGACAGGCTACAGGACGCCAATAACACCGCACTGTCTTTTGCCAGCCGTTTTGACCTTGGGAACCTCTGAATAACTCCCCGGTGGTTCTGGCTTTCCGGGCAGCACCTGATCAAGGCGCGACTTCGAAGGCATAGCGGGCTACGTCGAGAAGTCGCAACGCGGAGCAGGTGCTGCCCGGAAAGCCCCGGAGGGCGGGCGCTACAGCACGCATTAGCCGCGTTGCGTCGCTTGACAAGGACGATGCCATTGCCGGCGCGCCGCGCCTTGCTACTGCATGCTGTAGCGCCCGCAGAACCACCGGGGAGTTATTCAGAGGTTCCCTTGCCTACAACGCTGCCCATGCCATGGCACTGACGGCCTTGCGCCTGCGCGGTTATCGCTCCGAGCGCCGCTATCTGGTGTTTCAATGCCTGACCCACACGCTGTCACTGCCAGCACTCCAGGTGCGATTGCTCGTCCTGTGTCACGAGCGCCGCAACCTGGCGGAATACGAAGGTTATATGGATATCGACGATGCACTGCTCGCCGAATTGCTGGGCATTGCCAATGACGTGCTGCCCGATGTGGAGCGGGCGCTGAACAATGTCAGATTCTGACCTCAGCGCCCGAAGCGCGGCTGAAAGAAAATACCTTCCGCCTGCACCGTCTGTTCCTCACCGGCAAACACGCCACCTTCGATGAACATCTTGCGGCCGTCCATTTCGCGCAGGCGCGCGGTGAAGCGCACGGTGGTTTCGATGGGTGTGCTATTGAGGTAGCGCACGTTGAGGGTGCCGGTGACGCCGATTTTCAGTGCGGCATGCATGGCGCGCGACAGCACCGCATCCAGCAGCAGTGCGATCACACCGCCGTGCACGCGGCCTGGCGGGCCCTGGTAGTGCATGCCCAGATACACTTCCGCCTCGACGCCTTCCGGGGTTTCCTTTATCCAGGTCAGCGGCGGGGAAATCGGGTTGGAGAGGCCGCCAGCCGGGTCAAAATCCATCATGTCGAAGATATCGCCTGCCGTGGCCGCGCCGCTGAACATGCGCCGGTTGGCGGCGCGGGTATCACGGCGCTCCGGTGTGCCCACCGTCTCTGCCAGTTGCTCCAGTGTGCCGGCCCAGTGCTCCAGGTCGGCCTGGCTGGCCTCGGCGCGGATCAGGCGTTCGGACAATTGCTGCATGGCGGCGGCGATGCGCCGGCGGGCCACGAAATCCGCCGGCACGTCGCCTTTGTGGGCCGCCAGCAGTTCGAACGGCCCGAAGGTCTTGTCAGTCATATTGTTGTTGTCCTGTCAGCCCACCCATTTCCGTGCGTTCTGGAACATGCGCAGCCACGGGCCGTCTTCGAAGCCGGCCCAGTCGTCCGGGTACCAGCTGTTCTGCACGACCCGGAATACACGCTCCGGATGCGGCATCAGGATGGTGACGCGGCCATCGGCACTGGTGAAGCCGGTGACGCCTTCGCGCGAGCCGTTCGGGTTGGCCGGGTACTGTTCGGTGGGGTTGCCGAGGCTGTCGACAAAGCGCACCGCCACCAGGCCGTTTTCCTGGCAACGGGCCAGCGATTCGTCGCTGATTTCCGCCTGCCCTTCGCCGTGTGCCACGGCAATCGGAATGCGCGTGCCGGCCATGCCGGTGAAGAAGATGGACGGCGACGGCGTGATTTCCACCAGCGAGGTACGTGCTTCGAATTGCTCGCTCTGGTTGCGCACGAAACGCGGCCAGTGCTCGGTACCGGGGATCAGCTCTTTCAGTGCGGACAGCATCTGGCAACCGTTGCATACGCCCAGCGCGAAGGTGTCTTCGCGATAAAAGAAACGGTTGAAGGCATCACGCAGCTCGTCGTTGTAGAGAATCGTCTTGGCCCAGCCTTCGCCGGCACCGAGCACGTCGCCGTAGGAGAAACCACCGCAGGCCGCCAGGCCACGGAAATCCGCCAGATCGACACGGCCGGCGAGCAGATCGCTCATGTGCACGTCCACCGCCTCGAAGCCGGCGCGCTCGAACGCGGCGGCCATTTCCAGCTGGCCGTTGACGCCCTGCTCGCGCAATATCGCCACGCGCGGACGGCTGGCGCTGCCCAGCAGCCCGGCGGCCGGGCTGTCGGTCATGTCGAAGGTCAGGCGTACGTTGAGGCCGGGATCGTTGGCGTGCGGAATGGCGTCGAATTCCTGCAACGCGCAGGCCGGGTTGTCGCGCAGCGCCTGCATCCGATAGCTGGTTTCGGCCCAGGTGCGGTGCAGCACGCGGCGCGGGGTTTCCAGCAAAATGGCCCCGCCGAGACGGATACGCAGCACGTCATCGGCGTTCGGCTCGCCGATACGGTGCACGCACTCGCCCAGGCCGGCTTCGGCGTATTCGGCAATCACGTGATCAGCCAGGTCTTCGCGCACTTGCAGCACGGCACCGGCTTCTTCGGCAAACAACGCTTCCAGTGCTTCCCGATTGTCGCCAGCGATGTGGTCCAGCACCAGATCCAGCCCGACGCGGCCGGCGAAGGCCATTTCCACGACGCTCGCGAACAGACCACCATCAGAGCGGTCGTGGTAGGCCAGCAACGCGCCTTCGCGGACCAGTTTCTGCGTGACCTCGAAGAAGTGTTTCAGGCGCTTCGGGTCGTCGATGTCCGGCGCCTCGTCACCCATCTGACCGTATACCTGCGCCAGCGCCGAACCGCCCAGGCGGTTCTGGCCGCAGCCGAGATCGACCACCAGCAATGTGCTGGGCTGTTCGGTACGCAATTGCGGGGTCACGGTCTTGCGGATATCACCGACCGGCGCAAACGCGGACACGATCAGCGACAGCGGCGCGATCACGCTTTTGTTAATGCCCTTGTCGGTCCACAGGGTGCGCATGGACAGCGAGTCCTTGCCCACCGGGATGTTGATGCCCAGCGCCGGGCACAATTCCATGCCGACGGCCTGCACCGTATCGAACAGGTTCTGGTCTTCGCCCGGATGGCCGGCCGCCGCCATCCAGTTGGCGGACAGGCTGACGTTGCCCAGCGCTCCGACATCGGTGCCGGCCAGGTTGGTCAGCGCCTCGGCCACGGCCATGCGGCCGGATGCCGCAGCGTCCACCAGCGCCAGCGGCGTGCGCTCGCCCATGGACATGGCTTCGCCGGTGTAGTGCTGGTAACCGGAGGCGGTCACGGCGCAGTCGGCCACCGGCACCTGCCAGGGGCCGACCATCTGCTCGCGATGAACCAGGCCAGTCACGCTGCGGTCGCCGATGGTGATAAGGAAGGTTTTCGCCGCCACGGTGGGCAGGCTCAGCACCCGCTGGACGGCGTCTTTCAGTTCCACCTCGTCCAGGTCGAACGGCTGGCGTTCAAAATCGGTGCGGTCGAATTCGCGCTGCATTTTGGGCGGTTTGCCGAACAGCACGTCCATCGGCAGGTCCACCGGCGCTTCCTTGAAGTGGCTGTCCTCGACACGCAAGTGTTCCTGATCGGTGGCCTGGCCCAGCACGGCGAACGGGGCGCGCTCGCGTGCGCACAGGGCGGCAAACCGGTCCAGGTCTGCGGGTTGCACTGCCAGCACATAACGTTCCTGCGCTTCGTTGCACCAGATTTCCACCGGGCTCATGCCGGGCTCATCGCAGGGAATCTTGCGCAGTTGCAGGCGCGCACCACGGCCGGCGTCGTGCACCAGTTCCGGCAGGGCATTGGACAGGCCACCGGCGCCCACATCGTGAATGGACACGATCGGGTTGTTGTCGCCCTGTTCCCAGCAGCGGTCGATCACTTCCTGGCAGCGGCGCTCGATTTCCGGGTTGTCGCGCTGTACCGAGGCAAAGTCCAGGTCCTCGGCGCTCTCGCCGGAGGCCATGGACGACGCGGCCCCACCGCCCAGGCCGATCAGCAGCGCCGGGCCACCGAGCACAATGATGTGTGCACCGGCCGGAATTTCCTGTTTCTCGACATGGCCGTCGCGGATATTGCCCAGGCCACCGGCAATCATGATCGGCTTGTGGTAACCGCGCATTTCATCGCCGTTGGCACCCGGTGCGCTGATTTCCAGCGTACGGAAATACCCGCACAGGTTCGGGCGCCCGAATTCGTTATTGAACGCGGCGCCACCGAGCGGGCCGTCGATCATGATGTCCAGCGCCGAGGCAATGCGCTCCGGCTTGCCGTAATCGCCTTCCCAGGGCTGGCGGAAGCCGGGAATGTTCAGGTTCGATACCGAGAAACCGTTCAGGCCGGCCTTCGGCTTGGCACCCCGGCCGGTGGCGCCCTCGTCGCGGATTTCACCGCCGGAGCCGGTCGCCGCGCCGGGGAACGGGGCGATGGCGGTCGGGTGGTTGTGTGTCTCCACCTTCATCAGGATGTGCACCGGCTCGGTGACGTACTGATAGACGCCCGTCTCCGGGTGCGGGAAGAAGCGCGCGGCCTCGCTGCCGGCCATCACCGACGCATTGTCCTTGTAGGCGGACAGCACCCGGCCCGGGTGCTGTTTAAAGGTATTGCGGATCATGCCGAAAAGACTGTTGTCCTGCTGCGCGCCGTCAATCAGCCAGGAGGCATTGAAGATCTTGTGCCGGCAGTGCTCGGAATTGGCCTGCGCGAACATCATCAGCTCGGCGTCGGTGGGGTTGCGCTCCAGACGCGTGAACTGGGTCATCAGGTAGTCGATTTCGTCCTCGGCCAGAGCCAGGCCCAGGTCGCTGTTGGCGCGCTCCAGCGCACCCCGGCCACCGCCGAGGATATCGATGCGCGACAGCGGCGCCGGCGCCTGCCGGGCAAACAGCCGGGCGGCATCGTTCAGGTCGGCCAGCACGGCCTGGGTCATGCGGTCGTGCAGCGCAGCGCGGATGGCCGTGTCGTCCACCTCGCCCGACGCGAACGCCAGACGGTATTCGATGCCGCGCTCGACGCGGCGCACCTGGGTCAGCCCGGCGTTATGGCAGATGTCGGTGGCCTTGGAGGACCAGGGCGAAATGGTGCCGGGACGCGGCACCACGACGAACAGCGTGCCTTCCGGCATTTCCACCGCTGTGTTCGGGCCGTAGCTGAGCAGCTTGCCGAGCACATCGCGCGCCCGGGCGGGCAGTTCGCCGTCGGTGTCCACGAAATGCACAAAACGCGCGCCGAGAGCCGTCACGCCGGGCAGGGACTGCAGCAGCTTTTCCTGACGGAACGCGGACAACGCGGGGGAACCGGGGAGTATCAGCATGACTCGCCTTTAATTCAGCTATTTCCGGGAGGGGTGGAAGAGGCGCAATGATACGGGATTTGACCGCCGATGGCAGCCGCCGTGGCCGGCTCCGGACGGTGTACACCCGTCTCAGGCATCCGCAGCAGCCCGACAGGCCCTGCCTCAGCCGGCCTACCGAGGGCCGCCCCCCGCCACAGTCCTGAAAATAGGGGCAGACAGCACCAAGGGCTTGATTGTCCTACAAATAGGCTCGATATAGTGTAGGAGCGATGCTAGAGTCCGCGCCGTGTCGTAGCACAGGGGGTGAAGCGACACGGACACGTCCCTTACCGGGGGTATATCGGTCGGAAGCGGCAGTACCGGCCTGTCAGTCACCCTGACAGAGCAATTGGAACCGGATATGAGCGCACTGAAAAAACAGATCAGGCACCTGCTGGTCCCGGCGGCCATCCTTACTGCCGTGGCTGCCACCACCGCCATGAAACCGGCACCCAGTGCACTGGAGCGTATCCAGGCACGGGGCGAACTGGTCGTGGTGACCCGTGTTTCCCCGACGACCTACTACGAAGACCAGTACGGGTATACCGGCCTCGAATATGAGCTGGCCGAAGATTTTGCCAAGGAACTGGGCGTCGACCTGCAGATCGTCGAAGCCGACACCCTGGACGAAGTGTTCGACGCCCTGCGCGACGGCCGTGCCGACCTGGCCGCCGCCGGCCTGACCATCACCCCGCAGCGCAAACTGGAATTCGACTTCTCCACGGGCTACCAGGCCGTGCAGGAGAAAATCATCTATCGCATGGGCGAGCCGCGCCCACGCAATGTCAGCGAACTGGCCGGCAAGCGCATCGTCGTGCTGGAGGGTAGCAGCCACGCAGAGCAACTGGCGCTGCTGCAGCAGGAAGTGCCATTCCTCGACGTCGAGGAACTGCCGGGCGCCAGCGCCGAGCAACTGCTGGCGCTGGTGCATGACGGGCGGGCCGACTACACCATGGTGGATTCCAACGCCTACGCCATCCACCGCACCCTGTTCCCGGAACTGGTGTCCGCCTTTGACGCCAGCGAAGCGCAATTCGGCTGGGCCTTCCAGCGGGAAACACACCCGCAGCTCTACCATGCAGCTCAGCGCTACCTGAACCGCGTCAAGGCGGACGGCACCGTCGCCGCCCTGGAACAGCGCTTCTACAGCCACGCCGAGCGCTTCAATCTGTACGCGGCACGCTCTTTCATGCGTCACCTGGACAACCGCCTGCCCGACTACACGGCCGCCTTCCAGCAGGCCGGCGAGGACAGTGGCTTCGACTGGCGCCTGCTGGCCGCCGTCGGTTATCAGGAATCCATGTGGGATCCGCGCGCGGTGTCTCCCACCGGCGTCCGCGGCCTGATGATGCTGACCCAGCACACCGCCAATGAAATGGGCGTGGGCGACCGTGAAGATCCGTTTGAAAGCATCCGCGCCGGCGCCGCCTACCTGCGCAAGCTGCACGACCGCATGCCGGCGCGCATCCCCGAGCCGGACCGGACCTGGATGGCGATTGCCGCCTATAACGTCGGTATCGGCCACCTGGAAGACGCCCGCGTGCTGACTCAGCGCCAGGGCGGCGACCCGGACCTGTGGGCCGATGTACGCGGCCGCCTGCCGCTGCTGCGCCAGCCACAGCACTACCAGCACGCCCGCCATGGCTATGCCAGCGGCGGCGGTCAGGCGGTGGTGTATGTACGTGCCATTCGCGGCTACTACGACACCCTGGTCTGGGCCACCAACACCCAGCGCCACGGCAACATGATGCTGGCCATGGCGCAGCCCGCCGCAGAAGCCAGCGGGAACCTCTGAATTTGGGGTAGGGTGGGTAGAGCCAACGGCGAAACCCACCATGTCCATGTGCCGCACTGCTCGCACAAAACCAGCGGAACTGCTCGCCTCCGTAGAGGGGTAGCTTCGATATTTTTGCGGGAGTGAGCCATGGCATGGACCCGGTGGGTTTCGCCGTTGGCTCTACCCACCCTACCGAACCGACAGGTCAGCTTTCGCCGCTCCCACGCCGCTGCCGAAAGAACCCACGCAACATTATTGCGCTCTCCTCCGCCAACACCCCACCCGTCACTTCAAGACGATGGTTATAAAAGCTCTGTTCCGGTAGCCGCAACTGGCTCACGCAGGTGCCCGCGCGCGGTTCCGTGGCGCCGTACACCAGCCGCGCGATACGTGCATGCATCAGCGCGCCGAAGCACATGGTGCAGGGTTCGATGGTGACGTACAGCGTGGCACCGGTCAGCCGGTAATTGGCTTCATGACGCGCGGCATCACGCAACGCCATCACTTCCGCATGTGCGGTCGGATCATGCCCGGCGATGGGGCGGTTCCAGCCACGCCCGAGCACCTGCCCGTCACGCACCACCAGGGCGCCCACCGGCACTTCACCCTCGGCGGCACCCTGCTTGGCCAGCGCCAGGGCTTCATGCATCCACTTTTCGTCGTCGGTCACGGCTCACTCCTTCACCACGCGGCTATGGTAGCCGCTGGCAGGTCCGCCCGCATGGGGTAAACTGCGCGCTTTGATTGCAACCACCATAGCGAGACCGTCCATGACCCAGCCCACGCTTGGCACGCCCCTCTCCCCCACCGCGACCCGCGTGTTGCTGCTCGGCAGCGGCGAGCTCGGCAAGGAAGTGGTCATCGCGCTGCAACGGCTGGGCTGCGAAGTGATTGCCGTGGACCGCTATGCCAATGCACCGGCGATGCAGGTCGCCCATCGCAGCCACGTCATTTCAATGCTGGATGGCGCCGCCCTGCGCGCTGTCATCGCACAGGAAAAACCGCACCTCGTGGTGCCTGAAATCGAGGCCATCGCCACCGACACGCTGGTGGAGCTGGAGCAGGAAGGGCTGCATGTGGTACCCACCGCGCGGGCCGCAAAACTGACCATGAACCGCGAGGGCATCCGTCGTCTGGCGGCCGAAGAACTGGGCCTGGCCACCTCGCCGTACCGTTTCGCCGAAACCGAGCAGGAATACCGCGACGCCGTTGCCGCCATCGGCCTGCCGTGCGTGGTGAAGCCGGTGATGTCGTCGTCCGGCAAGGGTCAGAGCACGGTGAAAAGCGATGCGGATATCCAGCACGCTTGGGACTATGCCCAGTCCGGCGGCCGTGCCGGCAAGGGCCGGGTGATTGTCGAGGGGTTTGTCGATTTCGATTATGAAATCACGCTGCTGACCGTGCGCCATCGCGACGGCACGTCCTACTGCGCGCCGATTGGTCACCGTCAGGAAAAAGGCGATTACCGTGAGTCCTGGCAACCGCAACCGATGTCCGATAAAGCCCTGGCGGAAGCCGAGCGGATTGCCGGTGCCGTGACCGAAGCGCTCGGGGGCCAAGGCATTTTCGGCGTGGAGCTGTTCGTGAAGGGCGACGCCGTGTATTTCAGTGAAGTCTCGCCGCGGCCGCATGATACCGGCATGGTCACGCTCATTTCCCAGAACCTGTCCGAATTCGAATTGCATGCCCGCGCGATTCTTGGTCTGCCGATCCCCGCCATTCGTCAGTACGGCCCGAGCGCCTCGGCGGTACTGCTGGTGGAAGGCGATTCCGGCCAGATGACCTACGGCAACCTGGCCGCCGCACTGGCCGAGCCGGACACCGACCTGCGGCTGTTCGGCAAGCCGGAAGTGCGTGGCGAACGCCGCCTGGGCGTGGGCCTGGCGCGCGACGAAAGCATCCAGGCCGCGATTGACAAGGCACTGCGCGTGGCCGGCGCGATTGACGTCACGCTGTGATCAGCGGCGCCGGCGCGCCTGCTGTTGCAGGCGCCGCTTGCGCCACCACAGATACACCCCGGTGCCACACAACAGCACCAGCACCCAGCCGCTGACAAACACCAGCCAGCGGCCAGCCAGCCCGAACTGCGCGCCATTGTGCAGCGGGAATTGCCAGTCGAGAAAACGGTTGCCGGCAGGCACCTGCCGCGCATCGCGTGTTGCCAGCACCTCCCCTGCACCACTGACCCAGACCCGCGTGGTGCCGTGCCCTTCACCCGCCTGCTGAAAGGCCACGCGATAGCCCTTGCCGGGCCCGTCGGGAAAATCGATCCGCGTCAGTGTCGCTTCCGGGAACACACGTCGCGCCGCGTCGATGGCTGCGTCAAACGACACCGACTCGCCGGTTGCCGACAGCGATATGTTCTGCGGCGCGTCCACCGGCAACACGGCCCTGACCAGCGCCGTTACCTGGGCAGGAAAGACCAGTGCCGTGCCAGAGAAGGCGACGATCAGCATCACCGGCAACAACACCACGCCAGCCACCTGATGCAGATCGTGATTGAAACGGAACACCCCCAGATCGCGGCGTACCGTGAACGCCCTGCGCCAGCGGCCCGCGCGGGGCCACCAGAGATACAGGCCCGACAAACAGAAAAACAGCAGGAACAGGCCGCATAGGCCCACCACATATTTGCCGGTGCTGCCCGACAGTAGCGTGTAGTGCAACCGGTAAATCCAGCTCATGGGATAGGCGCCCCACTGCCGCACTGCCAGCACCTGCGCGGTGGATGGCGACACCGCGACCTGGATCGGGCCGGGTGCGCCCTCGGGGCCGGGGAAACGCACCACATGCGGGCTGCCGTCCCCCTGCGAGACGTCCAGCCGCCGGGGCACGGCATCGGGCATCGCCGCCTGCGCCGCCGCAATGATCTCGTCGAATGAACGCAAAGACCCCGGCGTGCTGCGCAGCGCCGGGGTCAGCCATTCATCCTGCGTGTCGTGAAACACCAGCAGGCTGCCGCTGGCACCGATCACCCCCAGCAGCACCGCCAGTGCCAGCCCCGCATATTTATGCAGGGCGAGCAGTGTGGGTTTCATGCCTGATCAGAAGTCCAGGCTGTAGCCGACACTGAGCGTGCGGCCAAGGCCCTTGGTGTATTGCGTATCCAGCAGACCTGCGCTCTGGGCGAAGAAGGTGAAATAGTCTTCATTGAACAGGTTGTCGATACCGAACGAGAGTTTGCCTTCGGACAGCGTGTAGATCAGTGAGGCATCCACCAGGGTGTAACTGCTGAAATCGTTATCGGCACCGTCGCCCGGATAGTTGCGGCTGAACAGGTAGTTGCCCGTCACCTGGCTGGCGATCCTGTCGTTCCAGCGGGTTTGCCAGCGCAACGTCAGGCGGTCGGGAGAAATGTCACGCGCGCCCAGCCGGGTATCGGTATGCCCGCCATCGTCGGAGTCAAATTTACCGTTGACGTGTGCGTAGCTCGCACCGATACGATGGCGCTCAGTGAGCTGATAGTTGGTGTCAACTTCCACACCTTCGATCTCGGTTCTTTCACGGCTGACTTCGAAAACGCCGTTAACCGGTTGAAGGCGTGCTCCCAAATCAGAGTCGGACCGGAAGTAACTGATCTCCGCATCCCAGGCGCCGTGGTTGAAGCGCCAGCCGATTTCCTGGTTGTCCGTCACGATGGGCCGCAGGTCGAGAAAGTCATCCACACGCTGGCCCGGATCATCAATGCCGCGCAGCACCCGGCCCACATCCGGCATGCCGAAACCTTCTGAATAGTTGGCAAACAACTGCGCCCAATCGTTGACCTGATAAACGACGCCAAAGTTGAACAGGGTTTCGTCAAAGCTCGGCTCGCCACCTTCAACAAATTGGCCACCGTTGTAAGACGCCAGCGTAGTGAAATCATCCACTTTGAGCTTGGCGTATTCATAACGCACACCCGAATGCAGCGACAAACGCTGGGTAGCCCGGTATTCACCCTGCACAAACGGGGCAATATTTTCGAACCGGGTTTCCGGCACCCACTCCCGGCCGGTCTGCGTCAGCATCTGACTGGTTTCATCCTGGAGCACGTCCAGACCGGTGGTGATTTTCAGCCGGTTGTTGAACATGCCGTCACGGGTGACGGTGAATTTTGCACCGACTTTGTCGGATTCATTCTGCGATTGATCAAAGACATCGACGCCCGGATTGCTCGGGTCCTGGAAGGTACCCGCAGTAGAACCCCCATACAACGCCCGAAAACGCTGCGTATAAACCTGCGCCAGCACCTGATTGCCCAGCCAGTTGTCGTGCCGGTAGGTCAGGTTGGTGGTGACCACATCATTCTTTGGTGCATCCCCTTCCGGCGACCCCGGCACCGACGTGGCGGGCACGCCGTTGGCACGGCTTCCAGACACCAACACATAATCGTGATGGCCATCCAGCTCAAAGCGGTTCACGGTGAATTGCAGTTGCTGGTTTTCCGTCAGCCAGTAACCCACTTTCAGAAACAGGTCGTGGCTGCGGGAATCCATGGTGTCGCCCTGGGTCGGGTCAATGCCGATGGCGCGGCCGTCGGCATCGTAGTACATGCCGCGTTCTTCAAAGGTGGCCGCCGCCAGGAAATCCCAGTTGCCACGCACGCCTTCCACACGGTAGTCCAGCTTGTAGCCGACGCCATCTTCGTCATAGTCGGTGGGCGCGCTGGCGCGCATGCCCAGGTGCTGGCGAATCTGCGTGCCTTCCGGCCGCCGGGTGACGAAGTTGATGATGCCGCCGGTGGCGCCCAGGCCGTGCTCGGCGCTGGCACCGTGAATGATCTCGATCCGTTCCACCATCGACAGGTCAATGGTGTAGCCATCGCGGGAACCGTCACGCAGCGGGTTGGACTGGGGCACCCCGTCGATCATGAACAGCGGGTTGCGGCCCCGGAACGTCTCGCCGGAATTGGTGAGCTTCTGGCGGCTGGGCGAGAACGAGGGAATCAGGTTGCTCAGGACCTGGGAGGTATCCGAGGTCACCGCCAGTTGCTGTTCGAGCTCTTCACGGGTGATGACGGTGATCTTCTGCGGCGTTTTTCCCGCCACGCTGCCACCCCGGGTGGCGCTGATCGAGACTTCATCGAGCTTGTTGACGGTTTCAGCAAGAATGGGCTGGGCCAGCACAAGCGGTGCCAGGCACAGGCCGGACAGAACGGGATGACGCACGGTGGAACCCCCGGATCAGACAATAGGCATAGTGATATCAGGCGGCACGATATGGCGACTGAGAATCATTGTCAAACAAGAGAGATAGCCGGTTGACATCTGCCCGGCGGCCCCCACTATCTGCCTGAACGCTGGTTTATCATCAGCGCCATCAGCCCGTGCATGGAGTTGCGGTAATGCAGAATATGCCTGTCCACCCTGACACCCACAGCAAGGTCATCGGCTACCTGCTCTGGATCTTCGGCTTCACCGGCTCACACCGTTTCTACTATGGCAAACCGATCACCGGCACCATCTGGTTCTTCACCTTCGGCCTGTTCCTGATCGGCTGGATCATCGACCTGTTCCTGATCCCGTCCATGGACCGCCAGGCCGACCACCGCTTCCGCACCGGCCAGGTGGACTACAACCTCAGCTGGATACTGTTGACGTTCCTCGGCCTGTTCGGCGTGCATCGCATGTACATGGGGAAGTGGATCACCGGCATCCTGTACCTGTTCACAGCCGGTCTGCTCGGGCTGGGGTATCTGTACGACCTGTGGACACTGAATACGCAGGTGTCGGAGCGCAACCGGGTGCTGGCAACACGCTGATACGACAAGGGCCGGCAACGCGCCGGCCCTTGTTGTCGTCACGATGGGAGCATCTGTCAGGCGGGGGCCGCCACACGCGACGGTTCACCGCGCAGCTTGATCACATCCGCACGCGGCGGTGCGCCGAACATGCGGCTGTATTCGCGGCTGAAGTGTGACGGGCTTTCATAGCCGACACGATAACTGGCCGTGGCGGCTTCCAGCCCCTCCGTGAGCATCAGCCGGCGTGCTTCGTGCAGGCGCAGTTTCTTCTGGAATTGCAGCGGTGACATGCGCGTCACCTGCTTGAAGGTGTGGAACAGGGTCGACTCGCTCATGTTAACGTTGTCTGCCAGTTCGCGAATCCGCAACGGCTCGGCAAAACGGTCCTTGAGCAGCGCGATCACGCGCGACACCCGGTGTGCCTGGCTGTCCGCTGCAGCAAAGTCGCGCATGCGCGCACCCATCTCGCCCATCAGGGCGCGATAAATAATCTCGCGCCGCGCCAGCGGCGCCAGCATGCGTGCATCCGTGGGTGAACCGAGCAGGCTGACCATGCGTGTCATGGCTTCCAGAATGCCGAAATCCACCTGCGCAATGCACAGGCCGCAGGCCACTTCGCTGCAGGCGATGTCCTCGTGCAGCGGCATGTCGTCACCCAACTCCAGAATCAGGTCAGCCACTTCCTGCGGGTCGATGGTGAGCTTTACTGCCAGGTAGGGTTCGTCTTCCGATGCCTGCAACACCTGCCCCACCACCGGCAGATGCACCGAGGACACCATATAGCTCAGCGGCCCATAGATAATTTCGCGGTCACCGAGCTGCACCGTCTTCTGCCCCTGGGCGATGACGCATAGCGCCGGCTCATAGACGGTAGAAGTACAACTCGTTGCACCGTTCGCGCGCAGCAGTTCCAGGCCAGGAATGGCCGTGCTCACCACGCCTTCTTCAGTGATGTGTTCCATGACCTGCTCTGCCAGCTTGCGGCACAACGGTGCATTGATCTGCTCGCTGCAGGCACTGTAGTCGATCATCATCTTGACCCTCCCACCGACAGGTTCCGGCAGTATACGCAGCCCTCCGGGGTGAATAAGGGCCGGCCACCGACTTCTGCAGGATCAGGCAAGGACCGTGCAGAAACGTGCAAGCTACCCCGCGCGCGCATGCACCCCGGTGCCGGCCCGCGCCGCGCCGAGCGGCGGGCACTGGCTGACTGTGCGCTCCGGCACCACAGTCTGTCCAGTCCGTCATGCTGGCAGTTTAACCCTTGCGTAACAGGCTCCTGACAAACTCTGTCGCAGCTTTGTGTCACCAATAGCACACGCCACTATCTCGCTCGCCGCAGACGCACCGCCATGCCGGTGCGGGTTTACGGCTGCGCCGGGATCATGGCCCGCGCCGTTATTCGACGGCACAAAAACAGAATCAGGCAAGGACGCTGCATAAACCGGATATCCCCCTGGCAGCGCCGCTGCGTAATCTGTACCGACTGGGCCGGGTATCGACAGACACCTTCGCCATCGACAGCGCCACGGTGCTGTTTTGTTTTTTTCAGCAAGCGGTCGCGTCACCGCGTCACCGCATGGAAACCTGCAAGAACAGGAAGCGAACACGTCATGAATGCAGTCACTCGAAGGGACGGAACAATGATGTTGGGCATAACCATTACCGTGCTGATGCTGGCCGTGGCTTTCCTGGCCGGCTGTGATGCGCGTGGCCAGGCCGCCGAATCGGCGCCACCGCCGCCGCAGGTGGATGTCGCCGAAGTACTGGCTGAAGACGTCACACTCTGGAACCGTTACACCGGCCGCGTGGCTGCACCGGAAACCGTGGCACTGCGTCCACGGGTCAGCGGCTACATCGACAAGGTGGCCTTCGAAGAAGGCGAACTGGTGCAGCAGGGGCAAGTGCTGTTCGTGATTGACCAGCGCCCATACCAGGCACGCCTGCGCGCCGCCGAAGCCGATCTGGCACACGCTCGCAGTCAGTTGGCCCTGGCCACGACCGAGGCCGCACGTGCCCGGCAGCTGATGGAAAGCCGCGCCATTTCACGTGAGGAATTCGACCAGCGCAGTGCATCGCAGGCCAGCGCCCAGGCTACCGTACAGGCGGCCGCCGCCGCCCTGGAGTCGGCACAACTGGATCTGCATTACACCGAAGTGCGCTCGCCGGTCAGCGGCCGCGCCGGCCGCGCAGCAGTCACCCGCGGCAACCTGGCCAGTGCCGACAGCACCCTGCTGACGACCGTGGTGTCCGTAGACCCGGTACACGTCTATTTCGAAAGCACCCAGCAGACCGCCAATGAACATGCCGCCACCGACGCGGGCAACATTCCGGTACGGATCGGCCTGCCCGGTGATGAAGGCTTCCCGTATCGCGGCGAACTGGATTTCATCGACAACCGTGTCAACAGCGAGACCGGCACGCTGCAATACCGTGCCGTGCTGGCCAACCCGGACGGCGTGTTCCGACCGGGCCAGTTCGTGCGGGTTGAGATGCCGCTGGAAAGCGCCCGCCATGCCGTACTGGTGGACCAGAAAGCCGTACTCACCGATCAGGATCGCCGCTACGTGTATGTGGTGAACCAGGACAACCGCGCAGAACGCCGCAATGTTATTGCCGGCCGGCGCGTCGATGGCTTGCTGGTAATCCGCGAAGGGCTGTCCTCCGGTGATCAGGTGGTCGTCAACGGGGTGCAGAAAGTGTTCTACCCCGGCATGGAAGTGGTCCCGCAGCGGGTCAGCATGCGTGCCGGGCACGAGGGGCAGCTGGCGGTCACGCCGTAACCGCGATGCCGGCGGCCACCCCGCCGCCGGCCAGAACAATTCAAGGAACTGTATTCGGGCGGCATGCACATGCCGCCCCGCTGAGGTGTTGCCATGAACTTTTCCCGTTTCTTCGTCGACAGGCCGATTTTTGCTGCCGTGCTGTCGATCATCATTTTTGCGGTGGGGGTGATCTCGATCCCGCTGTTGCCAATCAGTGAATACCCGGAAGTGGTACCACCCTCCGTCGTCGTGCGCACCGTCTACCCCGGCGCCAACCCGAAAGTGATTGCCGAAACCGTGGCCACGCCACTGGAAGAAGCCATCAACGGCGTCGAGGACATGATGTACCTGAAATCGGTGGCCGGCTCCGATGGCGTGTTGCAAATGACCGTCACCTTCCGCCCCGGCACCGACGCCGATGATGCTACCGTGCGCGTGCAGAACCGTGTCAGCCAGGCACTGGCCCGGCTGCCGGAAGACGTGCGCCGGCAAGGCGTCACCACACAGAAACAGTCGCCCACCTTCCTGATGGTGGTGCACCTGACGTCGCCCGGTGGCGAGTACGACACCCTGTACCTGCGCAACTACGCGCGCCTGCATGTCAAAGATGTGCTGGCCCGTATCCAGGGCGTGGGCGACGCGCAGGTATTCGGTGGTGGCGACTACGCCATGCGCCTCTGGCTCGATCCGGACAAGGTGGCCGCGCGCGGCCTGACCGCCAGCGACGTGGTGCGCAGTGTCCGCGAACAGAACATACAGGTGTCTGCCGGCCAGCTCGGCGCCGAGCCGATTCCCAACAGTGATTTCCTGACCCTGATCAACGCCCAGGGCCGCCTGCGCAGCACCGAGGAATTCGAGGACATCGTGCTCAAGCGCGGCGCCGACGGCGAAATCGTCAGGCTGGCCGATGTGGCCCGGGTGGAACTCGGCGCCGGTGACTACACCCTGCGCTCTCAGCTCGACGGCAAGCAGGCGGTGGGCATCGGTATCTTCCAGGCACCCAATGCCAATGCGCTGGAAATCCGCGACGCGGTTATCAGTGCCATGGACGAGATTGCCACCCGCTTCCCCGAGGGCGTGGAATACGAAGCCGTGTACGACACCACCATTTTCGTCCGCGACTCCATCAACTCGGTGATCAAGACACTGCTGGAAGCGATCCTGCTGGTGGTGCTCGTGGTCACACTGTTCCTGCAGACCTGGCGCGCGTCCATCATTCCACTGCTGGCGGTGCCGGTGTCCGTGGTCGGCACCTTCGCCGTGCTGTATCTGCTCGGTTATTCGATCAACACCCTGACACTGTTCGGGCTGGTACTGGCCATCGGGATCGTGGTGGACGACGCCATCGTGGTGGTGGAAAACGTCGAACGGAACATCGAGGAAGGATTAAGCCCGGTGGCTGCCGCGCACCAGGCGATGAAAGAAGTGTCCGGGCCAATTGTAGCCATTGGCCTGGTGCTGTGTGCCGTGTTTATCCCGATGGCCTTCCTGTCTGGTGTCACCGGCCAGTTCTACCGCCAGTTCGCGGTGACCATTGCCATCTCCACGGTGATCTCCACCATCAACTCGCTGACCCTGTCGCCGGCCCTGGCAGCGATGCTGCTGAAACCGCATGACGCACCGAAAGACCGGCTGACACGTATCATCGATGCGCTGTTCGGCTGGGTGTTCCGTCCGTTCAACCGTTTCTTCAACCGCAGCTCCGCCAGCTACCAGCGCGGCGTTGGCAAATCACTGGCACGGCGCGGCATGGTGTTCGCCATTTATGCAGTGCTGCTGACCAGCACCGGGCTGATGTTCAAGGCGGTGCCACCCGGCTTTATTCCGATCCAGGACAAGCTGTACCTGATGGCCGGCGTGAAACTGCCGGAAGGCGCCGCCCTGGAACGCACCGATGAACTGCTCAGCCGGGTCAGTGAAATTGCCATGGAAACCGATGGCGTGGCACACACCATCGCCTTCCCCGGCCTGAACGCGCTGCAGTTCACCAACACCTCCAACACCGGTGTCGTGTTCCTGCCACTGAAGCCGTTCCATGAACGCAGCATGAGTGCCGAAGAGATCAATGCGGAAATCAATCGCCGTATCAGCGAATTGAAGGAAGGCTTTGCATTTTCCTTCATGCCACCGCCGATTCTCGGCCTGGGCAACGGCTCCGGCTATCAGCTGTTTATCGAGGACCGTGGCAATCTCGGCTACGGTGCTCTGCAGGATGCTGTCAACGCGATGCAGGGCGCCATCGCCAACACGCCGGGCATGGGCTTCCCGATCAGCAGCTACCAGGCCAACGTGCCGCAGCTGGATGCCACGGTGGACCGTCTCAAGGCAAAAGCCCAGGGAGTACCGATGACGGAACTGTTCGATACCCTGCAGACCTATCTCGGCTCGACCTACGTCAACGACTTCAACCTGTTCGGCCGCACCTGGCAGGTCATCGCCCAGGCGGATGCCTCGCACCGCGACAGCGTCGAGGACATCGCCGGCCTGTACACGCGCAATGATCGCGGCGAAATGGTGCCGGTCGGCGCGATGGTCAGCATCAGCGAAAGCTTCGGGCCGGACCCGGTGTTGCGTTACAACGGCTACCCCGCCGCTGACCTCGCCGGTGAAGCCGATCCGCGCATGCTGTCTTCGGCACAGACCATGGACGCCATCACTGCACTGGCCGCCAGCACGCTGCCGAACGGCATGGCCTTCGAGTGGACCGACCTGAGCTATCAGCAGGCCACCCAGGGCCGCGCCGCGCTGGTGGTGTTCCCGCTCGCCATTCTGCTGGTGTTCCTGGTACTGGCCGCGCTGTACGAAAGCTGGGTGCTGCCGCTGGCGGTCATCCTGATCGTTCCCATGTGCATGCTCTCGGCACTGATCGGTGTCTGGTTTGCAGGCGGTGACAACAACATCTTCGTACAGGTGGGCCTGGTCGTCCTGATCGGCCTGGCGTGCAAGAACGCCATTCTGATCGTTGAATTCGCCCGTGAACTGGAACACCAGGGCCGTGGCGTGGTGGAAGCCGCGCTGGAAGCCTGCCGCCTGCGCCTGCGTCCGATCATCATGACCTCGATCACCTTCACCGCGGCCGTGGTGCCGCTGGTGATCAGCAGCGGCGCGGGCGCCGAAGTGCGCCAGGCGCTGGGCACCGCCGTATTCGCCGGCATGATCGGCGTGACACTGTTCGGCCTGTTCCTCACACCGGTGTTCTACGTGGCGCTGCGCAAATGGGTGCTGCGCCGCGCCGATGCCAACGATGCCTCGCAGGAGAACCCGCATCATGCGTAAATTCATCTTCGCCCTGCTGCCACTGGCTATCGCCGGCTGTGCCGTGGGGCCCGACTACGAGGCGCCGGATACCGGCGCCCCGGAGACCTTTGCCAACGCACCACAACAGGCCGCCGTTGATTCACAAAGCGAACAACGTTTCTGGCAGGGGTTTGACGATCCGCAATTGGCGGCACTGGTGCAGCAGACACTGAACGCCAACCATAACCTGCAGGCCGCACTGGCCCGCTATGAAGGTGCCGAAGCATTGCTGCGTGGTGCCCGCCGTGAACAATGGCCGTCGATCACCGCCAGCGCCGGCGCCGCCGAACAGCATCTCGCGGCGGTGGAACGCACCTCGTCCGCCGAGCGCGTCGAGGTGTATCAGGCCGGCGTCGCCGCGCGCTGGGAACTGGACCTGTTCGGCCGGCTGCGCCGCGCCACCGAATCGCGCGTGGCGGAACTGGACGCCGCCGGTGCAGATCTGGCGGCGCTGCAAGTGGCGCTGGTTGGCCAGCTTGCCAGCGGTTATTTCGAACTGCGCGGCCTGCAGCAGCAGTACCTGATCGCCGAACAGAACGTGGCCAATCAACAGGCCCTGCTGGATATCGTCAGCTCCCGCGTGGACGCCGGCCGTGGCACCGCCTTTGACCAGGTGCGTGCGCAGGCACAACTGGAAACGACCCGCGCGGCGTTGCCGGCCATCGACAGCGCCGTGCAGATCACACTGCACCGCCTTGCCGTGCTCACCGGCCAGCCACCGGCGGCGCTGCGCGACAGCCTGGGCGTGCCCGCGCCACTGCCGGAAGCCCTCCCTGCGGTGCCGGTGGGCAGCCCCGGCGACGCGCTGCGCCGACGCCCGGATATCCGCGCTGCCGAACGACGGCTGGCTGCCGCCACCGCGCGTATCGGTGTCGTCACCGCCGACCTGTTCCCGCGTTTCAGCCTGGATGGCCTGATCGGCTCGGTGGCCGGCGACAGCAGCGATCTGTTCAGCGGCCCGGCCGAGTCACGTCGCATCGCACTGGGCGTGGACTGGACGTTCCTGGATACCGGCCGCGTACGGGCCCGTATCGACGCCGCCGATGCCGAGTCCCGTGCGGCACTGGCCGGTTACCAGCAGACCGTTCTGAATGCGCTGGAAGAAACCGAAAACCTGCTCGTGCGTCATCAGCGCAGCCAGCAGCGTACCGAACGCCTGCGCGATGCCACGGCGGCCGCCAGCGAAGCCGTGCGCCTGGCCCGCACCCGCTACGACCAGGGCTTTATCGGTTACTTTGAAGTGCTCTCCGCCGAACAGGAACTGATCAGCACCCGTGATGCGCTGATCCAGAGCCAGACCGAGGTCACGGTGTCGATGGTGAATCTGTATCGCGCCCTGGCCGGCGCGCCGCTGCCGGCTCCGGAGACCGCTTCACGCTGAAGCCCGCACGGGCTTGTGGTACAACAGCAGGGACACAGACTGACAAGGACGTTGCCGTGACCCTGCGCCCCCGCCTGCTCCTCGACCGCCTGCGTGCCAGCCTGTGGGTAGTCCCCCTGGGCATCGTGCTCGGCATGATCCTGCTGTGCGAACTGCTACTGACGCTCGATGCCCGTTATCCCATCGAACTGCGCCTGATGTCCGGCGCCGGTATCGCCGGCGCCCGCGACATGCTGCAGGCGGTCGCTTCCAGCATGATCACGGTCGCCGGGCTGGTGTTCTCGCTGACACTGGCGGTGCTCTCACAGGCCAGTGCGCAATATTCCTCGCGCGTGCTGCGCAGTTTTCTGCGCGACCGCGTGAACCAGACCGTACTCGGCGTTTTTCTCGGTATTTACACCTACTGTCTGGTGGCCCTGCGCGGCCTCGGCGTGGACGACGCCAACATGCCGACGCTGACCATCCTCGGTGGCCTGCTGGCCGCGTTTGCCGGGGTCGTCTACCTGATCTATTTCATTCACCACATTGCCGCCAGCCTGCAGGTGGAAAACATTCTCGCCGCGATCGAAGCCGAGACCCTGCCGGTGTTGCGTCGGCTGTATCCGGATGACGTCGACCCCACCCGTGAACCGGCCCCCATCCCGCCCTGCCCGGACGACGCCATCGCCATCACCGCTCCCTGCAGCGGCTATATTACCGACGCCGATTTCACCGCACTGACCACCCTCGCCACCGACCTGGGCGGGGTCGTCTATGTGCCGCATCGCGTGGGTGACTTTGTACCCGAGGGCAACGCCCTGGCGTGGCTTGCGCACACGTCCACACCGGACGACGACACCCTGGAGAGATTGCGCGACGCTTTCTCCCAGGGCCCGCAACGTTCATTGCAACAGGATGCCTCGTTCGGCATCCGGCAACTGGTGGATGTGGCACTCAAGGCGCTGTCGCCCGGTGTCAACGACACCACCAACGCGATCATGGTGCTGGATCGCCTGCATACGTTGCTGGGCGAACTGGTATCGCGTCCCTTTCCCTCGTCCCTGCGGTATGTGGAAGGCGAGCTGCGGCTGGTCGGCACACGGCCGGATTTTGAAAGCCTGCTCGGGCTGGCGCTGGACCAGATTCGCCAATGCGGCGCCAATAACCCGGCGGTGCTGGCGCATATGCTGGGCATGCTCGGTGCATTGCGGTTGCGTGCCTGTTCCGCAGAGCGGGTGGCGCTGTTGCAGCATTACGCCCGGCGCGTGCTGGAAGCCGCAGAACGGGATGTGCCGGAAAGACTGGATCAGGAATGGATCAGGCAGCACGCTTCAATCGTCCTCGGTGGCACCGATTGGATTTCCGGATGACATTGAAATGACATTAAAGACATCATCGTGGCTTTTGAGCAGAATCCCCGCCTGCCCAGAAAAATAAGAGAATATGACCATGCGTTTGTTTGCCTGCCTGTTTGTTTTTACTCTTCTCAGCGCCTGCACCACTACCGGTACCCCGATCCACCGCGACAGCGTCTTCAATGTCGGTGTCGTCTCCCTGCTCGGCAAGGACATCAATATCGCCTATCTCGGTGTGACGGCATTCGGGAATCGTCGCGATCAGATCGACGCCACTGCCATTGATCTGCATGGCAATATTCAGGATCAATTGGTCACGCTGGTCCGCGCCCACGGGCAGAGCCGTTTTAATGTGACCGTACCGGATTACGACCTGCAACCTTGGCTCGACGCCCTGGCCGAACCTGTCCCGCTTCGCAGCGCGCTGATGGGCAATGAACGGGACAACGAATTCAGGAAACTGGCACCGCTGGTGCAATCACTGCTTGCACAGCATCCAATGGATGCACTGATTCTGTTGACCCCGCACCGCGCGTATACCGGCACCCCGATGGAGCCCTTTGGTGCCGCCCTGTATGCAGGCGGTCGCAACGGCGGCGTCATCTGGTCCTACGCCGGTATTTTCTCGGAGATATGGATTATCAACGGCAAAGATGGCTCCCTCGCACACGGACGCAGGCTGCGTGTTCCGGCGTCTTTCAACGTCTCTTTCAAAGACGACTACCCGGTGCGCGATCTGCGCGACACTCCGATATTCGATGTCGTCACCCGCGTACCTACCGAGGCTGACCTGGACGCCCTGAGCGATGCCTTCAGTAAGCTGATCACCGCAGAACATGTTGAAGCAGCTCTCGACGGGGTACTGTAAGCCGGCTCAACGTCCAATGCCGATCTGCTCCACCAGCGTCTGCGCCAGCCAGTCGGCAAACACCCGCACTCTTGGCGACAGATGCCGGCTGTGGGGATATACCAGTGACAGGGTGCTCGGTAGCGGCCGGTAGTCTGGCAGCACTTCCACCAGTTCCCCGTTTTCCAGATGCGGTGCCGCGGTGTACAGCGGCACCTGCACCAGCCCGAAGCCGGCCAGTGCAGCCGCGAAATAGGCTTCGGCGTTGTCCACGGTCAGCGTGCCCGGCAGTGCGATTTCATGGCACTGGCCGTTGACGACGTACTCCCACGGCAGCACGCGGCCGGTACGCGCGGCGTGGTAATTCACCGCCTGATGCGAAGCCAGGTCGGCCGGTGTCCGGGGCGTACCGAAACGGGCGAGATAGTCCGGCGAGGCACAACTGATTTCCGCCATGCTGCCAATCCGCCGCGCCACCAGCGAGGAATCCGGCAGGCTGCCGACGCGCAGCGCGCAATCCAGCCCCTCCTGAATCAGGTCCACCGGCCGGTCACTGATGCTGATCTCCAGTTCAACCTGCGGATAGCGCTCGCAGAATTGTCTCAGCGCCGGCACGATCAACAGCCGCGCCGGTCGGCTCGGCAGGCTGATGCGCAACCGTCCGGCTGGCACTTGCCGGGGGCTGAACATGGCCTCGGCCTGTTCCAGTTCTTCCAGCAATAGCCGGCACCGGGCGGCGTAGGCATCACCATCCGGTGTCACGCTGACGCGGCGCGTGGTGCGTTGCAGCAGACGCACACCCAGGTGCGCCTCCAGCGACTGCACGGCAGTGGTCACGGTGGCGCGCGGCATGTCCAGTGTCTCGGCAGCCCGGGTAAAGCTGCCGGTGTCAACGACGCGCAGGAACACTTGCATTGCCCGGAAACGGTCCATAAACGGCATCCTGATTATTCAGATTCCTGAACAGAATAAACCGCAAACGCCAGTTTATCCCGCATACACGAACGATCAGACTGACTCTGTTCCTGACCTGCCCCCGTTTTTTCAAAGAGAGGTAAGCACCATGCAACAACGTCAGTTGGGCCAGCACGGCCCGGTCGTCTCGGCACTCGGCCTGGGCTGCATGGGCATGAGCGATTTCTATGGCGGCCGCGATGATGCCGAGTCCATCGCCACGCTCCACGCAGCACTGGAACAGGGCGTCACGCTGATCGACACCGCCGACATGTACGGTCCGCACACCAATGAAGAGCTGGTCGGCCGGGCTATCGCCGGACATCGTGAGCGCGTTTTTCTGGCCACCAAGTTCGGCGTGGTCCGTTCCGCCGATCCGCACGCGCGTGCCGTCAACGGCCGGCCGGAATATGTGCGCGCTGCCGTCGAAGGCAGCCTGAAACGCCTGAACGTGGACACCATTGATCTCTACTACCAGCACCGCATCGACCCGGACGTGCCGGTGGAGGACACCGTCGGCGCCATGGCCGAGTTGGTCAGCGCCGGCAAGGTGCGTTACCTGGGCCTGAGCGAAGCCTCCCCGGACACCCTTCGCCGCGCACACGCAATACATCCGATCACTGCGCTGCAAATGGAATACTCGCTCTGGAGCCGTGATGCCGAGCAGGCCATGCTCGCCACCTGCCGCGAACTGGGCGTCGGTTTTGTCGCCTACAGCCCGCTGGGGCGCGGCTTCCTGACCGGCGCGATCCGTTCGCCGGAAGATTTCGCAGATGATGATTTTCGCCGCCATAACCCGCGTTTCATGGGCGACAACTTCCGCCACAATCTCACGCTGGTGGACAAGGTCCGCGCTCTGGCGGAACAGAAAGGGGTGCGGCCGGCACAACTGGCACTGGCCTGGGTGCTGGCGCAAGGGGATGACATCGTGCCGATCTTCGGCACAAAACGGCGGCAGTATCTGCAGGACAATCTCGGTGCGCTGGAGGTGTCACTGAGCGCACAGGAGCTGACAGAGATCAACAGCGTCTTTTCACCGGAGGCGGTCGCCGGCGCCCGCTACGGCGAGGCCGGCATGCGCACCGTGGGCCGCTGACCGTCGTCACGCACGAAGTGCAGAAACCGGCAGCCGCCGTACGCCAGTTAGCCGTTCAGGAGCCATAACCTTAGCGGGTCCACCGGGGTCCTTGTCGGCCATCCACTGGCACGCGGCGCTGGCATCCCGGGGCGTGGGCGCCAGTGGCAGGTACCGATTGACGCCGGCATCGTTGAGTAATGCCAGCCACTCTGTCACGTCAATGTCAGTGAAACGAAACAAGCCGAGCTGCATGCGTGTCCTGTTCAGCGAATGAAAACCAGATACAACAGGCCACCAATCAGCAGCCATTTCAGCAGATAATAGAGCCTGCGTTGCCGACGCTTGAGCTGCTTGGCCCGCGCCCGCACCTTGTACACGACATCGAACACCCGGTTGAGCATCCCGACACCATCACCGGACACGTTTTCCGTGCTGGTGGCACTGACCACCACGCGCTTGAACACACGATTGATCCAGGTGGCAAAACGATAGCGCAGCGGCCGTTCCACGTCACAGAACAGGATGATGCGATCCTGCTCTGTACGGTTTTCTGCCCAGTGAATAAAGGTCTCGTCGAACACCACATCCTGGCCGTCATGCCAGACATGCTGTTCGCCGTCGACGTAAATGGCGCAGCGCGCGTCATTGGGTGTCACCAGCCCCAGGTGATAGCGCAGCGAACCCGCAAACGGATCACGATGCTTGCCCAGCGCCGCACCGGCCGGCAGCAGGGCGAACATGGCCGCGTTGATACCCGGCACCTGCTCCACCAGCGCCACCGAACGTGGACACAGCGCCCGCGCCGATGGCTGCGCCTCGCCGTACCACTTCAGGTAAAAGCGTTTCCAGCCGGTCTGGAAAAAGGAATGGAACGCCAGGTCGTTATCACTGGCCGCCTTGCGGATATATCCTTCGTTGAACAGGTTCAGGGCTTCATCACGAAACACCTGCCAGTTATCGCGCAGCAGATCCAGTTCCGGGAATGCGGCGCGGTCCAGCAGCGGCCGGTTCTCAACCCTGCTGGTGGCGTACACGAAACAGTTGTACGGCCCCATGATGGTGGAATGATCCAGCAATTGGCGTGTAAAGGGATGCCGCACCCGCCCGCGAAAATGCACAAAGGTGCCGCAGGCCATAAAGAGATACAGAAACCAGATCTTCCCTGTCCATAACCAGGCCATGACGTGTTCCCCTGCCATCGCTTGCCAGCCAACCAGACTGCCCGACAACACACGAAAAGTGCGCGGACGCCCGAACCTGCCCGATCCCGGGCAGGCGCCATTGTAGTGAAAAGCCACTCACCGGATTGTAAGGATGTGTAGAAAGAAACCGGGCCGGCGAACCGGCCCGATGTCTTTGCGCCGCCTTCAGGCCCTGCGTTGACGGATGCGCATGTTGAGCATCTCGACGGCAAAGCTGAACGCCATGGCGAAGTAGATGTAGCCTTTCGGAATATGGAACTCCAGGCCGTCGGCAATCAGTGCCGTGCCCACCAGCACCAGGAACGACAACGCCAGCATCTTCAGCGTCGGATGGGCCGATACAAACTGGCCGATCGCGTTGGCGAACACCATCATGAAACCGACCGCGACAACCACCGCAATCACCATGACAGCCAGGTGATTGGCCATGCCCACAGCAGTGATGACCGAGTCCAGCGAGAACACGATATCCAGCACGGCGATCTGCGCCAGGATACTGAAGAAGGATGAGGTGCCGGCCTTCTTCAGGCTCGCCGGAGCCTCACCGTGATCTTCAATGGAGTGGTGAATTTCCAGCACCGATTTCGCCAGCAGGAACAGGCCGCCGATGATCAGTACCAGGTCACGTCCCGAGATACCCTGCCCGAGCACCACAAACAGGTCGGCCGTGAGTTTGGTCAGCCAGGCCAGTGAGGCCAGCAGTGCCAGCCGCATGACCATGGCCAGCGCCAGACCGATGAAGCGCGCCTTCGGCCGTTGCTCCGGCGGCAGGCGATCGACCAGGATGGTCAGGAAAATGATGTTATCGATGCCAAGGACGATTTCCAGCGCGGTCAGGGTGGCCAGTGCAACCCAGGCTTCCGGTGACGCAATCCATTCGAACATGCTGCCCCTTCCCTGTTGGTTGGCGTGTGATTACTTGGTGACCCATTGCCCGTCGGGCGTGCGCACATACGTCCCGGCGCTGGAACGCTCAATGGCCTTCTGCCCGGCCAGGGTTGCCACCTGATCCAGCGTGATGCCGTTTTCTCGCGCGATGCGTTCGTACGCTTCACGACGCTTGTTGTTGATATCCGCCACCAGCTCGACCGCTTCCGGAGTGGCCTTGACCACACCCAGATAACCGTTCGGTTGTTCACCGACCAGCCCCTGCCCCTTGGCGTCATCCAGACTCATGGCCAGTGCCAGGCTGCTTGCGCCCAGCAGCAACACGGCCAGCAGCAATTTGATCGTTTTCATGCAACCTCCTGATAAGGTGCCGGGAAACGCCTCAAGAGACGTTTCCCGACAGCCGGCTAAAACAGCGCGCTGTCGTCACTGAACAGTTCATCGATGTCCTTCTCCACCCGCAGGCGGATTTCGTGATCGATCTTGACGTTCAGGTTGATGGTAATCGGTTCCTTCGGTGCTTCCAGTGCGATGCGCGGCGTGCAGGCTGCCAGGGGCAACAGGCACGCCATCCATACCATCACGCCGGCACGGTCCGGGGGGATGCTCATTGTCGATATCCTCTTCGCCATCTTGGCCATCATCATGCTCTGCGGGCGTCTCACCGTCCGGGTTGCGGCAGCTTGTCCATCACCTGCCGGGAGATTTCATCACCAATCCGCAGGCTGCGCAGCAGGACCAGTACATTCTCCCGGTGGGTGTAGTTGAAGACCACCGGCAACCGCCTTTGTTGCGGGTTCTCACCGCGAATGGTCACTGCTGCATCAAGCCAGCCGTCTGCGGTCATGTCCAGACTTGCCTGAAAATCGCTGATCTGCAAGACCGACAGGCTGTCCAGCGCCAGTTGCACGGCCCGGTTGGCGCCGGCCATGGCGCTGGTGCTGGAGGACGGCATCAGTAACAGCGCCAGCGGTTCCTCGTTGGCCAGCCGGCCGCCCTGGACGGCAACGGAATCGGTGCCCAGCTGCAGCGGCAGATAGCCCCCGACGCGGCCGGCAAGCTGTACCACCGGGTCTGTCTGCAATGCAGCCACCTGGTCCAGGCTGATGCGGCTGATCACCACCGGCTGGAAGGCCGGCGATGGCCAGTCCAGCGCGGGCGCACGCAGATAGCCACCGAGCACGTCGGCGTAGATGTCCGACAGGGACCAGGTGATCAGGTCGGCATGCTCCAGTGTCATGCGCAGATTGCGGATCGGCGTGCCGATATCCAGTTCCGTCAGCGTGATCGGGCCACGGCTGGCCAGCGTCACCTGCTCGCCGTGCACGCGCATCGCCAGCTCGCCGGCACCGCCGCTGGCGGTAATGCCGCCCCAGTCCAGTTGCAGATCGCGCAGCCGCAGGCCGCCCTCGATATATGGCCCGTCATCGCGCCATTGCCAGTCGCCCTGCGCCTCCAGCAATCCGCCACGAAAAATGACACTCAGCCCGTCACTCATCGCCGGCGACAGCGGCGAGGTCACACTGACGTGGCCCGCCATGTCATCACCGGTCAGCGACGCACTGGCCGCCAGCCGGCTTTGCCAGTCCGGCACTTGCAGTGTCATCTCGCCCGCCCTGCCACGTGCAATGAGTTCACCGGTGATGACCGGAATACGCCAGCGTTCCGCTACCGCACCGTCGGCGTGCAGGGCAAACCGCCCATGCGCACCGTCGCCATCCAGGGTGACCGGCGCCGTGTTGCGCAAGGTCATCGGGCGCAGCAGCAACGTGCCAAGCAAACCGCGCTGCAGGCGCAGTTCGCCCGGCATCAATTGCAGGCGGTTGTCTGCGGTCAGCCGCCATGGCATGTCCAGATGCAGCTCGCCGCCCTGATCCAGCATCACCAGCCGGGAATCGCCACGCAGCCGGCCTTGCCATTGCCCGTCGTGGAACTCCGCCTGCACACGGCCGGTGAGCGGAAAATCCTGATACTGCCCGGTAAAGCGGGCGTCGGTGCGCCACGCGGGAGCGCTGAGTTGCGCGGTGGGGACCGTGACATCCAGCCGCAGATCGGCGTCACGCACGGCCAGGGTCAGTGGTGCACCGCGCACACCGCCCGCATCGGCGTCCCCTTGCCAGGCGGCGCGCACACGATAGCCGGCGTATTCACCGGCCAGCGCCAACGCGCCCCGCCAGTGCCAGTCGGCGCCCCGCCAGGCGACCTCGCTGTCGTGGGTGGTGAGGTGGAGTGCTTCCCAGCGCGCGTGCAGCGGCAGCGCCACAATGCCTTCGGCCGCGAGCGGAATCGCCAGCGGCGTCTCCCAGGCCAGCGATACCTGTGCGGGCAGGGTCAACTGCGCCGGCGACAGCGTCAGCGTGTCGCGGGTCCAGTGCAGCGGGACCTCACCGCCGAGCTGTTTGCCTGTCAGTGTCAGGCGCCCCTGCCCCTGGGCGATGCCGGGGGCGTCGGTCGCCAGCATCAGATGCGCCTCGCCCTGCGGGCCGCTGGCACGGGCAGACAGGCTGACCTGTTCGATACCCTGGTCCAGATGCCCCGCGGCCGAGAGCGTGTCCCCGGCGGCCAGTTGCCAGCCGGCCGGTAACGCCACGGGATCACTCAAGTGCAGCGCGGCCTGCCACTGCCGCTGCTGAAGCTGTGCCTGCAGGCTCACGTCGGCACGTTGCGACTGGCCGACGTAACCCAGTTGTGTCCCGGTGGCAGAGAACTCGCCTTCGGGCAGGCCGTCGCGAAGCTGGCCTGCGCCCTGCAGGGCCAGCGTGCCGAGTGCATCGGGCCAGCATTGCGACAGCACAAGCTCAGCATCCAGCGTCCAGTCGCCGCTGGCACGCGCCAGCGTCGCCGTGGCGTGGCTGTCCCGGTGCACAGCATGGAACTGCCAGCGCTGGTCGCGCTGATGCACTGACACGGCCAGAGGTGGCAAGCCCGCCACGGTCAGGCGCCCGATCTGGACATCCAGCGGCGGTATCCAGGGAATGTCCGGTAACCGCAACGGTGCGCTGCGTTCGCCCGGCGTCGGGCAGTCGTGCCAGTCGAGTTGATCCAGCGAGATGGACAGCGGCCATTGAAAGCTCCAGCGGAACCCGTCGCCGCTGGCCACCACGCAGCCGTCCTGCGTCCAGTTCCAGTGGGCCACTTGCACCCCCGCCTGCCAGCGCACGCCCTGCACCGTCAGCCCGCTGGCCCGCCAGGCCAGCAATGCCCACAGCAGGCACCCCAGCAACCCCAGCAGCAACACACCCGACAGCCACAGCGCGATACGCCGGCCACGGTGGCGGGGTGTGTCGGCATGCGTCATCCTCGACCTCCCTGGCCGGCCCTGCTCAGGCCGGCGACAGTGCCGTCTGCTGTGCCAGCGGGTCCTGCCGGTAGAACCGGCTCAACTCGGTGTAGAGCGCCGGCCATGCCTGCTGCAGGCGCGCCGGGGCTTCAAAAAAACATTCCGTGACCACGGCGAAGAATTCCCCCGGATTTTCCAGCGCGTAGCTGTCCACCGGCATCGGCCGGCCGTGCCGCTCCCGTTCGGTCAGATCGTTCCAGGCGGCGGTGAAGGTGTCGTGCCAGCGGGCGCCGTCCAGACCATGCAGTGGCGGCGCCCCGTTGGCACCGTCCCGCCGCATGTCGAGTTTGTGTGCCATTTCGTGCAGCACCACGTTGTAGCCTTCCTCGGCGCTGGCCGCGCAGACGTCTTCCCAGGACAGCACCACCGGCCCCTGCTCCCAGGCTTCGCCACTGAGCACATCCGGTTCCTCATGTACCAGACCGAATTCGTCCGGGCCGTGGTGTGAAGGAATAAAGGCACCTTCATACAGCACCACGGTGTACCAGCCGTCGTACCAGTCCAGGCCGAGATTCAATACCGGCACCGCCGCCATGGTCGCCACTTTCAGGCGCATGGCATCGGTGATGGTGAAACCGGCGCCGGGGGCAAAGCCCTTGCGCAACAGAAACCGCAGGGCCAGCTCGCGCAGGCGATCGCGGTCTTCGCCCTGATACCGGGCGGCCACGGGCCAGTCGGCAATGGCGGCTTCCCAGGTGTCTGCCGGCACATCCAGTGCGGCGAGGCGGCGGTCTTCCCGCCAGCGGCGAAAGCCGTTGAACATGCAGTGTTCCTGAACGGTATCCGGAGCGGACAATGCCCGAAGCATAGCAGCACGGCTTTGCCGGCGGCGAGCATGGCCACCGGGCACGAACGCGCACGCACCGGGATTTTACAGATTTTGTCCAGCCATCCCGGCGCTTCGGTGGTCTGATTATTCAGCAGGGCCAAACAGGCCCGGCCATGTCTCTCTCACGAGCGCACCATTGCGAGGATGTCACTATGAACAAGGATCAGGTCAAGGGACGTACGGAAGAAGCAAAGGGCAAGGCCAAGGAAATCGCCGGCAAGGTGACCGGGAACAAGAAGCTGGAACGTGAAGGCAAGGTCCAGAACACGGCCGGCAAGGTGCAGTCGAAATACGGCGACACCAAGGAAAAACTGAAAAAGTAATCCGCCGCACGGCAAAACGCCGCCCCGACCGGGCGGCGTTTTTGCGCGCCGGCTGCCGCGCTCAGTGCTTGAATACGTACTTGCCCGGGCCGGTGAAGATCAGCGCCACCGCCGTGAACAGGAAGAACCCCTGCAATTCCAGCGCCCAGCCACCGGTACCGCTGAGGGCAAACAGCTCGTTCATGTGCACCAGCACAATCGCCACCAGCATGTTACCCACGATCAGCGCGGCGCCGACGCGGCTGTAGTAGCCGATGATCAACATCAACGGCGCAATCACTTCGCCGATGAACACACCGTAGGCAAAGAATTCCGGCAGGCCGATGCCGGCCAGCATACCTTTGATACCGGCCACGCCGGAGGTCATTTTTGCTACGCCATGAAACAGCATCAGGATGCCGAGGGTCAGGCGCAGGATCAGTTTGCCAAGATCGGGATGGTGCATGGTGCGGGTCCTTTTGCGGGCAATAAGAAACAAGTTATATGACAGCGCGGACGCACGCCGTCAACATTACATCGTGCATGGTGCGGTTATCTTTAGCCTGGCGTCCAGGTGATCGCCAGCACAGAGTCACCGGCAAAGCGTTGCAGATGGTCCACCACCACCTGTTGCAGCTGCGGCAGGGCATCCGCATCGACATGGGTCAATTGCAGATGCAGGGCGGTATCGGTGGCCGATAGCGTCAGGCTGGCCTCGTCACTGAACGGCACCTCACCGTGAGTATCATCGAAGCTCACCGCAAACTTGTGTGACCAGTGCTTGCAGAGGCGACGCAGATAACGGGCACCCTCAATTGTTTCAATGGTTGCGTTGCTGGTTGCCATGAATATTTCCTCGACAGAAATCGCCTACGGCCAGTCCATTTCGCCGGTCAGCACTTTGGCACTCAGCGCCAGGGTATCGGCGCCTTTGAGAGCCGTGTAGCGGGCCTGCACCGCCTCGATCAGTTCGGCGGCGTTACGTGCTTTCGGCAGGGCCTCCTCCACCGTTTCCAGGTAAGCATCGGTAAAGGCCACCGATGCTTCGGTGAGCGGCGCACCCGGCAGGAAATGGCCGGGCACAACCGTGACCGGCGACAGCGCGCGCATGCCCTGCAAGGCGGCCCTCCAGTGGCGGCGCGAGGCGCGGCTCTGCGTGTCCGCCAGCCACACATGCATGTTGCCGAATACCAGTACACCGCCAGCAATAGTGCGCTGCGATGGTATCCAGACATAGGTCCGCGCCGGGGTCGGGCCGTCCAGGCCACGCACTTCCAGCCGTTCGCCTTCCAGTAAGAGGTGATCACCATCCAGAGGTTCCGGCACGATCAGTTCACGCGGCGCCAGCTCGCCCAGCACCGGCCCCCAATAGGCCAGCTTGCCCTCGGCGCTGGCCTGGATGCCGGCCACTGTCTGCGGTGTGGCGAGGATACGCGCATCGGGAAAGGCCGCGTGCAATACATCCAGGCCGAAATAATAATCCGGGTCCTGGTGGCTGATATAAATGGTGGTCAGCGTCCTGCCGCTGGCGCGGATTTTCCTGACCAGGTTTTCGGCGTCGTTGCGCTGGAACTGCGCGTCGATCAGCAGTGCCTCGCGCTCGCCGGTCACCAGGACCGAGGACACCGGGAAGGTGCTTTCTTCGCCAGGGTTATAGATATCGATGTCCAGCGCCGGCACCGGCAGTGCCAGCCACAGGCCACACAGGGCGGCCAACGTCCGTTTCAGCATGGGTGCATCTCCCGCAAGTGCGTGACGCCCATGCTACGCCAGCACGCGGAATGGCACAGCCCCGCACAATGCAATGCTGTGTCAACGCAGCACCGGACGACGCCTGCGACCATCGTCCAGCCCCGCATATGGATCGCGTCTGTGTCACACTGGGCCGCACACTATTCGCTTACCACAGGAGGAGACCATGAAACTCAGCAGCCGCAGCCTTGCAGATGGCCAGCCGATTCCCGGGGAATTCGCGTTCGCCATTCCCGACCCGGCCGAGCATGTGCGCCTCTCCGCCAACCGGAATCCACACCTGGCCTGGGAAGACGTCCCCGCCGGGACACAATCCTTTGCCATCATCTGTGTTGACCCGGATGTACCCAGCCGTGGTGATGACGTCAATCAGCGCGATCGCGAAGTACCGGCGGACCTGCCCCGGGTGGATTTTTTCCACTGGCTGCTGTTCGACCTGCCCGCCGACACTCGCGAAATCGCCGCCGGCGCGCACAGCAATGGCGTCACACCGCGCGGCAAACCCGGCCCGCAGGCTGGCCATGGCATGCGGCACGGTATCAATGACTACACTGGCTGGTTTGCCGGCGACGACGACATGCGCGGTGACTACTTTGGTTATGACGGCCCTTGCCCGCCCTGGAATGACAGCATCGTGCACCGCTATATCTTTACGGTGTATGCACTCGATGTGCCGTCACTGGAGGTGGACAGCCCGATGAATGGCGCAGCGGTGCGCCGGGCACTGGGGGGACATGTGCTCGGCCAGGCATCGCTGGCCGGCACCTATACGCTGAATCCGCGTCTGCTCTGAAACAAGCTTGCGCTGAGACAGACAGCCGGCCTCCTGCGGAGGCCGGCATGCCGGTCAGTGCGGGGTCGCCGCCAGACCGAAACGCGTCACGTAGCGGTGTTCGATATCGCCAAACAGGGTCCAGAAGGATTCCGGTGTGCGCCCCGCCAGCTTTTCCTCCAGCATCGCCAGGTGCGTATGCCAGCCACCGGACACACTGAGCATTGCCGCATCGTTCGCCAGCCGCTGATGAGTCAGCACCAGCCGCACCCGGTCACCTTCCGGTGTCAGCTCGAACAGCACCTGCGAACCACCCTGCTCGTGTTCATCCCAGGAAATCATCAAGCGGTGCGGCGGCTCGTACAGCAGCACTTCATGATCAGACGACACGCCCTGGTCATAAGGCTGAAACCAGGCCGGCGACGGCGCCTGCAATGGTGACAGCCGCTGGTGATGGAAATGAATCTGGAAACGCGCGCCAACACGATCCGGCAGGTCGCCACCGCCCAGCCATTGCGCGCGTTTTTCGCCATCGGCGATCCAGGCCCAGACGCGCTCCAGTGGCCCCGGCAGCAACCGCTCAAAACGCACCTGATCGTGTGCGGTACGCTCACCCTCGCCACGGTGGCGCGCCAGCACGCCGGCCAGCGCGCGGAACATCTCCAGCCAGCCCTGTTCGGAACCGCCACTGGCGCCGCCCTGCAAGGCCGACAGTTCAGCGGCGATATCCTCGCCTTCCTGGCGGAGCACCATCAGGCAGCCCTGCGCCGTGGCATGCAGGGTGATCGTGATGCGATCACTGTTCGGCGACACCTGCGGCATGGCCAGGGTGAACACCAGTTTCGTTGGCGGCGAGACCTCCAGATATTCACCGCATACGGTGTAACTCTGGCCTTCACGCACATCGGTTATTTCCCAGCGACCGCCCTCGCGCACATCCAGGTGCTGCTCACCGGCCTCGCTCTGCGGCGACGTGAACAGCCACTGCCGCACCCGCGCAGGATCCGTCCAGGCGGAAAACAGCTGTTCGGGCGTGGCATTGAATTCGCGCGTCAGCACCAGTGCCTGGGGGGTACTTTCAGGCTGTGCCACCAGCCCCTGGCCGAGACCGCCCAGCATGGTGCGCCAGCCACGCTGTGTCGCATCGCGATATCCGGCAAAGCGCGCATCCATATCGTGCGTCAGGGTGATGCGGCAGCCGCCTTCCTGCGCGGTGAATTCAATACTGACGGTATCCGCCTCTTCGACACCGTCCACCTGCCAGGTAAATACCAGCCGGCGTGGGCGCTCGATCACCTGATAGGTACCCCAGTGACGGGCGATCTCTTCGCCGCGCTGCTGATCAAAATGAAACCTGCCGCCAGGGACGGGATCGATCTCCACGCGCGTCATCGGCCCCAGGCCGGGGGCGAACCAGTGCCGCACCATCTCCGGCCGGAGCCAGGCATCGAACACCTGCGCAACCGGCGCGCGGATATCCTTAGTGACGGTGACCGCGATCCTTTTTCCCGGGGCGCTGTTTTGCTGCTGTGTCATCAGGGCTCTCCCCTGGACCGTCCGTATCAGGCTGCGGTGCCGCCTCGGCCTGCAAGGCTGCTTCCAGCGCATCCAGCCGTTCGGTCCAGAACTGTTCGTAGAAACGCAGCCACTGCCCGGCCGTTTTCAGCCGGGCCGGCTGCAGCCGGCAGATATGCACCCGGCCACGCACTTCACGCTGCAACAGGCCGGCGCGTTCCAGCACGCGTACGTGCTTCGACGCTGCCGCCAGTGACATCGAAAACGGTGCCGCCAGTTCGCCCACCTTGCGCTCCCCGGCGGCCAGCTCGCGCAACATGGCGCGGCGCGTGCCGTCAGACAGCGCATGAAAAACCTGATCCAGTGCTGCGGCCTGAGCCGCGTCGCGGGTGCTCTGCATATCGTTAGTCCGTCCACCGATGGTCATCGCGCCGGGATCACCAGCGCCCGGCCATTATTAAACCGATTGGTTTAATATAGCAAGCCCACGCTCAGAAGCTGTACGTCACGCCCAGCATGCCGGACACCAGATGATCCCGTGCCACCAGCGGCGAATCCTCAATCGCATCGTCCAGCCAGGTGTATTCCACGCCCTGATACAACATCCACTCCGGCGTCAGCATCCAGCTCAGCAGGTAACCACCGGAAATATTGAGCGCCTGCCGGCCACGGTAGGCGGCGCGGTCGGGCAGCACTTCCTCAGGCCGTACCCCGTAGTAATACTCCACATGCCGGGCTGTCATCAGGTCCAGACGCAGGGTCGGTGCCACGACGACCTGGCCCACCGGCCACGGCAGGCTGTGGGTATAGCTGGCCAGCATCCCCTTGCTGCGGCCACTGACATCCTGCTGCACTGACAGCAACGAGTGGCCCAACGCCCACGACAGCTCCAGCGCCACGCCGATATCGATATGCTCATGCCGACGCGCCATGCCCCGGAACCGGGGTGAATCACTGCGCCGATAACCGTCCCCCATGGTCACGTAGCTATCCAGGGCCAGGGCAACGCGGTCCGTTTCCCGCTGATACACATGCGCACCCAGCACGCCCATGGTAAAGAACAGGTGGTCCGAATCGAACGCAACGAAGGGCGCGCCCTGCAACTCGCGGTCATCTTTCATGTCGATGTAGACCATGTCTTCGACCGCGGCCACGGCACCCACGGTGTAGGAGATCCCTTCGGCGTGGACGGCGGTACTACAGCAGCACGGCCGCCAGCAGTACTATCCGGTGTTTCATGCATTGCTCGCTCAGTCATCTCGGCGAGCAACAGTGTGGCGAGCCAGCCACCGGACAATGAGCGGCAATGCGTATCGATTGGTCAGCCTGCGCTGACATATCCTCTCAGGCAGTGCGCTGCCGCAACGGCAATGCCAGCGTGAAACGCGCACCGCCCTGCGGGCTGTCATCGACGCGAATCTGTCCGCCCATCAGGCGAATGGCTTCGCGCACGATGGACAGCCCCAGGCCGTGGCCGCCGGTGGCGCGGGTGCGCGACTGGTCCAGCCGCACGAAGGGTTCGAAGATGCGCTCGCGTTCCGACAGCGGCACACCCTGGCCATCGTCGTCCACGTGCAGCAGCGCGTGTTCGCCATCGCTGTCGAGCGTGAGCACAATGCCCTCGCGGGCATAGGTCTGTGCATTGCGCACCAGATTGTCGAGCGCACGCGCCAGCAACCGTGCATCGATATTCACCTGGCAGGCGTCACGGTATTCCACCCGCAGCGTCATGGACACCGGTGAGTGATGTTTCAGGCGCGGGAAAAGCTGGGTCAGCCAGCGGCGCAGGTCCACTTCCATCAGCGGCAGTGTCGACTCAAGCCGCTCCAGACGGGCGTGATCAAGCAGTTCCTCCACCAGGTTTTCCAGCTCGTCGATATCCTCCCGCGCGCCGGCGAGCGCCTCCTCCCGCACCGGCGGGGAGGTATCGTTTTCCAGCGTATCCAGGCGAAAGCGCATACGGAAAATCGGCGTGCGCAGCTCATGGGCCACGGCATTGGTGAGGCTCTTGTGGCTGAAAATGAGCCGGCTGATACGCGACGCCATGGTATTGAAGTGATCGTTGAGACTGCCCAGGCGCCAGCGCATGCCGGTGGGCGCACGAATATCCAGATTGCCGGCGGCAAACGCCAGCGTGTTCTGTTCCAGGCCGCGAATCTTGCGGTGCAGCCACCAGATCCAGGCCAGACAGACCATGCCCAGGCAACCGAACACCAGCGCCAGTGCCACCCCTTCCACCATCGCCACTTCCGGCGGCAGGTACACCGGCCCGAGGATCATGCGCCACTGGCCATCCAGCGTGCGGTAGTGCAACAGAAACTCATCCGGGTTCAGCGCCTTCATCTGCCCCGGCGCAAGCGACGGCACCTGTGAGGCGTCGTAGCGCGCCATGGCCACCGGAATATCCGAATCGCCAAAGGCGCGCTCCATGATCTCGCCGGCTTCCTGCGCCGGGTAATCCCGCAGAAACACTTCCAGCACGTTCGAGACGCCGCGCGCCTGCCCCACCGCAACATCGTTGGCCAGGTCCGCATACCAGTGGGTGGTAAACGCCTCCAGAACGAAGTAGAGCAATACCAGCGCAGCGCTGATACCGGCAAACAGGGACAGGAAAAGACGTGTCATGAAGGGCTTCCGCAGACAGGTAATGCAGCAAGCCTAGCGCATGGTGATCCAGTCACCGTATGGATTTGTATGCCTTTGTATGAAGTGCCGGTTTTCACCAGCCATCGGGCACGAACAGATAGCCGCGCCCGCGCACGGTGATGATCTTCTGCGGCAGGCTGGCATTGTCACCCAGCTTCTTGCGCAGGCTGACAACACGGTTGTCGATGGTGCGATCCAGGCCATCGTATTCAATGCCCCGTGTCTGGCGTACCAGCTCCTCGCGCGACACCGGGCCATCCGGGTGTGACGCCAGCAACCAGAGCACATCGAATTCGCCGGGGGTGAGATTGACCGGGACGTTATCCAGCAGACAGCGGCGCAGGGTGCCATCCAGTTGCAAGGCACCAAAGCGTAACTGGTTGCCGTGCGCGACGCCGGCAGCACGCGGCGCGCGGCCCGGGTCGCGGCGCAACAGCATGCGGATACGCGCCAGCAGAACACGCGGGTGCAGGGGTTTGCAGACAAAATCATCGACACCCAGCTCCAGCGCGGCGACCTGGTCCATGTCGTCCTCGCTGGCCGTGAGCATCAGTATCTTGCCGCGAAACCGGCCGCGCAGTTCACGGCAGACCGACAGGCCATCCTTGCCCGGCAACATCAGGTCCAGCACCACCAGGTCCGGCTGAAAGCGGGCCAGTGCCGTCTCTGCATCATTACCATCGTGAATGGCATGCACGACAAAACCGTTGCGCTGCAGGAACACCGCCACCAGTTCTGTCAGTTTTCGATCATCTTCGATCAGTAATATGCAGGGCATCAGCGATCCGCGTGAGTCGCCAGAAAAAGCCGCCACGATGTTGTCATCATGTCGCGACTGCGCAGCAATGTGCCGCGCGCTTCGGTGCAGGTCAAGAGGCTGGCAGGCCGGCTTCCCCGTCAGGCCGCGTTGGTAACCGTTGCACGCTGACGATGGGTGTACACCCCCAGCCCCAGCAGCAACAGGAAAAACGCCGCACACAGATACGGCGCTTCCGGGCGAATGCGATACAACAGCGTGGACGCGACCGGCATGATCACCATGGCCATGCCCTGCACAGCAGAAACGGTGCCGGCCGCCGTGCCCTGCTCGTGTTCACTGACAGCGTTCGCGGTCAGTGTCTGGATCGACGGAAACACCAGCCCCAGGCCCGCCGCCATCACCGCGTAGCTCACCACCAGGCCGGTCGTGCTGTGCCAGCAGGTCACCAGCACGAAACCCGCCACCGCCAGCCAGGCACCGAGCATCATGCACAGCGCGCTGTCGATGCGCCGTACGCGGCTCATGCCGACCTGCACCAGGATCAGCGTCACGCCCACGGCGGTCATCGCCATGCTGGCCACCGACGCCGCCTCGCGGGTCGTCAGGTGCAGGCGGTCAATCGCATAGAAACCCACCGCCAGTTGCGACACGATCACACTGCCCATGGCCAGGAACATGGCCAGCACCGGAATACGCAGGCGCGGGTCCAGTATCGGCAGCGGCGGCGACGGCTTGTTCACGCGCGGCGGGTGCGACGGCAGCCGCCAGACGAGCCACGCCAGCCCGAGCGCCGGCAGACAGGCCGCCACATACAATGGCAGCGACAGGCTTTCGCGTGCCAGCAGCCCGCCCACCGCCGGCCCCAGCACCAACCCGAGGCCATTGGCGGCACCCAGCTTGGCCATCACCCGTGCGCGCTGTGCCGGCGGTGTCACGTCCGCCATCTGTGCCGCGCTGACGGTGGGAATGGCGGCATAGAAAGTCCCCATCAGGCCACGCAACAACACCAGCACACACAACGTCAGCAGCACCCCCGGTGTCGCCTGCAGGGCGTAATCAATAAAACCGGCCATGGTGGCGTACACCAGCACGTAGCAGGCGGCGGCAAACAGCAACACCGGCCGCCGGCCACGACGGTCGCTGGCATGACCCCAGCGCCGCGCCATCAGCATCCAGCACACGCCGGACACCGTCACCGTCAGGCCGGCATGCCATTCCTGCATGCCCAGTTCGCGGATGATCGGGCCGATCACTGGGACGAACGCCATCATCGCGGTCAGCGAAAGCGTGTTGAACAAAAACAGGGCGCGTAATTCATTCATTGCGGCAGGACTCTGGCAGATCGCAACAATACCGTGCGAAAAAACGGCAGTAACCACACAACAAAAAAGGCTGTCAGCGGGAGAAGGTCGGCGGGCAATCCGGTCGACAGGTCAACATAGCGCGCCGGACGCAGCCGGTCCATGCGCAACGGGTCAGATTGGCCCCAGCAGGGCGCGCGGCTGCTATAGTGAGCGCGCCCGTTCCCTGCCCGGTAGTTGTCCATGCGTGCTTTCCGCTCTCTGTTGTCCGGTGCATCCCCCTTCTGGCTGATCGCCGGTATCCTGCTGATTGCTGCCAACCTGCGTGCACCCGTCACCGGTGTGGCGCCGCTGCTTGATCTGCTGCGCGATCATTTCCATCTCAGTGCGGGCGCCGCCGGCCTGCTCACCACGTTGCCGCTGCTCGGCTTCGCGCTCATGTCGCCGGCCGCAGCGCGGCTCGGCCAGCACTACGGCCTCGGGCATACCCTGTTCGTCGCCATGCTGCTGCTGTTCATCGGCATCCTGCTGCGTTCCAGCGGCCCGCTGATCGCCCTGTTCGCCGGCACCGTGCTGATCGGTGGCGCCATCGCCGTCGGCAATGTGCTGCTGCCGGCGCTGGTGAAACGCGATTTTCCCGATCACGTCACCACGCTGACCGCCGCCTACGCACTGACCATGGGCATCGCGGCCGGCCTCGTCTCGGCGGTGGCGATTCCGCTCAGCGGGCTGGGCCACAACGGTTGGGAGATCGCTCTGGCGAGCAGCGCGGTGCTGGTACTGGCGACACTGCTGGTGTGGTGGCCGCAGGTCAGGGCTCGGGCGCGGACAGCGCCGCCGGCACACACTGCCGTCCCGCTCGCGAAATCGCTCTGGCGTTACGCGCTGGCGTGGCAGGTGACGCTGTTTTTCGGTCTGAATTCGCTGGTGTACTACGTGATCATCAGCTGGCTGCCGGCAATGCTGCATGAGGCCGGTTTCAGCGCCGCCACCACCGGCACGCTGCACGGTGTGCTACAGATCGCCTCGGCGCTGCCGGGGCTGGTGCTGATCCCCCTGCTGCGGCAACGCGAAGACCTGCGCGCGGCCGCCGTGACGGTCACACTGCTCTCACTCACGGGCCTGGCCGGCCTGCTGCTGGTGCCGGCCTGGAGCCTGGTGTGGTGTATTGCCTACGGCTTTGGCGCCGGCGCCGGCATCATCCTGGCGCTGGCGTTCGTCAGCCTGCGCAGTGCCAGTGTCGGCACCGCCGCCGCCCTGTCAGGCATGGCGCAATGCCTGGGGTATCTGCTGGCCGCCAGCGGCCCGACACTGACCGGCCTGCTGCACGACGCCAGCGGAAGCTGGGCGCCGATTCTCTGGCTGTGCATGGGGTGCGCGACAATCCAGGCAGTGCTCGGCCTGTACGCCGGTGGCGCGCGGCGGCTTGGGGATTGAACGGCTGTTATCCGCATCACATCAATCCCCGGCGAGTCTGGCAATACTCGCAGAAGGCCCTGCGGGAAAAGGAGATCAGGATGATCACGCAACTTGCCGCCCCCGGCCATGTCGCGGCCTTTCGTGTCTCCGGCACCCTGACCGGTGACGATATTGATCAGGCGCTGGCCATCATGGCAGACCGGCTCGCAACCTATCCACGCATCAGTCTGTATCTGGACGCCGAGCATTTCGCCGACATCACCGGCGAGGCGCTGCACCGCTATGCCCCGGACTCACGCCTGCCGGTACTGACATACCTGCATCGCGTCGCCGTCATCACCGACCGCCAGTGGATCAGCCTGCTCACCGCGCTGGCACCACGCATGCTGCCGGACGGCGAAGCGCGTACCTTCGGCGGCCATGAACAAAGCACCGCCCTGCGCTGGGTCAGCGACCCGGCCTGAAACGCTTGACCTTAACCAATATTCAGGTTTTAGCCTCTGTGGTCATCGTCCCGGATTGTCACCACAGGAGAGGCTCATATGTCGTCGTCCGCCCTTCGTTCTGATCTGCCCGCTGTCGAGCCGGCTGTGCCGGTGGCGGAGTATCTGCGTCGCATCGGTTTTCAGGGAGAGCGCACGCCGACACTGGCCACGCTGACGGAAATCCAGCACCGCCACACCAGCGAGATTCCGTTTGAAAGCCTGAGCCCGTTTCTCGGCCAGGAGGTGCCGCTGGCGCTGCCCGCATTGACGGACAAGCTGCTTCGCCATCAGCGCGGTGGCTACTGCTACGAGCACAATTTGTTGCTGAAATCGGTGCTCGAACAGCTCGGGTTCCAGGTACGCGGACTGGCGGCACGGGTCTACTGGGGCGGCCAGGAAGACGCACCGCCGGCCACGCACATGCTGCTGCTGGTCATGCTGCGCGGCGTGCCCTACCTCGTGGATGCCGGCTTCGGTGCGCTGACCCCCAGCGCCCCGCTGCGCATGGACGCGACACTGGCACAGCGCAGCTTCCATGAACCGTACCGCGTGCAGCACCAGCTCGGCATCCGCACGCTGGAAGCCCTGATCGGCGATCGCTGGGAAACGCTGTACAAGTTCGACCTGCGCGAACAATGGCTGGCCGACTACGAGATCACCAACTGGTATCTTTCACACCACCCGGCCTCGCAGTTCGTGACCAACCTGATCGCCGCACGCAACGACAATGGCCACCGCCATATACTGCTGAACCAGCGCTACAGCGTGCGTTACCCCGACGGACGTGTGGAACGGCGCCAGCTGGAAGAGCCCGATGATGTCCTGGCGCTGTTGCGTGATGTGTTTCGAATCAACGTGCCGTCACCGGAACAGGTACGCGAAAAGCTGCAGCGGATTGCCACGCCAGCGCGCTGATCACGCGGCTCTTCTAGCAGGGTGTTGAAAAATTCTCTTTGAGACTTTTCCAAGCCACCTTTGCGGCGCAGGCCCGCAAAGGTGGGCACGGAAAATCAATCGCTTATCGCTCTTGATTTTTCTGACGGCTTGATTGATCCGTCAGCGCAGGCTGTTTTTCAACAGCCTGCCAGGGAGAGGGATGCTGTGCCTGCCAGATGGCTCGCATGAGTTGATAAACACGGCAATGATCATCGCCAAAACGGCGCTCTTCCACGTATTGGAACCCGAGCCGCTCATAAAAGCGGTGCGCGCGGTGATTGGACGACAGCGGATCAATCAGTACCGCCGTCACCAATGGATCGGCAAAGCAGCGCGCCAGCGCCTGCTGCATCATCAGGGTGCCAAAGCCCCGCCCGAGATCCTGCGCTTCGCCGATCCAGATATCGATGGCGCGCAGGTTCGCCGGCACATCGTGCCCCCAGTAATGGCTGTCCTCGCGTGCCGGGTCGATGATTTGCACAAAGCCGACCGGACGGCCCCGGTATTCAGCAATCAGCTGTTCGCGCCAGTCCGGTTGCCGGTGCAGCTCGGTTTCCCAGCCCCAGTCGTCGTTCGGGTCCGCGTCCAGGACGTGCGGCATATCGTCCCAGCGTCGTAATAAATCCAGATCATCCGGTGTGGCGTTGCGCAGCGTAATCATGCCAATTCTCCCTGAACAGGCTCTGGATTATGGCAGCAGGCTGTACCAGGTCGATACCAGCAACAGCACCGCCATACTGCGATTGAACAGCCGCTGCCGAGAGGGGGACGCAATCCATTTCGCAGCGCTGGCACCCAGCCACGCCCACAGCACCACCGACGGCAGTGCCACGACGAAAAAGATCAGCGACAATAGGGCCACACGCCATGCCTGCCCTGCGCCCGGCACGGCGAACACGCCGATCACTGCCAGCGCCAGCATCCACACCTTCGGGTTGACAATCTGCAAGGCGGCCATGCGCCAGAAACCGATGCGCACGCGCGCGTCTGTTTCCTGCTCCAGTGCCGCCGGCGCGGCGCGGAACAGTTGCCACGACAGCCAGGTGAGCCACAGCAGCCCGATGCCGGTAATCGCCTGCTGCGCCATCGGGTGGTCCGCCAGGGGCCGGGCCAGCCCGGTGCCCACCAGCAGCACCACCAGCGCAGCACCGGAGCAGGCGCCCAGTACCATCGGCATGGCTTTCATGAAACCGAAACGGGTGGCGCAGGCCAGCACCAGCACATTGTTCGGCCCGGGGGTGACTGAGGCGACGAATGCAAACAGCGTAAAGGGCAGCAAGGTATCCATGAGGCTCGGGCAAGGTGGTCACGACAGAGCGGCTATCATGCCCGGCCAGAAAAAATCAGTCTGGAAGATTTGAGCACTGCCGGCGGTAACGCGCCGGCGTCAGACCGTAGGCGCGGCGGAACCAGCGCCCCAGGTGGCTCTGGTCGGCGAAGCCCACGGCCGCTGCCACACTGACCGGCGACAGCCCGCGTGCCAGCAGTTGCCGGGCACGGTTGAGCCGCAATTGCACCAGATAGGCATGCGGCGGCAGGCCCGTCACACACTTGAATGCACGGGCCAGCCGGAAACGGTCCGTGCCGGCGGCCCGCGCCAACGCGTCCAGGCCGATGTCCTCGGCAAAGTGGGCATGCAAGAATTCCCGCGCGCGCTGCACCGAACGCGGCATCGGCGACGAGGCCAGCGGGCGACGCCAGTGCGCCTGACGGGTCAACTGGTGCAGCAGGTGATCCAGCGCGGTGTCGCGCACCATGCGCAAGGCAGGCGGATGCCCGTGCACGGGTTGATGCAGAATCATGAACGCCTGATTGATGGCCCGCGCCAGCTGCGGGTCGCTGATCAAGGGCGCGCTGAAACCAAGCTGGAACCCGTCCGGCACCTGCTCGAACAGGTCGCGCAGCGCGGTATCAAGCCACTGTGGCGCCAGGTACATCACCTGGTAGGTAAAGCCACCCGGAGTCGGTGCGTCGCCATCGTGCACCTCGCCCGGCTCTAGCAGCATCACCTGGCCGGGGGTGCTGTCGTGTTGCGCGCGGCCACAACTGAATCGCTGCACGCCCTGCTCGGTCACGCCGATCAGGTAGGTGTCGTGCCAGTGCGGATCAAAGGCGTGGCCTTCGAAATGGGCCTGCAGTGTCTCGATGCCGGTTTCATCGTGGCGGGCAAAGCGGACCCAGTCGCCGGAAGTCATCTGTCATCTCGCGCGGAGGTCAGGGATGGTCAAGAAGTATAGCCGCTGTCAGCGGGACAGCGGCAGCTCGTTGCGTTCCTCGCACAGAAAAGCGCGCGCCAGCAGAGAGTAATCCCAGCGCTCGGCGACGCATTCTCCGGGCTGCCGGTAACGAATCAGGTTGAAGGAATTCGGCACATTGCCGCGCACCCGGTAGGACAGCGCGGTCCCCGCCTGCACTGTCCAGCCGCGGCGGCCGGTATCGCCCTGCCGGCCGCGCAGCGGCAGCACGTACGGCAGGTGAATGTGCCCCGCGAGCAACAGGTCCAGCCCGGCATCGACCCAGGCCGGCACCGCCTGCTCGTGACCAACCAGCAGGTTGGCGACATCCGTTTCCTGCAACGCCCGCACAGGGTGATGCAGCAGCACGATCCGCAACTGTTGCGGCGTGGCCCGGGCCAGCCGTGCGCGCACTCGCTCAATCTGCGCGGCGGACACCTCACCGTTTTTGTGCCGCCCCGGCGTCGTGCTGTTGACGCCCACCACCAGCAGCCGTTCTCGCTCCAGCACGGGCTCCAGCCCGTCACCAAAGGCGCGGCGGTAATTGCCGTAAGGGTTGAACAGGCGCGCAAACAGGTTGAACAGTGGAATATCGTGGTTGCCGGGCACCACCAGCGCAGGGCACGGCAAATCGTCGACGAAAGCGCGTGCGGCACTGAACTGGCTGCGCCGTGCACGCTGGGTAATGTCACCGCCGAGCAACACCAGTTCCGGCTGGTGCTGCGTGATGAACTGCCTGAGCGCGGACACGACATGCGACTGCTCGGTGCCGAAGTGCGGATCGGACAAATGCAGGATCAGCATCAGACGCGCTCCCGCAGCGCGGGGTCGCGCGGCACCAGCAAGGGCAGCCGGTCCGGCGCAACACGAAATACCAGCGGCGTACGCAGCCAGATGATTTCGCCGTCCATGGCCACCTTGATGCGACGCCGGCGGCCGAAGCGGACGGTCATGCTGTCGAAGCCGAACGTGATCACGTTCTCGGCTTCCCCCATGCTGCTGAGCAAACCACGCAGCAACAACCCGTACAGGTCCAGCGTGCCCAGTTCACGCGCCGTCATCGCGACCAGACGGCCTTGTGCAATATCGTCCAGATGATCAATGCCGATGTGTTCCAGCTGCAGCGCGTTATTGCCCACCACCAGAGTCGGGGTGCGCACGCGCTGCTGGCCTTCGGTGTAGTCGAGCACGAGATCCAGTTGCCGGTGTGCGCGCATCAGCGTGGCCAGTGCCGCCCACAGGGCCACCAGCCGGCTGCGGCCAAAACGCTGCTTCCAGGCTTCGCGATCCTCCAGCAGGGTCGGATACAGGCCCAGGCTCGCGTTGACCAGAAATACATGCTCGTTGAGCAGCCCGACCGGCACGGGCTGTATCACGGCATCCAGCAAACATGCGAGTGCGGTGCCGGTGTCCTGGGAAATACCGTAGGTGCGTCCGAAATAATTGAATGTGCCTTGCGGCAGAATACCGAACGGCAGGCCACTGCCGAGCACCGCCTGGCTGACGGCATTGAGCGTGCCATCGCCACCGGCCGCCACGACCACACCCTGTTCGGCGCGGGCACGCGCCACGGCACGCTGGGCAGTGGACGGCAGTTGCCGCCCGCTGTTGACCGGCATCAATTCGAACTGGCGGCCGGCGTTGCCCAGTACGTCACGAATGGTCTGCTCGACCTCACCTGCCGCGTGACGGCCTGACCCGGTATTGAGCACGATGAACAACGGCTCGTCACCGGTCAGCGTCATCTCCGGCAGGGTGTGCTCGGCTGGGCGGGAAGTGGGCGTCATCCAGTCACGCTACCCAAGCGTCTGACGGGCCGCAACGTGCCGGCCCGTTTCTTTACATTGATTGACGAGCCGGGCTCAGGCACTCAATGGCTGCGGTACGGCAGGCGCCCTGGCAGGCGCCCTGGATTGCAATGACATGACCAGTTCATCCAGGCACGTTTCTGCATTGCGCAAGGAAGACGCCAGCAGATCACCACCCAGTTCCTGGTATTCCACCGCGACTTCATGCAGCGAGGTCAGGCCAATAAAACCCAGCGCGGTGCGCACACTTGCTTCGAGGTGATTCATGTGCGCCAGCGGGCCGCCCTCGTTCATGCCAAAACCACCCCGCGACACAATCAGGATCACCGGCCGGTCAGCCAACAGTGGCGTGTACGGATCATCCAGTGAGTCCGGATTGACGATCACGGTACGGCCGATGCGAATGATGTTGTCGATCCAGGCCTTGAACGCCGACGGCACACTGAAGTTGTACAGCGGGACACCAAGGACCAGCGCATCGGCCGCACGCACTTCCTCGATCAACTGATCACTTTCGGCAAGCACCTCGTCCATCCAGGGGGCATGAGCGGCCTCCGGTGCGAAGGCGGCCTCGATCCAGGCAGCGCTGACCGGTGCGGGCGGGGCAGCCCCCACGTCGCGGTAGGTGACGGCGGTGTCGGGCCGGAGGGTCTGCCAGCGGTCCACAACACGGCGGGTCAGCAGGCGGGTCACCGACCCGTGTGGATCAATCCCGGCGCGGCCGGGGCGGGCGCTGGCGTCCAGATGCAGAATGCGCTTCATGACAAGTCTCCCAGGATGAAATCATCTCAACAGTGATTGACGATGTTCATCAGGAAAACAGATACTCTTCAGGCCGACAAACGACCAATTCTTCCCCTTATTGGAAAACTGAATTCATCCATGACACACCGCCGCCTGCCATCGCTTTCTGCCCTGCGCGCCTTTGAGGCCGCCGCCCGGCATCTCAGTGCCAAGCAGGCTGCGGCAGAACTTTCCGTCACCCCGACCGCCATCAGCCACCAGATCCGGCTGCTGGAAGACACGCTCGGCGTAGCCCTGTTCATCCGCAAACCGCGCCAGCTGTTGCTGACACCACAGGGACGCCTGTTGCTCGGCACCCTGGCAGACGCTTTCGACACCATCGCCGATACCGTCGCGCGCCTGCAGGCACCACCGGCCCGGCAGGTGATCACGCTGTCGACCACGCCGGCAATTGCCATGCGCTGGCTGTTGTCATGGGTGTGCATTCTGCGCAGCAGCCACCCGACACTGGACCTGCGCATTCACGCTTCGCACGATGTGGTGCCGCTGGACGGTGTTACCGCCGATCTGGCCATTCGTTACGGGCGCGGCCCCTGGGCCGGCATGGTGTCGGAAAAACTGTTCGATAACCTGTTTGTGCCGGCGTGCAGCCCGCTGCTCGGCCTGACGGAAGCGCGGGACTTGCCACGCCATCCGCTGATCCATTTCGCGCCCCCGAATGAAAAAGGATCACCGGTGGACTGGCCCGGCTGGCAGAAACTGGCCCGGATACCGGGCCTGGACCCGACCGCCGGGCTGACGTTTTCCGACGAGACGCACACCATCTCCGCCGCCGTCAGCGGCCAGGGCGTGGCATTGATGAGCCGCGCCCTGATCATGGACGAACTGGACAGCGGCCGGCTGGTGGAGCCATTTGGCCCAACCCTGCCGGCAGAGCCCTTTCATCTGGTCTATCCGGAAAACCGCCAGCAGGACCCGCTGATTCTCGCCGTGCGCGACTGGGTGCTCAACCTGCCCGGCGGCCAGTGCGTTCTGCCCTGACAGTTCAATCCAGGGATTTGACCAACGCCACCAGTTGATCCAGCGCCTTGCCCCAGCCCTCGGTAAAACCCATTTCTTCGTGGGCCTGACGGCCAGCGGCGTCCTTGTGCAGCGCATAGGCGGTGTAAAGCGTGCCATCACCGTCGTCTTCCAGCTCGATGATGGCGGTAAAGAAACTTTCCGCATTCGGGCGAAATCCCTCGCCCAGCGCATCGGTAAAGACCAGCCGCCGCCCTGCCACCACGTCGAGAATGCAGCCGGCATTGGGGAACTCTTCGCCTTCCGGTGACTGCATCACCGTGCGGAACAGGCCGCCCGGGCGCAGGTCGATCTCGCAGGCAAGGGTGCGCCAGGGGGCGGGCGTGAACCATTGGGTCACCAGCGATGGTGTGGTCCATGCACGCCAGATGGCCTCGCGCGGCACATCCACACGGCGGCTGAGCATGAGGTCGGTGTCCGGATTGAATGTTTCGGCAGTCATGAAGTGTCTCCCTGAGTAGCTGGCTATACCCTGTTATAGAGACGCCCGCCGGGTGGCGGGCGTTATGGTCTATTGTCGTCTGGCGCAGGCGCCTTTCGACAGCCGGGCAACCGGACACGCTACATTTTTACCTGCTTGCCTGCGTAGGCGACAAACAGACACCCGGCCCCCACATTCACCGCACCGGTGGCACTCATGGTCGAGAGTTTCAGGGCAATGTTCCGCTCACGCGCCGCCTTCGCCAGGTCATCAAAACCCGGCATGATCGGCACCTTGCGCACATCCCCGGCAAAGCTCATGCAGACACTGCCGGACATCAGTTCGCCGGCCTTGATGCGGTCTGTCACATGATCCAGCATGCGCTTCACCGATTTTTCATAGCTGCGATTGACCGTGGCCGGGTTCTCCTCACCGCGATAAATGCTGATCACCGGGTGCATGGACAACGCCGAACCGACCGTCAGTGCCACACCGCGCATGGTGTCGCCGAGCCCGCGCCGCTCGTTCTTGCGAAAACCGCGATCACGCACATAGCCAAGATTCGACGGCACCATGTAGCCGCAGATATTGGGGATCATCTCGTCGATTTTCAGACGGATTTCGTTGGGTGCCACACCGGCCTCGATCAGCGCGGCAGCTTCCGCCACCAGCACCGCCGTGCCGGCGAAGATGGTCTTGCTGTCGATCACGCGCATGGAAAAGGGCCCCGGCACCTGCGCCGCGGCCCGGACGTTGCGATACTGTTTGAGAATGCCGAAGGAGGCGCGCGTGGCGTTATCGAAAATCGGGCTGTGGCGGCTGGAGACGGTAATACAGAACACCAGGTCGTAATCCAGCACCAGACGTTCGAGGAACACCGACTGGATCTGCTCCGTGGAATACGGAATGGACTCGGCATCGACCCCCTTGCTCTCGATCTGCTCGGCGTAAAAGTGGGCGGTGGCCTCACTGTCACGTTCATCCACCAGCAGTTCGTCCCCCAGCCGGATGGAGATAGGCATGACACGGATATTATGTTGTTCGAAGTCAGATTCCGGCAGGTCGCACGTAGAATCCACCAGGATGCCGATACGCATGAAGAGTGTCCCCCTTTTGTGTTGTAGCGCGTCCCTGTTCAGGCAAAGGAGGAGAGACTGCGGGCTTGATGTGACCACCCTTTAGTTATTATTGGCGCTTTCCATCAGCCATCTAAACTGGCCCCGTCCGTAGGCCATACTGCCTGGCGCTGTCCTGCAACCCAACGTTCCCTGAGCCGTACTGCGCGGACGCAATTCGGTTCTAACGAATAGATCAGTCTAGTCAATTCTGCTTAGTCTGCAAAACAGTGCACATTCGTACCGTAACCCGTTCTCACGCATAGAAAATCACAGCCTTTGGCGTGATCAGCCCCCGGCCCGCCAGGCGGCCGGGACAGTGTAGTTTGGTAACACTTGCCCGCCGGGGCGCATCGCAGCGCCGGCTCGGTTAGAATGCCGCCCTCCGCGCAACCGGCAGCACACACCATGACCGACAGCCCAGACGCCTCCCCGGTCGCCATCATCGGTGGTGGCCCGGCCGGCCTGATGGCCGCAGAAGTCATCGCCCGCGCCGGCGTTCCCGTGACACTGTTTGATGCCATGCCTTCCGTCGGCCGCAAGTTCCTGCTGGCCGGCATCGGCGGCATGAACATCACCCACTCGGAAGCCATGCCGGCGTTCCTTGACCGCTTTGGCAACCGCCGCGACTGGCTCGCCGGCTGGCTGGACGATTTTGGCCCGGACGCCCTGCGCGACTGGATACACACCCTCGGTATCGACACGTTTGTCGGCACCTCCGGACGCGTCTTCCCCACCGACATGAAAGCCGCACCGCTGCTGCGCGCCTGGCTGCGCCGTCTGCGCGCGCTGGGTGTCACGTTGCATACCCGGCATCGCTGGCAGGGCTGGCACCCCGACGGCGCATTGCGTCTGCGCGGCCCTGCCGGCGAACTGAGTGTACCGGCCCGCGCCACCGTGCTTGCCCTGGGCGGTGCAAGCTGGCCCCGGCTCGGCTCCGATGGCCACTGGCAGGCCCTGCTGGCAGAACGAGGCGTCACGGTAGCGCCGCTGCGGGCCGCCAATTGTGGCTTTGAGGTCGCTGGCTGGAGCCGCCTGCTGACGGAGAAATTTGCCGGCGCCCCTGTCAAGAATGTGCGCCTGGCACTGCCGGGCGACGCCGCCCGGGAAGGGGAGTTCGTCATTACCGAACATGGCGTGGAAGGCAGCCTTATCTATGCACTGTCCGCCCGCCTGCGCGAGCATATCGACCGGCATGGCGCGGCCACGCTGCAACTGAACCTGTTGCCGCACTTTACGCCGGCGACCATTCTCGCTGCCCTGCAGGCACCGCGCGGCTCGCAAACCCTGTCAGCGCATCTGCGCAAGCGATTGCGCCTCAGCGGCGTGCGCGCCGCCCTGCTGCACGAACTGACCACACCGGCCGACCGGCACGATCCCGTGCGGCTGGCCGAGATGCTGCAGGCCCTGCCGCTGACCCTGGTACGGCCGCGCCCGATCGACGAGGCCATCAGCAGCGCCGGCGGTGTATCGCCGCAGGCACTGGACAGCCATCTGATGCTGCGCGATCTGCCCGGCGTCTTCTGCGCCGGAGAAATGCTCGACTGGGACGCCCCCACCGGGGGCTATCTGCTGACCGGCTGTTTTGCCAGCGGCCATCGCGCCGCCCAGGGGGTGCTGCAGTGGCTGGCGCGTTGATCAGCCGGCGTCTTCAATCAACGCAACAATATCCTCCGCCAGCCGCTCGGCATCCCGCGCCGCCAGAGTGGCAATGGTGATGCGCAGCGCCTGCATCGGTTGCTGCAAGGCAAACACCTCGCCCGCCCTGACCCACCAGCCACGCCGCAATAACCGCTCCGCCAGCGGCTGCGAAGCCACCGGCACCGGCAACCAGAGGTTCAGCCCTTCAGACGGCAACCAGGGCAACAGACCGCGCCGGGACAACGCTGCAACCAGCGCCGCACGCCGGCTGGCGTAATCCGCACCCGCCGCCTGCACCTGTTGCAACACCGCAGGCGATGCCAGACACGCCGCCACCGTCTGCTGCAACAGGTGGCTGACCCAGGTGTTGCCGCGCACCAGCCGCAGGGACAACTGTTGCGCAGTGTCCGGATCACTGGCCACGATCGCCAGACGCAGATCCGGCCCCAACGCCTTGGAAACCGACCGGATACGCGCCCAGCGCGGCATGCGTGCGGGAATCACCGGGTAATACCGCGCCTGCGCCAGCAACGCGAAATGATCGTCTTCGATCACCAGGACATGCGGAAAGCGTTTCAGGACCTGACGCAGCGCAGCAGCCCGTTCCCCGGACAGGCTTGCCCCGGTGGGATTATGCGCGCGCGGCGTGATGACTACCGCCTGGGCGCCGGCCTCCAGCGCCTGCTGCAATGCCGCCGGCTGCATGCCGAAGGCATCCACTGCCACCCCGACCGGCTCCAGTGCCAGCGCCAGCACGGTACGCAGGCCACTGAGATAGCAGGGCTCTTCAATCGCCACGCGATCCCCCGCTGTCAGCCCGCTTCCCAGCAGACGTTCCAGGGCATCGACCGCACCGTGGGTGAGCTGCACCTGATAATCACCGGGACTGTCCGCGTCGAACCACGCCCTGCCCTGCTGGGCCAGCACCGGCGCGATGGCGGCGTCACCGTACAGCACCGGACGGTAGCCGGCGCTGGCCAGTGCATCAATCGGGTCCGGCAGCCACTGCACCGCCGGGTTGCCGCTGCCAAGATCGTGCACCAGGGCATCATGAATGCGCCTTTCATGCTCAGGGAGTTGTGGAGAAGAACGGATCAGCGTGCCGTGACGCCCACGCGTCACCGCCACGCCGGCGGCCACCAACCGGCGATACGCCGAGGCCACTGTGTTGCGATTCACGCCCAGCACTGACGCCAGTTGCCGCACAGGCGGCAAGGCTTCGCCGGGTGGCAGACAGCCGGCATGCACCAGTTGTCGCACGCTGTCGAAGATTTCCGCAGCGGTTTGTCCGGTTATATTCATGAGCTTCCTGACAAGGCACTAACGCGCCCCCGTGTGGGGCGGCTGTGCACTACTGCTGTCAACAAGGAACGCCAGTATCACTTGTCCGCCATGGGATGGCGACCCTTTTGCGCCAATCGGCAATGCCCTGAAACACATCACCGGCTGCGGCCTGATCCGCATCAATGTTTACACTCACGACACCACAATGCGCTTGCACAGGGCGCGCCGGGCGAGCGATGGTTTTCCTGCACATTTTCCGACATGTTTTTACCGGACATCATGAGGAGAGCCAGGATGGCAATGACCGGATATCTGCATCGAAGCTGGTGGATTCTGCTGCTGTACGGCGTGATCGCCGCGATCTTCGGCGTCATGGCGCTGATCAACCCGCTCACCGCCGGCGTGGCGCTGGCCTGGGCATTCGGCATCATGGCGCTGGCCGAAGGGGTAATCAGTGTTGCCGCGCTGTTCGATCGCGACAGCAGCCTGTCGCGCGGCTGGCTGCTGCTGTACGCGGTGGCCTCACTGCTGTTCGGCGTGCTGACACTGATCAACCCGGCCGCCACGGCAGAAGTGCTGATCCTGTTCCTGGCCGCCTGGCTGATCATCGGCGGCGTGTTCCGGATCGTGTTCGCCGTGCGTGTGCGCAAGGCCATTCGCGGTGAATGGCTGATCGCACTCAGCGGGCTGCTGGCCATACTGCTGGGGGCGCTGTTCATCGCCAGCCCGGTGGCAGGGCTGGTGGTCACGACCCTCTGGATCGGCGCCATCGCCATGGTATATGGGGCCCTGCAGATCATCGCTGCATTCCGCGTGCGGCGTCTGGAAAAAAACCTCTGATACTGGTGCGGCGGGCCTGTGCCCGCCGCACCGCAACCCGCCTTCGTTGACAGCCGGCCTCTTTCGTATCACCATCTGTTACATGAATAGAGACAGCAAGCTTTCTTCCGTCCTGCACGTGCTGCTGCACATGGCCCACCACGATGCGCCGATGACCTCGGACCAGCTGGCGGCCTGCCTGCACACCAACGCCGTGGTGATCCGACGCACCCTCGCCGGGCTGCGCGAACAGGGTTATGTGTGCTCGGTGAAAGGCCACGGTGGTGGCTGGCAACTGTGCTGTGAACTGAGCAAGGTCTCGCTGCTGGATATCTACCGAGCCGTCGGCGCGCCGCCTGTGTTCGCCATGGGTCATCGCACGACGAACCCCGCCTGCCTGGTCGAACAGACCGTCAACGGCGCCTTGGATGACGCCTTCAACGACGCCGAAGCGCTACTGGTGAAACGCCTCGGCAGCGTGACACTTGCCGAACTGGCGGCGGATTTCAGCCGGCGACTGGATCAATGCTCCCGGAGATCATCAAGATGACCCACAAGGCCGAGTTTGATGTGATCGTCGTCGGCGGCAGCTACGCCGGCATGGCCGCCGCCCTGCAACTGGCGCGCGCACGCCGTCGCGTGCTGGTGCTCGACGCCGGCCAGCGCCGCAATCGTTTCGCCGCCACTTCGCACGGCTTCCTGACCCAGGATGGCGCATCCCCCGCCGCCATCGCTGAGCGTGCGCGCGAACAGTTGCTGGCGTATCCAACCGTGCAGTGGCGCACCACCACTGCACACGATGCCCGCCAACAGGATTCCCGCTTTCTCGTCACCACCGAGGACCAGGCCACCGTCTCGGGCAGCCTGCTGGTGCTGGCACCGGGCGTGATCGACGAAATGCCGACACTGCCCGGCATCGCCGAACGCTGGGGCAAGAGCGTCTTTCACTGCCCCTACTGCCACGGCTACGAACTGAACCAGGGCCGCATCGGTGTGTTGGCCACGGGCGCACACAGCCTGCATCAGGCGCAGATGCTGCCGGACTGGGGCAGCGTCACGCTGTTCACCAACGGGACCTTTGCACCGGATGATGCCCAGCGCGCTGACTTGCAGGCGCGCGGCGTGGTGATCGAAACTGCGGCCGTGACACGGATCATTGATACCGCCACCGTCTTATTGTCCGACGGGCGCCAGTTACCGCAGGACGGCCTGTTCACGGCCTGCCGCACACGCCCGGCCAGCCCGCTGGGCGAACAGCTCGGCTGCGCCATGGAAGCAGGCCCGCTCGGACCGTTTATTCAGGTTGATGCCCTCAAGGCCACCAGTGTACCGGGGGTGTTTGCGTGCGGTGATGCCGCGCGCGGCGCCGGCAATGTGGCGCTGTCGGTGGGCGACGGCACCCAGGCCGGCGTCTCCGCGCACAGGACGTTACTGTTTTCCTGAGCGGTTCACACCCGCCGTACCGGACCGGGGTACGCGGCCACCTGGCTGTCGCTGGTCAGCAGCAGCACCCCCTCGGCGCTCGCCTGCGCCACCAGCATGCGGTCGAACGGATCACGGTGTAACGGCGGCAGCGCTGCCACCGACACTGCATGCAGGCCGGTGACCGGCAGCTCTTCATAGCCATTGTCCAGCAACCCGCGCCGCAACAGGCGCGGGTCGACACTGAAATCCGCCCGCCCCAGGCCGTGCTTGATGCTGATCTCCCACAGGCTGGCCGCCGAAAACAGCAAGGTGTTGTCAGGATCGCCCAGCAACGCGCGCGCCTGTTCCGAAAGCCGCTCCGGCAGGCCTGCCGCCCACAACAGCAAGTGCGTATCCAGCAGCAGCTTCACGCCTCGCCCTCAAAATCCGCCTGCAGCACCTCCGCCCCCATCCGGTCGAAATCATCCGGCACCCGGATATGCCCGGCCATAAAGCCCAACCGCCGCTGCTCGCGCGGCAACGGCGAATCCAGCGCGGTGACCCGCACCAACGGCCGGCCGGCCTTGGCAATGATGAACGGCTCTCCCCGGGCGGCCTGGTCCACCAGGCGGGAAAGATGGGTCTTGGCTTCGTGGATATTGACGGTTTCCATAATGGCGCCACCAAATAGACTAAGTTCGGTTAGTTTAGTCCTTTCGACAGCAATCTCAAGATGTGTGTAGGCACATGGGGAATGCGGCATCGGCGTATCGTCCCTGCAAAGCATGAACCTGCCAGTCTGCCGCCGCTGATCCGCACACGGCATAGGCTCGATACCCCCGCGCCCGTCAGCCATTGCCGCCAGACGCCGTAAGCCGTGGCTGACCCGTCCCCCCTCGAACCTTGTACACTGGGCCGCTGTCATCGTGGAGGCGGGTTGCACCGACCACGACAGCCCCTCCCCGTCAGTGCGCCACACCGGAGACAAGGCATGACCGATCAGCACGAGTACACCCCACCGAGCGTCTGGACCTGGCAAAAAGAAAGCGGCGGCCGCTTCGCGAGCATCAACCGCCCCATCGCCGGCCCCACCCACGACAAGCCACTGCCGGTGGGTGAGCACCCGTTTCAGCTTTACTCCCTGGCCACACCAAACGGCCAGAAAGTCACTATCCTGTTCGAGGAACTGCTGGAGCTTGGCCATCAGGATGCGGAATACGACGCCTGGCTGATCCGCATCGACCAGGGCGACCAGTTCGGCAGCGGCTTTGTGGACGTGAACCCCAACTCGAAGATCCCGGCCTTGCTGGACCGCTCCGGGCCGGCGCCGATCCGGATTTTCGAGTCCGGCGCGATCCTGATGTACCTGGCGGAAAAATTTGGTGAATTTCTGCCGACCGAGCCTGCGAAGCGAGCCGAATGCCTGTCGTGGCTGTTCTGGCAGATGGGCAGTGCGCCTTACCTCGGCGGCGGCTTCGGGCACTTTTATGCCTACGCGCCGATGAAAATCGAATATGCGATTGACCGCTTCGCCATGGAAACCAAGCGGCAACTGGATGTGCTGGATCGGCGGCTGGCGGAGAGTGAATACCTGGCCGGGGATGACTATACCATTGCCGATATCGCCGTATTCCCCTGGTATGGCGGGCTGGTGCAGGGCTGGCTGTATGAGGCGGCGGAGTTTTTGTCAGTGCATGAATACAAGAATGTGCTCCGCTGGTCCGACGCGATTCTGAAGCGGCCGGCGGTGGTGCGGGGCAGGAAGGTGAACCGGGTGACGGGCAAGCCGTCGAGTCAGTTGCATGAGCGGCATAGTGCGGCGGATTTTGAGACACGCACTGAGGATAAGTTGCAGGGTGGCTCTCGCTGAGAGTTTATCCAGAAGCACGTCATCTATGGCCCGAGCGCTCCGGGCCATAGAGGGCAGCCACAAGCGTGTCGCCCTCTTTTTCCAGCAGCCAGGCATGCCTCACCGCATCCACAACGGCCTCCCAGATGCCCGCCTCGTCCAGCACCGACATCTCCTTTCGCAGCACATTACTCAGTGAGCCGTCGTTCTGCTCAATGGAACGCAACACTCTGTCTGCCTGCACATCAGGCATTTCCACCACTTCTTTCAGCGCAGCACGCGCCCTGGCCTGCCGGCGCAGGTAACGTGACTCGGCCCGCATCTGTTCCGAGACAGTGCGCGTCAGAATCGCAGCGAGGTACTCGACATGTCTGCCCAGATCGGGATAACGCCAGGCTGGTCGCGCGAGTAGCTCACCATCAAACGCCAGGTTTGAGACAACGCCATCCGCATAAGTGGTATGCAACGGCGAGAACGACACATGATCACGCACGGCTTCCATCAGCGGCTGCGATACCGTGTCCAGAATCCTGTCGTAGGCGCGTCGCTCACTACTGTCCGCCGAAATCACTGCCGATACGGGCAGAATAATCGGCTCGGAGACCACGCCGTCTCGTCGCAGCACATCGTTGATCAGAAAACGGTGCAGGCGCCCGTTACCGTCTGCCAGCGGATGAATGTAAACAAAACCAAAGGCCGCCACCGCGCTACGCATGACGGAAGACTGCCCTTGTGTTTTTGCAAGAAAGGTACGCAACCCCGCCATCATCTCCGGCACGTCGCCGGCCACTGGCGCCACATAATGCACGACTTCCTGATAGGCAGATGTCTCGCCCACAAACACCGGGGACTGGCGGATACCAAACCGCGTCAGTGTTGTCTTGCCCAATATCTGCTGCTGAAGATCCGCCAGTTCAGCCTCGGCCAGCGGGGACGCCCCCTGCCCGGTGCGCCGTGCCATGACGTCGGCAAATCGCTGAATACGGGTTGCCTGACTCCCTTCACCTTCAATCGCGAAACTGGCCTTGCTTTCCCGCAGCGTCATCCAGGCAGCGGCGCGCAGCAGCAGGTCTTCGCCGAATTCTTCCCTCAAGCCCAGCAGCAATTGACCGACATCCAGAGACATCGCCTGATCAACCCCTTCCGACCTGGCCACCATCGGACAGAAGTGCCGGGTCCCCGGCAGGTTGTCATTGATGCGCCAGCGCCTGACCTTGACGATCTGATCCGCCGAGGCCGCCACCTGCTTGTCAGGATCAATGGCATCTACATAGCCGCCCGCCAGACGTTCAGGCACCTGCAACAGGTCTCCCGTCAACCACTCATAGAGGAAAGCCGCCCTGCGGGCATACTGGCCGGTGGGTTCACTCTCCACCCACGTTTGCACGGGTTGCGGCCCTGCCTGCCCGAAAAGGCGTGCCAGGAACTCCAGGTGGACCACTTCATAACGCAGATGAAATTGCAGATGCGCGGCCAGCGTGGCCGCCGGCCGCATGACCTCCGGGTAGGTCTCAAGCCGGCGCCCATCCGAAATCTCCGTCGCGCGCCGCTTCCCTGCCTGGCTGAGCACTAGCAGCGGGGCAACCGGGGCAATTTTATAGGTACTGGCCAACCAGGCCGCACCGAGGGCATCTACAGGCAGGTCGCTCATGAACTCGCTCTCCGGGAGGGGCAGGCCCTTTCAGAAACGCTGATTAGGGCCGCCGGCGCTCAAAGAACGATCATAATACAAAAAAAACGATCATAGGTACGGCGATTTCACTAAATTCGATCACGTCATGTGGCAGAGTGGGTAATTATTCCCACTCTATTGTAAACAAGACATTTTTATCTTTTATATTCAATGGCTTATTTTCCTGCTAATTGGTAATACCATGAAAAATACCATGCTCAGAAAAGGCTTAACAATATTTTGAAAAATTGCCTACTGAGCGCTGCCGCACAGCTCCATAGGCCGCTTTCCTGGCTTTGCTTCCAGATGTATGCTCTTCTGCTCCTGCAGCTAATGGATCACCGCAAACAGGTTACTCGCCTGGGGATTCCCTTTCGACCCGAGCATCCGTATGAGACTCATGCTCGATTATTATTATTATAGAAGCCCCCATGAATAAATCGCTCATCATTTTCGGCATCGTCAACATAACCTCGGACAGTTTCTCCGATGGAGGCCGGTATCTGGCGCCAGACGCAGCCATTGCGCAGGCGCGTAAGCTGATGGCCGAGGGGGCAGATGTGATCGACCTCGGTCCGGCATCCAGCAATCCCGACGCCGCGCCTGTTTCGTCCGACACAGAAATCGCGCGTATCGCGCCGGTGCTGGACGCGCTCAAGGCAGATGGCATTCCCGTCTCGCTCGACAGTTATCAACCCGCGACGCAAGCCTATGCCTTGTCGCGTGGTGTGGCCTATCTCAATGATATTCGCGGTTTTCCAGACGCTGCGTTCTATCCGCAATTGGCGAAATCATCTGCCAAACTCGTCGTTATGCATTCGGTGCAAGACGGGCAGGCAGATCGGCGCGAGGCACCCGCTGGCGACATCATGGATCACATTGCGGCGTTCTTTGACGCGCGCATCGCGGCGCTGACGGGTGCCGGTATCAAACGCAACCGCCTTGTCCTTGATCCCGGCATGGGGTTTTTTCTGGGGGCTGCTCCCGAAACCTCGCTCTCGGTGCTGGCGCGGTTCGATGAATTGCGGCTGCGCTTCGATTTGCCGGTGCTTCTGTCTGTTTCGCGCAAATCCTTTCTGCGCGCGCTCACAGGCCGTGGTCCGGGGGATGTCGGGGCCGCGACACTCGCTGCAGAGCTTGCCGCCGCCGCAGGTGGAGCTGACTTCATCCGCACACACGAGCCGCGCCCCTTGCGCGACGGGCTGGCGGTATTGGCGGCGCTGAAAGAAACCGCAAGAATTCGTTAACTGCACATTCGGGATATTTCTCTATATTCGCGGTTCAGCAGGCATGTCCCCTTTGAGGGCGACCCGACGACAGGATAATCGACCTTATGGTGCGCAAATATTTCGGCACAGACGGTATTCGTGGCAAAGCCAACGAAGGCGCGATGACGGCGGAAACCGCCTTGCGCGTCGGCATGGCGGCTGGCCGTGTCTTTCGTCGCGGTGACCACCGCCATCGTGTCGTGATCGGCAAGGATACGCGCCTGTCGGGCTATATGCTTGAACCCGCGCTCACAGCCGGTTTCACCTCGATGGGCATGGACGTATTCCTTTTTGGCCCGCTGCCGACAACGTATAGGAAGAATAAACGCCCTTTTCACCCAAGTCCAACAGCTTTGGACCGCAGTTGACTCTTTCGACACCCCTGCGATGCAACCCAATCCGGCTGACGGGGAGCCAGCAACGCTGAAAATTTACCCTCCTCTTTCCCACTAGCGGCTCCTTTTCCGACAACCAGCACGGCGGATCCCTGCCGCGGCGCTGTGAACGCAGCATTTTGATTGGTATCGTTGGCCTTCAGGCTCGTCAGTCAAACAGACCCAGGAGCAGCTCAGCCGGTGGCGCCCGGCTTTCGGGTAACGCCCTGGTCCCGCTGGTTTCGGCTTTGTGCTTCAGGTGATCAAGGATCTGCTTGATCACTATAGGGTCTTCAATGCAGGCGATGACTTTCATGGCGCCGCCGCAGCCGCTGCAGGTCTCGATGTCGATATTGAAAACACGCTTGAGCCGTTGCGCCCATGTCATCGACGCTCGCCGTTGTGCTGGTGTTGCCGGTTCATCAGCCACCCTGACCTTGTTGCCCCTGCCCCGTTTTGCCGGCGTGACCAACGCCCGGTGCCGACTGTTGGGTGCGAACACCCCGTGGAAGCGGGTTAGGTTGACTCTGGGCTTCGGTACCAGGGCGGCCAGCCTTGCAATGAAATCCAATGGTTCGAAAATGACGTGCGTGGTGCCGTCCCGGTACGGCGTCTTGAGCTGGTAGCGCACGTTGCCGCCTCGTGTTAACGACAGCCGCTTCTCGGATACCGCCGGGCGGCTGATGTACCGGCACAGCCGTTCGAGCTTCTTGCGTTCATCGGCCCTGGCCGCCACGCCGGCGTGCAGGCTGGACCCGGCTACCTTGCCAATCCCGTCACCGAACGGATCACCACTGGTCGGCAGAGTTTGCAAAGTGAACACCTTTCGCCCCGCCTGTGAACCGACAGCGATACGGTAAGTGATCGAGTGCCCCAGCAGGGGTGTCATCGGGTCGTCATCCACCGCATCCGAGGCCAGATAGCTGTTTTCGACATCCCGTTCCAGCAGGCCTTGCCGTTCCAGATAGCGACCCACCCGGTGGGCGATGGTGTGCGTCAGCTGGGTGAGCTCTGGGCTGGTCGGCGCCTTGACCCAGCGGAAACGCGCTGAGCCGTGGGATTGCTCGACATACACACCGTCGAGAAACAGCATGTGGAAGTGAACATTCAGATTGAGCGCCGATCCAAAACGCTGGATCAGGGTGACCGCGCCCGTCTTGGCCACTTGGTGGGTATGGCCCGCTTTCTTGACCAGGTGCGTGGCAATGACGCGGTAAACGATGCCCAGCACCCACCCCATGATCTCGGGCCGGCTGGCAAACAGGAAACGCAGCTGAAACGGGAAGCTCAACACCCACTGACGCATGGGTTGTTCAGGCAGTACTTCATCAACCAGCAAGGCGGCACTTTCGGCCATCCGCCGCGCCCCACAGCTCGGGCAGAAACCGCGACGCTTACAGCTGAAAGCGACCAGGTGCTCGGCGTGGCAAGACTCGCAGCGAACCCGTAGAAAGCCATGCTCCAGCCGCCCGCATTGGAGAAATTCTTCAAATTCCCGTTGCACATAGCCCGGCAATTCCTTTCCCTGCTCTGCCATAAGCGCAGCGAATGCCGGGTAATACTCGTCAACGATCTGATAGAGAAGGGTTTGCTCGGGTCGGTGGCTCTGGTAACGACCAGTATCCCGATCCCGGCTGGCCGTCCTGGCCGCCACATGAGGCATGTTCCGCGTCCTTGCAATACTGTGTTTACATACAGTCTATCGCTTAGCGGAAAGTTCTTTTACCCTCAGCCGAAATGCCTGCCGTTGCTAGACATTGCCAGCCAGTGCCCGTCACTCCCACTCAATCGTCGCCGGCGGCTTCGACGACACATCGTACGTCACCCGGCTGATCCCCGGAATTTCATTGATAATCCGGCTCGACACCTTCTCCAGAAACTCATACGGCAAATGCGCCCAACGCGCCGTCATGAAGTCGATGGTTTCCACCGCACGCAACGCCACCACATATTCATACCGACGGGCATCGCCCACCACGCCCACCGACTTCACTGGCAGGAACACGGTAAATGCCTGACTGGTCTTGTGATACAGGCCGGCGGCATGCAGTTCGGTGATGAAGATATCGTCCGCCAGGCGCAGGGTGTCGGCGTATTCCTTTTTCACTTCGCCGAGGATGCGCACGCCCAGGCCGGGGCCAGGGAAAGGATGGCGGTAGACCATGTCGTAGGGCAGGCCCAGTTCCAGGCCGATTTTGCGCACTTCGTCCTTGAACAGTTCGCGCAGGGGCTCGACCAGTTTGAGTTTCATGTGCTCGGGCAGGCCGCCCACGTTGTGGTGGGATTTGATCACGTGTGCCTTGCCGGTTTTGCTGGCGGCGGATTCGATCACGTCCGGGTAGATGGTGCCCTGGGCCAGCCAGTGGGCGTTTGCCAGCTTGGCGGCTTCGGCATCGAAGATATCGATGAAGGTGTTGCCGATGATCTTGCGTTTCTGCTCCGGGTCGCTCACGCCTGCGAGTTTGCTCAGGAAAATGTCTTCGGCATCGACGCGAATGACTTTGACGCCCATGTTCTCGGCGAACATTTCCATCACCTGGTCGCCTTCGCGGTGACGCAGCAGGCCGTTATCCACGAACACGCAGGTGAGCTGTTCGCCGATGGCCTTGTGCAGCAGCGCGGCGACGACGGAGGAATCAACACCACCGGAGAGGCCGAGGATCACTTCTTCATCGCGCACCAGTTCGCGAATCTGGGCGATGGCATCTTCGATGATGTTGTCCGGGGTCCAGAGTTTTTCGCACTGGCAGATATCGCGCACGAAGCGCTCCAGCAGGCGGCCGCCCTGAAGCGTGTGAGTCACTTCCGGGTGGAATTGCACGCCGTAGAAGCGGCGTTCGTCGTCGGCCATGGCGGCGATCGGGCAGGAGTCGGTGCTGGCCGCAATGACGAAGCCACCGGGCACGCCGTCGACGCGGTCGCCGTGGCTCATCCAGACGTCGAGGAAATTGCGGGCGTCCTCTTCGTGATCGACGATGCCGTCGAGCAGGCTGTTGGGCTCGCGTTTTTCGACGCGGGCGTAGCCGAATTCGTGTTTTTCGCCGTTGATGACAGCGCCACCGAGTTGCGAGGCCATGGTCTGCATGCCGTAGCAGATGCCCAGCACCGGCACGCCGAGTTCGAACACGCGCTGCGGGGCGCGCGGGGTTTCGGTCATGGTCACGGTTTCCGGGCCACCGGAAAGAATCACGCCGGCCGGGTCGAAGGCGCGGATTTCCGCGTCATCCATATCGAAGGCCCGGATTTCGCAATAGACGCCGATCTCGCGCACGCGGCGGGCGATCAGTTGGGTGTACTGCGAGCCGAAATCCAGAATCAGGATGCGCTGGGAATGAATGTCTTTCATGGTCTGCAATCCGCTGCGACGACAGGCGTCGTGTTCATCTCGGGTGCCCGGCGTTGGCCGGGCGCGTTCAATGGCTTGTTTACCGTGGATCAGAAAGCAAAAACGGCCGGAGCCAGCCCGACCGATTTTGCCTTCGACCTGCCAGGGGCTATGTACTGTTTCACCCCACCGGGTAGTTCGGTGCTTCCTTGGTGATGGTCACGTCATGGACGTGGGATTCCTTCATGCCGGCGCCGGTAATCTTCACGAACTGCGGTTTGGTGCGCATTTCGTCGATGTCACGGCAACCGGTGTAGCCCATGGACGCCCGCAGGCCGCCCATCAGCTGGTGCACGATGTTGGTCATCGGGCCTTTGTAGGGCACACGGCCTTCGATGCCTTCCGGTACCAGTTTTTCCACGCCGGCGGCCGCATCCTGGAAGTAGCGGTCGCTGGAGTTGGATTTGCCGGACATGGCGCCGAGCGAGCCCATGCCACGGTAGGCCTTGTAGTAACCGCCCTGGAACAGTTCCACTTCACCCGGCGCCTCTTCGGTGCCGGCCAGCAGTGAGCCGATCATGATGCAGCTTGCACCGGCGGCAACGGCTTTAGAGACGTCGCCGGAGAAGCGGATACCCCCGTCGGAAATCAGCGGCACATCATATTTCGCCAGCGCGTCGGCCACTTCGGAAACGGCCGTGATCTGCGGCACGCCGATACCGGCGACGATGCGGGTGGTGCAGATGGAACCGGGGCCGATGCCGACTTTCACCGCGTCAGCGCCGGCTTCCACGAGTGCCACGGCCGCAGCAGCTGTGGCGATGTTGCCGCCAACCACCTGAATGTGCGGGAAGTGTTTCTTGATCCAGGCCACGCGTTCGATCACGCCACGGGAATGGCCGTGGGCGGTATCCACCACGATCACGTCCACGCCGGCATCCACCAGTGCTTCGACACGCGCTTCGCTGTCAGCACCGGTGCCTACGGCCGCGCCCACACGCAGACGGCCCTGGGAATCCTTGCAGGCATTCGGATAGTTGGTGGCCTTTTCGATGTCCTTCACGGTGATCAGGCCGCGCAGGGCGCCGGCTTCGTTGACCACCAGGACTTTTTCGATGCGATGACGGTGCAGCAGTTGCTGTACTTCGTCGGCGCTGGCGCCTTCGCGCACGGTCACCAGGCGGTCCTTGCCGGTCATCACGGCCGCCACCGGCTGGTTGTATTCGGTCACGAACCGGGTGTCACGGCTGGTGACGATACCGACGACGTTGTCGCCTTCCACCACCGGCACGCCGGAAATGTTGTGCGACTCGGTGATGCGCAGCAGCTCGGCCACAGTGGTGTCCGAACTCACTGTGATCGGGTCTTTCACCACACCGCTCTCATACTTTTTCACCATGCGCACATGGCGCGCCTGGTCTTCCACTTCCATGTTCTTGTGCAAGATGCCGATGCCGCCTTCCTGGGCCATGCCGATGGCCAGGCGGTGTTCGGTGACGGTATCCATGGCGGCGGACACCAGCGGGATGTTGAGGCTGATCTCGCGGGTCAGGCGGGTCTTGAGACAGACATCCTTGGGCAGCACTTCGGAGTAGGCGGGTACCAGAAGAACGTCGTCGAATGTCAGTGCTTCTTGCACAATTCTGAGCATAAGGCACCGTAGCTAGTGGGCGAAAATTAAGCGGACAATTATAGGGGTTGGCGGGTTGCGGGTAAATGTCAATCCACTGTCCGCGCGCGCCGTGCCGGAAGCAGGTAGACTTTGCCGCCATGAGCATTGACCCCGATATCCTCGCTGGCCACCCCACGGCGGAACGGCGTGTCTACACCGTCAGCCGCCTGAATCTGGAGGCCCAGGGCCTGCTGGAAGGCAGTTTTCCGCTGATCTGGCTGGAGGCGGAGCTGTCCAATCTGTCGCGCCCGGCGTCCGGCCACCTGTACTTCAGTCTCAAGGATGACCGCGCTCAGGTAACGGCGGCCATGTTCCGCAATCGCAACCAGATGTTGCGGTTCACGCCCCGCAATGGCCAGCAGGTGCTGGTGCGCGCACGGATCACGCTGTATGTGCCACGCGGCAGCTTCCAGCTGGTGGTAGAGCACATGGAAGAAGCCGGTGAAGGCCGCCTGCGCCAGCAGTTCGAGGCGTTGAAGGAAAAACTGCGCGCCGAGGGGCTGTTCGAGAGCGACCGCAAGCGCCCGCTGCCGGCGCTGCCGCGCCAGATCGGCGTGATCACCTCGCCCAGCGGTGCAGTGATCCGCGACATCCTGCATGTGCTCAAACGCCGCTGCCCGCAGATTCCGGTGCTGATCTACCCCGCCGCCGTGCAGGGCCGGGACGCGCCCGCCCAGTTGCGCGCCGCGCTGGCGCTGGCCAATGCGCGCCAGGAGTGCGATGTGCTGATCCTGGCCCGGGGTGGCGGCTCGCTGGAAGACCTGTGGGCCTTCAATGATGAGCAACTGGCACGGGACGTGGCCGCCAGCGGCATTCCGGTTGTCTCGGCGGTGGGCCACGAGGTGGATACCGGCCTGACCGATTTCGCCGCCGATATGCGTGCGCCTACGCCTTCCGCCGCGGCCGAGCTTGTCGGGCCAGACCTGACATTGTTCACGGACCGCCTGAAGGTGGCGCAGCGCCGGCTGGCGCGGCAGGTGCAGTTACATCTGCTGCAACAGGCCGAGCGCCTGACTGCGGTGCGCCGCCGGCTGCGCCACCCGCGTGAGCGGCTGGAGCAGCACGCCCAGCAACTGGATGAACTGGACGCCCGGCTGCAACGGCAAATGCGCCATCAGCTGGCACTGGCAGGCCAGCAGGCGCATCAATTGTCGCGCCGGCTGCAGGCGCAGAACCCTTCTGCGCTGCTGGCCCGCCGCCAGCAGACCCTGGACGCCCTCGCCCGCCGGCTGGTGCTGCCCGCTCCCCGGCAACTGAAGCAGACACAGCGGGAACTGGCGCAACTGGGGCAGCGGCTGCATACCGCCAGCCCGCTGGCAACGCTGGGGCGCGGCTACAGCATCAGTTTCGTGGGGGATACGGCGCTGCGCTCCGTGGCAGCGGTGCAATCCGGCGACCGGTTACGCACGCGGCTGGCCGACGGGGAAATGGAATCCGAGGTGCTGGCAGTTCATCCTACGCAGGATCCGCGCTAGGCGAGCCGCTCCCTACAGCGCCAGTGGGCTGCCCGGGAGGTAACGGGCCACCATGTACAGCAGCTTGCGCCGCTGGAACGGCTTGGCCAGATAATCGTCCATGCCGACCGCCAGGCATCGTTCCCGCTCGCCGGACAGGGCATTGGCGGTCAGGGCAATCACCGGTGTGCGGCGGCGGCTGGTCTTGCGCTCGCGGCTGCGCAGTTGCCGGGTGGCCTCCAGGCCATCGAGCACCGGCATCTGGATGTCCATCAGCACGCAGTCGAAGTCCTCCTGCTCCAGCAGCGCCAGCGCCTGTTCGCCGTTCTCGGCAGTGACGGTATCCAGCCCGGTGCCGCTGAGCATGCGCTGCGCCACCATGCGATTGACCGCGTTGTCTTCCACCAGCAGAACCCGGCCCTTGAGCTCCAGCACCCGCTCTTCGCTGCCGTTGCCGGCGCGCACCAGCGCCCGGGGGCGGCTGTCGACGACGAAGGTGGCGGTGAAGCAGGTGCCCTGCCCCGGCGCCGAGTCCACTTCCAGCCGGCCGCCGAGCATGGTGCACAGGCGCCGGGAGATGGCCAGCCCGAGGCCGGCGCCGCCGTAGCGGCGTGAGGTGGAGGAATCCACCTGCGAGAAGGCGTCGAACAGGCCCTCGAGCTTGTCCCGGGCGATGCCGATGCCGGTGTCGCTCACTGACAGGAACAGCTCCACACGGCTGCTGCCGTGCACCAGCTCGCACCCGGCGCGCACCGTGACGCTGCCCTGGTCGGTGAACTTGATCGCGTTGGCGACCAGGTTACTGAGCACCTGGCGCATGCGGGTCGGGTCGGAGCGCACTTCCAGGTTGGCCAGTGATTCGATGCCGTCCAGCGCCAGTACCAGCCCTTTCTGTTCGGCCAGATAACGGAAATTGGCGATGCAGTTGCGCACCAGTTCTTCCGGAGCGAAGAACAACTGCTCAATGTCCATGCGTCCGGATTCGATACGGGAAAAATCGAGGATGTCGTTGATCACTTCGAGCAGGTGGTTGGTGGATTCCACCGCCGCCGAGGCGTATTCCTGCTGTTCGCGGCTGAGCGCTGTGGTTTCCATCAGTTGCAGCATGCCGAGCACGCCGTTCATGGGGGTGCGCAGTTCGTGGCTCATCATCGCCAGGAACCCGCTCTTGGCCTGGCTGGCGGCTTCGGCCCGCTGACGCGCCTCGCGCAATTCATCCATGGCCGCATCCTGCTCGCGCCGGGCGCGCTCCAGCGCGGCGGCCAGTTCGTTGATGTCGTTCTGCAGGCCGGCCAGTTCACCCTGCAGCGGGCTGGCGCCGCGCACGTGGTAACCGCCACCACGGATCACCCGCACCAGCCGCGACAGCCGGTTGATCGGCACCGAGATGGTGCGCGCCAGCCGGGCAGCAATCCACAATGCCACGATCACTGCCGCCACGGCCGGCGCCAGGCTGGCCAGCAGGATTTCCCGCTGGCGGGCCGCCACAGACGCGTTGGAGAGGCCCAGGCTGACTTCACCAATCACTTCCGGCCGCGCCGGCGGGGCCGGGATCGCATCACTGAACTCGGGCGCAAAGAACAGCGGCTGGCGATAGATGCGGGCCCGGTAGGTGCGCAGTGATTCCTGCCGCTCTTCCGGCTGCGTCACGGCATCGTCGGTTCCCTGATAAAGCAGCACCTGGCCATCGGTATCGGTGTACAGCACGTAGCGTACTTCCGGGTCCTGCAGTGCCAGCCGCGCCTGTTGACGCAAATCTTCGTAGTTGCCGGACAACACACCGTATTCGGACGAGGACGCCAGATGACGCACGATGAAACGGCCTTTGCCGTCGAGTTCGGCTGCCGCATCGCCAAAGCGTTGCCAGGTCAGCAGACCCAACAGCAGCACCAGCAGAATCAGCGCGGGCAGGATGCCCAGCACCTGGAGTTGCTGTTGCAGAGAGCGCATGGGTTTCACTCGCCGGCCTCCAGTTGCTGCCACAGAGTCTGTTCATCGAGTACCGGCACGCCATAGGAACGCGCCACGTGCTGGTTCACCTGAACGGAAAACGCCGTGGCGAAATCCGGCGGCGGCAGCCGGCCACGGTTGTTGTAGTCCGCCACGGCACGGGCCGCCTGCAGCACCATGTCTTCACCGGAGGTGAAGGTCGTGGCAACGCTGCCGGCCTGCACGAACAGTTCGTCCGGACCGATGACAGGCTTGTTCTGGCGGTAGCTGGTCAGCAGGACCAGCCGCGCCGTGCCTGCGGTATAAAGCTGCGGGTCGTTCACCGCGAGCAACACATCCACCTGCGACAACAGGCGAGGCAACTCCCGTGCCAGCGCATTGCTGTCCACGACTTCACTGTGCACCAGCGTGATCTCGCGGCTTTCGGCATAGGGGCCCAGCAAGCCGCTCACCCAGGCGCTGCCGGGGCTGGTGAGCACACCGATGCGGTAGGCGCCGGGAAACAGCAAACGCGCCAGGCGCAGTTGCCGGATCGGATCCGTTTCACTGAAGAAGGCACTGCAGCCGCAGCCGGCCGTGAAGGCTTCCAGCGCCACGTCGCGGCTGACAAACAGGCCCAGCACCGGACGGCGCAGCGTCAGGGCGTCGCGGAAGGCGTTGTCGCCCAGCGCCAGCGTGAGATCAGCCTTGCGCGGCTCGACCCAACTGATGTCGTCACCGGACAGCTGCCCCAGCTCCTCATCAAGCGCGACACTGAAGCGTTCCCGGAAACCGTCAGAAGCCCCCGTGACCGCCAGCTTCACACCGGCCGCGCCCACACCCTGCGCCGCCAGGCACAGTAGCAGGACAACCAGTGCGGGCCGCCATGGCCTCATGACGACGCCTGTCAGAAGTTTATCGCCACGGAAAACCAGTATCGGCTGTTGTCGCGGTAGAGGTTCTCGTCGAAGACGACGGGATCACCCGAGAGGTTGTGTTCAATCATGGCGCGCAGCTCCAGTTCCGTTGGGCCGAGATGATAACGTTTGGCCAGTTGTGCGGTGGCCTGTTCGTAGCGGTAGTCGTTGTAATCTTTAGCCAGATAGTAGGCCGAAGAGAACAACCAGCCATCAGCAAAATCGTAACGCCACAACAGACTGCCACTGTTACGGGCAATCAGACGGCGTTCAAACCCGGTGGTCGCTTCGGTCAGCACCCGGGCCGCCGTGAGCCGCAGCAGGTGTCGCCGGTGCGGCCACCAGGCGAGCTGGGTTTCCCAACCCCGATGATCCACTCTATCGGCATTGCTGGCCTCAAACTGAAACGGGTTCACGGGACGGCTGATCAGATCGCTGAGCCTCTCGTTGAAGAAGCGTACATCAATCTCGAATTGCCCCATGCGACCGAAATAACCCAGTTCACGTGAGCGGATGCGCTCGGATTTCAGCATGCCGTCGCTGCGCTGGGTCAGGAACAGTTCCGGCTGTGTCCAGCCGAGCAGCGCCACGGCGTTATCGCGGTAGTCCGCCGGCAGCTTCTCCGGCCGGATGCTGGTGTCGGCCTGATCCTCGTAGACGTCCACACTGCGCACGGCGCGCGAATAGACCAGCCGCACACCATGGCCTGGCGCCGGAGTCCAGATCAGCGCCGCGCGCGGACTGAATTCACTGCCGTTGATCTCATCCCATTGGTAGAACCCGCCGAGGTTGATGCGCACCGGGTCCAGCGGCATCAGCTCCAGGTTGCTGAACAGCGCCTGGCTGTTGTTTTCGTGCGTGCCGCGCAGGAAGACCTGGGAAACCGCACGGTCCTGGCGCACGTTCGCGCCGGTGACCAGGCGCACCCGGCGATGCAGTTGCAGCGTGTCCTCGATTTCCAGGTCGGCGCGCTGCTCTTCCACCTGCTGTCCGAGCCCATGGCAGAACGGCGCCGCCCCGCTGCCGGCGAGCGTGCTGTAACGGTTGAGCACCGCCGGGTCCGAGGGAAACGCCGCCAGGGTGGCGTCCAGGTCACGGTTATTGGCGTTGTAGAGGTCGCGCAGCTCGCGGCTGTAGAACACGCCGCCGCCCGGGCCCGGCAGGCCGGTCAGCGGGTCCAGCGTGCAGACACTCTGCGAGAGGGCGGCACGGGTGTACTGGGCGTAGGTCTGCACACGCAGCTGGTGCTGATCGGATATTTCGCGCGACCAGCGCAGTTGCAGGAAGCCGGAGCGGTTGTCTTCCTCCGGCAGCCGGGTGTAGTCGACAAAGGTCAGCAACCCGGAATCCACCGGCCGCTGCAACGCGGTGCGGGCACCACCGGCAAACACTTCCAGCGTGTCGCGCAGGTTCAGGTGATGGGCCAGCCGCAGGTTGAAGGTGTGCACTTCCCTGGCATCGCGCAGGGGGCGGCCCAGGTAGAGGATGTCATCATCATAGCCCTCGTCAGCACGGCGCGCAGCGGTCAGCCGCAGGCCGCCATCGGACCAGCGCCGGCCGTCGGTCAGGCGCACATCGCGCACACCATTGTTGCCGCCACGGATGCTCACCGTGGTGCCGATCACGTCTTCCGGGTGGCGGCTGATGATGTTGATGATGCCGGTAAAGGCGTTGGCACCGTAGGCGGCGGCGTTGGGGCCGCGGGTGACTTCGATGCGCTCGATGTCCTCGACTTCCAGCGGGATATCGTTCCACAGCACCCGTGACAGGCCCGGCTGGTACACCGAGCGGCCGTCCACCAGCACCAGCATGCGGCGGGTATCGCGGGCCTGGGTGGCATGATAGGCGACGGTGGGGACGTTACCGTCCACTTTCAGTGCCGCCATGCCCGGCACCAGACGGAACAACTGGTAGATTTCCCGCGCGCCGCTGGCCTCGATCAGGCTGCGATCAATGACCGTAACGCTTGCCGGCACTTCCGACTGCGGCTGGCGCAAGCGCGCGGGGGTGAGCACCACCGGCATGCCGGAGGCCGACGCCCCCGCATCGTCGTGTCCACTGGCCGGCGGCCAGTCCAGCGCGGCAACCGCGCCCTGGCTGGAGGCGGACATCACCAGCACAAGCAACAGGCTTCGCATGAGCTCCCCGATCAATCATTATTTCGGGGCAGTGTACTCTCAGCCAGAGGCCGGCTATAGCGCCTTTTGGCGTACCACGCGATGAAGGTGTCAGCGTTTCACGTGTTTCATCAAGCGTTTCTTGCGGCGGATCTGGCGCTCGGTGAGGGTGTTTTTCTTGCCCTCATAGGGGTTTTCGCTGCTCTTGAACTCGACCCGCACCGGCGTACCTTCCAGTTTCAGTTGCTCACGGAAGCGGTTTTCCAGATAACGCCGATAACCCGCCGGCACGGAATCGGCCTTGCTGCCGTGGATGATGATGCGCGGCGGGTTGCTGCCGCCAATGTGCGCGTAGCGCAGTTTGATGCGGTTGCGGCCCACAATGGGTGGCTGATGGCGGGCGACGATGGCCTCCATCATTTGCGTCAGGCTGTTGGTGCTGACTTTCGGGAACGCCGACGCCCAGGCGCGCTCGATCAGCGGGTACAGGTCGCCCACACCGGTGCCGTGCAGCGCGGAAATGGTGTGAACGCGCATCCAGGGCGCAAACTCCAGCCGGCGGCCCAGCTCGGCCTTGACCTGTTCCCGGTGTTCCACTGACAGACCATCCCACTTGTTCACCGCCATCACCACCGAGCGGCCGGCTTCGATGATATAGCCCAGCAGGTGCAGGTCCTGTTCGGTGAGGCCCTCGCGGGCGTCGATCACGATGACCACCACATGGGCGTCGTCGATCGCCTGCATGGCCTTGATCACGGAGAATTTTTCCACCGCCTCGAACACCTTGCCGCGCCGGCGGATGCCGGCGGTATCCAGCAGCGTGTAACGCTTGCCGTGGCGCTCGTAGGGAATCTCGATGGTGTCGCGGGTGGTGCCGGCCATGTCGTAGACCACCACACGTTCTTCGCCCAGCAGGCGGTTCACCAGGGTGGACTTGCCCACGTTCGGGCGGCCCAGCACAGCCACCTTGATGCCGGAATCGGCGGCCTGCTCTTCGGCATCGACTTCCGGCGGCAACGGGAATGGCGCCAGCACGTTTTCCAGCATGCGCCGCACGCCCCGGCCGTGCACAGCGGCAATGGCGTGTACTTCGCCCAGGCCCAGGGCGTAGAACTCGGCCATGGCGGAGTCTTCGTCCAGACCGTCGGTCTTGTTCACCACCAGGTGCACGGGCTTGTTCAGGGTGCGCATCAGCTGCGCCAGTTGCTGGTCCGCAACGGTCAGGCCGGCCCGGCCATCGACCAGGAACAGCACGGCATCGGCCTCGGCCAGCGCCAGCCGCGCCTGCTCGGTGGTCGGTTCGGCCACGCCTTCCAGGCCTTCGCCGATACCGCCGGTGTCGATCACCACGTAGGGGCGGTCGGCGCCACGCCCGAGGCCGTATTTACGGTCGCGGGTCAGGCCGGGCATGTCCGCCACCAGCGCGTCACGGGTGCGGGTCAGGCGATTGAACAGGGTGGACTTGCCCACGTTGGGACGGCCCACCAGGGCCAGCACGGGTTTCATTAAGACTCGGTCACTCAGATAGCAGGACACCCGCCTGCGCGGGTGTCACTCGTTAAACAACAGACGGCGGTCAAGGCCGCCGCCGGTGTGTGATGTCAGCGATCTTCCAGTACGTAGGCCGCCAGCCGGCCACGCCGGCCATACACGTACAGCACATCATCACGAACCACCGGTGCGGCGGCAAATCCCTTCCGATGGTGTCGGGTGCGGGCGGTAATCCGGCCGCTGGCAGCGTCGATCCAGTGCAGATAGCCCTCGGCATCGCCCACCACCACCTGGCCGCGCTGCACGGCCACGCCAGTCAGGCCGCGGCCATAAAGCAGGTCCAGCTTCCACAGGGTGTTGCCGGTGCGCTGGTCGATGGCCCATACGTGGCCGGTACTGTCGGCCACGAACAGGCTGCCCAGGGCGCTGGCCATCTGGGTGGAGGTGGACATGTCCTTGGTCCAGTAGGGCCGGCCGGCCTCCTGGTCGAGCACGGCCACGCTGCCCTGGAAGGTGGCGGAAAACACACCGCCGCCCTCGACGATCAGGTTGTTGCTGATATCCACCAGCCGCTCCAGTTCGGAACGTCCGGTCGGCTCGGCCACGCGGCGTTCCCACACCGGGATGCCGTTCTCGATATCCAGGGCGGCTACCTTGCCGTTGGCAAACGCCACATAGACCCGGTCCCCGACGATGGTCGGCGTCGCCGCGCCACGCAGGATCAGGATCGGCACCGGGTTGTCGAAGCGCCAGCGCTCTTCGCCGGTTTCACTGTCCAGCGCCACCACCTGGCCGTCCAGCGTCTGCACCACCGCCAGCGACGCGTTCATGGCCGCCGGCGACAGCACTTCGCTGCTCAGGCGAATGCGCCAGAGTTCGCTGCCGTCGTCTTCCGACAGGGCCACCACATCGCCTTCGCGGGTGCCATAGACCACCTTGCCGTAGCCGGCGTACAGGCCGCCGCTGATGCGGTCATCCGTCCGCGTGCGCCACAGGCGCTTGCCGCGCTCCAGTTCGTGCGCCTCCACCAGCCCTTCCAGGTCGGCAGCGTACACGGCCCGATGGGTCACCGCCGGCTGCAACCGCAGCCAGGCCTTGTCGATGCCCTCGCCGATGCCAGTGGACCAGGCCCGCTCCACTTTGAACTCGCGCTCGAAGTCCGGCAGCGGGTTCGGTTCGATGGCGTTCGGGTTGCTGCTGCACCCCGCCAGCGCCAGCGCGGCGGCGGCCAGCAGGGCCAGACTGTTGCGTTTCGACCTCAGGTTCACCAATGCGTACACCTTTGCTCTGCGCGGCCCGGTGGCCGGTCAGGATTACCCGGCTCAGGACGCCGGGGCGATATCTTCCAGTTTCATGCGCACCCGTTCGCGGGCGCTGTCGCCGGCGGGCAGGTTTTCGATGGCGCTGTCGTAGGCGCCGCGCGCATCCTCGGCACGGCCCGCCAGACGCAGCGCATCACCACGCACTTCGGCCGCTTGGCCCGCCCAGGCTTCCGGGAACGTACCGTCCAGTTGCTTGAGCGCGCCGTCGGTATCACCGGCCTGCACCAGCACCCGGGCCAGACGCACCCGCGCGGTGTAGACCAGCGCATCATTGTGGCCCGCGCTGATCACGTCGTTCAGTACCGCACCGGCTTTCTCGTAATCGCCCTGCGTCACGGCCACGCGGGCCAGTGTCAGTCCGGCGTGGCCGGCGTAGGCGCTGCGCGGGTATTCCTCGCGCAGGGTGTTGGCATGTTTCTCCGCTTCGGCCAGTTGTGACGGCTCGTTGCCGCTGCCCAGGGCAGCCATCATCTGTTCGTACACGGCGGAGGCGGCTTCGGCGTTGGCCGTGCGGCTGCCGGTCCACTGCCGCCAGCCGATCACCACCGCCAGCGCGATCACCACGGAAATGATCAGCGAGCGGCCATTTTTCTCCCACCAGCCACGCAGCGCTTCGACTTGTTCTTCTTCAGAGTTGTACACCGGTTGTTCTCCTCGATTGTGTCGACAGAAGCGGCCCTCACCGCTTCTCCCTTCCCTTGTTTTACGGCAGCAGCCCGGCCAGGGTCTGCGCCAGCGCGTCGCGCGCCACCTGTTGCTGCTCGCCATCCTGCCGCAGCGGCTTGACGGTGACCAGCCCGGCGTTGAGTTCGTCCTCGCCCAGCAGCAGCGCAAACCAGGCGCCGCTGCGGTCGGCCTTTTTCATCTGGCTCTTGAAGCTGCCGCCACCACAGTGGCACTGCACCCGGCGGCCCGGCAGCGCATCGCGCAGTTGCTCGGCCAGCGTCAGGGCCGCACCGGCCTCCGACGAGACAATATAGAGTTCGGCATCCGGCCGCAGTTCCGGCCGGCGCTGTTCCAGCAGCAGAATCAGCCGCTCGATACCCATAGCGAAGCCCACGGCCGGGGTCGGCTTGCCACCGAGTTGCTCGACCAGGCCGTCGTAACGGCCCCCGGCACAGACGGTGCCCTGGGCGCCGAGGGCATCGGTGACCCACTCGAACACTGTCTTGCCGTAATAATCCAGGCCACGTACCAGACGCGGGTTCAGGGTGTATGCGACCCCGTTGGCCTGGAGCAGCGCGCACAGCCCGTCGAAGTGGCTGCGAGCCTCGTCGCCCAGGTAATCGGCCAGTTGCGGCGCGCCCGCCAGCACGTCGCGTGTGCCGGCGTCCTTGCTGTCGAGTACCCGCAATGGGTTACGCTCCAGCCGGCGGCGGCTGTCTTCATCCAGCCGGTCTTCGTGGGCCTTGAGGTAAGCCACCAGCGCCTCGCGATACCGGGCACGGTCGTCGGCGTCGCCCAGGCTGTTCAATTCCAGCGTGACCTGATCGGCCAGGCCCAGTTCGCGCCACAGGCGCGCGGTCATGATGATCAGCTCGGCGTCGATGTCCGGGCCGGTCATGCCAAAGGTTTCCACGCCGATCTGGTGAAACTGACGGTAACGGCCCGCCTGCGGACGCTCGTAGCGGAACATCGGGCCGCGATACCAGAGCCGCTGGGTCTGGTTGTACAGCAGGCCATGCTCTTCGGCCGCGCGCACGCAACCGGCGGTGCCTTCCGGACGCAGGGTAACGGAATCGCCACTGCGGTCATCGAAGGTGTACATCTCTTTTTCGACGATGTCGGTGACTTCCCCGATGGAGCGCTTGAACAGCTCAGTACGCTCCAGCACCGGCATGCGGATCTCGCTGTAGCCATAGGCATCCAGCACCCGGCCGACACGCGTCTCCAGGTACTGCCACAACGGGGTCTGCGCCGGGAGGATGTCGTTCATGCCCCGGATCGAGGTGACTTTCTTGCTCACGAAAACTCCTGGCTAAAACAGGCGGCCCGGGGCGCGCCGTCTTACCAGCACGCCCCGGGCCGCGATCAGTCAGCTTTGCTGGCTGCGTAGAATAACACCGGCCTGTTCGTCTTCCCGCATGCGGCGCACTTTCTCACGCACCATGCGCTCCAGCTCCTCCACCAAATCCTCTTTGAGGATGTGGTGGCTCTTCTCGCCATCCACATAGGAGAGGTTGTTGGGAGTGCCGCCGGTGAGGCCGACATCCACCTCACGCGCCTCGCCGGGGCCGTTGACCAGGCAGCCGATCACCGCCAGGTCCACGGATTCATTGATATCTTCCAGCCGTGCTTCCAGCGCGTTGACCGTGGAGATCACATCAAAGTTCTGCCGCGAGCAGCTCGGGCAGGCGATGATGTTCACGCCTTTCTTGCGCAGGTTGAGGCTCTTGAGGATATCGAAGCCGACGCGGATTTCCTCGACCGGGTCCGCCGCCAGCGAAATACGGATGGTATCGCCAATGCCTTCCATCAACAGCATGCCCAGCGCCACCGATGATTTCACCGTGCCAGAACGGAACACACCCGCCTCGGTCACGCCCAGGTGCAGCGGCTGCTCCATCAGCGCGGACAGCTTGCGGTAGGCCTGCACGGTCATGAACACGTTGGAGGCTTTGACGCTGACCTTGAAATCGTGAAAGTCGTGGCCGGTGAGAATGTCCGCATGACGCATGGCGGACTCCACCAGCGCATCGGAACAGGGCTCACCGTACTTGCGCTGCAGCTCCTTCTCCAGCGAACCGGCGTTGACGCCGATGCGGATCGGGATGCCGTGGTCGCGGGCGGACTGGATCACCGCGCGCACACGGTCCTCGCGGCCGATATTGCCGGGGTTGATGCGCAGGCAGTCGGCGCCTTCGTCGGCCACTTTCAGGGCAATCTTGTAGTCGTAGTGGATATCCGCCACCAGCGGCACGTTCACCTGCTTGCGAATCCTGCCGAACGCCTCGGCGGCGTCCATGCTCGGCACGGACACGCGCACGATATCGGCGCCGACCTCTTCCAGGCGGCGAATCTGCGCTACGGTGGCCTCGACGTCGCAGGTCTCGGTGTTGGTCATGCTCTGCACGCTGATCGGTGCATCGCCACCCACCGGCACCTTGCCCACCATAATCTGCCGCGTCTTGCGGCGCTGGATATCAATCTCGGGCTGCATGTCCACTTGGGGCTCTCCAGAAAACGGTTACGGCGCGCTTACGGCACGGTAATGCGGATCACCCGGCCCGGCGCGGCCGTTGGCAGACTCTGTGTCTCACCATTGAATTGCAGAACGGTGACCGCGGCAGCGTTGCCCAGTGTCACACGAAACGGGGCCTCGCCTTCCAGCGCGAGCTGGCCGCCCGAACGCTGCTGGCCCTGATAGATTTCTTCGCCGGAGGCGTCGGTCACCTGTACCCAGCAGTTGCCGCCGAAAGACACCTGCAGTACGTCCAGTGGCGGCGGCTCGTTCATCGCCAGTTCCGTCGGCCCGGCAGGCGGCGCGCCCACCGCCGGCGCTTCCGGCGCAGAAACGCCCGGGGCACCCGCATCATTCTCCTCGGGCAACGCCTCACTGGGCGCTTCCACATTCATTGGTTCCTGCGGCTGGGGGGCCGGCAGCGCAGCATCTTCATCAACACTGCCGGGCGGTGCGGGCAATGTCGCCTGTGGTGTCGACAGCCCCGGCAACTCATCCGGCAGGCCCATGCTGCGCGTGCCCCACCAGCCCAGGCCGATGACGACCGCCACGGCGATGATCACCGCCGGCCACAGCCAGCCGGGGCCGCGCTCGCGCATCACCATATGTACCGGCGACACCAGCTTGTCGTCGCCACGGTCCTGCACCAGCGTCTGGAAATCACGCACCAGGTCTTCCGCTGGCAGGCCCAGCAGGCGCGCGTAGTTGCGTACATAGCCTTTCACGAACGCCGCCTGTGGCAGGCGCTCGTAATCATCCGACTCCAGCGCCTTGAGATAGGTCATCGACAGGTGCAGCCGGGCAGACACGTCCTGTTCACTGAGATTCTGTCGCTTGCGCTCTGTCCGCAGGCGTGCGCCCGGCAGATTGGGCTGCTGCTCTGTCATCCTGCACTCCCGCTGGCGGCCGCGCTGCGCCAGGTGCGCCAGGCCTCCAGTTCCGATGAATTGGGGTACAACTCCCGCAACGCCAGTTCATAACTGGACTGCTTGTCATAGTCGCCATTGGCGGCGGCGATGCGAATACCCAGCCACAGCCCCTGGGCTGTCTGCGGGTTGGCCACCGACGCGTACTGATCGTGGTAACGCCCGGCCACGCGGGGCCGGCCTTCGTCCATATAGATGCCGGCCAGTTCCAGCAGGCTGGCACGTGGATCGCTGACCAGCCGCAGCGAACGGTTGAAGTTCTCGATCGCCTTGTCGCGCTCGCCCAGCGCCAGATAGCTGCGTCCCAGGTTCTCGAACGCCGGGCCACGGCCACTGTAGCCAGGATCGTTGGCAACACGCTCGAACTCGCGCACGGCGCCACGATAATCGCCTTTCTGGTACAGCAGGATGCCGTAGTTATTACGCGCCGGCGCATAGCTGCTGTCGGCGCGCAACGCCTTGCGGTAATGGTATTCCTCGCGTTCGCGGTCGCCTTCGTATTTGTACAGCAACGCCATGGCGTTATGGGCCAGGGCGCTGTTGTCATCCAGATCGACGGCACGGGAGAGATGCTGGCGGGCTTCCACCGGCTTGCCCAACTGCAGGTATTCCATGCCGGCGGCAACGCGGTTCTGCACCGCTTCATGAACCTTGATTTCAGGGCCGCTGCGAGCCACGACACAACCGTTGAGCAGCAGCACGGCGGCCACCACTGTCGCGATCAGGGGGGCAACCCGGGTGATGCGGGACACCTGTTGCCGGATCCTGTGAGTCATCATCACGCTCGCGTCAGGTCACTACTGTTGTTGTGCGTTGTGCGCATCCCCTGCGCCGGTACGCAGGAAAACCGTCTGCTGCCAGCGCTCGGCGCGCCGGGTCCGGTCCATGACCTCACCCACCAGTTGCCCGCAGGCGGCGTCGATATCGTCGCCCCGTGTGGTGCGGATGGTGGTCATCAGGCCATTCTCATTCAGGTACTTGTGGAACGCCAGCACGTCCGGCTTGGCGGGGCGTTCATAGCCGGAATGCGGGAACGGGTTGAACGGAATCAGGTTGAGCTTGATCGGCATGCGGTTGCGCAGCAGCTTCACCAGTTGCCGGGCATGCTCGGGCTGGTCATTGATGCCCTTGAGCAGCACGTATTCCATGGTGATGGACTTGTGCCGGTGCTCCACGCCATCGCTGTAGCGCTGGCAGGCGGCCAGCAGTTCTTCCAGCGGGTATTTGCGGTTCAGCGGCACCAGCACATCGCGCAGCGCATCGTTCGGCGCGTGCAGGGAAATCGCCAGGGACACGTCCAGGTCCTGGCTGAGACGGTCGATCATCGGCACCACGCCAGAAGTGGAGAGCGTGATGCGGCGTTTGGAAATGCCGTAACCGAGGTCGTCCTTCATGATGCGCATGGCGCGCACCACATTGTCATAATTCAGCAACGGCTCGCCCATGCCCATCATGACCACGTTGGTCACCGGGTGCTCGCCGAGATTGCGGCGCGGGCCGAAGGTTTTACTGGCCAGCCAGACCTGGCCGATGATTTCCGCGCTGGACAGGTCGCGCTGGAAACCCTGCTTGCCGGTGGAACAGAAGCTGCAATCCACCGAACAACCGACTTGCGAGGACACACAAAGGGTGCCACGGCGGCCATCGGGGATGAACACGGTTTCCACCGCACCACCGCCGTCCACCTGCAACACCCATTTGCGCGTGCCGTCACGGGAGATGTTTTCCTGCAACACGATCGGTGCACGAATCTCCGCCACCTCGGCCAGACGGGCCCGGAAGGCCTTGCCGAGGTCGGTCATCTGCTCGAAATCGTCCACCTGGTGATGGTGAATCCATTTCAGCAACTGCTGGGCACGAAACTTCTTCTCGCCGATATCGAGGCAGAACGCCTCCATCTCGGCATAGGAGAATCCCAGCAGGTTGACCTTGGCCTGTTCAGTCATGACGGCTCCCGGAAGGCTCAGCGAATACGGTCGCAGAGCTCTTCCTCTTTAAAGAAGTAGCTGATCTCGCGCGCCGCAGAGGTGGCGGAATCAGAACCGTGTACCGCGTTTTCGTCGATGCTTTGAGCGAAATCGGCGCGGATAGTGCCCGCAGCGGCGTCTTTCGGGTTGGTGGCACCCATCAGGTCACGGTTCTGGGCCACGGCGTTCTCGCCTTCCAGCACCTGCACCACGACCGGACCGCTGGTCATGAACGCCACCAGATCACCGAAGAAGGGGCGTTCTTTGTGCTCGGCGTAGAAGCCTTCGGCCTGTTCACGGCTCAGTTGCACCATTTTCATGGCAACCAGGCGCAGACCGGCGTTCTCAAAACGGGATTCGATCTGGCCGATGACATTCTTGGCCACAGCATCGGGTTTGATGATGGAAAGGGTACGCTCAACAGCCATCAGACACTTAACTCCGTCGGTACATATACGTATGAATGGGCGAAATCGGTGCAACATCCCTGGTCGGGGCACCAGAACCGGCGGATTATACGCATCCGGGGTTAAATATGATACCGTTGCCGCCGCGCCAGGGGCGGCGCTTTCACCGGGGCAGGATGAACAAGGATGCTGCACGGATGGCGAGTGAGCACCCACAAACATCCATCCCGCGCAGCCCGCATCCCCGTCGTGGCGATTTTCAATCATCCGGCGGTTATCGTATAATACCTGACCGTTTTACTCTGGTATTCGCCAGACGCCCACAAGGCGCCCGGCCCGACGACACAGGTCTATTGCTATGAGCAGCCAAGCGGAACTGGACAAGCTGATTCGCAGCGACTACGAAGCCGGTTTTGTCTCCGCCATCGAGTCCGACACCCTGCCCCCCGGCCTCAATGAGGACGTGGTGCGGTTCATCTCGCAGAAGAAGGGTGAACCCGAGTGGCTGCTGGAGTGGCGCCTGGAGGCCTACCGCAAGTGGCAGGCCATGCGCCTGCCGGCCTGGGCGCATATTAAGCACCCGCCGCTGGATTTCAACGAGGTGTCGTACTACTCGGCCCCGAAAAGCATGGCCGATGGCCCGAAAAGCCTGGACGAGGTCGACCCCGAACTGCTGCGCACCTATGAAAAGCTGGGCATCCCGCTGCATGAACAGGAGATGCTGGCCGGTGTCGCCGTGGATGCCGTGTTCGACTCCGTCTCCGTGGGCACCACCTTCCGCGCCAAGCTGCTGGAAGCCGGCGTGATCTTCTGCCCCATCTCGGAGGCCGTGCATGAATACCCGGAGCTGGTGAAGAAATACCTCGGCTCTGTTGTGCCGCAGGGCGACAACTTCTATGCCGCGCTGAACTCCGCCGTGTTCTCCGACGGCTCGTTCGTCTATATCCCCAAGGGCGTGCGCTGCCCGATGGAGCTGTCCACCTACTTCCGTATCAATGAAGCCAAGACCGGCCAGTTCGAGCGCACCCTGATCGTGGCCGATGAAGGCAGCTATGTCAGCTACCTGGAAGGCTGCACCGCACCGATGCGCGACGAAAACCAGTTGCACGCTGCCGTTGTCGAGCTGGTGGCGCTGCCCGGCGCGCAGATCAAGTATTCCACCGTACAGAACTGGTACCCCGGCGACGCCGAAGGCAAGGGCGGCATCTACAACTTCGTCACCAAGCGCGGCGTCTGCCACGACGATGCCAAGATTTCCTGGACACAGGTGGAGACCGGCTCGGCCATCACCTGGAAATACCCCAGTGTGATCCTGCGCGGCGACAACGCCGTCGGCGAGTTCTATTCCGTGGCGCTGACCCGCAACAAGCAGCAGGCGGACACCGGCACCAAGATGATCCACCTGGGCAAGAACACCAAAAGCACCATCATCTCCAAGGGCATCTCTGCCGGCGGCAGCAGCAATGCCTATCGCGGCCTGGTGCGCATCAGCCCGCGTGCGGAGAACGCGCGCAATTTCACCCAGTGTGATTCGCTGCTGCTGGGCGACCAGTGCGGCGCGCACACCTTCCCCTATATCGAAAGCCGCAACCCGTCGGCGATGGTGGAGCACGAGGCCACCACCTCGAAAGTGTCCGATGACCAACTGTTCCTGTGCCGCAGCCGTGGCATCGACCCGGAAAAAGCCGTGTCGATGATCGTCAACGGCTTCTGCAAGGAAGTGTTCAAGGAACTGCCGATGGAATTCGCGGTGGAAGCCGGCAAGCTGCTGGAAGTCAGTCTCGAGGGCGCGGTGGGCTGACCCCGCCCCATCGCCACCCGCTAAAGAAGATCGCAACAGGATTACACACCAATGCTGGAAATCAGGAATCTGCGCGCCACCGTGGCGGGCGAGGAAATTCTCAAAGGCCTGAACCTGAGCGTGAAGCCGGGCGAAGTGCACGCCATCATGGGCCCCAACGGGTCCGGCAAGAGCACGCTGACCAACGTGCTGTCCGGCCGTGACGGCTATGCCATCACCGGCGGCGAAGCGCTGTTCGAAGGCCAGGACCTGTCCGCACTGGAACCGGAAGAACGCGCCCACGCCGGCCTGTTCCTGGCGTTCCAGTATCCGGTGGAAATTCCCGGCGTCAGCAACCTGGAATTCCTGAAGGCCTCGCTGGAAGCCACCCGCAAGGCCCAGGGCAAAGAACCCTGGGATGCAGTCACGCTGCTGCGCCAGGCGCGCGAGACCTGCAAGCAGGTGGACCTGGACCCGCAATTTCTCAAGCGCGGCGTCAACGAAGGCTTTTCCGGCGGCGAGAAGAAGCGCAACGAGATCATGCAGATGTTGTTGCTGCAACCGAAGCTGGCGCTGCTGGATGAAACCGACTCCGGTCTCGACATCGACGCACTGCAGGTGGTCGCACGCGGCGTGAACTCGTTGCGCAGCCCCGACCGCGCCATCGTGCTGGTGACCCATTACCAGCGCCTGCTGGACTACATCGTGCCGGATTACGTGCACGTGCTGGCCAACGGCCGCATCCTCAAATCCGGCGGCAAAGAGCTGGCACTGGAGCTGGAACAACGCGGCTACGGTTGGCTGACCGGCGAGGAGGAAGCCTCGGCATGAGCGCCACCGCCCAGGAACCGCTCAACGTGCAACTCAAGCAGCAGGCGCTGGCGCTGGCCCGCGCCGGCCTGCGTGAGGATGCCTTGCAGCCGGTGCGTCGCGATGCGCTGGCGCTGCTGGAACATACCGAGTTTCCCGACAAGCGCACCGAACAGTGGAAATACACCTCGCTGCAAGTGCTGACCGCCGGCCACCTGGCCCGTGTTGCCCGCGCCACCGAGGCACCGCTGCCAGCGCCACTGGCCACCCATCGCCTGGTGCTGATCAACGGTCACTATCAGCCAGCGCTGTCGCAACTGCCGGATAACATCACCCTCACCCGTTTCGATGGCAGCAGTGCGCTCTCCGCCGAAACCGCCAGCGATACGCTGCGCACGCCGTTTGCCTGGTGGAACAACGCCACGCTGCACGACGGCCTGCAATTGAGCATTGCCGACGACACCGTGATTGATGCGCCGGTGGAAGTGCTGTTGCTCGCCACCGATGATGCGCCATCGCACTGCCAGACCCGTCTGCGCGTGCAGCTCGGCCGTCACAGCCGCGCCACCCTGATTGAACGCTACGCCGCCATTGGCCCGGTGCTGACCAACGCCGTTACCGAACTGGTGGCCGGCGCCGGCAGCCAGCTCACGCATTACCGCCTGCAGGCGGAACACCCGGAAAGCCTGCACATTGGCACGCTGGTGATCGCGCCCGGCCGTGACAGCAACGTGCAGAGCTTCCAGCTGATGCAGGGCAACGTGCTGCGCCGCAACGACGTACGCGCGATCATGGCCGAGAGCGGCGCCAGCCTGACCATGAGCGGCATTTTTGTCGGCCGTGGCAACAGCCACATCGACAATCAGATCACCGTCGAGCACCGTGTACCGCACTGCCATTCCGAGCAGCTGTTCAAGGGCATGGCCGGCGACACCGCCAGGCTGGTGTTCAATGGCCGCATCCACATCTTCGAAGGGGCCAAGGGCACCAACGCCGAACTGAGCAACAAGAACCTGCTGCTCACACCGGGCGCCGAGGTGGACACCAAGCCGGAGCTGGAAATCTACAACGACGACGTCAAGTGCAGCCACGGCACGACCTGTGGCCAGCTCGATGCCCAGTCGCTGTTTTATCTGCGTTCGCGCGGCATTGAAGCCGCCGAGGCGAAGCGCATGCTCGGTTTCGGTTTCGTCAATGAACTGCTCAGCGCCCTGCCCGACCAGGCGGTGGCCGAGTGGGCCAGGCCCTGGCTGGAACAGGCCCTGACCGAAGCGGAGCCGGCAAAATGAACGCCGCCCTGCCCGCCCCGAACCTGGACGCGCTGCGCGCGACGTTCCCGATACTGGCCAGCGAAGCCTACGGCAAGCCGCTGGTGTATCTGGACAATGCCGCCACCACACAGAAACCGCGCGCGGTGATCGAGGCGATTGAACACTATTACCTGCACACCAACAGCAACGTGCACCGTGGCGCGCACTATCTGGGTGACCTGGCCACTGCAGCCCTGGAAGACGCGCGCGAAAAAGTCGCCGCGTTCCTCAATGCCCGCCGCGAAGAAGTCATCTGGACCCGGGGCACCACCGAAGGCATCAATCTGGTGGCGCACAGTTTTGGCGGCAGTCAGCTCAAGGCCGGCGACGAAGTGCTGATCAGCAGCCTGGAGCACCACGCCAATATTGTCCCGTGGCAGCAAGTCTGCGCACGCACCGGCGCGACACTGCGTGTTATCCCGCTGGCCGCCGATGCGTCGCTGGACCTGTCGAACCTTGACGCGCTGATCAACGAACGCACCCGCATTGTCGCAGTGGTACACGTCTCCAACGCGCTGGGGGTGATCAACCCGGTGGCCGAGATCATTCGCCGTGCCCGCGCCGTCGGCGCCACCGTGCTGCTGGACGCCGCGCAGGCGGTGGCCCATTTCCCGGTGGACGTGCAGGCGCTGGATTGCGACTTCCTGGTGTTCTCCGGCCACAAGCTGTTCGGCCCCACCGGCATTGGCGTGCTGTACGGCCGCCAGGCGCTGCTGGAGACGATGCCGCCGTACCAGACTGGCGGCGAGATGATCGAGACGGTCACCTTCGAGGCCAGCACCTGGAACCAGCTGCCGTACAAATTCGAGGCCGGCACCCCGCACATCGCTGGCGCGGTCGGCCTGGGCGCGGCGATCGACTGGCTCAATGCCCAGGATCGTCAGGCGTTTCTGGCACACGAGGAAGACTTGCGCGACTATGTCACCGAACGGGCGCGCGCCTTCCCCGGCTTGAGAATCATCGGCGACACCCCCAGTAAAGTAGCGACACTTTCTTTTCTGCTGGACGGCGCCCACCCGAACGATGTCGGCACCCTGCTCGACCAGCAGGGCGTGGCGGTGCGCACCGGCCACCACTGCACCATGCCGCTGATGAACCTGCTGGGCATTCCCGGCACCGTGCGCGCGTCCTTCGCGCCCTATAACCGCCGCGACGATATCGACCGGCTGTTCACCGCGCTGGAAAAGGCGGCGAAATTTTTGTGATGCATCGTTTCATCAACAGGAGTGATGCCATGTCAGTTCAGACTTTTGTGCCCGGCGACGCGCGGCAGGTGTCCATGACCGCCACCGCCGAGCAACAGGCGCGCCGCGAGATTGCCCGCGAGCAGGCGCTTGGCCTGCGCCTGGCGGTAAAGCCGTCGGGCTGCTCCGGCTACAAGTACGTGCTGGAATACGTCAAGCAGGCCGAGGACGACGACCATCAGGTCCGCATTGCCGACGGCGTGGTGCTGTTTGTCGATGCGAAAAGCCTGCCGCTGGTGAAAGGCACCGAGATCGATTACGTCACCGAAGGCGTGAACCGCTTCTTCCGCTTCCGCAACCCGAATTCCGAAGGGGAATGCGGCTGCGGTGAAAGTTTCTCGGTCACCGCCTGATGAGCGCACCGATCACGACGCCGGGCGACCGGGAGCAACGCACCGTAGTGACCTCGCGGGACGTGGCCGCGCGCCGCGTGCCCAGCGGGGAAGCCATCACCATCCCGAAGAACAGCTTCGTCAACCTGCGCCAGGCCCTGGGCGGCACCTTTACCGTCACCTACAACGGCAACATGGCGCGCATCGACGGCACCGACGCCGACGCCATCGCGCAACAACCGCTGAAGCTGGAATTCGATCCGCCGGAAGCCGATGGGCGCGTGCGCCAGAGCGATCTGGACAAGACGCTGGATACCATCTTCGACCCGGAAATCCCGATCTCCATTCTGGAACTGGGGCTGGTGTATGGCTGCGACGTGATCCGCCGCGACGACCAGAATGTCGTGCAGGTCCGCATGACGCTGACCGCGCCCACCTGTGGCATGGGCCCGGTGCTGGTGAGCGATGTGGAATACCGCCTGCGCCGCGTGCCGAATGTGGACAAGGTGGAAGTGGCGCTGGTGTTCGACCCGCCCTGGAGCCGCGACATGATCAGCGAAGCGGCACAGGTCGAACTGGGACTTTTTTAATGACTGCACTGGATCTGGACAGCATCGACCTCGGTCGTGGCACCACCGCCGAGGATGTCGTGGACACCCTGTCGTTCTTCGACGACTGGGAACAGCGCTACGAGTACATCATCGACCTCGGCAAGCAATTGCCAGCCTTCCCCGACGACATGAAAGACGAGTCACGTATCGTGCGCGGCTGCCAGAGCCAGGTGTGGCTGGAAACCGGCTTTGACGACGCCAGCGGCGAACTGCGCCTGGCGGTGGACAGTGATGCGTTGATCGTGCGCGGGCTCGCCGCCATCGTGCTCGCGGCACTGAATCGCAAGACACCCCGCGCCGTGCTGGATTACGACATGGATGGCTATTTCGCCAGCATCGACCTGCTGAAGCACCTCAGCCCCACGCGCGGCAACGGCGTCCGCGCCATGGTCAAGCGCATCCAGGACGAGGCCGGCAGGCGCCTCTGACCGTCTCCGCTTAAACCGACAACACCTCAGCCGCCATGGCCGGCCAGCTGGCATCAACACGTAACGGAAACCGGCCATGGCAGACACCGCAAGACGACCTCCCTTTCTGCTGCTCGTGGGCAGCGGCACGCTCTGCACCATTGTGCTGGTGGTGTTCGCACGGCTCGCCTATGGCCTGGTGCTGCCGGCCATGCGCGACAGCCTCGGCCTGTCGAACACGGACATGGCCACCCTCGGCACCATCACCGCGCTGGGCTATCTGTCACTGGTCATGGTCGCCGGCGTGTTCGCCGCGCGCTTCGGTGCGCGCCGCTCCGTGCTGCTGGGATTGCTGATTGCCTGCGTCGGGTTTGTCGGGCTGAGCCAGGCATCGGATTACCGCATGCTGGTGCCCTGGATGGTGCTGCTGGGTTTCGGCACGGCGTTCGGCTATACCCCTCTGATATCCCTGCTTGCAAGCTGGTATCCAAACCGGCGCGGCACCGTGATCGGGCTGGCCAATGCCGGCGTCGGCGTCGGCACTCTGGTCAGCGGTCATCTGGTGCCCTGGCTGATCAGCACCGACACCCAGGACGGCTGGCGCCTGGTGTGGGAAGTGTTCGCCGGGTGTGGCGCGCTGGTGATGCTGGCCGTGTTCGCCTTCCTGCATGACCCGCCGCGCCAGCACGCGCCCGCCGCCGGCACGCCAGGCCATCAGGTGCTGCGCATCTATCGCCAGCCACGTGTGGTGATGGTGGGGCTGGTGTACGGCGTGGTGGGTATGACCTATATCGCCCAGGCGGTGTTCATGTACAGCTTTGCGCTGGACGCCGGCATCACGGAACTGCGCGCCGGGCAGATGGTGTCCACGCTCGGGCTGGTGTCGATTTTCTCCGGGCCGACATGGGGTTCACTGGCGGACCGGATCGGCCACGGCAATACGCTGACGTTGTGCATGGCGCTGGCACTGCTGGCCACGGTGTTGCCGGTGATGGCACCGGCACCCTGGGCGTTCGCCCTGCATTATCCGATGCTCGGGCTGTGTATCGGCGGCCTGTTTACCTCGACACTGGCTGCCGCCAGCAGCAGCGTGCCAGCCTGGCAGAGCGCGGTGGCGGTCAGTTTCGTGACGCTGTTTTTTGCGGCCGGCCAGTTGGTCGGCCCGTATGCGGCGGGCCTGCTGATCGAATGGCACAGTTTTCGCGCCGCGTTCGCCGCCAGTTGCCTGATGATGGTGCTCGGGCTGGTGTTCTGCTGGCGGTTGCGGCGCACCTGACTCAGGCGGCGCCGGCCGCTGCCTGCCCGACACCGCGCTGCACGCGCAGAATTACCCGCTGGCTGCCACTCGGGAGCGTACGTTGTTCCTCCACATCGAGGCGATCTCCGTAATACCCCGCCACGCCCTGTGCACAACCAATGGCCAGCGCGCACATATTGCGGTGTGAGGTGTAATCCAGTTGCAGCAGGTCGTCCTCGATTTCCGCCACACGCACCTTCGGTGGCCGCGCGTCCGGGTTTTTCATCTTCACCACTTTTTCGTGGATGTGATCCTCCACGTTCAGCAGGAAATCCACCGTGCCCCAGTGTGACGGAATGATCGCGCGGTACATGTTGATCAGCGGCGGGATTACCCAGGCACCAAAATCCACCAGGATCTCGTCGCTGGACAGCCCGGTCATGTCACTGGCGGTCTTCACCAGCGCATCGAGATCTTCGTCAGGGTAGAGTTTGATCGGCGCGTACAGCCGCCCTTCCAGGCCGGCGCGGGTCAGCAACAGGTCCCAGGTCTCCGCGCCGAAACGCTCGCCGACCCACTGCTTGAGGTGAGAAAGAATAACACCATGCATGACAGCCCCCTCGTCATGTTTTCTGTCCTTGAAAAAATGCCACCTGTGGTGACATCGCCATCCCGGCGGTGCAGGGCATCATTAGTACTACAATCGTTCCATTTTCTACAAATACTATCTTCTTATGACATCAGCGGGCTTCTGATGCCAATAACTTATAAGGCAAAAAGCCATCGCCTTTTGCCACGGAGACTCGTCAGGAAATAGCAGCCTGAATACAAGCAGGTGCCCGCAAGACCAACGCCTTCGAGCACGCCGCGTCAGCGCTCACCTTCGCGCGCGGAAACGGTCACCGCCGCACCCGACACACGCAGCGCCGCCAGCATCTTGTCGAGCAGGGCGCCGGGCACCCTGCCGTCGCTGTAGTTGATCAGCATCACCACCGCCCAGGTGGTTTGCCGTGCATCCCGGGCAAACCCGGCAATAGCCCGTACATCACGCAATGAGCCGGTCTTGATGTGGCCCTCGCCTGCCATGTCGGTATTGCGCAGCCGGCTGCGCATGGTGCCATCCATCGCGACGAGCGGCATGGACGCGATCATTTCGGCAGCGAACGGGCTGCGCCACACCTGTTCCAGCATGCCCGCCAGTTGCCGAGCGCTGATACGTTCGATACGCGACAGGCCCGAGCCGTTATCCAGCACCAGGCCATCCACATCCACGCCCTTGCGCAACAGCCATTCACGCACCACACGCTCGGTGGCGGCAAAATCGTTGACGTCGCCCGCCACCCGATGTTGTGCGCCAATAGTGAGATACAACTGCCTCGCCATCGGGTTGTTGCTGTATTTGTTGATGTCCCGTACCACGGAGACCACGTCCGGTGACGAACTGGTGGCCAGCAATGTAGTGCCCGCCGCCAGGACGCCACGCCGCTGCTCGCCGCGCCAGGTACCACCGATACCCTGCCACAGGGAGCGCAACAGTTCGGCGGTATAGATGTCCGGCGACAGCAGCGACAGGTAACGGCTGACCTCGCAACCCGACGGCAAGGTGCCGCTCACCGTCAGGATGATCTGCCCGTCGGCCCGCCGCTGCGGTGACCAGCCGAGGCTGCGCGCTGCGGGGCAACGCCCGGTGTCCGCAGGCACCAGCTGGTTATCCAGCGTTAACGATGGCAATGCCGGTGTCGCCCAGAGCCGGATACCGTCCGGCCCGGCCCTGGCCCGCACGTTATGCAGATTGAAATTGCTGAGCATCGCATCCGGTTCGACCAGATACGGCGCATAGGGATTGTCGCCGTCGTCGTCGAACAGTGGCCAGGTGGCGGGCAGGTAAAAATAGCTGTCGTCGAGCACCAGATCACCGTGGATATGCGCGATGCCCTGCGCGCGCAGATCACGCAGCATCGACCACAGCCGCTCCTCCGTCAGTTTTGGGTCGCCACCGGAAACGAAATAGATATTGCCCCGCAATGTGTCACCGTCACGGATGCCATCGGTGTACAGCCGGGTATGCCAGCGAAAGGTGGGGCCAAGCAGTTCCAGTGCGGCATAAGTGGTGACGAGTTTCATCGTCGAGGCCGGCGAAAAGGGCTCGTCGGCATTGAAGTACTGCGCACGCCCGGGCCCGTCCAGCGGCACCGCCGCCACAGACAGCGCAGAGCGTGGCAGGCCGGCCTCGTCAGCAGCGGCGAGCACCTGCTCGCGCCAGTGGCCAACCGGCTCGGCCAGGCTGGTCAGCGGCATTGCCACCAACACAATCAGCGACAGTGCGCACCACCCGGCAAACAATAGACGTCGAGGCAGCATCCCGGCTCCCGCGCGCGATAACCATAGGGCAGATCACAACGTCCGTGCCACACCACAGCGCACGGACGCACAATGCCGGCAGCGTATCGGAAACCGTGTTCGCCGTCTGTTGGTGCAGAGAGGGAAAACTGTAAATCAGTGATAAAGGCCTGCGCGCACGGCGCCGGCCGGCACAGCCGTCAACCCAGACCGTGCAGCAAGATCACCGCGCCGCGCGTGCCAGCCTTGCGGTCGAGGGAAATGGCCTGGTACTCCGGGGATTCCGCCCATTCCCGGAACGCCTGCTCATCGGGGAAGGCCATCAGGATCGCCTTGTCGTAATCCCAGCTGCCCTCGACCCGTACCGGGGCGGTATCCGCCGCCAGCAGCCGCCCCTGGTACTTGCGGAACACCTCCATGAACTTCGACTGATAGCGGTTGTAGCTGGCGGGATCGTGAATCGTAATCTGGGCAAGCGCGTAGACGGTCATGGTGTGAGCCTCAAGGTTTATTATTGTGTCGCAGCCCGGTCTTGTTCTCCCCACCGGGAAAGAGACCGGGCCTATAGCGCGATATCGACCGTCAGTGGCCGGCCTTGAGCAGTTCCCAGTAACGCTCATAGACCAGCAGGGCTTCCCCGACATCCGACTGGAACTCGGCGTTTTCCAGATCCTCTTCCGTCGGGTAGCTGGTACGGTTTTCACGCACCTCCGGCGGCAACAGCTCCCGCGCGGGCAGGTTCGGTGTCGCGTAGCCGATCTCTTCACTGATCTGCGCCGCCACTTCCGGTTGCAGCACAAAGTCGATGAACTTGTGCGCCGCCTCGACGTTGCGGGCATTTTTCGGGATCACGAAGTTATCGACCCAGATCACCGCGCCCTCTTCCGGGTACACATAGGCCAGCTCCGGCAGCTCTTCCTGCGCCATCACCGCCTCGCCGTTCCAGATCAGGCCGATATCCGCCTCGCCTTCCAGGTACGGCATGCGCGGCGCATCGGAATTGAAGGCACGTACCGAGGGCATCAGTTCACGCAGCTTTTCATACGCGGCAGCGATCTCTTCCTCACTGGTGCTGTTGCCGGAATAACCGAGCACGCGCAGGCCGATATGGAACACTTCACGCACATCGTTGGTGAGCAGTACGCGCCCCTTGTACTTCGGGTCCCACAGGTCGGCCCATTTCGTCACACCGTCGGTGCTCACTGCTGCACCATTGACGGCCATGCCGGTGCTGCCCCAGAGGTACGGCACGCTGTACTGGTTTTCCGGATCGAAACCCTGATTGAGCAATTGCGGGTCCAGGTTGGCGAAGCGCGTCAGCTTGCTTTTGTCGACCGGTTGCAGCAGTCCTTCGTTGCGCATTTTGTTCACGTAGTAGGTGGACGGCACCGCCAGGTCGTAGGCGTTGCTCTCGTCCAGCAGACGCAGCCGGGCATACATCGCCTCGTTGCTGTCATAGGTGGTATAGGCCACGCGGATGCCGGTTTCCTCGCGGAACGCATCAAGCACTTCCTGCGGCATGTATTCCGACCAGTTGTACAGATACAGCACCTGTTCCGGCCCCTTGCTGCAACCGGCAAGCGCCACGGCGGCACCCAGCAACAGGGGGCCGAGCAATCCCTTGGCAAAACGGATCATGAGCGTTTCCTCGTCAATATCAGGTGGGACAACATCAATGAGACCAGCGACAGCAGCAACAGCAATGCCCCCAATGCATTGACTTCGGGGGAAAGGCCGATGCGCACCATGGAGTAGATGCGCAGCGGCAGTACGTCAAACCCGGGGCCCGTCATGAAGGTACTGACCACCACGTCGTCCAGCGACAGCGTGAACCCCAGCAGCCAGCCGGCCAGCAGCGCCGGCCAGATCATCGGCAGCAGCACGGTGCGCAGCGTCTGCCACTCACTGGCGCCGAGATCACGGGCCGCCTCCATCAGCCGGTTATCGAAACCGGACAGCTGGGCGTACACCGTGATCACCACGAACGGCAGGCAGAAAGTGATGTGCGCCAGCAACAGCGACACGAAGCCGAGCTGCATGCCCAGCAGGATGAACAGCGCCAGCAGCGAGATCGCCATGACGATTTCCGGCGACATCATCACCACGAACAGCATGCCCTGCAGTGCCGTCTTGCCGCGAAACCGGTACCGCTGCAAGGCCACCGCCGTCAGGGTGCCAATGATCATCGTCAGCGTGGCAGTGCTGGCCGCCAGCAACAGCGAGTTCAGCGCCGCATCCATCAGACTGCGGTTATTGAACAGCGCCTCGAACCAGCGCCAGCTGAATCCGCCCCAGCTATAGGCCGAGCGGTTATCGTTAAAGGCGAACACCACCAGCACCAGGATCGGCAGATACAGCAGCCCATAGATCAGCGCCAGATAGCCGCGCAATAACCAGCGGCTCACAGCGTCACCTGCTGGCGCACCCGGCGCACGCTTTGCCAATAGGCCAGCAGCAGCACGGCCATGGCCACCGTCAGCATGACACTGGCGGCGGCGCCGAACGGCCAGTCCCGCGCGTCCAGGAACTGGCTCTTGATGACGTTCCCGACCAGCAGCACACGCGAGCCGCCAAGCACATCGGCGATATAGAACATGCCCATGGCCGGCAGCAGCACCAGCAGGCAGCCGGCAATCACGCCGGGCATGGTCATCGGAATCACCACATGGCGGAAGGTACGCCAGCGGCTGGCGCCGAGGTCTGCGGAGGCCGCCAGCAGGTCTTCGCGCAATTGTTCGAACACGGAATACAGCGGCAGGATCATGAACGGCAGCAGTACATAGATCAGGCCGATGATCACCGCGCCTTCGGTATACAGCAGTTGCAGCGGCTGGCTGATCAGGCCGAGATCGATCAGGAAACTGTTGATCAGACCGTTGCCCGCCAGCAGCACCTTGATGGCATAGGTGCGTACCAGCGAGTTGGTCCAGAACGGCACGATCAGCAGGAACATCAGCAGCGGCCGCCAGCGCGGCGCCACCCGGCTCACGCCCCAGGCAAACGGATAACCGATGGCAAGGCACAGCACGGTGGCCATGACCGCCATGTACAGCGACCGGCTGAACACGCCGAGGTAGAGTGGATCGAACAGCCGCTGGTAATTGTCCAGCGACACGCTGAAACGGATGAAGTCCTGCGGGTCGCGTTCGAGGAAACTGACGCCGATCACCAGCAGGTTCGGCAGCAGCACCAGCAGGATCAGCCAGCCCCAGATCAGCCACAGTACGCCGCTGCGAAACGGCGCCTTGAGATCGAACAGCGGCTTAAACAGGCGCGTCAGCATCAGGCAGCAACCATTCCCACGACGGCACCCAGGTCACCGTGACAGGCTCGCCACGGCGATGGTCAAAATCCGGATAATCCTCATCGAAGAATTCACTGGCCAGGATGTCCGGCCCGGCGTCCAGGCGCACGACGGCATCCAGGGTACTGCCCTTGTAACTGCGCTCCAGCACGCGGCCGGGGAATCCGCTTTCCTCGGCAGTGCCGAGGCGCATGTCTTCCGGACGCAGCAGGATTTTCACTTTCTGGCCGGCCTGCGGCGGGAAAAACGGGCGCCGCAACAGCATGCGCTGCCCCATCACATTGACCTGGACCCGTCCGTCCTCGGCAACGCCGGTGATTTCGCCGGGCAACAGATTGGCCTCGCCGACAAAATGTGCCACGAACAGGCTGGCCGGGCGCTCGTACACTTCACGCGGTGTCCCAAGCTGCTCAATATGCCCCTGATTGAGCACCACCACGCGGTCGGACATCGACAGCGCCTCTTCCTGGTCATGGGTGACGAACACGAAGGTAATGCCCAGCTCGCGCTGGATGCGCTTGAGTTCCAGTTGCATGGTCTTGCGCAGTTTGAAATCCAGCGCCGACAGCGGCTCGTCCAGCAACAGCACGCGCGGCCGCTTGATCACCGCACGGGCAATCGCCACCCGCTGCTGCTGGCCACCAGACAACTGGTGCGGTTTGCGGGCCGCAAAGTCGGACAACTGCACCATGGCCAGCATCTGTTCCACCCGCGTGCGGATGTCCCCGGCCGGGCATTTTTCCATGCGCAGGCCGTAGGCGACGTTCTGGAACACCGTCATGTGCGGGAACAGCGCGTAGTTCTGGAACACGGTATTCAGCGGACGCTGGTTCGGCGCCAGCGCAACGATATCCTGGCCATCAAGGCGAATGCTGCCCTCGTCCGGGGTCTCGAAACCGGCCAGCATGCGCAGCAGTGTGGTCTTGCCACAGCCGGATGGCCCCAGCAGGGTAATGAATTCGCCGTCGTGGATATCCAGGTCGATATCACCGAGAACGGTCTTGCCGTCGAAGCGTTTGGTAATACCGCGCAGGCTGAGCTGGGGAGAGGGTCTGGCGGTGGCGGCGTCGGTCATCAGGTCCTTCCCGAAAGAGTCCGTCCCGATCTGGATGCCGCCCATTGTCCGCAAACAGGCCGGACCTGTCACGCAGTGATATCAGGCCCCGTTCAGGCTGGCCGCTGCACGATATCCACGGCCACCCCGGCCGGGTCGGTGACCACAAAATGTCGATCCCCCCAGCTTTCCTCGCGAATCTCGCACTCGGGAGTGATGCCCTGCCCGGTCAGGCGCTGCCAGGTCGCCTGCACGTCCTCCACATCAATGGTCACCCAGCTGCCCTGCCCGCTGGTGGCGGTACGAAAGCGCGGGTGCTGGATGTCCAGATCCGGTGCCAGCAGGCCCAGCTCGCCGCCGCCAAGTTCCAGCAGCACAAACCAGTCTTCATCGAACAGTACGTTGCAGCCAAATGCCTGCACGTAGAAGTCGCGGCAGGCATGCAGGTGCGGGGTCACGATACCGGTCCAGAGTTTCATCCAGGTCTCTCCTGTCAGGTCACTGAGGTGCTCAGTGTGACGAGGCAGGCAATCCGTCGGCTAGAACAAATGCGACATCCTCACCGGCCCCGTCACGCAACAGCGCCCCCGGCGTGAGGCCGGTGAAGCGACGCAGCTCGCGCGTCATGTGGCTCTGGTCGGCGTAGCCGGCCACTGCGGCAAGTGTCGCCAGCGACATGCCTGCCGGCGTCTGCGACAACGCACTCAGCACACGGTGGCAACGGCGGATCATGGCGAACTGGGCCGGGGCCACACCGACATGGGTGCGGCATTGGCGCTCCAGCTGACGCCGGCTCAGGCCGCAATCCGCCGCCAGCGTGGCCAGCGCTCCGTGCGGCGAGTCATGCAGGCGCGCCAGCACCCGGTCCAGGGCCAGGCGGCGCGGTGTGCGATGGGCCAGGAGGCCGAGCAACACCGCGTCCAGCCCCCGGAAAAGATCTCGCGCGCCCACTGCGCGCCAGGGTGCCTCAGCCAGCCCCAGCGCATCACGGCCACTGACCTGCTCGGCAGAATCAGTCAATTCACCCGCGCTCATGCTGAGAAAATGCCGCGCCTGCCCGGGCAGGAAACGCACGCCCAGATAACGTACGGCAGGATCAACGGAAAGAAGAGTGCGCTGCGTGGCGGTACCATAAAGCCACACCGTCACGTCACGCTGTGTCGTCGCCACGACCAGATCGACACACCCGTCAGGCAGCACGACATGATGCGGTCCGCCACCCCGGCTGAGCCAGTAATGGCTCACCCACGGACGCAGGCGCGAATCAGGGCGTTGGCGCAACATGCACATCTCCGTAGAGCGGACGGTGAACCTTGATGGTGTGCCCGTGCGGGTCCGCAGGCAATGACGCAGGAGGTCAGTGCCTCATGACACCTGCGCCCCGTTACGGAGCCGTTGCAATGCTTCGCCCACTATGTCGACCGCTTTGCGGATATCAGCCTCCGCCGTATAACGCCCAACGGAAAACCGCAGTGAAGCATGCGCCAGCGTATCGTCCAGGCCCATGGCCTTGAGGACATGGGACGGGTCCAGCGATGCGGACGTGCACGCGGAGCCGGACGATACCGCAATGCCCGGCAGCGCCGTCAGCAGCAATTCGCCATCGACACCACCGAACGCGACGTTGAGGTGCCCCGCCAGCCGTGCGTCCGGATGTCCATTGAGGTGCACATTGCCCAGCGCCTGCAGGCCAGCCCAGAGCTGGTCGCGCAGCGCCTGGATGCGAGGCTGCTCGGTCTGCATCACTTCACCCGACAGGGCGCAGGCGGCACCAAAGCCAACCAGCTGGTGGGTCGCCAGCGTGCCGGAGCGCAGGCCACGCTCATGCCCGCCGCCGTGTATCTGCGCTTCGATACGCACGCCCGGTGCACGCCGCACATACAGTGCGCCGACGCCTTTCGGGCCATACAGTTTGTGGGCGCACAGCGACATGAGATCCACCGGCAGCGTGCGCAGATCGATCGGCAGCTTGCCCAGGGTCTGCGCCGCGTCGACGTGAAACAGCACGCCTTGTGCCCGGCACAGTGCGCCGATGGCGGCGATATCGTTGATCACGCCGGTTTCGTTGTTGGCGTGCATCACCGACACCAGCACAGTGTCTTCACGCAACGCGGCCTGAATGGCGGCAGGGTCAGCACGGCCGTCACTGAGCGGTGCGAGCAGGGTAATGTCCCAACCCTCGCGGGCCAGTGCGCCCAGTGCATCGAGCACCGCCTTGTGTTCGCTGGCCATCGAGATGATGTGCCGGCCCTGGGCACGGCGCGCCTGGGCCGCTCCTTTCAGGGCCAGGTTATTGGCTTCGGTGGCACCGCTGGTCCAGACCACTTCGCGCGGGTCGGCGTGGATCAGGTCGGCGACCTGGCGGCGGGCGGTTTCCACCGCGTCTTCCGCCAGCCAGCCGTACAGGTGCGAACGGGATGCCGGGTTGCCGAACAGGCCATCCTGGCCCAGGCAGCCGACCATGGCCTCGATCACCTTCGGGTCAACCGGGGTGGTCGCGGCATAATCAAGGTAGACAGGGTTCATGCTGTTCTCAGGTACGAGGGCAGACCGCCCGCAGGCGGTCAGTTGATCACGCTCAGGGGCACGCGCTCCTGCTGGCGCTGGCGGCGCTTCTGGCGTTCGGCAATGAGCTGGATGTCCCCGCGCGCCACCAGGTCACCCAGTGAGATGCCGCTGAGGAAGGTGTGCAGTTGCTCGGACAGGTCACGCCACAGGTGATGCGTCAGGCAGGTTTCGCCTTCCTGGCAGTCGCCCTGGCCACCGCAGCGGGTCGCGTCAACGGATTCGTCGACGGCATCGATGACACTGGCCACGCTGATCTCGCGGCTGTCGCCACTGAGCTGGTAGCCGCCACCGGGGCCACGCACGCTGACCACCAGTTCGCGCCGGCGCAGCTTGGCAAACAACTGCTCCAGATAGGAGATGGAGATACCCTGCCGCTCGGAAATGTCGGCCAGGGATACCGGGCCACGGCTGGCATGCAGGGCCAGGTCAAGCATGGCCGTTACGGCGTAACGGCCCTTTGTGGTGAGTCGCATGGTCGCTCCTCGGAAACCATAATGTTTCTGAGGGTACTAATCCTGACTAATTCAGTCAAGTATTAGGAACGATTCTCATTAACAAATTTAATGCCGCGCACTTATTTGTCCCCGGATGGCGGCTCACTGCCCTCCACCATCTCGAAATCCGACTCCCGCAGCGCCGGCAGTTTTTCATCGCAGCCACGGATGCCCTGCTCCCGCAGCGCCGAGCACATGCGGTCGATCTTGGTGTCCACGGCGTGCATGTGATCCAACAGCGAGCGGATCGCCTGCTGCACCGGGTCAGGCATGTCGTTGGTGACCCCGTAGGCCTCGAAACCGATCTTCTTGGCCATTTCCTCGCGATGGCGCTCGGCTTCCGTATCCGGCTTGGAGATCACCCGGCCAGGAATGCCGACCACTGTGGCCCCCGCCGGCACCTCGCGGGTGACAACGGAATTGGAGCCCACGCGCGCGCCGGCCCCGACCAGGATCGGCCCGAGCACCTTGGCGCCGGCACCGACCACCACGCCATCGCCCAGGGTCGGGTGGCGCTTGCCCTTGTTCCAGGAGGTGCCGCCCAGGGTCACGCCGTGATACAGCGTCACGTCGTCGCCGACTTCGGCGGTCTCGCCGATCACCACGCCCATGCCATGGTCAATGAAGAAACGCCGGCCGATCTTCGCGCCGGGATGGATCTCGATGCCGGTGGCCCAGCGGCTGAAGGTGGAGATCAGGCGCGCCAGCAGTTTCAGGCCGCGCAGCCAGCACCAGTGCGCCAGCCGGTGCAGCAGCAGTGCGTGCAGACCGGGATAGGTCAGCAGCACCTCGACGCTGTTGCGCGCCGCCGGGTCGCGGTCGAATACCGAGCGAATGTCTTCGCGGATACCTTCAAACATGCCAGCTCCTCAGGGCCGTCCGGCGTCGTCGGACGGCGCCGCCAGATGCTTGCCGAAACTTGTCAGCACACCACGCAGGGTGCTGATTTCCATCTTGTCCGGCCGCGCACGCAGGAACAACCTGCGCAGCCGGGTCATCACCTGGGCCGGGTTATCGGGGTCCAGGAAACCGCTTTCAATGATCAACTGTTCCAGGTGGCGCAGGAAATGCTCCACCTCGGCGCTGTCTGCCGGCGGCGCATCCCACTCCATCGGCGGGATCTCCAGCAACTGGCTGCGCGACCGGCGCGGCGCGTCCCCGGCATCCGGGTCGCCCACCAGGGCCAGGCGCAGCTCATAGCTGATCAGTTGCACCGCCGCCGCCACATTGAGGACGCCGTAGTCGGGATTGGCCGGGATCGCCACATGGTAATTGCAGCGCTGCAATTCCTCGTTGGTCAGGCCCCGGTCCTCCCGGCCGAACAGTACCGCAATCTGCTCGTGTTCAACCCGTCCGGCGGCCACCTCGCCGAACTGGCGCGGCGACAGGCACGGCCACGGAATACGCCGCTGCCGCGCACTGGTGCCGACCACCAGCGTGGCGCCGGCCAGCGCCTCGTCCAGATCGGCGCAGACTTGCGCCCGGGCCAGGATGTCCGCCGATCCGCTGGCACGGGCGGTGGCCTCCACATGGGGAAACTGCAAGGGCTTGATCAGGCGCAGGTCAGACAGCCCCATGGTGTTCATCGCCCGGGCGGCGGCCCCGATGTTGCCGGGGTGGGTGGTTTCCACCATGACGATGCGGATTCGGTCGAGCATTGCGGTATCCAGCGTGTTCAACGAGGGGCGCAGTTTAGCACGGCTCACGCCCGTGCCGATGATGGCAAAAGCACCTGCTCTTGCCCGCCGCATTCTGCTAGACTGCGCGCTTCCCCGTTCTTTAAAAGATGTCCAACGCCTATGCTCGCCCCGCAAGTCAATATCGCCCTGCGCGCCGCCCGTCAGGCAGGCCAGTTCATCCGCCGCGCCGCCGAGGATGTCCAGCACATCAAGGTGGAGCAGAAAGGCCGCAACGACTTCGTCAGCGAGGTCGACCGCGCCGCCGAGGCGCGCATCATCGAGGTGCTGCAAAAGGCGTACCCCCACTACGGCATCCTGGCCGAAGAAAGCGGCGAGATTCGCGGCCAGGGCGAGGACGCCCGCTGGCAATGGATCATCGATCCGCTCGACGGCACCACCAACTTCCTGCACGGCTTTCCCCAGTTCTGCGTGTCCATCGCCCTGGCCTGTGACGGCAAGGTCGAGCACGCGGTGATCTATGATCCGCTGCGCGAAGAAGAATTCACCGCCAGCCGGGGCCGTGGCGCCGCCATGAACGGCCGCCGCCTGCGTGTCAGCACACGCCCGGGGCTGGACGGCGCCCTGGTCGGCACCGGTTTTCCGTTCCGCCGCGACCAGGCGCAGCACGTCGAGGCCTACCTGAACATGATGCGCGACATCATGAGCCAGACCGCCGGCCTGCGCCGCCCGGGCTCCGCGGCGCTGGACCTGGCCTGGCTGGCCGCCGGCCGTCTTGACGGCTTCTGGGAGATGGGGCTGCAGGAGTGGGACATGGCGGCGGGCGTGCTGCTGATCACCGAAGCAGGCGGCCTGGTGGGCGATCTCACCGGCGGCCATAACCACCTCAAGAGCGGCAATCTGGTCGCCGGCAACCCGAAAGTCTTCAAGGCGCTGCTGCAAAAGATCCAGCCGCACCTGACCGATGGCCTGCGCCGCTGACACGCCCCTGCCCTGCCCGCTGTGCCTGACACCGGGCAGCCAGCCGTTCGCCAGCCTGCCGCTGGGCACGGACACGGTCGCCTACCATCGCTGCCCCACCTGCCGCCTCACCTTCCTGGCGCCGGCGCACCTGCCGACGCCGGAGGCGGAGCGTGCGCATTACGCCCTGCATGAAAACAATCCGGAGGATGCCGGCTACCGCCAGTTCCTGATGCGCCTGGCCGGCCCGCTGATGGCGGTGCTGCCACCGGGTGCGCAGGGACTGGATTTCGGTTGCGGGCCGGGGCCGACGCTGTCGCGCATATTGAAGGAACAGGGTTTCCCCTGCGCGGACTATGATCCGTTGTATGCGGCCGACGCCGAGCGGCTGGCGCAGCAATATGATTTCGTCACCTGCTCGGAAGTGGTGGAACATTTTCACCAGCCCGCACAGAGTTTTGCGCAACTGCGCGCCTTGCTGCGCCCCGGCGGCACGCTGGCAATCATGACCAGCTGGCTGATGACTGATGACATGTTCACGCACTGGCATTACCGGCGTGATCCGACGCACGTCTGCTTCTACAAGCCCGCCACCTTCCAGTGGCTGGCCCGGCAACACGGCCTCACTCTGGCGTTACCGGCCACCAATATTGCGCTGCTGACCGCCGGGCCGGCCTGAAGCAGGCTGATATCAGCCCCTGTACTTTGTAAAAAATCTTCCTTAGCCCACCAAACACTCCCGTACAGGGCGCGACACGCCGCACTACTATGCCAGCGCGCATGCACCGGCGAACTGCTTTTACTTCAAAACACCCTCACCCACGCCGCCATTTTTTCCGTCGCGCTGATTTGTCGGCGGCCTGTTGCCTTTGCTAGGTTCAGGAGAGATGCACGCGCAACGCCGACACAACGGAGGCCATCTCATGAGCCTGGAGGGAATGCGGGACAGCGGTCTGTTCCGCCAGCAATGTTTCATCAATGGCCAGTGGTGCGACGCCGACAACGGTGCCACGCTGGACGTGGATAATCCTGCCACGGGCGAACTGCTCGGCCAGGTGCCGCGCATGGGCACCGCAGAAACCAACAAGGCCATCGCCGCCGCGCAACAGGCCCTGCCGGCGTGGCGTGAAAAAACCGCCGCCGAGCGCAGCGCCATTCTGTATCGCTGGTATGAATTGCTGATGCAGCATCAGCAGGATCTCGGTCGCCTGATGACACTCGAACAGGGCAAACCACTGGCGGAATCCACCGGTGAAATTGCCTACGCCGCGTCGTTCCTGCAGTGGTTCGCCGAAGAAGCGCGGCGCGCCTACGGCGATACCATTCCGGCGCCGAAACCGGGGCAGCATCTGGTCGTCATCCGGCAACCTGTGGGCGTCAGCGCCGCCATCACGCCGTGGAATTTTCCTGCCTCGATGATTACCCGCAAAGCCGGCGCCGCACTGGCCGCCGGGTGCACCATGGTGGTGAAACCGGCATCCGCCACCCCGTACTCTGCCCTGGCCCTGGCCGAACTGGCACAACGCGCCGGAGTACCTGATGGCGTGCTCAACGTGATCACCGGCAGCGCCGGGGAAATTGCCGACACGCTCACGGCCAGCCCTATCGTGCGCAAGATCAGCTTTACCGGCTCAACGGAAGTGGGCCGCACACTGATGGCCAGCGCCGCGCAGCATATCCAGAAAATTTCCCTGGAGCTGGGTGGCAACGCGCCCTTTATCGTGTTCGACGATGCCGACCTGGATCGCGCCGTGGAGGGCGCCATGGCATCGAAATTCCGCAATACCGGGCAGACCTGCGTCTGCGTGAATCGCTTCCTGGTACAAGACAGCGTGCACGATGCGTTCGTCGACAAACTTGCCGGCAAGATGCGTGAGCTGCGTGTCGGCGATGGCCTGGAGCACGGCGTCACGCAATCTGCACTGATCAATCGCGACGCCGCTGAAAAAGTCCAGGCCCATATCCGCGATGCCTTGGACAAGGGTGCGCAATGCCTGCTCGGCGGTAAGGCTGACACGCGTGGCGGCAGTTTCGTGCAGCCCACCCTGCTCACCGGTGTCACGCCGGACATGCAGCTTTGCAGCGAGGAAACCTTCGGGCCGCTCGCCGCGGTGATGACATTCAGGACCGAAGACGAAGCCATTCGCGAAGCCAACAACACACCGTTCGGCCTGGCTGCCTATTTCTACAGCCGTGATATTCACCGTTGCTGGCGTGTGGCCGAAGCGCTGGAAAGCGGCATGGTCGGCATCAACGAGGGCATGATTTCCAATGCCGCCTCCCCGTTCGGCGGCGTCAAGGAATCCGGCCTGGGCCGTGAAGGCTCGAAGTACGGCCTGGATGAGTTCATGGAAATAAAACTGCTGTGCATGGGCGCCGGCTGACGGCCACTGCTGCGTTGCACTTTTTTGGGGGTTGGCCATGGCCAGCAGACGACAGATTGCCATACTGCCGGGCGACGGCATCGGTCCGGAAGTCACCGATGCCACGCTGACCGTGCTCGACACGCTGTGCGCACAACGCGCGCTGCCGCTGCAATGGCAGGTACTGCCGTGGCCCAGCACCGAATGGCACCGCCAGCATGGCGCCATGATGCCCGACGACGCCCTGCAGCAACTGCACTCTTTCGATGCGCTGCTGCTGGGCGCCCTGGGCGACCCGGGCCCGGCCAGCGACAGCGCACGCTATTGCCTGCCCGATGCCGTGTCCCTGGCACCGCTGCTGACATTGCGCAAGCAGTTCGATCTCTGGTCGTGCGAGCGCCCGGCACGCTGGCAACCCGGCGCCACCTGCTACCTCAGTGATCCCCGCGCACGCGACGTCGACATGCTGGTGATTCGTGAAAACAGCGAAGGAGAATACGTCAATCAGGGCGGCCGCCTGCGCGCCGGCCAACCCGACGAAGTCGCCACGCAACTGGAAGTGTTCACCCGTCGTGCCACCGAACGGCTGCTGCGTCATGCGTTTGTCCGTGCCCGGCAACGACGATCCCGCCGCCAGCAGGAGGGCCGTGTGCGCACCTTTTCCAGCGCGGCAGGCGAGACGCACGACGCGCGCGTGTGCCTGATCACCAAACGTAACGCCCAACCTTTCTGGGGAGAGCTGTACAGCGAAGTGTTTGCCGCTATTGCCAGCGAATTCCCCGACATCGGCACCCATCATGAACTGGTCGATGCCGCCTGCATGAAGTTCGTGCAATGCCCGTGGCAATTCGATGTGGTGGTGGCGAGCAATCTGCACGGTGACATCCTCACCGATCTCGCTGCCGTCCTGTGCGGCGGCCCCGGTATCGCACCGTCATGCAATATCAACCCTGACCGGCGCGACCTGCCGCCATTATTTGAACCCACCCACGGCAGCGCGCCCGACATCGCCGGACGCGACATCGCCGACCCGCGCGCGACACTGCTCAGCGCCGCCATGCTGCTCGACTGGCTGGGTGAGGACGACACACAATTCAGCGAAGCCGCGCATCAGCTGCGCGCTGCCGTCGGAGAGGATCTCGCCCGCCACGCCGATCAGGTGCGCAGCACACGACGCATTGCCCACGACATTCGCGACGCCCTGCGCGCGACACCTCACCCGGCGGTCCCTCACACCGCGCCGCCTGCCCACACAGGAGATTCGCAATGAGCCACCTGTCACCCCTGCTGAAACAATCCAGCACCGTCTGCGCGGATCACGGCCGCGGCAGCTATCTGTTCGATCGTGCAGGCAATAGCTGGCTCGATTTCACCTCCGGCATCGGCGTCACCGCCACCGGGCACTGCCACCCGGATGTGGTGGACGCCGTGCGCGAACAGGCCGGGCGGCTGGTGCACGGGCAATACACCACGGTCACGCACCCGAACATGCTGACGCTTACCGATCGGCTGTACGAAAAACTGCCCGGGGCACTCGATGCCATCGCCTTGTTCAATGCCGGCAGCGAAGCGGTGGAAGCGGCGCTGCGGCTGGCCCGTCACGCCACCGGTCGCGCCAACATTATCGCGTTCCAGGGCGGTTTCCATGGCCGCACCATGGCGGCGGCGTCGCTGACCACGTCCACCACCAAAGTCCGCACCGGCTTTCACCCGATGATGGCCGGCGTGTGTTTCAGCCCGTTTCCGCACGCCTACCGCTACGGCTGGGATGAGGACACGACCACGGATTTCTGCCTGCGCGAACTGGATCACCTGTTCCTGACCCAGTGCGCGCCGGACGACACCGCCGCCATGATCATCGAGCCGGTCCAGGGCGAATACGGCTATTACCCGGCCAACCGCGCATTCATGCAGGGCCTGCGCGAACGCTGCGACCGTTACGGTATTCTGCTGATCGCCGATGAAATCCAGGCCGGTTACGGCCGCACCGGTCGCTTCTGGAGCCATCAGCATTTTGACGTCACCCCGGATATCCTGATCACCGCCAAAGGGCTGGCCAGTGGTTTTCCCCTGTCCGCCATGGCCGCCAGCGAAGCCCTCATGAAACAGGGCCTGCCCGGTTCGCAGGGCGGCACCTATGGGGCCAATGCCGTCTCCTGCGCTGCCGCACTGGCCACCTTGCAGGTGATCGAACAGGAAGCGCTGGTCGACAACGCCCGTCATCAGGGCGAACACCTGGCCGCGCAGCTGTCGGCATTGCGTCAGCGGCATCAGTGCATTGACGATATTCGCGGCATGGGCCTGATGCTCGGCATGGAAATCACCGATCGTCACGGCGCACCCGACGGCGCCCGCGCTGCGGCGCTGCTGCAGGCCGCCGAAGCCGAGAGCCTGTTGCTGCTGCGGTGCGGCAGCCACGGCCAGGTGGTGCGCTGGCTGCCGCCCCTGACCGTCACCCGCGACGAAATTGATCTGGCAGCGCAGGCATTTGAGCGCGCACTCACCGCCACCGGCGGCTGAACACCACGAGGCATTGCACATGGCAACACCGGTCATCACCGTTCTTACCGCCGAACCCGCGCAACAGCTCCCCGGTTTTGAGCCGGCGGGCCGCGCCACGCTGCATTTTGCGCACGACCTCGCCACGCTGCGCGACGGGCTTGCGCGCTCGGATATTCTGGTCGTCACCGATTTCCGCAGCACCCTGCTGCGCGAGGCCTGGCCTGCGAACTGTCCGGTACGCTGGGTGCATGCCACCAGTGCCGGTGTGGATGCGCTGCATATTCCTTCACAGCATCACGGCGATCTGGTGGTGACCAACGCACGCGGCGTATTTGATCGCGGCATCGCCGAATACGTACTCGGCGCCGTCCTGATGTTTGCCAAGGACACGCTCGGCAATCTGACGCATCAGCGGGCACACCGCTGGCAGCACCGCGAGACCGCACTGATCCACCGCCAGCGCGCGCTGATTGTCGGCGCCGGCAGCATTGGCCGCGAAACCGGCCGCCTGCTGAAAGCCGCCGGCCTGCAGATCACCGGCACGGCCCGCAGCACCCGCGATGACGCAGTGTTCGGCAAGGTGTTCAGCGCCAGCGAGCTGCCACGCCTGTTGCCCGAAGCGGATTATGTCGTCATCACCGCCCCGCTCACTGCCGACACCGACGGGCTGTTTGATGACGCCCTGCTGCGGCACTGCAAGCCCGGCGCCTGCCTGATCAATGTCGGCCGTGGCCCGATCGTGCGTACCCAAGCATTGATCAAGGCGTTGCAGTCCGGCCGCCTGCAAGGTGCCGCACTGGATGTGTTCGAACAGGAACCGCTGCCCGCCGACCATCCATTGTGGGACATGCCGCAAGTGATGATCTCCGCCCACATGGCCGGTGACTTTGTCGGCTGGGAGGCGGCGCTCGGCGCACAGTTCAGTGCCCAGCTCGACCGTTATCTGGCTGGCACACCGCTGGACAATATCGTGCACCTGAATGCGCACTGAGATGCGCCAGCACCCGATGCCACAGAAGGTTTCGCACATGCCCTGACAGCCACGCTTCACCGAGGAGCCACGACGATGTCCCAGGAGATTCTCAGCCTTACCGCCACCCGCATGCTGACGCTGTACCAGCAGCGCAAGCTCTCGCCCGTGGAGGTCACGCGCGCCATGCTGGATCAGATTGCGCGCCTGGATCGCCACACCAACGCCTACTGTCTGGTCGATCCGGACACTTCGCTGGACTGGGCCCGCGCCTCGGAGCAGCGCTACCAGCGTGGTGAAGCGCGAGGCAAAGTGGATGGCGTCCCGGTGGCCGTCAAGGATGTGTTCCTCACCCCCATGTGGCCCACCGTCAAAGGCTCGCGTGTGATTGACCCGGCCACCACGCTGGAAAAGCGCTCACCCTGCGTGGCGGCACTGGAACGCAACGGCTATGTTCCCCTGGGCAAGACCACCACGCCGGAATTCGGCTGGAAAGGCGTCACCGACAGCCCGCTCTGCGGCAGCACCAACAATCCCTGGGACGTACAGCTCACCGCCGGCGGCTCCAGCGGTGGCAGTGCCGCAGCCGTCGCGCTCGGCATGGGGCCGCTGGCGCTGGGCACCGATGCCGGCGGTTCGATTCGTATTCCCGCCGGTTTCTGTGGCATCACCGGCCTGAAACCGACCTTTGGCGAAGTACCGCACTGGCCGGCCAGCCCGTTCGGCACGCTGGCACACGCCGGGCCGATGACCTGGACGGTGGAAGACTGCGCGCTGATGATGAACGTGCTGACCGAAGCCGACCCGCGCGACAGCCAGGCCGCTCCCCGGCGCCACGTGGATTATCTCGCCGCGCTCGCTGGCGGCGTCGAGGGCCTGCGCATCGCCTTCAGCCCGTCGCTGGGGTATGTGGATGTGCGCGACGATATCGAGCAGGCGCTGCGCGAAGCGGCGAATATTTTTGCGTCCCTGGGTGCCACGGTGGTGGAAGTGGACCCCAGCTTCAGCGACCCGCTGGCCGCCTTCGGCCACCTGTTCTACGGCGGCGCCGCCAACGCCATGCGCGAACTCGGCCCGCGCAAGCGTGCGCAGATGGACCCGAACCTGGTCGCCGTGGCCGAAAAAGCCGCACAACTGAACATGCTCGATTATCTGGGCGCCGTGAACGAGCGCATGGCACTGAGTGAGCGCATGGCCAACTTCCACTGCAAATACGATCTGCTGCTCACGCCCACGTTGCCGATCACCGCGTTCGAGACCGGGCGCGAGGTGCCGAAGGACTGGCCCAGCACGCGCTGGCCCACCTGGACGCCGTTTACTTACCCTTTCAATCTCACCGGCCAGCCGGCGCTCTCGGTGCCCTGCGGGCTGGGCCGCGACGGCCTGCCGATCGGGCTGCAGATTGTGGGCGCACGCTTTCGCGATGAGCTGGTGCTGCGCGCCGGCCACGCCTGGCAACAGGCGATGCCGGACACGCTGCAACGGCCACCGCTGTTCTACGGCGAACCCGCCCTGCAACGGGAGGCATGAGCAATGGCCAAACCGGATATGGATTTCTACGAATCCCAGGACCCGATCTGGAACCCGGCACTGCTGACCATTCCGGTGCCGGGCATTCGCCGCATGGTGAACCTGGCCGCCAATCTGGACGATGTGATTCATCTTTCCATCGGCCAGCCGGACATGAGCGCGCCGGCGCATGTGGTGGAAGCAGCGGTGGAAGCACTGCGCGCCGGCCAGACCGGCTACACCATGGACGCCGGCCTGCCGGAATTGCTGGAAGCCCTGGCGGACTATTACGGCCAGCGCTACCAGCGCGCGCTGACACCGGAAAATATTCTGGTGACCACCGGCGCCACCGAGGCGATTTATCTGGCGCTCACCGCCACCTCTGCGCCAGGCCGCGAGTTTATCGTGCCGGACCCGTCGTTCATGCTCTATGCACCGCTGATCCGCATGAACGGCGGCGTGGTAAAAAGCGTCCCCACCCGCGCCGAAAACAATCACCAGCTCGACCCGCAGGACGTGATCGATGCCATCGACATGAACACCTATGCGATCGTGCTCAATTCCCCGAGCAACCCCACCGGCACCATCTATCCGCGCGAAACGGTGGAGGCGATTGTCGAAGAAGCGGCCTATCGCGGCGTCTACGTGATTTCCGATGAGGTCTACGATCATCTGGTCTACGACGGGCGCGAATACCCCGGCGTGCTGTCCTGCTGCAGCGACCTGGACCACGTGATGGTGGTATCGAGTTTCTCGAAGACGTTTTCCATGGCCGGTATGCGCATCGGCTGGCTGATCGCCAGCCAGGGCGCCATTCGCAAACTGCGCCGTTATCACATGTTTACCACCACCGTGGCCAACACGCCCTGCCAGTGGGCCGGCGTGGCTGCCTTGCGCGGCGGGCGCGGTTTTATCGACGAGATGCTGGCTGAATACACCCGCCGGCGCGACCGGCTGGTGGAGCTGGTGGCCCAGACGCCGCACCTGACCGGCTACACACCGGAAGGGGCGTTCTACCTGTTCCCGTCACTGCCGGAAGGGATCGACGGCGAAAACGTGGCCTTGCGGCTGCTCAAGGAAACCCGCGTCTGCACGATTGCCGGCGGCACCTTTGGTGACAGCTGCAACAATGCGCTGCGGATCAGCTATTCGACCTCGCTGGACAATATTGAGCGGGCGTTTGAGCGGATTATTCCGTGGATGGAAAAACAGGACTTCTGATGAAGTCCTGTTTTTACGGCGAGCTGCGGGCTGTTGTCGAATGACGTTGCGCTTTTTCTTCAAGCCCGTCAGGGCATCTCATCCACTTCCGTGCGCTCCGGCACAACGAAATCTTCCTTGTCGACTTTCATCAACAGCAGCAGGCCGTTGGCAACGTAGACGGATGAATACGTCCCCACCAGCACACCGATGATCAGCGTGATCGCGAAGCCGCTGATCATTTCACCCCCAAACACATACAGTGCAATCAGCACCAGCAGCGTGGTCGCCGAGGTGATCATGGTGCGGCTCAGGGTCCGGGTGATGGAGTGGTTGATGATGGTGCGGGTGTCCGATTGTCGCGAGCTGCGGAAATCTTCCCGGATATGGTCCGCGATCACGATGGTATCGTTGATGGAATAACCCACCACAGCCAGCACCGCCGCCAGCACCGTCAGGTCGAACTGCCAGCGGAACAGCGCAAAAGCCCCCAGCACCACGATCACGTCGTGGACCAGCGCCAGCAATGCGGCCACACCGAATTTGTTGGTAAACCGGAACCAGATGTAGGCCAGCATTGCGCCCATGGCAAACAACACTGCCAGGCCGGACTGGTCGCGCAGTTCGTCACCCACCTGCGGGCCAACGAATTCTACCCGGCGCAGCTCCAGCGACGGCACCGCCGAGGAAACCATCTCGAACACGGCCAGCCCGACTTCGTCACCATTGTCGGTTTCATGTGGTGGTACACGCACCACCACATCCCGGGAAGACCCGAAGTGCTGCACGATCGCATCGGCATAGCCACCTTCGGCCAGCGCATCGCGCAGGTCGTTCAGGGCGATGTCCTGCGGCGCGGCCACTTCCACCACGGTGCCGCCGGTGAAATCCAGGCCCAGGTTCAGGCCACGGGTCGCCAGCAGCACCACTGAGGCGAGCACCAGCACGATGGACAGAATGCCCATCGGCAGGGCCAGCTTCATGAAGTTCACGTTTTTTTCCGGCGTCGTCGTCATGGTCGTCACCTCAGATACTCAGCCGTGTCGGCGCACGCTGACGCGCACCATAGAAAAGATCCGCCAGCGCACGAGTACCGATGATGGCCGTGAACATGGAAGACAAGATGCCGATAAACAGCGTGACGGCGAAGCCCTGCACGGTGCCGGTGCCGGCAGCAAACAGGATCACGGCCACGATCAGTGTGGTGATGTTGGCATCCAGAATGGTCTGGAAGGCACGATCATAACCGGCATCGATGGCCTGCAACGGCGGCCGCCCATCCGCCAGTTCCTGGCGGATACGTTCGTAGATCAGCACGTTGGCATCCACCGCCATGCCCACCGTCAACACGATACCGGCAATGCCCGGCAGGGTCAGGGTCACGCCCGGGATCATCGACATGATGCCGATGATGACCACCAGGTTACCCAGCAGCGCGATATTGGCGAAGATACCGAATACCTTGTACCGCACCAGCATAAAGCCCAGCACCAGCACCAGGCCCAGCAGCATGGATTTCATCCCGGCTTCGATGTTGTCCGCCCCCAGGCTCGGCCCGATGGTACGTTCCTCGGCGATGTACATCGGTGCCGCCAGGCCACCGGCACGCAGCAGCAGCGCCAGCTCCGCCGCACCCGCCGGGCTGTCCAGGCCGGTGATGCGGAAGCGGCTGCCCAGCGTATCGCGAATGTTGGCCACGTTGATCACATAGGCTTCGCGGTAGGTGTTGGCTTTCTGCTCACGCTCACCGTCTTCATTGATGACGGTTTCAATGTCGGTGCGGGTTTCAATGAACAGCACCGCCATCGGCTTGTTGACGTTGCGCGAGGTCACGCGCTGCATGTTGCGGGCGCCTGCGGCATCCAGCGAGATATTCACTTCCGGCTGGCCGTTCTCGTCAAAGCCCATCTGCGCATTGGTCACCTGGTCGCCGGTGACAATATTTTGCCGGCGCAGGATGACCGGGTTGCGGGTGTCGCCCTTGAAGGGAAAGATTTCCGTACCCGGCGGGGCAATGCCCGACCTGGCGCGGGCCGGGTCCACATCATCGGCCACCAGCCGGAATTCCAGCGTGGCGGTGCGGCCGAGAATCCGGCGTGCCTGGCTGGCGTCCTGCACACCCGGCAGTTGCACCACGATGCGGTCCGCGCCTTCGCGCTGTACCACCGGTGAGGCCACGCCCAGTTCGTTGACGCGATTGTTCAGCGCCGTGCGGTTCTGGTCGATGGCGTAATCCTGAATTTCGCGCAGGGCGGTTTCGGTCAGGGTGAAGCGCAGCTGGTTCTGTTCGTATTCGCGCCGCTGGCTGAATTCCACGAACTGTGTGCCCACGGCACGCTGTGCGGCATCCACGTCTTCAGCGTTATCAAACCGCGCAATCACCTCGCGGCCTTCGTAGGTCACTTCGCGATAACGGATACCCTGGTCACGCAGCAGCACCCGCAGCTCGGCCGCCCAGGCATCCAGCCGCTGGTCGATGGCGGTGTCCATGTCCACCTGCAACAGGAAGTGCACCCCACCGCGCAGGTCCAGCCCGAGGCCGACCGGGCTGGCACCGATGGAACGCAGCCACGGCGGGGTCGTCGGCGCCAGGTTCAACGCCACGACATAATCCCGGCCCAGGGTACGTTCGGCCAGCTCACGGGCGCGCAATTGCGCCTCGCTGTCGTTCAGGCGCAGCAGCCAGGAATCGCCCACGGCTTCGCCGGCGCCATAACCGATACCCGCCTCGTCCAGGGCGGCATTCAGGCGCGAGATCGCATCCTGCGATACCTGAACGCCAGCTTCGGAACGGGTGATCTGGATCGCGGGCGCATCCGGATACAGGTTGGGCAGGGCATACAGGCCGCAAACGACCAGCACAACCAACAGCAGGATGAACTTCCCGCGCGGGTAGCGGTTCATGTGAATCTCCGGCGGATCAGATGGACTTGATGGTGCCTTTCGGCAACGTGGCCTGGATCGACTGCTTCTGCATCTTGATTTCCAGGTTGTTGGCGATCTCGATCACCACGTAGTCATCGGTCACTTTGTTGACCTTGCCGAGCATGCCGCCCGCCGTGACCACTTCATCGCCCTTGGCCAGTGCGGCCACCAGCTCGCGATGCTCTTTGGCGCGCTTGGTCTGCGGACGGATCAGGAAGAAGTAGAACACCACCATCATCACAACGATGAAGATCAGCTCGAAACCGCCACCACCGGGTGCCCCTTGCGCGGCAGCGGGGCCAGCGAGCAGCAGGCCGGCAAGCACCAGCGGCAGACGCGCCACCAGGTCACTGACAACATTCATTTTCTGGCTCTGTTTCATGGTTTGCTCCGTTCAGACAGCCGTCAGCACGGGGACCGGCAGGCCCCGTGCCCTGTAGAAATCATCGATAAAGGCGGACAATGTACCCGCTTCAATAGCCCCTCGCAATCCGGCCATCAGGTTCTGGTAATAGCGCAGATTGTGGATGGTCCCCAGCTGTGCACCGAGCATTTCACCGCAGCGATCCAGGTGATGCAGGTAGCTGCGGCTGAAGTGACGGCAGGTATAACAGTCGCAGGTTTCATCCAGTGGACCGGTGTCTTCCCGGTGGCGCGCATTGCGGATCTTGATCACGCCCTCGCGGGTAAACAGGTGGCCATTGCGTGCGTTGCGGGTGGGCATCACGCAGTCGAACATGTCCACACCGCGACGTACTGCCTCGACGATATCCTCCGGGCGGCCCACGCCCATCAGGTAACGGGGCCGGTCCTGCGGCATGTGCGGGGTAATCTCGCCGAGGATACGCAGCATCTCTTCCTGCGGCTCACCCACTGACAGGCCACCGATGGCGTAACCGTCAAAGCCAATGTCCGCCAGCCCGGCCAGCGACGCCTGCCGCAGTGCCGGGTACATGCCGCCCTGGATGATGCCGAAGCAGGCCGCATCATTGCCCTCGTGCGCGGCCTTGCTGCGCTGCGCCCAGCGCAGCGACAGCTCCATCGACTGCCGCGCCTGCTGCTCGGTGGCCGGGAACGGGGTGCACTCGTCGAAGATCATGCAGATGTCGCTGCCCAGGCTGCGCTGCACCTGCATGGCACGCTCCGGCGACAGGAACACCTTGTCGCCATTGATCGGCGAACGGAAGGTCACGCCCTCTTCGGTGATCTTGCGCAGCTCGCCCAGGCTGAACACCTGGAAGCCGCCGGAGTCGGTCAGGATCGGCTTCGGCCACTGCATGAAACCGTGCAGCGAGCCGTGCTGTTCGATGATGTCGGTACCGGGCCGCAGCATCAGGTGGAAGGTGTTGCCCAGGCAGATCTCGGCGCCCGTGGCGAGCAGATCGCTGGGCAGCATGCCCTTCACGGTGCCGTAGGTGCCCACCGGCATGAAGGCCGGTGTCTGCACGGTGCCGCGCGGGAAGGCCAACTGGCCGCGCCGGGCCGCGCCATCCTGGCCGAGCAGGGAAAAGGACATGCGGCTCATGTGGCATCCTCCGCGCGTTCGATAAACATCGCATCACCATAACTGAAGAAGCGGTATTGCTGCGCCACCGCCTCGGCATAGGCGGCAAGCACCCGCTCGCGGCCAGCAAAGGCGCTGATCAGCATCAGCAGCGTGGAACGCGGCAGGTGGAAGTTGGTCACCAGCGCATCGACCACGCGGAAACGATAGCCGGGGACAATAAAGATGTCGGTGTCGCCCTCGCCGGCCCGCAGCGCACCGTCGCCTGCCGCCGCCTCCAGCGCGCGCAGCGAGGTGGTCCCGACGGCCACCACACGGCCGCCCCGGGCGCGGGTCGCCGCCACTTCATCCACCAGGCTCTGCGGCACCTGATAGCGTTCGCTGTGCATCACGTGGTCTTCGACCTTGTCGACGCGCACCGGCTGGAAGGTACCGGCGCCCACATGCAGGGTCACAAATGCCTGCGCCACACCCTGCTCCGCCAGGGCAGCCAGCAGCGGCTCGTCAAAGTGCAGACCGGCGGTGGGCGCCGCGACAGCGCCGGGGTGCCGGGCATAGACGGTCTGATAGCGGCTCATGTCCTGCTCGTCATCCGGCCTGTCTATATAAGGAGGCAGCGGCACATGGCCAATGCGCGCCAGCACATCCAGCAGCGGCGCCTCTCCCTGGAACACCAGCTCGAACAGATCGCCCTGCCGCGCCACCATGGTGGCGCTCACACCGTCATCAAACTGCAGGCCGGTGCCCGGCTTCGGCGCCTTGGACGCCCGCACATGGGCCAGCGCCGTGTGGGTGCCGGTCAGGCGCTCGATCAACACCTCGACGCGGCCGCCACTGTCCTTCTGGCCGAACAGGCGCGCGGGAATCACGCGGGTATCGTTGAACACCAGCAGGTCGCCAGGACGCAGCAACGCGGTCAGATCAGGGAATTGCCGGTGCGCCAGAGCGTCACGGGTCAGCGCCAGCAGCCGGGAACCGGCCCGCTCGGTGGCCGGGCGCCGGGCGATCAACTGCTCCGGCAGGTCAAAATCGAAATCATCAACACGCATCGCACTTTACCGGCACGACTTTGGGGGGCCGCAGGATACTAGGCGCGCCGGACGCACGCCAGCGCTCAGGACGCGTAGCTCAGCGCCGGATTCTTGGCTATACTGCCGGCCCACCGTGCCAGAGTGGTGAAATTGGTAGACACGACGGATTCAAAATCCGTTGGGGTAAAACCCGTGCCGGTTCGAGTCCGGCCTCTGGTACCATCTGTTCGCCCCCTGCTCCACCCGCCAGCCAAGGGACTTCGCCGTCGCCATGACCTCCGAGCTGCCCGCCGCTTCCCTGATCCGCCGCCTGGCCGCGCTCGGCTACGATGCCCTGCTGCTGATCGCCCTGATCTTTATCACCACCGGCATCATCGTGCCGCTGTACACCCATTCCGGCCTGCCGGTCACGGATATCAATGGCGTGGTGAAGCCGCCGGTCTGGTTTGCCCAGGGCGTGCTGCTGCCACTGTTGCTGCTGGAAATCTGGGGGTTTTATGCCTGGTTCTGGCTGCATGGCGGCCAGACGCTCGGCATGAATACCTGGCGCATCCAGGTACGCCGCGCCGATGGCGCACCGCTGACATTGAAGGATACAGTCAAACGCTTCGCCGCCGGCCTGCTGTCCTGGCTGCTGCTTGGCACCGGCTACCTGCTGGCGCTGGTGCCGCCGCAGCGGCAGACCCTGCATGATCGCCTCTCCGGCACCGTCGTGGTGACGCTGCCGAAGAAGGAAAAGAAAAAGAAGAAGTAGGCCTCAGCGCACGCGCCTGAGCAGCCAGATACCCAGCCCCAGACACAACAGCGGTGGCAACGCCGCCGCCATCACCGGCGAGGTGTTGAACACCAGGCTCAGGTGGCCGAAGAACTGCTGTCCATAGTAGAAAAGCAAACCGGCCACGATCCCGGCAGTGAGCCGCAGCCCCATGGTCACTTCACGCAGCGGCCCGAAAATAAAGGAAATCGCGATCAGCACCATGCCCAGCGTGGCCAGCGGTTGCAACACCTTCTGCCAGAAAGAAAGCTGGTATTCGGACGCCTCCAGCCCCTGCTGTTTGAGGTAGCGGGAATATTCCACCAGCTTGGTCAGCGCCAGCCGTTCCGGATCGAGCACCACCACCGACAGCAACTCCGGTGTCAGGCTGGTTTCCCAGACGCCATTCTCCTGCGTGTAGGGCACCACTTTGTCTTCCAGCAGCTGGCTGCCGCGTACGCCTTCCATAAACCAGTGGCCACCCTGATAAATGGCCCGCTGGATAAACTGTGCTTCTTCCAGCGTGCGGTCGGCACGGAAACGATAGCGGGTCACGCCATAGAGCACGCCGTTGGGCTGCACGGCGTTGATATGAATGAACTCGTCGCCTTCCCGGTGCCAGTAACCGTAGCGCGAACTCAACGCTTCGCCACCGCCTTCGGCAATGGCGCGATTGCTCTGTGCAATCTGCTCGGTGTACGGGGACACAAATTCGCCTACCGACATGCCCACCAGCAGCAGTACCAGCGCCGGACGCAGCACCATCCAGCTGACCCGCCCCACCGACACACCGGCCGCCCGGATCACCGTCAGTTCGCCGCTGTTTGCCAGCACCCCGAGCCCGATCAGCGTACCCAGCAGAATCGCCATCGGCAGGAAATCGGAAAACCGCCGGGGAATGGTCGTGAACACGAACTGCAGCGCCTGCGCGGCCTGATAATTGCCACGCAGCCCTTCCAGCTCGGCAATGAAACTGAACAGACAGTCCAGCGCCACCAGCACGCCGATCACCCCCAGCGACGCAATCAGCACCGCCCGCCAGAGATACCCGTTCAGCAACCTCATGCCGACATCCCCCGCGTATAGCGGCGGCGCGCCCACCAGGCCGGCACCAGATACAGGCCCAGCACCAGCAGCATGGCCAGCACATGAATCCAGATCATCGACAGGTACGGCGGCACCTCGTCCGCCGGCGCATCGCTGATGGCACTGCGCATCACCAGCAGCAGCCCCATATAGAACATGTAAATCAGCACCGCCGGGATCAGCTTGCCGAAACGTCCCTGGCGCGGGTTCACCCGGGCCAGCGGGATCGCCGCCAGCGCCATGACCGGCACGATGCCGATCAGCGACAGGCGCCACTGCAATTCCGCGCGGGCTTCATTGCTCGGGCTCGCCATCAGTTCGGTGGTATCCCAGCTTCGCGTTTTCGGCGCACGCACCGTGCCTTGTTCGCGACCGATACGAATCAGCGCCCGCTCAAAATGCACCTTGCGGAAATCCGCATCGCCCGGCCGCCCCTGGTACTGGTAGCCGTCCACCAGCTCCAGATAGCTCATGCCATAGGCTTCGGTCACCTTGCCGCGCTGCGCCCAGACCGTGACCAGCTCCGTGGTTTCTTCTTCGCTGGCGGCCAGGCGAAACTCGGACAGAAACACGCCCTCCAGTGCCTCGTCCTTGCGGTTGAGCGATTCCGCATAGGTGGCACGATAGCCATCGTCACTGCCGCGCACGTGAAAACGGCCCGGCGTCAGCAACTCCAGTACCGAGCGCCCTTTCTGTTCCTCGAACAGGCGCGCCACCTCGGCATCGCCCTTGGGGGTCACGTACAGCGAGAACAGCGCGATCACTGCCGTGGTCACCAGCACCGGCAGCGCCATGGCGCGCATCAACGACCCTTCGCTGATACCGCAGGCCTTGAGCACCACCATCTCGTTGTCCACGTACATGCGGCCCAGCACCAGCAGCACGGCGATATACAGGCTCAGCGGCAGGATCATCTGCAGGAATTCCGGCATCCGGAACGCCATGATCATGAACAGCGCATCGGCAGCGATGTCGCCCACGGCGGCTTCTGCCAGGTACTTGATAAAGCGGCCGCTGACCAGCACCATCACCAGCACAAAGGTGACGACCACCGTGGTCATGAAAAGCTGCCTGTTGATATAGCGGTAGAGAATCAAACCGTATCCTGCCGGGTTGAGTTCGTTTGAGAGCGATGCCGGCGCATTGTAACCCAGGAGATGAGATGGAGTACGCAGTCAGCGGCAAGGCCGCAGCCAAACTCAAGGTGGACTGTCTGGTCGTGGCCTTGGGCAAGGGCGCCAAGGACCTGCCGGTCACGCTGCCGGACGCCACCCGTGCATTGATCAATGAATACGTCAAAGACGGTGATTTCAGCGGTAAAAAGCACCAGACGCTGCTGCTGCAACGCCCGCCGGCGATGTCCGCCAAACGTCTGCTGCTGGTCGGCACCGGCGTTGAGGGCGAGTTGAACGTACAAGCTTTCTTACAACTTGCTGCCACCGTGGCCCGCAGTGTGGGCGCCACGGGTGCCACCAGCGCGGCCCTGTTGCTGGACAATCTGGCCGTCAAGGGCCAGGACGCGCCGTGGCTGGTTCGCGAAGGCGCCCGCGCGCTGGCCGACAATCTCTACCGCTTCGACGAATACCGCAGCGAGAAACCGCCGGCCAGCCGCCTCAGACATTGGACGCTGCTGAGCACCGCGACCCCGGCCGCCGCGAAAAAGGCACTCAATGAAGGCCTGGCCATTGCCGCCGGCATGGCGCTGGCGAAGGACCTCGGCAACCGCCCGCCGAATGACTGCTACCCCACCTACCTGACCGGCGTCGCCAAAGAACTGGCCAGCCAGTACCCGGCCCTGAAGGTGAAAGTGATCTCCGAGCAGCAGGCCGAGAAGATGGGCATGGGCGCCTTCTGTGCCGTGGCCCGTGGCAGCGAGCGCGACGGCCAGATCATCGTGATGGAATACCACGGCGCCAAGGGCGACCCGGTGGCACTGGTGGGCAAGGGCATCACCTTCGACACCGGCGGCATCTCGCTCAAGCCCGGTGCCAACATGGATGAAATGAAATACGACATGGGCGGCGCCGCCAGCGTGTTCGGCACCGTGAAGACCGTCTGCGAGCTGGGCCTGCCGATTCATCTGGTGGCCGTGATCGCCGCTGCCGAGAACATGCCTGATGGCCGCGCCTCTCGCCCCGGCGATATCGTCACCACGCTGTCGAAGCAGACCGTGGAAATCCTCAACACCGACGCCGAAGGCCGGCTGGTGCTGTGTGATGCCCTCACCTATGTGCAGCAGAAGTACAAGCCGCACACAGTGGTCGATATCGCCACGCTCACCGGCGCCTGCGTGATCGCCCTCGGCAGCCATGCCCAGGCGGTCTATGCCAACGACGCCGAGCTGGCCCAGGCGCTGCTGGAAGCCGGTGACGAATGTGGCGACCGGGGCTGGCCGATGCCGCTGTGGGATGACTATCAGGAGCAGCTCGACAGCCCGTTCGCCGACATGGCCAACATCGGCGGCCCGAAAGGCGGCTCCATCACCGCCGCCTGCTTCCTGTCGCGCTACACCAAAGAGGTGAGCTGGGCGCACCTGGATATCGCCGGCACCGCCTGGATCAGTGGCGGCAAGCAGAAAGGCGCCACCGGCCGCCCGGTGCCGATGCTCAGCCGTTACCTGATCAACCTGGCCGGCAAGCAGGCATGACCGAAGTCCTGTTCTATATCAGCAACACCCCCGGCATCCGCGCCAGCCTCGCCTGGCGCATTGCCGAAAAGGCCTGGCGCCAGCAGCGCCGGGTCTATATCCACACCGCCTCCGAACAGGAGGCGCAGGCGCTGGACGCGCTGTTCTGGGAACAGCCGGCCGGCGCCTTTCTGCCGCACGCCCTGCTCTCCGACGACGCTGCGGCCGGCAGCCCGGTGGTACTGGGCTTCGGTGATGACCCCGGCGAGCACCATGACGTGCTGATCAACCTGGCGCAGACCGTACCCGACTTCTACAGCCGCTTTACCCGCGTGGCCGAGATGATCTGCGGCGAAGAGAACCAACGTGCCAGTGGCCGCGCACGCTGGAAGTTCTATCGCGACCGCGGTTATCCGGTACAGGATCACCGTCTGTGATCAGCGTACTTGCACGGTGACATCTTCCTGACAAAAAATGCCCGCATAGCCTGAACTGACTGGGGACATTGAGGGCACGCACCATGAGCCAGGATTCCAAGCACCCGAATGGCGCTCTGCACGCCAGCCGCCACGGCCTGCTCAACGAGCTGGACGACATCCGCAGCCTGCTTGGCGAGGACGACGCCGACCTGCTCGACATTCCCCTGCTGGAACCGGAAGGCGACAGCCATACCCAGATTCCGTTGCTGGACAGCAGCCCCGCCACTCCCGACACCCATCCGCTGCAGCAAGCGCTGGCAGAGCGTGAAAACCCGTTCCTGCCCCGTGCCGCCATCGAGCGGCTGGCGCGAGAACGCCAGCAGATGCCCGCCGCCCTGCAACCGACGCCTGCTCCGGTGCCACCGCCGCTGGCCATCAGCGACACCCCCAACCTGGACGACCGCGCCATGCGCGCCCTGGTGGACGAAACGCTGGCGGCCTGGCTGCCGCGCATAGAGCGCGAGCTGCGCGAACGGCTGCTGCGGGAACTGCGCGGCGAAGATGACTGAACATCGGCCCTGAAGCCAACCGCATAACCCTGTATAATCGCCCGCTTTCCTCCTTCTTCTCAGCCCGGGCGATATTCCTGACCATGGACAAGACCTACCAACCTGACGCCATCGAACAGCGCTGGTACCAGCGCTGGGAACAAGCCGGCTATTTCGCCCCGCAAGGCGAGGGCGAGCCCTACAGCATCATGGTGCCGCCCCCAAACGTAACCGGCTCGCTGCACATGGGCCATGGTTTCAACAACGCGGTGATGGACACGCTGATCCGCTACCGCCGGATGCAGGGCCGCAACACCCTCTGGCAACCCGGCACCGACCACGCCGGCATCGCCACGCAGATGGTGGTGGAGCGCCGCCTGGCCGCCGAAGGCAAGACCCGCCACGATCTCGGCCGCGATGCCTTCATCGAAAAAATCTGGGAATGGAAAGCCGAATCCGGCGGCACTATCACAGGCCAGATGCGTCGCCTGGGCTCCTCGCTGGACTGGTCACGCGAGCGCTTCACGATGGACGAGCAGCTTTCCCGCGCCGTGCAGGAAGCCTTTGTCCGTCTGCATGAAGAAGGCCTGATCTATCGCGGCAAGCGCCTGGTCAACTGGGACCCGACACTGCACACCGCGATTTCCGATCTGGAAGTGGAAAGCCAGGAAGAACAGGGCCACATGTGGCACTTCCGCTACCCGCTGGCCGACGGCTCCGGGCATCTTGTGGTCGCCACCACGCGCCCGGAAACCATGCTCGGCGATACCGCCGTGGCGGTACACCCGGAAGACCCGCGCTACCGCGACATGATCGGCAAGATGATCCGCCTGCCGCTGGCGGACCGCGAGATCCCGATTATCGGCGATGACTATGTCGACCCCGACTTCGGCTCCGGCTGCGTCAAGATCACGCCCGCGCACGACTTCAATGACTACGACGTCGGCAAGCGCCACAACCTGCCGATGATCAACCTGTTCACCATCGACGCCGCCATGAACGACGAGGTGCCCGAGGCCTACCGCGGCATGGACCGTTACGTGGCGCGCAAACAGATCGTCAGCGACCTGGATGCCCTCGGCCTGCTGGAAAAAGTCGTCGACCACAAGCTGATGGTGCCGCGCGGCGACCGTTCCGGCGTGGTGATTGAACCGTACCTCACCGACCAGTGGTTCGTGGCGGTGGAAACACTGGCGAAGCCGGCCATCGACGCGGTGGAAAACGGCAGCATCCAGTTCGTGCCAAAACAGTACGAGAACATGTATTTCTCCTGGATGCGCGACCTGCAGGACTGGTGCATTTCCCGCCAGCTGTGGTGGGGCCATCGCATCCCGGCCTGGTATGACGAGGCCGGCCAGGTCTACGTCGGCCGCAGTGAAGCAGAAGTGCGCGCAAAGCACGGCCTGGGCGACGCACCACTGCGCCAGGACGACGATGTCCTCGATACCTGGTTCAGCTCCGCACTGTGGACCTTCTCCACCCTCGGCTGGCCGGATGACACGCCGGAACTGAACACCTTCCACCCGAGCAGCGTGCTGGTGACCGGCTTCGACATCATTTTCTTCTGGGTCGCCCGGATGATCATGATGACACTGAAATTCACCGGCGAAGTGCCGTTCAAAACGGTGTATGTCCACGGCCTGGTGCGTGATGCCGAAGGCAACAAGATGTCAAAGTCGAAGGGCAACGTGCTCGACCCGCTCGACCTGATCGACGGCATCAGCCTGGATGACCTGGTGGCCAAGCGCACCAGCGGCCTGATGCAGCCACAGATGGCCGCGCGCATCGACAAACAGACACGCAAGGAATTCCCGGACGGCATCGCCGCCTATGGCACCGACGCGCTGCGTTTCACCTTCCTGTCACTGGCCGCCACTGGCCGCGACATCAAGTGGGACATGGGCCGCATCGAGGGCTTCCGCAATTTCTGCAACAAGATCTGGAACGCCGCCCGTTATGTGCTGATGAACACCGAGGGACAGGACTGCGGCCTCGACGGTGGCGAGGTCGAACTGAGCCTGTCCGACCGCTGGATCATCTCCGCACTGCAACGTGCCGAACAGGAAGTGAGCGAAGCACTCGACAGCTTCCGCTTCGACCAGGCGTCCTACGCAGCATACGAGTTTATCTGGAACGAATACTGCGACTGGTATCTGGAACTGTCCAAACCGGTGCTGTACGGCGACCAGTACAGCGAAGCGCGCAAGCGCGGCACCCGGCGCACACTGGTGCGCGTGCTGGAAGCGCTGCTGCGCATGGCGCATCCGTTCATGCCCTTCATCACCGAGGAAATCTGGCAGCGTGTCGCGCCGCTGGCTGGCGTGCAGGGGGACAGCATCATGCTGCAACCCTACCCCGCCGCCAACACCGCCAAACTTGACGCCCAGGCAGAGCAGGATATCCAGTGGATCAAGGACGTGATCACCGCCGTGCGCAACATTCGCGGCGAGATGCGCATTGCGCCGGGCAAGGAACTGGACGTGTTCCTGCACAACGGTGACGACGAAGACCGCCGCCGCCTGGAAGAAAACCGGGCCTTCCTGAGCAAGCTGGCCCGGCTGTCGTCCATTACCCTGCTCGGCGCCGACGAATCCGCACCACCGTCCGCCACGCAGCTTGTTGGCCGCATGGAAATCCTGGTGCCGATGGCTGGCCTGATCGACAAGGACGCCGAGATCGAGCGCCTGAGCCGCGAGATCGACAAGCTGCGCAAGGAAGTCAGCCGCTGTGACCAGAAACTCAAGAACCCCGGCTTTGCCGACAAGGCCCCGGCGGATGTGGTCGCCCGCGAGCAGGCCAAACTGGACGAATTCCGTTCCAGCTTGGCGCGCCTGGAAGAACAGCTCGAAAAGATCAAATACCTGTAACCCCAGGCCCCTCCGGCACGCTCTGCTATACTCGGGCACACCCGATATAGCAGGGCCGTGCCCATGACCGATCCCACCGACCAGCGCCGCGACCGCATCCTCGCCGCCGCCCGCGAAGTGTTTGCCCGCGAAGGCTTTCGCACCGCCGAGGTGAAAACCATTGCCGAGACCGCCGGGGTCGGCAAGGCCACCATCTACAAGTTCTTCCAGTCCAAAGAGCAGTTACTGCTGGTGATCGTCGAGGAAAACCTCAACCAGATCCGCGATATTGCGCTGCGCCACCTGATCAGCGATGCGCCCCCGCTGGCCCGCATGGAGCGCGCCTGCCGCGCCATCGCCGCCTTTATTGCCAGCAACCGGGCCTTTACCCGCGTACTGGTGCAGGAAGCCGGCGATTTCGCCGGTGACATCCAGCGCCAGCACCTGACCCTGATTGAACAGAACCTGCCGCTGGCGGAAGCCTTCTTCAGTGAGTTGCGCAAGGACGGTTACTTCACTGCACTGAACACGCGTGAAACCATTCAGATGATGATGAATCTGATCATTGGTACCGCCTACACCTGGGCACTGACCGGGAGCGGCGATCTCGAAGAACAGGCCAGCGATTATCTCCGTGTGCTGATCAACGGCCTGCGTGCGCCTGCCAACAAGGGATAACATCATGACATCAATGCTGCACCACGGCCTGCTGCTGGCCGGCCTGATCACACTCGCCGCCTGCCAGAGCACACCGACCGCCCTCGACGCCGTGGAGACCGCCGTCGCCAATCCGCATCGCAGCGCCGACTTTGTCGCCCGCGATGCAGCGCGCCGACCCGCCGATACACTGCGCTTCTTCGACGTGCAGCCAGACATGACCGTGGTGGAGATCTGGCCGGGCGGTGGCTGGTACAGCGAAATCCTCGCCCCGCTGCTGCGCGACAGTGGCCGTTATTACGCCGCGCATTTCAGCGCCGACAGCGACGTGCCCTATTTCCGGCGCTCACTGGCCACCTACCGTGAAAAGCTGGCGGCCAACCCGTCGCTGTATGATCAGGTGATTGTCACCGAGCTGGCACCACCGGCAAGCACCGTGATTGCCCCCGCCGGTAGCGCGGACCGTGTACTGACCTTCCGCAACGTGCACAACTGGGCCAAAGCCGGCCAGGCAGAGGCGGCCTTTGCGGCCTTCTACCAGGCACTCAAGCCGGGCGGCCTGCTGGGGGTGGTGGAACATCGCGCCCCGGCCGGGCGCTCTTTTGAAGAGCAGATCGCCTCTGGCTATATGACCGAAGCCTATGTGATCGCGCTGGCGGAACAGGCAGGCTTCCAGCTGGTCGAACGCAGCGAGCTGAATGCCAACCCGCGTGACACGGCGACGCATCCGGCCGGCGTCTGGACCCTGCCGCCCTCGTTGCGTCTGGGCGACACCGACCGGGCGCACTATCTGGCCATCGGGGAAAGTGACCGCATGACGCTCAAGTTCAGGCGGCCCGAGTAGGCGGGGTGTTACCGGGGCGGGGCCAGCAGGTCGTCGTCGACCTCGCCCAGTACTACAGCTTCGGCAATGCCAGTCATGACGCGTTTGCAACGTAGCAATTCGCCATCACTGACCTGGTCGTTGCCACGGCTGAAAAGATAGAGAGAATAGTTCTCGAGGTTCCAGAGCATGGTGCGCAGCACCAGCGGATCGAAACGGCGTCCGATCAGGCGTTCGATTTCATGACTGAGAATCTCCACCGCCAGCGTCTGGCCGTTCTCACGGTACGGCGCCAGCGGCGAACCGGTCCGGCGGGCTTCCTCCATCATCAGGCGGATCACCGGCCCCATGGACACGTGATAATCAAAATAGATGTTGGTGGTATTACTGATAATGTCCTTCACCGTCGCCGATTGCTGAACCTGCTCGCGAAAGCGCAGGATCATGTTCTCGACGAAAATGCGGTAGATGCTTTCCAGTACATCCACCTTGTTATTGAAATATTTATAGAAGGTACGCCGGGAAATATCGGCGGCATCAAGCAGATGCTGTACCGTGGTACGATGCAAACCACGCTGGGCAAACACGCCCATGGAGTGAATCAGAATCTCCGCCCGCGCCTGGGAGCGCTGTATGTTGCGGTCCTGGCCCTGGTAAGTATCCAGCACCTGATTCACTACTTCTCGGATTGCGTCGAGGTCCTGATGAGCCTTGTCGTCCATGGAGTCTGCTTGCTGTCACTGTGAAATCGGGAGGTCAAAGCTTAACCAACCCGGCCCCCAGCGTAAACAGAGAGTCTATCCCATCCGTACCAGAACGGACCGGGCAGCGGGCGTCTGGCCCGCATACCAGCTAGGGAGGCGAGGTTATGTCGGCACATTTTCTTCCGGTCGCGATGGTGGCGCTGTTTGCCGCCTTTACCAATGAGGGTTGCGAATTCGGCAACCGCAGTGACGATGGCCGCGCGAGCTTCGCACTGATCGACGGCCCGGCGGAGCGGGTTGACCTGGTCAAACTGACTATCAACCGCATCACCCTGGGCTACGAGAACGGCTCCGTGAACCTGCCCATCGACCCGCCGGTGGTGATCGACAACCTGCTCGATTTCCAGGGCACCAACGCCAGACAGCTCCTGCCGCTGGAAGAGGTGCGTGATGGCACTTACGACTGGATACGGCTGTATATTTCCGAGCGCAACGACGATTCGCTGGTGCGCGAACGTGAAAACGGACAGGAATTCCCGCTGCAACTGGAGGAGGATGCCGTCAGCGGTACCGAAACGCGCTACCTGCAGCTGAACCAGTCGTTCCGCATCCCCGATGACGAAGATGCCCGCTTCACCCTGGAACTGGACCTGCGCAAAGCCCTGCTGAAACCGGAAAGCAGCTACTATCTGCTGCGCCCCACCCTGCGACTGGCCCGCAATGAAGACAGCGGCACGATAAGCGGCACCGTCGCGGAGGCACTGGTCACGGCCGACTACTGCACCAGCGACAACGCCGCCGATGAGGGCCGCAGCCTGGGCAACAACGTCTATCTGTACCGGGGTGCCGGCGTCAACATGGGCGATATCTATACCAATCGCGCAGGGACGCCCATTGGCAGCCGCAACCCCTATGCCACCGCGCAGGTCATCAAGGACACTGGCAGCAGCGAATACAGCTTTGAATTCGGCTTTATCCCGGCGGGCAGCTACACGCTGGGCGTCACCTGCCAGGGCATGGCGGACGAGCCGATGAGGCAGGACTCTCTGCGATTTGATGCACGCCAGGAAATCGTCGTTGAGGCGGGAGAAGTGCTGGAGTTGGACCTGCTGTAAGGCTTTGCGGGGCGACCGCCCCGCAAAGGTCTATACGGTCAACAGTGGGCCGTTGCCGTCATCCGCGCGGGGCCTGCGAAGCCGCACCCAGACCTTCTCGTGAAAGTGGTAGGCCACCGTGTTGACCATCGGCTCGACCAGGGCCACTGCGCCGCCCACCATCCAGTCGCCGGTCATTATCCCGACGACGATGAAAGCAACAATGATGTGCATGGCACCGAACGTCGCTGTCTTGATCATGGGACTCTCCTGAACTGCCAAACCGCCCGTAGTGGGAATCATTCTTGTCTACAGGATGCCAGATTTCGCACGGACAGGAAGGATGTTGCCTTTGTCACATCAATAGCCCTTATCTATCGATGATCAGGCCAGCCGCCGGGCGACCATTGGTGCCCGCTCCGCCTCGCGCGCCTGCCCCCGCTCCCCATCTGCACTGAGCCGGAAACTGCCGATCAACGCCTGGAGCTGGTCCGCCTGGACGCGCATCTCGTCGGCCGCCGCACTGGCCTGCTCCACCATCGCGGCATTGTGCTGGGTCATGCTGTCCAGTTCGGCCACAGCGGTGTTGACCTGCCCGATGCCACGGCTCTGTTCCTGAGCACCACTGCTGATCTCACCGATCATGCGCGTCACCTGCTCGATGCCGGCAACCACGTCTGTCATGGTATCTCCAGCCTTGCGGACACCGTCCGCGCCCTGCCGGGTATTGCCGACAGATTCTTCCACCAGTGAGCGGATATCCCGCGAGGCCTCGCCACAGCGGCTGGCAAGGCTGCGTACTTCCTGCGCCACCACAGCAAACCCGCGCCCATGCTCCCCGGCACGTGCGGCCTCCACAGACGCGTTCAACGCCAGGATATTGGTCTGGAACGCGATGCCATCAATCAGCGACACGATGTCATTGATGCGGGCAGCGGATTCATTGATACGTTGCATGGTCCGCTCCACCTCGCGCATTGCGCCGTGGCCTTCATGCGCCACATTCACCGCCGACTTGGCCAGCTCGTCTGCCTGCTGTGCCACATCGGATGAATTCCCCACGGTGGCGGTAATTTCTTCCATCGAGGCGGAAGTCTCCTGCAGATTGGCCGCCGTCTGTTCGGTACGCGACGACAGCTCCTGGCTGCTTTGGGCGATCTCATCGGCTGCGCGATGCACACTGCGCGCGCTGTCACGGACCGACTGCAACGTGACGTCGATGCGCGAGATAAAACGGTTAAACTGCTGCGCGAGCTCGCCGATTTCGTCACGTCGGCGGCTGTCGATCCGCGCTGTCAGGTCGCCGTCGCCCTCGGTGATTTCGCGAATACGCCCGCTCACCTGCTCGATCGCCCGCGACATCATGCGTGGGCCCATCAGCGCCAGCGCAGCGGCCAGCACAAACACCACCGCCACAAACAGCGCAACGGCCTGGCCCTGTCGCCGGATGCGCGTCACTGTCGCCTTTTCCAGCTCTGCTACCTTGGCGTCGGCGGCTTCGCCCGCCACGTTGTACATTCCTCGCAGCGCTTCAAAGGCGCTCAGGGAAGGGCCTTGCAGCTGCGCCCTTGCCGCCTCTGCCTCGCCGGCGTTCCAATACGTCAGCACCTTTCCGGAGGCACTGCGCCATTCACGATACAGCGCCTCAAAACGGTTCAGGCGGCGCACCACCTCCGGGTAATCCGATAGCAGCGAGATGAACACCTGCATGCGCTCATACGCCTGCACGGCATCCTCTTCGTAAAGACCTGCCAGCGCCATCAACCTGGGCGAGCCCGGTGCCTCTGCCAGATATTCCACTTCAGACAACCGGGCCTGGTACAGGTCCCGGTCGCCATTGAGCACCGCAGACACCGCCGGATTAAAGACGCCGCTGAACGCCAGCATTCGCTCACGCACCGTATTGACCAATAACGCATCCACCACTGCAACGAGCAACACGGCCAGCGCCACGCCGATAAACGCCAGCGCATATTTAATCCGGATTTTTCCAAACCACTCGCCCATACGTCCCTCGATCAGCTACGCACACACAGCCGGGCGGATGCCCGGCGTAATGTCCGTTTTATCGGCCGTCTGGCGAGTGAACTTGAACAGGGCTCAGCACGAGGCGGCCCTGGCAGACCGGGGACGCAGGACCAGCGCGGTCAGAGCCGGTAGGAAGGTGAGTGTAATAAATGCTGTCCCCAACAGGCCGGCCAGCACCACGATGCCCACGCCGCGGTACAGCTCCGTGCCTTCCCCGGGCAGCAGCACCAGCGGTGCCAGGCCACACACGGTGGTGATGGTCGTCATGGCAATCGGTCTCAGGCGGGTATGGACTGCGTCACTCACGGCGCTGATCACATCCTGCCCCTGCTGCTGGTTGAGCATCGCCTGATGCACAATCAGGATCGGATTATTGACCACCGTCCCCATGAGAATCAGAAAGCCGAGCATGGTGATCATGTCCAATGGCTGTCTCAGGCTGCCGAGCCCCGATGCCTCCATGAGCAGCCCGATGCCGTTGAACAGCAACAGCCCGACGATACCCGCCGCAATCCCCACCGGAATGGTGGTCATGATGAGCAACGGGAACCCCCAATGCGTAAAGATCGCCACCAGCAGCAGGTAGACAATTACCAGCGCCACCAGATAATTCAGCGATAATGCCTCACGCGTTGCCTGCAACTGATCGCTGGCGCCGGAAATATCCAGCGTAACCTCCGCCGGAATCCGGCCCTCCTCACGCAATGCGGCGACCACATCCTGACTGACCCGTTGCACGCCGGTTTCCAGCGGAATATCCCGTGGCGGGATAATGTTCAATGTCACGGTCCGACGGCCATTCACCCGGCGCACCACGCTGGTGTCCACCGTCTCGACGATCTCCACCAGCGACGACAGCGGCAGCACGGTGCCACGTGGCGTATGGATCATCAGGTTGCCCAGGGTATCCAGCGATGCCTGCACTCCCTCGTCGCTGTAGGCATAAATATCAATCTTCGCATCGCCGAAATAAAACTCATCGAGAAAGGCGCCGTCCGTCAGCGCCGCCACGCTGAAACCGATCTCTTCGGCCCGCATGCCCACCTCCGCCGCACGTTCCCAGTCCGGGCGCACTTCCACCAGGGGCTGCGCCAGCGCCAGGCTGGGCGGGTTCGACTGGATGCGGGGATTGTCCAGCACCTGCTCTGCACGCGTATAGGCGGCCAGTGCCACCTCGTACAGCGTGGCCAGGTCCGGCCCGGCAATATCCAGATTTACACTCCGGGTGCCGCCGTCATTGCTGGAAATGATCGACCCCCGGGCGGCAAATGCACGCATGCCGGGATAGCGTTCATAGTACGCGCTCAGGCTGTCCATCAACGGTTCGATATCCGCCGGGTCCACCGCTTCTGCAATGATGCGCAGGCGTTGCGCATCCACCCCGAGATTCATGTAGGCCATGGCCGGCACCGGCACCTCACCGCGATGAAACCGCGCCGGGTCATCGCCCACAAACGGCAGGAAATGCGCTTCCACCTCACGGCCGATCTCGCTCATGGTCTGCAGGTTGTAGCCCGGCGGCGCATTCATCGCCGCAAAGGTCTTTGCCTCCTCACCTTCCGGCAGGTATTCAGCGGCGGGCGTCAGCCAGACAATCACCACCACACAACCGGCAACCGTCGACGCCACTACCACCGCCCTGCGGCGCGTGGACCGGATACAGGCCACTGACAACCGGTGCAGCCGCTGCATCCAGGGGCTGGACGCGCCGTCATGCGCCACCACCGGGCCAAAGTCCAGACGCGCGGACAAGGTGGGAATCACCGTCATCGACACCAGCATCGATACCAGAATCGACGCCGATACCGCGATGGCGATATCCGAGTACAGTTGCCCCGCTTCCTCGGCAATGAACACCACCGGCAGGAACACCAGCACGGTGGTCAGCGTGGAGGCCAGCACCGCTGGCCAGACTTTGCGGATCCCTTCCACCGCCGCACGCATGCGCTCCAGGCCCCGGCGGCGCTCCAGCTCAATGCTTTCCAGCACGACAATACTGTTATCCAGCGTCATGCCGATGGCGAACGCCACGCCAGCCAGTGAAATCACGTTGATCGTGCGCCCGGCCAGCAGCAGGCCGAGGAACGCGGCGATGGTACATATGGGAATACCCACCACACCGACCAGTGTCACCTTCACGGAACGCAGGAAGAGATACATCACCAGCGTTGCGAACAGCGCCCCCAGTGCCAGATTGATCCAGACATTGCGCACCGATGCCTCGACATAGCGGACGTCATCTGAAATCAGCGACATGCGCATGCCGGCCGGCTCCAGCACCTCCTGATTGATCAGCGCCACCTGCTCCGTCATCGCCCGCTTGATCGCGATCACGTTCGAGCCACTTTCCCGGCGCACCGCCAGGCTGATCACCGGGTCACCATTGACGCGCGCCTCGGCGGTGATCGGAAAGTGGTCCAGCACCACCGTCGCCACATCGCCCACCCGGATAACCGCATCGCCACGGCGCGCAATGATCAGCGTTTCCAGTTCGTCGATCTCGTCAAAGCGCCCCACGGTGCGCAGCAGATAACGGCGCTTGCCACTGTCCAGTTCGCCGCCGGACACATCCCGGTTTCGCGCACGCAACGCCTCGCGTACTTCCAGCACCGAAAGATTGCGCTCGGCCAGCCGCGCCGGCTCAAACAGCAACTGCAACTGTCGCTCGGCGCCGCCACGCAACTCTGCCTGGGACACACCAGACACGCTTTCCATACGTGGCCGGACATTGTCGTCAATAAAATCACGCATCATGTCCATATCCACGCCCCGCGGATTACCCGGTTGCGGTCCGATCTGGTAATACATGAAGGCGTTGGCGGAAAACGACGTGGAAAGAATGCGCGGCTGGTCCACGTTCAACGGGTAAGACGGCACCTGGCTGAGCGCGTTGTTCACCCGGATCAGGATTTCGGTAATGTCGACGCCAAACGGGAATTCCAGCTCAATCTCGGCGCTGCCACTGGTGGCCGTCGAGGTCATGCGCTGCAGGTTCGGGACATTGCGCAGGTATTCTTCCTGCTCGATCAGGATATCCTTCTCGATATCCTGCGGTGTGGCACCAGGCCACTGGGTCTGAACGGTGACCGTGCGCACCTCCAGGTCCGGAATCATCTGCACCGGGATGCGCAGGGCGGCCAGTATCCCCAGCACACAGACAATCAGCACCGCGACGGTCATCTGCGTGCCGTGACGGACAATCCCCTCAAACATTCAAACCACCCCGCATCGGGTCATGCGTCACTCGCCCTGCACGGTCAGGATCATGCCGTCACGCAACGCCTCGTTACCGCGAACCACCACCTGCTGGCCGGCGGCCAGCCCTTCAAGGACCACCGCCTGGCTGTCTCGCGTGGCCCCGGTACGCACAAAGCGCTCCCGCGCCACGGTATCGCCCTCTTCTGCGACGACCAGCCAGACCGAGACGCGCCCGTCCGGATAGCGCACCAGCGCATCACGGGGCACCAGCACCTGCTCTTGTGCAGCCGGCAAACGCAGGCGGGCGCGCACCGACATACCGGGCAACAAGGCCAACTCCTGCGGCACAGCCGTGCGCATCAGAAACGTCCTTGCCGTGGGATCATTGACCGGCACCGAGGCAATCACCTCTGCCCGCACACCGTCCCCGGCACCCAGCAACACGTTCACCTGGTCGTCCAGACGACCGGCGTATTCCTGCGGCACCGGGAAATCAATGCGCAGCGCATCGGTATCCACCAACGCCAACACCGCGTCTCCCGGCGCGACCCATTCACCGACCTCCACCAGCTTCTCACTGATCACACCGGCAAACGGCGCCTGCACAGCATGACGCCGCAACAGAGCGCGCTGCTGGCGTGCCTCTGCATCCAGCCGTGCGGCGGCCGCAGCCGCCATTTCCACTTCCGCTTCCAGACTGCGTATCTCGCTGGCGGGGATGGCGCCGCGCAACGTACTGGCTTCCGCCTGCCGCCGCCGCGCATCAGCCAGCCGCGCCTCGGCTTCCTGTACAGCCGCCCGGCTGCTGTCATAGCGCGCCTGCTGCAACTCAGCGTCCAGCCGCAACACCACATCACCGGCTTCCACCCGCGCCCCGGCATCCAGCGCCACTGACTCCACCAGCCCCCCCACCGACACCGACAGCATTGCGCTGCGGGCCGAGGTGACGGTCCCGGTGACAGGCACCTGCTCGGTAATACGTCCGGCCACCGCCTCCGTCACGCGGACCGGTGTATTGGCCAGCGCAAACAAAGGCAGGATCAGAATGACAGGCAGCAGCGCACGCGCCGGCATGATGGCTCCTCGAAGTGTGTCGCATTCCGGATTAGGTCGGGGCTCAGTAGGCCCCAGCAGGATATTTGGGTCAAGGTTTAGGGTAGGTGTTGCGGAGTGAAGATCGCGTAGGGGGGGTAAACCATGTGTCTTTCGCTGTCTTGCGGCGAGTGTGGTGTAGCGCCGCCGGGCTATGCCCGGTGGCCGGACCCGCGCAGCGGGCCCCACCTATAAAGAGCGGGTTTCCCCATGTGAGAGCGCACATAAGTAAAACGCCCTGCCAGGATTCCCTGACAGGGCGTTTTTTTTTTGGGGTTGTGCGCTCAGTTCGCTTGGCAGTCGCGTGACGTTGGGAGGTCCTACTTGGGTCGCAAGCAGTGCTTGCGATCGCTGCGCGACGCCGGTGGCGCCCCCGCCTGGCACCTGCGGTGCATCGCGCCGGGGTCGCGCCCGACTCACATGGCAGCGCGTTGCGCGTAAGCGTCCGGCGAACCCATCTACCGAGCGTGATTGTGGCCGGTAGTTTAGGTGTCCACCTATTACTAAGTGGACACCTAATATGAGTGAGATGCTTCCTGCCAAGACACCCGCCAAGCGCCGCCGCTATTCCCCGGAGTTCAAAGCCAGGATTCTTCAAGAGTGCCAGGCCCCGGAGGCTTCCGTCGCCAATGTGGCGCTGCGCTACGGTCTCAACACGAATCTGATCCACAAGTGGCGCCGTGCTGCCGAAGTCAGTTCGAAGCCGCCTGCTGAGAGTAAATTTATCCCTGTCCCCATGCCGATGCCGCCGCCCTCTGCGTCCTCAGTGGCCGAGGTGGTGTTCGAGCTGCCTGGCGTGACAGTCCGCTGGCCTCTGGCACAGATCGAGCGCGCCCTTCCCTGGCTGCGGACGTTGACGCCGTGATCCGGATCGAGGCCATCTGGATGGCCACGGAGCCGCTGGATATGCGCGCCGGCCCGGATACGGCCTTGGCCCGTGTGGTCCAGGTATTCGGCGAAGCGCGTCCCCACTGCGCCTACCTGTTTGCCAACAAGCGAGGCAACCGCATGAAGGTGCTGGTGCATGATGGCTTTGGCCTGTGGCTGGCCGCGCGGCGTTTGCATCAGGGCGGCTTTGTCTGGGGCGGACTGAGTCAGGGCGAGCGTATCGCCCTGACATCCGAACAGCTTCAGGCGCTGGTGGTCGGTTTGCCCTGGCACCAGGTCGGCTGTGATCGGGGTATTGCCATACTTTAAAGCCCTTGGCGCTGGCCTGTGCGCCGGTCAGCGCGCCCTCTCTGGTATCACTTCCGGCGGCGGCGTCTGGCAAGATAATGGCCATGACGACACCGCCGCATCTCGACCAGCTCACTGCCGAACAGCTACGCCAACTGGCGGCGCAACTGTTGGCCGATGCGGCGGAAAAAGAGCAGACCATCGCTCAGCAAGGTCAGACCATTGCGCAGCAGGGTCATCAGCTCAAGCATCACCAGCTGCTGAACGACAAGCTCACGCAGGAGCTGGCCATCCTGAAGCGCCATCGCTTCGGCAAGCGCAGTGAAGGCCTGAACAGCCACCAGGCCAGCCTGCTGGATGAACTGGTGGACGCGGATATCGCGGCGATCGAGGCGACACTGTCCGAGGCTGCTGAATCAGCAGATACCCCCTCCGCACCGGCGAAGCGCCAGCCCAAGCGTGTGCCATTACCGCCGACCCTGCCGCGCACGATCATCACGCACGAACCGGACAACACCGAGTGCACCTGTGGCTGCCAGCTCCAGCGCATCGGCGAAGACATCAGTGAAAAGCTCGATTACACCCCCGGCACCTTTACTGTCGAGCGCCATGTGCGCGGCAAGTGGGTCTGCAAGCACTGCGAGCGCCTCACCCAGGTCCCGGTCCCGGCGCAGATCATCGACAAGGGGCTGCCCACCAGCGGTTTACTGGCCCACCTGCTGATCGCCAAATACGCGGATCACTTGCCGCTGTACCGGCAGGAAAGGATCTTTGCCCGCGCCGGGTTGGGCATCGCCCGCTCGACGCTGGCTGAATGGGTGGGCCGTTGCGGCGTGGCCCTGCAACCGTTGGCAGACGCTCTGCGTGAAGCGTTGCTCAAGCAGCCAGTGCTACATGCCGACGAGACGCCTGTTCCCATGCTGTCGCCCGGCAAGAAGAAAGCCCACCGGGCCTACATCTGGGCCTACTGCAGCCCGGCCACTGCCGCCCTGCATGCCGTGGTGTATGACTTCGCCGAGAACCGGGCCGGCGCCAACGCCCGCACCTTCCTCGACGGCTGGCAGGGCAAACTGGTCTGCGACGACTACAGCGGCTACAAGGCCGGCTTCCAGCGCGGCATCACTGAAATCGGCTGCATGGCGCATGCGCGCCGGAAGTTCTACGAGCTGCATACAGCCAACAAAAGCCAGATCGCCGAACAGGCGTTGACACTGATCCAGCAGCTTTACGAGATTGAGCGCGGGGGTAAAGCGTTGTCCGCCGAGGCGCGGCAACGACTTCGGAAGCAGCGATCAAAGCCCCTACTGGACAGCCTGCATCAATGGCTGATGACACACCGGCAGAAAGTACCGAACGGCTCCGCCACAGCCAGGGCAATCGACTACAGCCTCAAGCGGTGGCAAGCGCTGATACACTACTGTGAAGATGGGGCCGTGCCCATCGACAACAATCAGGTGGAAAACCAGATCCGGCCCTGGGCGCTGGGGCGTTCCAACTGGTTGTTTGCCGGCAGCCTGCGCAGTGGGCAGCGTGCCGCCGCCATTATGAGCCTGATCCAGTCAGCCAGACTGAATGGCCATGACCCGTATGCCTATCTGAGCAATGTGCTGCAGCGATTGCCGACGCAGAAGAACAATGCCATCGACGAACTACTGCCGCATCACTGGAAACCCGATGCCGTTTAGCAAGGTGGGTTCGCCGGACGCTTACTCACATGGCAGCGCGTTGCGCTGCGAGGTAGGGAGAGGAGTTCATCGTGTCCTAAAAATGAAAACCCCGACGCGAAGCGGCGGGGTTTTCATTTTTTTAGGAGCCTGACGATGTCCTACTCTCACATGGGGAAACCCCACACTACCATCGGCGATGCGTCGTTTCACTTCTGAGTTCGGTATGGGATCAGGTGGTTCCAACGCTCTAAAGTCGTCAGGCAAACTGGTTTGGTTTCTTGCTCTGTGGCGAGGCCACAGTACTGGCTGCAAGATCCCAAAGGCGTCTGCCTTGTTACATCCCGCATTTGCGGGCGGCATCAAGACATGCTGGATAGGAAGTCGAAGTAATGATGCAAGGTCTGAATACACTTGCGTCTTTCGTCGTGTCTCTGACACGTCCTGCCATTGTACCCGGATCGCGCTGCATGGCGCTGACCGCTTTGGGTTATATGGTCAAGCCGCACGGGCAATTAGTACTGGTTAGCTGCACGCCTTACAGCGCTTCCACACCCAGCCTATCAACGTGGTGGTCTTCCACGGCCCTTCAGGGGAATCAAGTTCCCAGGGAGACCTTATCTTGAGGGGGGCTTCCCGCTTAGATGCTTTCAGCGGTTATCCCGTCCGCACATAGCTACCCGGCAATGCCACTGGCGTGACAACCGGAACACCAGAGGTGCGTCCACTCCGGTCCTCTCGTACTAGGAGCAGCTCCTCTCAAGTCTCCAACGCCCACGGCAGATAGGGACCGAACTGTCTCACGACGTTCTAAACCCAGCTCGCGTACCTCTTTAAATGGCGAACAGCCATACCCTTGGGACCGGCTTCAGCCCCAGGATGAGATGAGCCGACATCGAGGTGCCAAACACCGCCGTCGATATGAACTCTTGGGCGGTATCAGCCTGTTATCCCCGGAGTACCTTTTATCCGTTGAGCGATGGCCCTTCCATACAGAACCACCGGATCACTAAGACCTACTTTCGTACCTGCTCGACTTGTGGGTCTCGCAGTCAAGCACCCTTGTGCCTTTGCACTCAGCGCACGATGTCCGACCGTGCTGAGGGTACCTTTGTGCTCCTCCGTTACTCTTTGGGAGGAGACCGCCCCAGTCAAACTACCCACCACACATTGTCCCTGATCCGGATAACGGACCGAGGTTAGAACCCCAAACATGCCAGGCTGGTATTTCAAGGTTGACTCCACCGGAACTGGCGTCCCGGCTTCAATGTCTCCCAGCTATCCTACACAAGCAGGCTCAGAGTCCAATGCGAAGCTATAGTAAAGGTTCACGGGGTCTTTCCGTCTAGCCGCGGGTACACAGCATCTTCACTGCGATTTCGATTTCACTGAGTCTCGGGTGGAGACAGCGCCCCCATCATTACGCCATTCGTGCAGGTCGGAACTTACCCGACAAGGAATTTCGCTACCTTAGGACCGTTATAGTTACGGCCGCCGTTTACCGGGGCTTCGATCAAGAGCTTCTCCGAAGATAACCCCATCAATTAACCTTCCGGCACCGGGCAGGCGTCACACCCTATACGTCCACTTTCGTGTTTGCAGAGTGCTGTGTTTTTAATAAACAGTTGCAGGGGCCTTTTCACTGCGGCCGACAGACGCTTACGGGGCAAGCCCTTCACATCCACCGGCGTACCTTCTCCCGAAGTTACGGTACAATTTTGCCTAGTTCCTTCACCCGAGTTCTCTCAAGCGCCTTAGAATACTCATCCCAACCACCTGTGTCGGTTTAGGGTACGGTTCCTCGTAACCTGAAGCTTAGAAGTTTTTCCTGGAAGCATGGTATCAACCACTTCTCGGGCACAAAGGCCCAATAGTCTCAGCTCTCAGCCTTAGGATCCCGGATTTGCCTAAGATCCCAGCCTACTGCCTTTCCCCGGGACAACCAACGCCCGGTAGGCCTAACCTTCTCCGTCCCTCCATCGCAGTTACGAGAAGTACGGGAATATTAACCCGTTTCCCATCAGCTACGCTCTTCAGCCTCGCCTTAGGGGCCGACTCACCCTGCGCCGATTAGCGTTGCGCAGGAAACCTTGGTCTTTCGGCGTGGAGGTTTTTCACCCCCATTGTCGTTACTCACGTCAGCATTCGCACTTCTGATACCTCCAGCATGCTTCTCAACACACCTTCAACGGCTTACAGAACGCTCCCCTACCACGCACACTAAGTGTGCATCCGCAGCTTCGGTATCCAGTTTGAGCCCCGTTACATCTTCCGCGCAGGCCGACTCGACCAGTGAGCTGTTACGCTTTCTTTAAAGGGTGGCTGCTTCTAAGCCAACCTCCTGGCTGTCTAAGCCTTCCCACATCGTTTCCCACTTAACTGGATTTAGGGACCTTAGCTGGCGGTCTGGGTTGTTGCCCTCTTCACGACGAACGTTAGCACCCGCCGTGTGTCTCCCGGATAGTACTCACTGGTATTCGGAGTTTGCATCGGGTTGGTAAGCCGGGATGGCCCCCTAGCCGAAACAGTGCTCTACCCCCAGTGGTATTCGTCCGAGGCGCTACCTAAATAGCTTTCGGGGAGAACCAGCTATCTCCGAGCTTGATTAGCCTTTCACTCCGACCCACAGCTCATCCGAATCTTTTTCAACAGATCCCGGTTCGGTCCTCCAGTGCGTGTTACCGCACCTTCAACCTGGCCATGGGTAGATCGCCCGGTTTCGGGTCTAATCCCAGCAACTAGCGCCCTATTAAGACTCGGTTTCCCTACGGCTCCCCTATTCGGTTAACCTCGCTACTGAAATTAAGTCGCTGACCCATTATACAAAAGGTACGCCGTCACCCACCGAAATGGGCTCCGACTGCTTGTACGTACACGGTTTCAGGTTCTATTTCACTCCCCTCTCCGGGGTTCTTTTCGCCTTTCCCTCACGGTACTGGTTCACTATCGGTCAGCCAGGAGTATTTAGCCTTGGAGGATGGTCCCCCCATATTCAGTCAAGATAACACGTGTCCCGACCTACTCGTTTTCACTTCCCACCACCTTTCGCATACGGGGCTTTCACCCACTATGGCCGGCCTTTCCAGAACCGTTCCGCTAAATGATGAGAAGCTTAAGGGCTAGTCCCCTTTCGCTCGCCGCTACTAAGGGAATCTCGGTTGATTTCTGTTCCTACGGGTACTTAGATGTTTCAGTTCCCCGCGTTCGCCTCTAAGGACCTATGGATTCAGTCCTAAGATACCTGCCTTACAGCAGGTGGGTTGCCCCATTCGGAAATTCCCGGATCAAAGGTTGTTTGCTACCTCCCCGAGACTTATCGCAAGCTACAACGTCCTTCATCGCCTCTGGCTGCCAAGGCATCCACCGTGTACGCTTCGTCACTTGACCATATAACCCAAAACAGTCATCTCGCCCAAACTTCAAGCAGACAACCACCAGGTTACACAGCAGCAACATGTCAGTTTCGCCGAAAGACGCAAGTATCGTATTCAAGACACTCACATCTTTACTTTGACTCGACTTCTCTATCCAAATTTTTAAAGAGCTTGCACCAGACTCGTCATCATGGCGCTTTTCTTACCGGCCTAAAAAAGCCAGAAGCAAATGTCTTTGATACAGCCCAAGGCACTTGGTTCTGACTTTGCTTGCCAAACTTTTCAGTTTGCCAGTACGTAACCAGCCTGCATTTGGTGGAGCCAAGCGGGATCGAACCGCTGACCTCCTGCGTGCAAGGCAGGCGCTCTCCCAGCTGAGCTATGGCCCCATATTTGCAGCATCCAGACTCACTACTGGATCGGCTTCCGAACTGGCTGCCGCAGCAGTAAATCTGGTGGGTCTGGGTGGATTTGAACCACCGACCTCACCCTTATCAGGGGTGCGCTCTAACCAACTGAGCTACAGACCCTAAACTCTCGGCCTGCACTCTTTTTAACCAGACAGACAAACGTGTGGGTCCCTGAACTGTGTTCAGGTTTAGTCGTTAAGGAGGTGATCCAGCCGCAGGTTCCCCTACGGCTACCTTGTTACGACTTCACCCCAGTCATGAACCACACCGTGGTAAGCGCCCTCCCGAAGGTTAGGCTACCTACTTCTGGTGCAATCCACTCCCATGGTGTGACGGGCGGTGTGTACAAGGCCCGGGAACGTATTCACCGCAGCATTCTGATCTGCGATTACTAGCGATTCCGACTTCATGCAGTCGAGTTGCAGACTGCAATCCGGACTACGACCGGTTTTAAGGGATTTGCTCCGCCTCGCGACTTCGCTGCCCTCTGTACCGGCCATTGTAGCACGTGTGTAGCCCTACTCGTAAGGGCCATGATGACTTGACGTCGTCCCCACCTTCCTCCGGTTTGTCACCGGCAGTCTCCCTAGAGTTCCCGGCATAACCCGCTGGCAACTAGGGACAAGGGTTGCGCTCGTTACGGGACTTAACCCAACATCTCACGACACGAGCTGACGACAGCCATGCAGCACCTGTCACTCGGCTCCCGAAGGCACCAAGGCATCTCTGCCAAGTTCCGAGGATGTCAAGAGTAGGTAAGGTTCTTCGCGTTGCATCGAATTAAACCACATGCTCCACCGCTTGTGCGGGCCCCCGTCAATTCATTTGAGTTTTAACCTTGCGGCCGTACTCCCCAGGCGGTCTACTTATCGCGTTAGCTGCGCCACCAACAATACAAGATCGCCGACGGCTAGTAGACATCGTTTACGGCGTGGACTACCAGGGTATCTAATCCTGTTTGCTCCCCACGCTTTCGCACCTCAGCGTCAGTGTCAGTCCAGGAGGCCGCCTTCGCCACTGGTGTTCCTTCCGATCTCTACGCATTTCACCGCTACACCGGAAATTCCACCTCCCTCTACTGCACTCTAGCTAGCCAGTATCGGATGCAGTTCCAAGGTTGAGCCCTGGGCTTTCACATCCGACTTAACTAACCGCCTACGCGCGCTTTACGCCCAGTAATTCCGATTAACGCTCGCACCTTTCGTATTACCGCGGCTGCTGGCACGAAATTAGCCGGTGCTTCTTCTGTAGGTAACGTCAAGTACTCCAGGGTATTAACCCGAAGCCTTCCTCCCTACTGAAAGTGCTTTACAACCCTAGGGCCTTCTTCACACACGCGGCATGGCTGGATCAGGGTTGCCCCCATTGTCCAAGATTCCCCACTGCTGCCTCCCGTAGGAGTTCGGGCCGTGTCTCAGTCCCGATGTGACTGGTCATCCTCTCAGACCAGTTACGGATCGTCGCCTTGGTAGGCCTTTACCCTACCAACTAGCTAATCCGACGCGGGCTCATCCATCTGCGCAAGGTCCGAAGATCCCCTGCTTTCCCCCGTAGGGATTATGCGGTATTAGCTTGGGTTTCCCCAAGTTATCCCCCACAAATGGGTAGATTCCCACGCGTTACTCACCCGTCCGCCGCTCGCCGGCAAAGTAGCAAGCTACTCCCCGCTGCCGCTCGACTTGCATGTGTTAGGCCTGCCGCCAGCGTTCAATCTGAGCCATGATCAAACTCTTCAGTTAAGAAAAGCGTTTAAAGTGCCTACGCACTTAATACATGCTCAGCTAGTTCGCAAATTACACTCATTTGAGCTTGACTTGCTCTGTAGCCGAATTCTTTAAACCCGACACAGAACAGGTCCCACACGTTTGTCTGCCTGATTGTTAAAGAGCGCGTCGGTCACCGTTGTTGCCGTGTGCCGTCGTTGTGGGGGCGCATTCTAGAGAGATTTGCCAGACGGTCAATACTTTTTTTTGAGATTTTCATCGACCGTTCATGTTTTAGCCAAAACCCTCTGATATGGCTAGTTTTTGACCTGAAATCAGGGATTTAGCGGCTGTTTTTTAAGCAATCTCAAGCGTCCGGCCAGCCCGTTCCACTCACCGCCGGGACAATCGCCTCACCAGCCGCTCAATGGCAAGCCCGGCACGCGCCAGCCGCCACCATCGCATCAGCCCTTTCTCGCCAAGCGCATCCAGCAGGCCACCCATCAGCGAGAGCTTCTCGCCAGAGTAGGGGTACCAGTTCGGTTCGGGCTTGCCTCGGGCAGGGTCTTCCAGCACGGCCTTTGAGCGGGTCATGCCCAGCAACCCTTCGGCGCCCTTCATGCGGCCGAAGCCCGAGAGCTTCACCCCTCCGAATGGCAGGCCGGCATTGCCCTCGGTGAGCATGACGTTGTTGAGGTTCACGCAGCCCGTCTCCAGCGCCCGCGCCAGCCGCTCACCCCGGGCTCGATCGGTGGTCCAGACGCTGCTGCTGAGTCCGTAGGGGCTGGCATTGTGCAGCGCGATTGCCTCGGCTTCTTCGCTGAAACGGTACAGCGCCAGCACCGGGCCGAAGGTTTCTTCCCGCGCCAGGCGCATGTCGTCGGTGACGCCGGAGACCACGGTCGGCAGATAGAAACGGCCGCACTCACTACGCCGGCCGCCACAATGCACTGTGGCGCCACGCTGCCTGGCTTCCTCGACCTGCTCCTCGATACGACGCATCTGGAAATCGGTGGTGATGCCACCGAGATCAGCCTCGGCTCCCGTCCCGGTAGTGATCCGCTCGCTCGATTCAACCAGCGCCGCCAGAAAGCGGTCATACACACCGCGTTGCACATACAGCCGCTCAATCGCGGTGCAACTCTGCCCGCTGTTATGCAGGTTCCCCCAGCAGGCGGCCGCCACGGCACGTGGCAGGTCTGCATCATCGAACACCAGCATGGCATCCTTGGCCCCCAGCTCCATGATCACCGGCACCAGTAACGGCGCCGTCTGGGCGAGAATCTTCTGGCCCGTGGCGAGGCTGCCGGTGAACACCACCAGATCCGGCCGTTCGGCAATCAGCCGGCTGCCGGTGTCGCCACTCCCCTGCACTACCTGCAACGCCTGAGAAAGTAGCGGATGAAGGGCACGAATTTCGTCGAACATCGCGTTCATGGGGGTATGTTCAGACGGCTTGAGCACCACAGCATTGCCCGCCACCAACGCAAACATGGCCGCCGTCATGCCGATCGCGAGCGGCAGATTCCAGGGAGAAATCACCACCGCGACGCCACGGGGCTCGTGGAAGATGCGGCTGCGCTTGCCCAGCAATGTGATCGGCGTCGGCACGGTTTCATCCGCCAGCACGCGGGCGGCGTTATCGTGCAGCCAATGCAGGTCTTCGGTGAGTTGGAACAGGTCGGAGAGCATGGCATCGCCGCGACAGCGGCCGGATTCCGCCACGATCTGGTCCAGCAGCCACTCGCGCCGCCGCTGCAGCCAGTCCAGCACCGCCTGCAGCGCCTCCAGGCGCACCGCCAGCGGGACGTCCCGCAGGGCGGCGGCGGCAGCCCGGGCGCTGGCCATCGCCGCACGACAGTCCTCCGGCGTCGCCGCACGCTGATGGTAAAGGGTGGCTCCGGTGACCGGATCAATAACGGGGAAAGCCATGACGCGCTCCTTTTTGGCACTTTTGTACCAGCAAAGCACATAAAGGGAAAGCGCGCCCAAAACGAAAACGGGGCCGGCGCGTAACGCCGACCCCGTTCAATACCCTGTGGCAAGCACTCAGTTGGCCGGCTTGCGGCGCGCTCGCCGCCGGCCCTGCACCAGGAACAGCAGAGGCCCCGACAACACGTACACCACCGCCAGCGTCAGCAGTACCAGCGGCGGGTCCAGGAACACGATGGCAAAGGCAACGATCACACCCAGCAGCGCCCGGAACGGCACCCGGCCGATACGGAACTCCTTGAAGCTGTGATAGCGGATGGAAGACACCATCAGCAGCCCGGCCCCCGCCGTAACGATAGCGACCAGATAACCAATCTCTGTCCCGTTGATCTCACGGCTGGCGCCCAGCCAGACCATGGTCGCCACCAGCCCCGCGCCCGACGGGCTCGGCAGGCCAGTGAAGAAACGCTTGTCGGAACTGACCGCCTGCAGATTGAAACGCGCCAGCCGCAACGCCGCACAGGCGACGTAGATGAAGGCCGCCGCCCAGCCGAAATTGCCCAGCTCGGACAACCCCCAGGCGTAGGCCACCAGGCCCGGCGCCACGCCGAAGGCAACACAGTCCGACAGTGAATCGTATTCTGCGCCGAACTGGCTCTGGGTGTTGGTCAGGCGGGCAATGCCGCCGTCCATGCCGTCCAGGATGCCGGCCACGATGATCGCTACGGCGGCATGCATGAACATGCCGTTCATGGCAGCCACAATGGCGTAGAAGCCGGAAAACAGCGCGGCGGTGGTGATCAGATTGGGCAGCAGGTAAACCCCGCGGTGACGGTGACCATTGCGGTCACGGGCCGGCTCGATCACTTCGAAGCCTGAATCATCCTGATGGTCTGTGTTCTGTGGATCAGTCATAGGGCACTCCGTTGATGGCCCAGTTTAACCGAGTTGCGCCAAGACAAAAAACGCGGCCGGATGGCCGCGCTTCTTGTACCGCATCCGGGGTGGCCCGGGAATCAGTTTTTGCTCTTGTCGATGATCTTGTTGGCCTGGATCCACGGCATCATCGCACGCAGCTTCTCACCCACCTGTTCGATCGGGTGCGCGGCATTGTTGCGGCGCGCAGCGGTCATGGACGGGTAGTTGTGAGCGCCTTCGGCGATGAACATCTTGGCGTACTCGCCGTTCTGGATGCGTTTGAGCGCATTCTTCATGGCGGCACGGGATTCGGCGTTGATCACCTCCGGGCCGGTGACGTACTCACCGTACTCGGCGTTGTTGGAGATCGAGTAGTTCATGTTGGCGATGCCGCCTTCGTACATCAGGTCGACAATCAGCTTCAGTTCGTGCAGGCACTCGAAGTAGGCCATTTCAGGCGCGTAGCCGGCTTCCACCAGCGTTTCGAAACCGGCTTTGACCAGCTCGACAGCACCGCCGCACAGGACAGCCTGTTCACCGAACAGATCGGTTTCGGTCTCGTCCTTGAAGGTGGTTTCGATGATGCCGGTACGGCCGCCGCCGACGCCGCAGGCGTAGGACAGCGCCAGGTTCTTGGCGTTGCCGGAAGCGTCCTGGAAGATCGCGATCAGGTCAGGAATACCGCCGCCCTTGGTGAACTCGGTGCGCACAGTGTGGCCCGGCGCCTTCGGCGCGATCATGATCACGTCCAGGTCCTTGCGCGGCACGATCTGGTTGTAGTGGATGGCAAAACCGTGGGCAAACGCCAGGGTGGCGCCTTGCTTCAGGTTCGGCTCGATCTCGTCGCGGTACAGTTGCGCCTGGAATTCATCCGGCGTCAGCACCATCACCACGTCCGCTGCCGCAACAGCTTCCGGCACGGCTTTCACAGTCAGGCCGGCCGCTTCGGCCTTGGCCACGGAGGACGAACCCGGGCGCAGCGCCACGGTCACGTCAACGCCGGAATCCTTCAGGTTGCAGGCGTGGGCATGGCCCTGGGAGCCGTAGCCGATGATGGCCACTTTCTTGCCCTGGATGATGGAGAGATCACAATCCTTATCGTAATAGACTTGCATGGTCTTACCCTGAGCTGGTGATTGTTCGGTACGGCAACGGGGCCGTTTCAGGGCTGTCACCATAGGCTATCGGCTGTATTGCGTAAAATGATATATTTGCAACACTGCATGCCGATTATCGAAACACACCATGGATACCCGCCCGCTTCAGCTCTTTCTCACCCTGGCCGACACACTGCATTTCGGCCGCACCAGCCGCTTGTGTCACGTCAGCCCCTCGGCCTTGAGCCGCAGCATCCGCCAGCTGGAAACCGAACTGGATGTGACGCTGTTCTATCGCGACAACCGCCGCGTCAGCCTGACCCGCGAGGGCGAGCGTTTTCGTGACTACGCCCGCCAGGCGCTGGCCGACTGGCAGGCGGTACGGCTGGCACTGCAGGACGAGCAGCGCATCCTGCAGGGCGAGTTGAGCCTGTACTGCTCGGTCACCGCCAGTTACTCCTTCCTGCACGACATGCTCAGCAGCTTCCGGCACAACTACCCGCGTATCGAGATCAAGCTGCACACCGGCGACCCGGCCCGCGCTGTAGACCGGGTGCTCAATGGTACGGAGGACATTGCTATCGGAGCGCGGCCGAATCAGTTGCCGGCAGACGTGGCGTTCCTGCCCATCACCCGCTCGGCGCTGCTGTTCATCGCCCCGGCCAGCCAGCCGCAGCTGGCCGAGCGGTTGCAGGGGCCTGCTGACGGACAGGCCTGGGAGGAGGTGCCGATGATCCTCTCCGAGGAAGGCCTGGCACGGGAACGTACGGATGAATGGTTCCGGGCGCACGGTATTCGCCCGCAGATCTACGCGCAGGTCAGCGGCAACGAGGCGATTGTCAGCATGGTCAGTCTGGGGTTTGGTGTCGGCGTGGTGCCGCAGATCGTGCTGGATAACAGCCCGTTGGCCACACGCATCCGGGTGCTGGATGTACAGCCTGTGCTGGAGGCCTATGAAGTAGGGATTTTTGCGCTGACGAAGCGGCTCAGTGAGCCGCTGATCGATGCGTTCTGGCATCAGCGGGAGCTGGGCCGGCATATGCCGTAGCCAGCGGTTCCCCGGCAAAGCCCGGGCCTGCCATGACCGGCAGCGCCACGGCAAACAACACCAAAGCCAGCACGGCCAGCACCGCACGCAGACACAGCTGGCGCCAGGAAAACACCAACGGTTCGCCACGAGTCCTGAGGCGCGGTGCAGGCATGCGTCACGCTTCCGTGGCCACGCCCGGCCACCAGCCGGCCAGGCGCATCAGATGCAGCCCGGCGCAGACCAGCAACACACCGCAGGCAATAAACACCGACAACCACTGGCTCAGGCCCCGCTCCAGCACCGCCTGCTCCGGGGTATCCGGATCAATCCAGGCCGTCACGCGGGCACCCGGAAAAAACGCTGCTCGCTGCTGCCGGGCCAGCGACATCCTGTCCACGGTGTGGCCGCGTCCAAAGGTCAACCGGTGGCCCAGATATTCCTCGCCCTGATGCACATACCGATACCGGACGTCGAGACGCCACTGCTGCTGCGCAGCGCGCGCGCCCTCCGCCGGCACGATGCGGCTGCTTTCCACCGTGGCCATTACCGGCTGCCATCCCATGCTGTGCTGCCCCCTGGCAAGCGACAGTGCTTCAATGACGGCCAGACTCAGCCCCAGCGTTATCAGCCCGATGGCCATCAGGCCCAGGGAAGTGTTGATCCGCCCCTGCAGCGCCGGTTCGCTGCGGCCGACCGGCAGCAGCATCAGCAAAATGCCCAGCAGCAAGGGCAGCAACGTCAGCAACAACCACCAGCCGCCCAGCGTCGACGGCCAGATCATGCCGTTTCTCCGCGCACGCCATACGACAGGCTGCCCGCATGGCATGGCCGCGCAACGCTCAGATCAACACCCCAAACCCATCGCCGGATGGCCGTCACGGGAATTATTCCAGAAGCAACCCCAACGGCCTCTTTCTAGCGGATCCCGGCGGCTTGCGCATCCCATGAACCGGGGTGGCCAAAAGCACAGTACGGGCCAGGATGATCCCGGCCCCACGGCAACAGGCCCGGATCAGGCATGCACCACCATCTGAAAACCGCCAAATATCAGGCGGGCACCGTCAAACGGCATCGGATTGGCCTCGCTGGTCATGCGCGGGTCGGCCATGACCCGGGCCATCCCGGCGTCACGTACCGCCCGCGAGGGCCAGACGATCCATGAGAACACTACCGTCTCATCCTCACGGCATTGCACCGCAAGCGGAAAAGAGGTGAGCTTGCCAGGTGGTACATCGTCACCCCAGCATTCCACCACACGTGTGGCGCCCTGTTCCTTGAACAGCGCGGCTGCGCGGCTGGCGTGTTCGATAAACGCTTCCTTGTTGGCCGTGGGCACAGCCGCGACGAACCCGTCGACGTAATCCATTGTGTTGTCCTCCAGTCACCAATATTGATCGGGGCGCAGGCAAGGCTTGGCTTATCCTGTGCTCCCCTGGTGGTCGCTTGCCGGGGGACTGAATCGACAACCGCATCAGCATTTTTCTTCGCAGAATGCTTCCGCTATTCCTCTCTCGCCTGCCCCAACGCTCAAAACCGATACTCGCCCGCATCAATCGCGGCCTGGACAGACTCCGTCAGGCGCTGATAATGCCGCTCGCCCGGCAGCATCACATAGACGGGGTTATCCTGCTGCGCGAGATCGTAACGCTGCTCCTTGAGCTTGTTTTTCTGGTGCTTGAACGTACCCGTGGTTTCCATGGCCTGTTCATTGATACGCAGGAACACCGGGATTGCATAAGGCGGCAGGTCCCGCCGCAACTGGTCGCTGAGACGTGCAAAATCGTACTCGGCATGCGGCGCCGCGAGGCGTACCTGGGCCATGCCGGCGCGGCCATTGGTGCCGGGGATTTCGACGCCGTAAACCACCGATTCAAGTACACCGTCGCATTGATCGACGATCTGCTCCACTTCCGTGGTGGACACGTTTTCGCCTTTCCAGCGAAACGTATCACCCAGGCGGTCCACGAACTGTGCATGACGAAAACCGATATCGCGCATCAGGTCACCGGTATTGAACCAGGCATCGCCCTTTTTGAAGACGTTGCGGAAGATGGATTTTTCGGTTTTATCCTTGTCGGTGTAGCCGTCGAACGGGGTCTTGTCGGAGATTTCACCCAGCATCAGCCCGGCCTCGCCCTTCGCGGCGCGAGTCATGAAGCCGCGCGCGTTGCGGATCGGCGCGTCCTGGTCCTTGTCGTATTTCACGATGGCGTAGGAAACCGGCGAGAAGCCCACTGTATTGTCAAAACCAAATACATTGGTAAACGCGACATTGCCTTCGGAGGAGGCATAGAACTCCACCACCCGGTCGATACCAAAACGCTCCCGGAACGGCGTCCAGATACTGGGCCGCAGGCCATTGCCGACAATCACCCGGACTTTATTGGTCCGATCATTCTCCTTCGGCGGTGCTTCGTGCAGGTAGCGGCATAGCTCGCCCACATAGCCGAACGCCGTGCAATCATGCTGGCGAATATCATCCCAGAAACGGCTGGCAGAAAACCGGCGCGCCAGCACCAGCCCGGCGGACGCACTGATGACAGAGCTCCAGCACACCACCATCCCCGTGGCATGGTAAAACGGCAGCGTGCAATATAGTCGGTCATGCTGGTTCAGCCGCACAGCGGCCAGGCCAAAGCCGCCATAGGCTTTCCACCAGCGGCCATTGTTGAACACCACGGCCTTGGGCAGACCGGTGGTGCCGGAGGTGTAGATATAGAACAGCGGGTCTTTGAGACAGATCTGGTCAATGGTGTCCGGATCATCCGCTGACGCTTTCTGTATGACGTTCGCCAGGTTGATATATCCCTTCGGCGCCTTGCCCGCGTTACGGGACGTGTCCTGATCCGCCAGAAAATAGAACCGGTCGGCATCCAGCGTCAGCTCACCGCGAACTTCTTCGATGGCGGGCACCAGTTCTTCGCCGATCACCGCCGCGCTGGGCTGCACAAGATTAAAGCTGTGTACCAGCACCTTGCCCCGTTGCGACGTATTGAGCATGGCCGAACAGAGCCCCAGCTTGGCACAGCCCAGGATCGTGGCGACGAGTTCAGGGCGGTTCTCGATGCTGATCGCGACCGTATCCCCTTTGCGCAGCCCCTTTGACGCGAAGTGGTGTGCAATGCGATTGGCCCACGCGTTCAGCTCCCGGTATGTCCATTGCCGGTCTTCATACACCAGCGCCACGCCGCCCGGGTTGGATCGCACTGCCTGCTGGAATCCCTTGGCGAGCCCCACCGGGGTGCGGGTATCCGTGATCTTCGACATCTTGGAGCCTTTGATCATGGACGGCAGATTGGACAGTAACGCGGGGACGCGTGACAGGATTTTCGGCAATGTAATGACATCCGAGTGACGCATAGACGCTCCTTGACTGGTCTATCGGGCAGACAAAAGACAGGCAAACACAGGGAGAGTGGCCTGCACCGAAGCCACTCCCCAACCATTGCGTAGTGCTGATTGCTCTCCAATACCGGAGCAAACCAATGCCGTCAGTGATCGCGCATTGCTTGTTTTCTGATAGCCAGCTCTGCGGCTCGCTTTATGTGATGTAGCGCAGGATCTCGATACTGCCCTGCCATCTTCTGGCCAGGCACGGGAGAGAGCCTGATCCCTTATAGGCAGTTAAACAGCCATTCCGCCAGTCAAAGTGGGACAAATCAGGCTGCATGGTGTTTTTATTTCTCTGGCGTCACCTGCTTCCTGCCCATCAGATATGCCGCCACCGCCTGGTAAGCTGGGAGCGAGGTCGGATCATTCGCGGCATTGGTCGCCACAGGGTGGCTTGCAAAGCGGGCAATCACCATCTCGGCAACCGGATCAATATACAGCGCCTGCCCATGCACACCGCGCGCCATAAAAGCGCCGTGCGGGTTATGCGTGACCCACCACATATTGCGATAACTCCATCCTGCCAGCAGCGCATAACCTGCTTTCGAAAAGGCCTCTTTGCTGCCACCCTGCCGAATATCCGCAATGGCCGCTTTGGGGATAATCTGCTGACCGTTGTAACGGCCGTCCTGGCGGATCATTTCCCCGAACCGGGCCAGATCGCGCAGGCTCATATTCAGCCCGCCACCCGCAAAGGGCGTGCCGGTGGAATCCACTGACATATAGGCATCCTGTTCGGCGCCCAGCTTGCGCCAGATCTTTTCAGACAGCAGTTGCGCGATGGAGCGGCCACTGACCCGCGCGAGCACCCAGCCCAGTGCATCCGTGTTCGCAGTACGGTAATGAAACGCTTCGCCATGCGTACCTTCCGGTTGCACGGTTTGCAGAAATTCGTAATACGAGCGCGGCCCCTGATAGTCCGCCGGCTTTGGCAGAGGATTGCCGGCGGCCGCGTGCGCCCAGACATCCGCGTTCGGATCAGCGTAATCTTCACTGAATCGAATGCCGGTGGTCATGTCCATCAACTGCCGCACCGTGGCATTCCCAAAGGCAGAACGGGCAAGCTCGGGTACGTACTCCTCCACCTTCCGTTCAGGGTCCAGCTCACCATCGGCGACCATCATGGCGGCCAGCGTTCCCACGAAGGTCTTGGTCACGGACATGACGCCGTGCTGCCCTTCGCGCGTCAGGACGCCGAAATAGCGCTCGTACACCACCCGGCCTTTGTGCAGGACAATAATGCCGTCCGTGTAGTTTTCCAGCAGGGCATCCCGCCAACTCATCGGGCGATCGCTGCCCATCGGCAAAAACGTCACGTCATCAATATCGTCACGCAGTGCCTGCCTGAGACGCCCCGCCGCAGCGGTGCCACGGGAGACATTGATGGTTGGCATGAGCTGTCTGAAATGCGAGACGCTCCAGCGCATGGCCGGAAAACGGAAATAACTCCCGTCTTCAAAGCGCAGGATGCGATCAGGGGGCGGCGGCGAACCGACCATCCAGCCAAGCCGGGCCGGGTCGCTTTCTATTGCGTCGGGGAAGGCGGTAGTTTCTGCATGGGCAGGGCCGGCGAGGGCCATGGAGAGCGTCAGTACAGCGGCAAAGGCGAACGCGGTCAGGTGAGAAGGATGGTATGGCATGTACTACCTCCGTGTAGGACGACCCCTGTGATCAGAGGGGCGATGCCCCATACTACACGGCCCGCTGTGGGCGGCGTGAAGAGTCTTGAACCATGCATCCGGCCCGGGCGCCGCCTTGGTGCTGCACAGCCTTCTCTGCCTGCTTGCTTCTCGAGACAAGTCAATCAGGGACACCCATCCATTTCACCTCAAAGCTGGGCCAGGCCCCTGCCTACACCACACCTACAACGTGCGGATGCCCGTATCGAACCCCCGAATCCATGCGTGTCCTGGCTTTTTGTCCTGGCTTTTCCGGCCTAACCCCGCCAACGGCCCGGTGTGACCCCGAAGGTTTCGCGAAATACGGCAATGAACGCACTCACCGTGTTATAGCCCAGTTCGAGCGCCACCGTGGTAATCGGCATACCACTGGCCAGGCGTTCAAGAGCACGTAACAGGCGCGCCCGTTGTCGCCAGTGCTGGAACCGGAGGCCGGTTTCCTGTGGGAAACGACGCGTCAGGGTCCGGGCAGACAACCCCGCCCACTGTGCCCAGCCGGCCAGATCACGGCTGTCCGCCGGGTCATCCAGCAAGGCCCTGGCAATGCGCAGCAAACGCGGGTCAGTCGGCATCGGTAACCCCAGCGGCGCGCCGGGCAGGCTGCGAATCTCCGCCGCGATCACCGCCACCAGCGGGTCGCGGCTTTCGTCCCAGTGCTGATCGTCCCAGAGCGCGGCGCGCTTGACCGCCTCCCACAACAAGCCCGAGACCTTGAGGATACAGGGCTGCTCCGGCAACCCCCGACAAAGCAACGCATTGAGCAGCATTGCCCAGCCGTCGAACTGCCCGTGGGGGTCGATGCCGTGCTCACAATGAGGCGGGATCCAGATAGCGTGGGCCGCCGGCACCATCCACAGCGTGCCGCCTGCCTGGACCGTGAGCAGCCCATCGACGGCACCGCACAACTGCCCCTCGGCGTGACAATGGACACCGGCCATGCGCGCCTCGCGCTCCGCTTCGCTCTTGTCCCAGACCCTGGCCAGCAAAGGCCCATGAAAAGACGAAAAGGAACCACTCCCTTGAGTCATAGCCATTTTGGCGTATTTCCGATATTGAATGACGCTTATACGGTATTTCAGCCACCCCTCGGAGGGCTAGTCTTTCTTCACCCCCAAGCGCCCGACCTCTGCAGAGAGGACTGAACCATGCGAGCTAACGAAATACTGCCTGATGAACACAACACTCTGAGTATTAACGGGATGACCGTCCGCAAAGGATCGGTCGGTGCCTTCCTCGCCACCGCCCGGCAGTGGCTGAACCCGACAACACCGGACCATCAGCGCCAATGCGCACAACAGGACCTGCGCGAGCTGTTGCCAGCGCTGGACGCTCTGGGGCTATTCGAGGTCTTGGAAGTTCGCGATCCGGCGTTGCGCCAATGGCTGGACGAACACAGGGAGGCCCATTGATGGCGCTGGACGATTTCAAAATCCACGATACGCGGGCCTTTCCGATTGTGCGCCTCTTCCCCGAATCACTGCCGGCGGGATATTCCCTTCTCTGGGAGGAAGAAATGGATGCGCTACTTGGCCAGCCAACCCCGTTTGTGATTCTGATGGGCAACACCGAGGTGGCGGTGGAAGCTCACGAAGACCGCAAGCGCCGCACGCTCTGGCTCAAACGCAACCGGGATGGCCTGGAGCAGCGCTGCAAGGGGCTGGTGGGCGTGCAACCCAATGCTGTGAAACGACTGGTCATGCAGACACACAGTGCCACACTGTCTGCATTGTTCAAAGTGCCACTCCGGATCGTCGCCAGTGACGAAGAAGCGGAAGCGCTGGGGCGGGCACTGCTGGCAAGCCAGGAATAATCAGCAAGCCAGCCGGGCGGTAACCTGTGTTACCGGCACCGGCTGGCTGTCCCAGCCTGACGGTACACGTTGCTAAACCGGTGAAAGACATATTGGGGACATCCAGCTGCTCCAGAGACCATCACCCAGTCTGCCCAAGCCACCTTGCTTGCAAATCGCGAGTTGCCTCATCGGCTGCGGACATCTATGCGTGTCCTGTCTCGGCCGCTTCTTGCTTGCTCCGCGAGACATACGGCAACACAAACATGTACAGGCCGGTCAGCAGGAGAAGAGCCAGCGGCAGCAGGGGCGAATAAGTTACCCACGCCGGAGGTTGCTGGCCATTCCCCATCGCCAGCGCGATAAAATTCGCGATCACTGTGCCGGTAAAAAGGATGGACACCCAGCGGTGACCTTGTCGTATCCAGTGGCTCACATTCATGACTGTTTCCCCGCCTGGATCATCTTCCACCCGTTGCCCGAGGGATCACGGAACCCGGCGTCTATATTGCCAAAGCGCTCAATCGGCTCCTGCGTGAACTCAACGCCACAAGCGCACAACTTCTCATAGGCGGCACGGCAGTCATCCACCGCCAGCACCAGCGGCGGCATTGCGCCCTTGGCCACGATGGCGCTGATATCCTCAGCCGTTGCGGCATCCAGCACTGGCGGCCCTGGCACAAACAGGCCGAGCTGGAACAATGGCTGCTCCGGGTGCTGCACCGTCAGCCATCGATAGTCGCCATTGCGCACATCCGTATGGACCTTGAACCCGAGCTTGTCCACATAGAACGCGAGCGCCTCGTCGTGATCCCGCACGTACAAACCCACTACCTGAACCCCCTGACTCATCAGACCTCCTTCACTGTGACCGGCTAGCCCGCATTGTTATCTTTCGACGCGCGGCGGCGCTTCTCCAAAACTGCTATCGTGAGGTCCGGCCGGTTACTGGCCTTGAGAAAACAGACGGGCATCTGCCCCTGACGTTCCTGCACGGCGGCCTTCTCGCGCAGCCGGAACGCCCCCGGACTCTCCCCGGTCACATCGCGAAAGGTGCGCCCGAACGTGCCCAGGCTGTCCCACCCTGTCTGGAAGGCGACATCGGTAATGGACAGGCTGGTCTCGCGCAGCAGTGCCGTAGCCCGCTCGATGCGCCGTGTGAGCAGGTAACGGTGTGGCGGTATGCCGAAGGCGTCCTTGAATGAGCGGGCGAAATGCGCCTCTGAAACGCCGCTTACCCGCGCCAGCCGCCGGACGGGCCAGACCTCGTGGGACGCCTTGTCGATCGAGTCTTTCGCCCGCAGCAGTCGCCGCAATAACTCCGGGCTCTGGCGGGCGCGACGCCGGGGGCGCTCCTGGTGCCCGGCCTTGATGCTTCGATTGTTCATCGCTGTATCAGTTTCAGGAGGAATTATTCATCGTATGTTACAGCCGAAACGGCTTGGGTACGCGGCGTCCGGCTCATGGGTGTCAAACACTACCTCTCCTCTCCCACCGATGTAGAAGCAGGTATAAAAGACCACACATGGCAGCGCCGTAGATCAGCACATTGGACAGGAGCGAACTGAATTCGTACTTATCGTGCAACACGAACCCCGCATGGAGCATGCTATGGAGGATCAGAAAAGCGGATAGCCACACTCTGGTCCGGTTGCGCACTACACTGTTCAAGCTCGCCATCAAGGCAATCAGTATGGCAAACAAGGGGACATGGGCGGCCACAAAGACAAACCGCCCGACCTCTTCGCCAAGCCAACTGGTGAGTGGCAGCACCCTCCACTCATGGTGGGTCATGGCATCCAGTTCATGCGTAAAAAGGAGCCCGATACCAAGGTAAAACAAGCGATCTTTCATGACCATTCCTCACCGAAACATAGCTACGGCTTTCCTTCCAGCAACACCATGAAACGTTCAGAAAGCAAATAGGCGTCCCCGGGCCAACGCGCCGACACATAACGGCCATCTTCAACCACAAATGCTGCACTATGGTCATCCCTTGTCCCTCGTTTCCCCAGGGTAACTGGGCCGCGGCAGAAATCCCCCGGAGACGCAAGAGCATTGCGCACTTCATCTTCAACATACTCAGGATAGGTCCGGTAGTACTTACCGAGCTTCCAGAAAGTAAGAGAATAGGCCAGCATTTCCATATATTTGGGAAGGCAGGTGGTTCTTCTGCCATGCAGCACAGACACTCCTTCAGAAGATTTCGCGCGGGCGAGCGTGAGAACGCCGTGACAAATGGCACCCACTGGGCGATCCGTGGTCCAGAAATCTGCAATGAACTGATGCAGTGAAGCATTCCCAAGATACTGACGCATGCCAGGCGCATGCCCACCCGGCAACAATAAGCCATCAAATTCTTCAGCACGAACTTTAGACCATGAAACCGGGTTATTGAATGAATCGTCCTCACACATCTGAGAGTAGAATTCCTTTGGCTCCTTCTCAGCGCCCAGTGCGCCGAATATCACTCCGGTTAGCAACAAAGGATCAGCATAAGGCCTGCTGCCCCCTTTCTCAGTTGCGAAAACGATGCGGTGGCCCGCATTGGTTATCAGACGCCACGGCACTGCAACCTCCGTTACGTCAAAATCGTTGTCCGGTAGGGGTATAAGGACTGCTGCCATCTACTGTACCTTTTTGTTTATCAAACGATGGGAGCCATTAGCCGGAGCCAATAGCCAATGGAGGGCATGCAGGAACCTATAACATTCCACCACTATCACCAGGACACCACCCTGCTTCCGCCTATGGAAGAAATTCCTGCGTGTCCCGGATTTCCTTCCATATAATGTTGGGTGGAAAGCTCGTATTCCTTTACATCAGTGGAAGGCTGCCTGCGTTCATCTCCTATACTCTCTCAAGTTGCTGATTCAATCGAATCAACAAATAAATCGCAAACCCTGTCGCCACACCCGGCACAACGCCCAACACAAGCGCGATCCAGCCATATTTGATACCGGTGGCACGGGCTTCATACAGCACCCACACGGCCAGCACACACCAGCACATAATAGTGTCGGTGGCGTAGCCTGCGGCATAGGGGTTCACGAAGCCGGCAAGGGCGGCGCCGAGAATGTCGGGGTTATCGAGCAGGGGCGGCATAACAACAACGGCGAAGGCGGCTGTGTAGTTCCCCCGCTTTGACGGACACCTTCTCCTAACCGATGAGGTGTAGAAATGCCGAAGTACAACAATCCAAGAAAAACTTGGCGGTATGCGGACGATTTCAAGATCCGCGCCGTCGAGATGAGCTACCAGGAGGGAATCCAGATCCAGCAGGTTGCCGAGGGACTTGGCATCCACCCCTTTATGCTATCGCGCTGGCGTAAAGAGTATCGGGAAGGCAAGATCAGGTCTGACGGTCGCAAACGTGTAGATGTGATGAAGAATCCCAAAGCACCCAGGGCCGCCGAGCTGAACGAGACGGCCCGGCTAAAACGCGAGAATGAACGCCTCAAAAAGGAGAACGACCTCCTAAAAAAGTGGCAACGGTATCTGGCGGAACAACATCAGAGCGATTTGGATTCATCCAAGTCCACGGACGAGAACTAGGTGTCAGATACCTGTGTGAATGGCTTGGGGTTTCCCGGAGCGGCTACTACGCATGGCTGAAGCGTCCTGTCAGCGCGAGAGCGCTTGAGGACCGCCAACTGGCCGGCTATATCGAGCGGGCTCACAGGAAAAGTGAGGGTCGCTACGGCAGCCCAAGGGTCCATAAAGTACTGGCTCGACAAGGCATCCGGGTGGGGCAAAAGCGCGTGGAGCGGCTTATGCGGGACGCGGGGCTGGTTGGCCGGGCAGCAACACTCTATCGACGGGTGCCTGGTATAGAGAAATTCTTCGCCCGCCATCAGAATCTTCGGGCGGATTCGGGGCCACCTGCTGGAGTGAATGAGCAATGGGTGGCGGATCTGACCTATATCCGTGTGGCGAAAGAATGGCATTACCTGGCCACGGTGATGGACGTTTACTCCAGGAGAATTGTGGGTTGGGCTCTGGGGAAGAACAAGACAGCAGAACTGACGTTGCGGGCACTCAAGCAGGCGTTGAGAGTAAGAGTGCCGCAGCGGCGGATGATCTTCCATTCAGATCGTGGCTCCGAGTATGGCGCCCACCTCCTGCAGAATGAGCTTGAGCGCCACGGTATTCGCAGTAGTATGAATCGACCGGGTCGTTGTACGGATAACGGCCATATGGAATCATTCTTTCACAGTTTGAAGGCAGAGCTTATCCATGGAGAGGAATTCAATACCGAGCATCAGCTCCGATTGGCGCTGTCGGGATACATCAACCAATTTTATAATCGTAGCAGGCTGCACTCAGGTCTGGGCTATTTGAGCCCGGTGGAATACGAGAGAATGGCAGCGTGAAATGAAGCGTGTCCGTTTTATCGGGGGAAGATCACTGCAAAGCCGATTGCCAATAGCCAAAGCAGGCCCTTGAAGAGTGATTCGTTCATGGTGCATCCTTCCTTTCGCTTGTTATAAGGGACACAAGTAGCTATGCCTCACACCACGAGGCCAGCCGCTGACTGGAAACCCAACGGCGGCCTGTAGCCCGCGCATACTCCATCAATCGGGGCAATGCACCCATGGCCACGGGTTGACGCTGTCTTCGTGGCTGCATATGAGCCAGCCAGGCTCGTTTATCAATCCCCACCCGTTCCAAAATGTTCGCTGCCTGAATGGAAATAGCCCCCCGTTTACCATCACGGAACGCCCTGCCCGTGCTATCTACCAGTTCCAGGTAATCCATTAAGCGGACTCGACATAGCGTGTCTTCATCATCAACCTCCACTGAATCGGCATCCACCATAGGAAGCAGCGTTGGTTGTGGCGCCTTTGCTCCAGTCTCCTTCAGTCCATCTACCCTCTGCTGAAAAGACGTATAGTCGGAGTCTTCCGGGCTTTGGGCCATCGCTGCCCGGACAGGATTCAGATCCACGTACGCCAGGCAGCTCAATACCGCCTTTTCATCCAGTAACGCCTGACACTTATAACGACTTTCCCAGAAGCGGCCCTTGCAGTGATCTTCTTCGTTGGCTTTTCTGGCAAGATGTTCGTTCAGGCACTTCATGAACCAGCCGAGGTCGTATAGTCGCTCACGCCATTGGCTCACGCACGCCAGCGCCTGCAGCGATTCCGTAGCCTCCGTCTCACCCCTCACCCAGCGTTTCACGATCATGGGGCCGCTGAAGAGCATCATCCAGCGTTCTGCCACTTCCATATCCGTCCATGAGGCAGCCTTCTTACGGTTGATCCGCAAAACAAGATGGTAGTGATTGGACATCACGGCATAGCCGCACAGGTCAATGGCGAAAATATCGGACAGAATCGCCAAGCGATCCACCACCCACTGGCGGCGGTGTTCGTAATCCTGCCCTGAATAATGGTCCTTACCGCAGAGAAAGGCACGACGTACGCAGCGGCAGATGCAGTGGTAGTAAGGGGTTGAGTCCAGGCTGACCTGGGTATATCGAGCACGCGTCATGGATGCCTCCTTGCAACTCCATGGTCACGGTACTGCCCGCGTGGTCAGGAAACTAGAAGATATTCGCTATTTTTCTTGTAGGAAATGTGCGAATTAGTGCGCGTCCTTTAGTTGTTTATGGGTTCTCATGCCGCGATATTTAACTAGGTCGACAATTCGTGCGTGTCCCGAATCGCACGTTTTTGCGTGTCCCGGATTCGTTTATCAAAACCACATCACCCCGATACTAGCCAGGCCGGCAATTCATGCGTGTCCCGGATGATTGTTTTGGCGCCGCTGTTCTTCAATCTTCGCAATCAATTCCTGATTTCTTTGATGCGCTTGCTCACGCTGCTGTTCTGCCTGTTCTGCCTGTTCTGCCTGTTGCTGGCGCCGCTGCTCTGCCTGCTCCCTAAGCTCGCGCTGCCGCGCCTCTAATTCGCTAGCGGCCTGCCCTCCCGACTGGAGCGGTGGCGACGCTGATGGCCGTGACGCAAGCTCGCCGGTCGTACGCTCAATCAAGGCGCGTGCCTCTTCCTCTGTAACTGTCGTACTCGCTAGCGCCGCACCGATGATGCTGGCGACCAGCTCATTCATATCGGCACGCAGGCCCGCTTCAGCCAGATCACCGCTACTCTCAAGCTGCCCGCCCAGACTCTGATTTAGAGCAGCCATTAAAGCGGCGTTCTCCGCATCCAGAGCGGCCTTGTTCTGCAACAACGCAGCAATAACGTCCGACCCGGCCAGCGTTTGCGCGATCATCGCTGCTGTAGTTTCCGAATCCAGCTGCACCACTTGAGCAGGCTGGATCGGGGATTCATCTCTGCCACCTCTACCCGGTGGCTCTGCCCCCGGGCTGTTTGTGACAACGCCGGAGCCAACAAACAATGCCGGGAGACCCGTCACCGGATCCACACTCAAAAGAAAGTGAGTCGCTACACTCGGCGTAGCCGCTCCCCAGATTCCCAACCCTACCAGGCATGCCTTTAAGTATTTCATGGCTAATCTCTATTTGTTGTTTATTTTTCAATCAGTCATTACACCCCGCCGCTCTGCGGCTGACTGGTCAAACGCCACCCACCGAGAACGAGAAGCCAATTGAGGATACCACCCTCAACAAGACATCATTATGATTTCGCTTTAAAACAGATCATTCATGCGTGTCCCGGGTTCTCTTGCCCGGCGCTCTGCGTGTCCTGGATTTGCTCGTGCGTGTCCTGGATTTCAATTACGCTGGCTTCTGAAGAAAAATATGTCCCGCTGCCTTGACTTGTTTGGCATCATTGCCGAGTGTGCATGAACGTTTCCATCTTTACATTCATTATGTCGTTTGCGAACCCACGAACCATAAGTGCTTCCAGATCATCAATCATTTCGGACATATTGGGGACACCCAGCTGCTCCAGAGACCATCACCCAGCCTGTCCAGGCCATCTTGCTTTCCAGATGCACAGATCGCGGGTTGCCTTATCGACCACTGCAATCTATGCGTGTCCTGTCTCGGCACCTTTCTTGCTCCGCGAGACATACGGCAGCACAAACATGTACAGGCCGGTCAGCAGGAGAAGGGCCAGCGGCAGCAGGGGCGAATAAGTCACCCACGCCGGAGGTTGCTGGCCATTCCCCATCGCCAGCGCGATAAAATTCGCGATCACTGTGCCGGTAAAAAGGATGGACACCCAGCGGTGACCTTGTCGTAGCCAGTGGCTCACATTCATGACTGTTTCCCCGCCTGGATCATCTTCCACCCGTTGCCCGAGGGATCACGGAACCCGGCGTCTATATTGCCAAAGCGCTCAATCGGCTCCTGCGTGAACTCAACGCCGCCAGCGCGCAACTTCTCGTAGGCGGCACGGCAGTCATCCACCGCCAGCACCAGCGGCGGCATTGCGCCCTTGGCCACGATGGCGCTGATATCCTCAGCCGTTGCGGCATCCAGCACTGGCGGCCCTGGCACAAACAGGCCGAGCTGGAACAATGGCTGCTCCGGGTGCTGAACCGTCAGCCATCGATAGTCGCCATTGCGCACATCCGTATGGACCTTGAACCCGAGCTTGTCCACATAGAACGCGAGCGCTTCGTCATGATCCCGCACGTACAAACCCACTACCTGAACCCCCTGACTCATCAGACCTCCTTCACTGTGATCGGCTAGCCCGCATTGTTATCTTTCGACGCACGGCGGCGCTTCTCCAAAACTGCTATCGCGAGGTCCGGCCGGTTACTGGCCTTGAGAAAGCAGACGGGCATCTGACCCTGTTGTTCCTGCATGGCGGCCTTCTCGCGCAGCCGGAACGCCCCCGGGCTCTCCCCGGTCACATCGCGAAAGGTGCGCCCGAACGTGCCCAGGCTGTCCCACCCCACCTGAAAGGCGACATCGGTTATGGAGAGGCTGGTCTCGCGCAGCAGCGCCGTAGCCCGTTCGATGCGCCGTGTGAGCAGGTAGCGGTGTGGCGGTATGCCGAAGGCGTCCTTGAATGAGCGGGCGAAATGCGCTTCTGAGACGCCGCTTACCCGCGCCAGCCGCCGGACGGGCCAGGCCTCGTGGGACGCCTTGTCGATCGAGTCTTTCGCCCGCAGCAGTCGCCGCAATAACTCCGGGCTATGGCGGGCGCGACGTCGGCTGCGGTCTTCGTGTTTCGCTTTGGCGCTTTGGCTTTTCATTGCTGTACCATGGACATCCATCGACCTAGGACATCATTCATATTCTACTTACGCTATTCCTTCCTATATTCACAATCAGCAAAGCCTTGAGCAAATTTTCCTTGCCCCACGCCCTCCGCGCCATTCAGCTCTCTCTATCGCGCCCTATAGCGCGCAGGACTTCATCCGAAAAGCCTTCAAGCTCCCCATCTTCCAGGAGTTCATAGTTAGCCATTGCCCTTAGCTGAGTCGTAGCGAGCATTTTTGTCGTTCCATCGAAGATCAGGGACATTGTCTTGTTGCTGTCATGAATATATTGGTAAAGAGAAAGGTAACGCTCATGAAATGAGGCTTCGCTGTCCGATTCAATTTCATGTATTCCCTCGAATACCCGACGACAGAACCGCTCCAGTACTACTTTCCTGAGTTCTGAGAACTTCTTCCAATCTGGCTTTTTCATAGATAACGAAGGCTCCTTCATTTACGCGAATGAGGGCATGCCAATTTGACAGACAACCTGTTGATCACCTACGGCAGGCCTGCTACAGCCGGCCTGCCGCACCGGCCCATCGGAGGTTCTTGCCAAGCGACTCATCCGCACCCGAGAGCGCCGTTATTATCTACGTGATGTCGCCACAGATACAACAGACCGCAGATTGCTGCACCGTAGATCAGAATATTTGACATTAATGCATCGAATTCATACTTATCGTGCAGTACGAACAGGGCATGGAGCATGCCATGGAGTATCAGGAAAGCAGATAGCCACACTCTGGTCCGACTTCGCACCACGCTGTTCAAGCTCGCCGTCAGTGCCACCAGTATCGCAAACAGCGGGACATGGGCGGCCACAAAGACCAGCCTGCCCATATCGTCACTAAGCCAACTGGTGAGCGGTAGCACTCTCCATTCATGATTCGTCATCGCATCCAGTTCATGCGTGAAGAATAGCCCGATACCCAGGTAGAAAAACCGCTCTTTCACGTCTCTTCCTCATAGAATGTGCTCCACGGCGCGCATGACCGAGCCGGGCGCCCGGGCAGTCACCCCAGACCAGAAGCCAGGCTCTGGCCAGCCACCCAACAGCGCCCGGTTGACGCTGCAAACTCTTTGAGACGTGCCAGGGAACCCATTGCTAACGGAATGCGCTGCCGGCGCGGTGCCATGTGCCTTAACCACGCACGCTCATCAATATTTAGCCGCTTCAGAATGTCGGCAGCCTGAGCGGAAATGGCCCCGCCCTTTCCTGCTCTTACTGCGCGCCCTGTTGCATCCACCAACTGAAGGTAATCCAGCAGGCGCACACGGCACACCGTCCCGTTATCAGGCGTCTCAATCTGCTCCGCATCCACAAGAGGCAGCAATCTGGGCAACGACGGCTCGCCCATGGCGTTTACAGACATCAGCGCCTGGCTACGCTGCTGGATAGACGTGTATTCGGCATCCTCCGGCTTGTCTGCCATGCCGGCGCGGACCGGATTCAGGTCCACATACGCCATGCAACTGAGCAGTGCCTTCTCATCCAGCAGTGCCTGGCTCCTGTAACGGCTCTCCCAGAAACGCCCTTTGCATTGATCCTCCTCGTTGGCCTTGCGGGCCAGGTGTTCATTCAGGCATTTCATAAACCAGCTCAGGTCAAAAAGACGCTGCCGCCAGAGGTCGATCATTTCCTGCGCGCGATGCGCTTCGGCGGCATCTGCGGCGCCTGAACGCCATCGGTCAACCAGAAGATGGCCGGAGAAAATGCTGGTCCACCTCGCTACTACCTCGTCATCCGACCAGGACAATGCGCTGTCCCGGTCTATCCTCAATACCAGATGATAGTGATTGGACATAACTGCGTAGGCGCACAGGTCTATGGCGAACACGTCGGCCAGCACGGCGAGCCTGTCTACAACCCACTGGCGGCGGTGTTCATAATCGTGGCCCGAATAGTGGTCAATACCGCAGAGAAAGGCTCGTCGTACGCAGCGGCAGATGCAGTGATAGTACGGGGTGTCGTCCAGGGATACCTGGGACGCTCGGGATTGGGTCATGGCAGCGCTCCTTGCTGATCGAGTTACCACCATAACCGGAGCCTGCCAAGGCTGATGTCAGTTTATTGATCGGATCGCTGTAAGAGATTGTCCAATTTATGCGTGTCCTGGATTCTGTGCCGGCCCCAGTCCAATGGCTTTGTCGAACGCATGCACCGGACCTTGTTGGACGAGCACTTCCGCATCAAGGGCCGGGAGAAGTGGTATGAAAGCCTCGGCGAGATGCAGTCAGACCTTGACGAATATCTGATCCGCTACAACACCAAGCGACCACACCAGGGCCGCAACATGGGCGGCAAAACACCCTATGACATGTTCGTCAAAGGGCTGCCAAAGAAACACAAATCAGGGACTGGAAAATCTGCCGCTAACGCGGCATAAAGAGATAACTGTCAGGGGGCGAGTGTCAGGCAATAACCATCACTGTACACACTATGTGCTTGATCTATGGGTACACCAGTGGCGGCAACGGCATGCGCGGGGAGAAGTTTATATTGTCCGCTATGCCGACGACTTTGTGCTGGGTTTCCAGTACAAAAGCGACGGGCATGCCCTATACACCGCTCTGGTGCGGCGACTCACACAGTTTGGACTGAGACTACACCCCGATAAGACACGGCTGATTGAGTTTGGCCGCTTTGCGCTAGCAAACCGTAAGGAACAGGGAAAGGGTAAGCCGGAGCCATTTGACTTCCTTGGCTTCACCCATCTCTGTGCTGTACGTCGGGACGGTTGCTTTACAGTCCGGCGGCACACTATCGCCAAACGTCAGCGGGCTACTTTACTGAGAATCAAAGAGTGGTTAAGGCGGAACCTGATGGTTAACGTACACGATCAGGGGCGTTGGTTGAGAAAAGTCCTGACAGGACTGGTCAACTACTACGGTGTGCCGGGCAATGGTGTATCGCTGCAAGCCTTCCGCACGGAAATCTGTCGGCACTGGTGCAAAGCGCTGCGAAGGCGTGGAAACAAAAGGCCGATAAGTTGGGTAAACATGACAAAGCATATCAAGCGCTGGATACCCACCGTGCGGATCGTACATCCATACCCGAATCAACGCTGGTGCGGTTGACTCGAAGCAGGAGCCGGATGCGTTAGTAGCGCACGTCCGGATCTGTGCGGGGGGTGCCGGGTGACCGGTATTCCTACCGCGACTACATTTATCATGATAGAGCCATCAAAACCACATCACCCCGATATCTAGCTAAGCCGGCAATTCATGCGTGTCCCGGACTTCGCCGCTATGATTTTGTCCGACTCCCTGTGCCAGCACCGACCTTATTTCTTCATTTCTTCGGTGTGACCAGCACGGAATGATGCTGGTGATGCACAGGGCCTCCCGGGTTCCGTTCGGTAAACATCAGTACATGCACCGGGTCTCTGACTCCGGGGAGCCTGCTTGGTCGCTCGCATAGCGCTAAAAGCAGTGTGGCCTTCCCTTTCAAGCAACAAGGTCGGCACTCCCGACGAGTGATTTCGGAGCTCAATACCGAGCCTGCACCTTCCCCTGTCAACGCTTAACCTCTGACCTTACGGGCAGCGGACCATGACTCGGGGCTTCAGCGAGGCGCCACCCTCCTACTGAATAGCGGACTTGCACCGCTTGATTTACCGCCAGCTTTGCCCGGCGCTCTGCGTGTTCTGGGATTATTTCCTACTACGATTTTGGCTTAGTGAACAATACAAGCAACCCTAGAATAATATCGCCAAAAACCCAAAACCCCATGATCATACTAGTGCCAATTGTGGCTCCAACTGCCGCTCCGGCCTGTGCTGCTTCGCTATCAGAAGTTGAAACAATTTCGCCAACTGAACCAAAATAAGAGAATAGCCAAAATGCCATAAGGGCATTGAATAGTATAAATGCCCACTTAAATAGCTTCCCCAAGAACCCTCTCTTTGGTTTGCGAATTTGAAAGCCGCACCCCGTACATTTAAGTGCTGAATCACTCACCTTAGCCTCACACTCCGGGCAACTTATCAACGCCATATTGATCTTCCTTTAATAATGATAATTAATCTAATGGGATAGTTAACGCTGAAATAAGCGCAGGACTTTTAGGGTGCCCGCCACTTCCTAAAGGGACAGGCCATATCAAACGTCAGTCATATCTTATATTTACGCTCAAATTGCTGAATATACTAGTTGAAACTTGATACTAAGCCTCATTCTAGATTATTAACGCTTTGTAAGTTCGTAGAGTCTCAAGATGTCAGCGATGGATCTTTGTTGCTCATCGGCAAGCTTGAAGTCCGAATGGCCACCAATCGGGGACATGCATAAATTTATAATGCAAGATGCCATCAAAACCGCAGCACCCCGATTCTCGCTAGGCCGAGATTCATGCATGCTCTAGCTTCCCCTTTGTCCGAAAAATTGCTACTCAAGCTCCCCTCCGCCTAACGCCGCGCACACCGGCGCGAGCTTGCGAGCGTCCGACGGCCGAGGCGGCAAACCGGGGACATGCATAAACTTGTATCATGATAGATGCCATCAAAACCATATTACCCCGACATCTACCTAGGCCGACGATTCATGCGTGTCCTGGATTTCGTTAACCTCATTTCCGCTTAGCAATACTGTGGCGTTGCACGAGTACAACCGCCAGAACCTCCGCCACCTGACATACATGAAACAGCAATCATTCCAAAAATAACGATGATCCAAGCCATTTTAACCCCCTTCCCGACCAGCGTATCTCCACCTAAGAGGCCAAAAGCAAACATATAAATTGCCACAACCCCCGGAACCAGATCGATTAACTTACCCCAACGACCAAAGACCCAACCTATGCCAGGAAAAAACTCATTCGCGACCAGCAGCATCCAAGCAATAGCAATTGCACCTGCAATAACCCCAGCCCAGCCGCCCATAAATCTATCAACAGCTGTTTCCCTATCTTTCGCGTCCATCATTCCCCCCCTAACGCCTCAAACACCGGCGCAGCTTTGCTGCGTCCGAGTGCTTTGACTTGTTAACTTCCTTTGACTTTAGCACTTGATGTTTTTAGTTCTATATCTCGACCCTTCTTACGCAAGGCAGATCGCTTTCTAATAGCAACAATTACAGATAGAGCAAAAAGAACACCAAAGACAGTTGTTGTCCAGCCAATGTACGTTATAGATGCTGATTTACTATCTATGGCTTGAAAATAAGCAACTAAAAACCCTACGACAGCACTGCTAAAAAGTGATGCAATAAATAACCATATTTCATAATCTTCTAATATGCTCGCATCAACCATTTTTATCTTTATTTTATCTGGGACTGATACAGTAATATTGAATGATCCACCAAGTGGATTCTCTGATGCGGGAGCATTTGAGAACTCTTCAGCCTCGACATGTCTATTATTTTGATCAGAAGAATTCATTTTGTTCGCTCCCCAATCTTGTCCCAAAGATCTTTAGGAAGCCATCCGTTATAAGAGCCGCCTGTCATAGCAGGAGATGCAACAAAATGAATTTTTTCTGAATTAGATTTTGCCACACTCTGTAGCGCTGTAATTAACTGCTCTCTATGGTTAGACGAATTAACCTTAACCACGTAGAAAGTTTTTAATGGCCTAACCCAAGAATAGCCACTGAGACATTCTTTCATCTCGTCGTTAATTGTATTCCAGCGATTCCCTTCCGCTGAAATATCCCATGAAATTACTATGTGCATAACTTTTTTGATCCTGTTTGATAGCCCATATGGAAGTTAACAGGTATTAGGACGCCGGCTCGTATATTGAATAACGACGCGCACGGCCTATCACAGTTCACTGCCCTGTATAATGATAAAGCAGTCTTTTGGAATCAAAGACTTAACCTCCCCTTCCAAAAACCATCCCCTGTTCGCTTGACTTCTTCTTTCCTCATTTTAACAATACTGCCCATATGGGCAGCAAGGAAAGTTGCCATGCGCAAGGATATCCGCAGGAAACCAAAATTGCATGGCCAGTTCCGCAACATCATTCGCGCTCACCACTACAACGTGCGCACCGAGAAAACCTACTGGTACTGGACTCGCTATTTCATCCGTTTCCACCGAATGCGCCATCCATCAGAAATAACCAAGCCAAAAATCTCGGCCTTTTTGACCCGGCTAGCCGCTGCGCGATGTCACAGCAGCTACTCAATGCGCTTGTTCTTCTGTATCGCCAGCAGCCTTCCTGGGCACGCTACCGCCCTGCCCAACATCCCGCGCACAGTTTCCCATGCACCAACGAGCATCCCTACAATTATCAATAATTCAAATTAGCAACTCAGCGGCTCTTCTGTGAAAGCCTGCCCGGCATGCCAGTAACCCTTTCCGGATACTGCCCCGCCAAAAATGTGATGGCAACCCCAAAACAAAAACCCCGCACAAGGCGGGGTCCGTTGTATACCAACACGAAATTTCTTCAGGTTCAAATACTCAACACCTTCTCCCCCCGCGAAATCCCACTCACCCCAGACCGCACCACCTCCAGCACCTGCGTCTCCCCAATCGCATTAATAAACGCATCAAGCTTGTCACTGGCACCAGTAAGCTGCACGGTATAAACCGAGCTGGTCACATCCACAATCTGCCCACGGAAAATATCCACCGTCCGCTTCACTTCCGCACGCTGGGCCCCCGTGGCCTTCACCTTGATCAGCATCAGCTCGCGCTCAATGTGGCTGCCTTCGGTCAGATCAACCAGCTTCACCACTTCAATCAGCTTGTTCAGATGCTTGGTAATGCGCTCAATGGTGCGGTCATCACCAAAAGTGGTCAGTGTCAGCCGCGACAGCGTATGGTCTTCGGTCGGTGCCACGGTCAGGGTTTCAATGTTGTATCCGCGTTGAGAGAACAGGCCGACCACGCGGGACAGGGCGCCCGGCTCGTTTTCCATCAGGATCGAGATAATGCGTCGCATCAGGTCCGCTCCGTCTTGCTCAGCCACATGTCACGCATGGCGCCGTCTGCAATCTGCATCGGGTAGACATGCTCGGTCGGGTCTACATAGATATCCATGAACACCAGGCGGTCTTTCAGGCTGAAGGCTTTTTCCATGGCGCCTTCGAGGTCTTCAAAGCGGTCCACTTTGATGCCCACGTGGCCGTAGGATTCGGCCAGCTTGACGAAGTCCGGCAGGGATTCCATGTAGGAGGAGCTGTGGCGGCCACCGTATTGCATGTCCTGCCACTGGCGCACCATGCCCAGGGCCTGGTTGTTGATATTGATGATCTTGATCGGCAGGCCGTATTGCAGGCAGGTGGACAGCTCCTGGATGTTCATCTGGATGCTGCCCTCGCCGGTAACACAGGCGACGGTGGCATCCGGGAACGCGAGCTGCACGCCCATCGCCGCCGGCAGGCCGAAGCCCATGGTGCCGAGGCCGCCGGAGTTGATCCAGCGGCGCGGCTTGTCGAAGCCGTAGAACTGCGCGGCAAACATCTGGTGCTGGCCGACATCGCTGGTGACGTAGGCATCGCCTTTGGTGACGCGATGCAGTGCCTGCACCACCTGCTGGGGTTTCATCAAACCGTCTTCGTTGACCTCGAAGCGCAGGCCGTGGACCTTGCGCCAGCCTTCGATCTCTTCCCACCAGCGGCCCAGGGCTTTCTGGTCGGGCTGGCCGCCGTGTTCGTCGAGCATGCCGAGCATGTCTTCCAGCACCTGCTGGACCGGGCCGACGATCGGCACGTCGGCGCGGACGTTTTTGGAGATGGTAGCCGGGTCGACGTCGATGTGGATGATGGTCGCGCCGGGGCAGTATTTGCTGGCGTCGTTGGTGGCGCGGTCATCGAAGCGCGCACCCACGGCCATGATCAGGTCGGCGTTGTGCATGACCATGTTGGCTTCGTAGGTGCCGTGCATGCCGAGCATGCCGACGAACTGCTTGTCGTTGTAGGGGAAGCAGCCCAGGCCCATCAGGGTGTTGGTCACCGGGAAGCCGAGGCGGTGTGCCACGGCGGTCAGCAACTCGCTGGCGTTGCCGCTGACAACGCCGCCGCCGGCGTAGATCACCGGGCGCTTGGCCTTCATCAGCTCTTCCACGGCCTTGCGGATCTGGCCGGAATGGCCACGCGCGACCGGGGTGTAGGAGCGCATCTTGACCTTTTTCGGGAACTCGTAGGGCAGCTTCACCTGCGGGGCGGTCTTGTCCTTGGGGATATCGATCAGCACCGGGCCGGGGCGGCCGGTGGTGGCGATGTAGAACGCCTTGCGCACGATCTCGGGAATGTCCTCGGTGCGGCGGACCATGAAGCTGTGCTTCACGATCGGGCGGCAGATGCCGACCATGTCGGTTTCCTGGAAGGCGTCATCGCCGATCCAGTCCGAGCGGACCTGGCCGGAGACCACGATCATCGGGATGGAATCCATGTAGGCGGTGGCAATGCCGGTCACGGCATTGGTGGCGCCCGGGCCGGATGTGACCAGCACTACGCCCGGCTTGCCGGTCGCGCGGGCGTAACCGTCGGCGGCATGGGTGGCGGCCTGTTCGTGGCGCACCAGGATGTGCTGGACTTTGTCCTGCTGGAAGATGGCATCGTAAATATGCAGCACCGCGCCGCCAGGATAGCCAAAAAGGTGTTCAACCCCCTCGTCCTGCAAGGCGCGGATGAGCATTTCCGCACCGGATAGCTTTTCCACAACTGTCACCTCAGTTCAGACTGCCACGCAGCATAGCGCGCACGAAACCACCACGGCCGGCGGCCTGCGCAGCAGGAATATGGTCATTGGGTGTCCGCAGATAGAAAACCCTACTTTGGTTTCCCGTGGCTCTTGCGGAGGTGGCCGACAAGAACGCGGACAGACGGATGCTGGGACGATGCGGCAGTGTCGCTGCTGTGGACGCCACGGTAATAACGCCCCCGGTCCCGGCCCCTCTGTCACTTGGGTAAAGTTCAGGAGTCCCGATTTCCGGAATGCCCGATTGTCGCAGATTTGTGCGTAGTGTCAAACACTTGCAGTTGCGGAAAATGCCTTCGCAAGGGCATGCTAGGACCGTGCTGACGAGGTTGCGCCCGCAGCCGCTGTTGATGATGGGGAAGCATGATGAAACGCATAACAATACCGCTGGCGCTGGGCCTGCTGATGGCTGCGACGCAGGTCCTGGCCTCGACCTTCTACCGCTGGGTGGATGACAACGGCGTCACCCACTATTCCGCCACCCCGCCGGAAGGCCGGGCGAGCGAGCCGGTGCGAACCTGGGGCAAGCCGTCCTCGGACCAGCCGCAGGCCCTGGAGGCACTGGAACAACGCCGCGAGGCCCGTGACGAGGCCCGCCAGGAAGACGCCACCGCGAACACCCCCGCCACCCCGAAACCGCCGGAAGAATACTGCGCCCAGCACCGGGAGAACCTGAAGGTGCTGAATGAACGCCCGGTGGTGCGCCGCACTGACCCGGAGACGGGCGAAGTCACCACGCTGGACGCCGAACAGCGCGAAGCGATGATCCAGCGAACCCAGGATGCACTGAAAGCGTGTTCGTGAAGGCCGCCAGGCGGCCTTCAGCGGCGAGCTACGAGCGACGGGCCGGAAGCTCGTCGCTCGCAGCCCGAAGCTGCCCTTAATGCGCCTTGCCGAAGCTCAGCGCATCACCTGCAACCCCCACCTGGATCACGTCACCCGGCAGGAAATCGCCCCGCAGGATGGCGGTGGCCAGCGGATTCTCCACCTTCTGCTGGATCGCGCGCTTCAGCGGGCGGGCGCCGTAGACGGGGTCGAAACCTGCATCCACCAATTGGTCCAGGGCAGTGTCCGTGAGCACCAGGCGCATGTCGCGCTCGGCCAGCCGTTTGCGCAGGGCGTCGAGCTGGATGTCGGCGATGCCACGGATCTGGCCTTTCTCCAGCGGATGGAACACCACCACTTCATCGACCCGGTTGATGAACTCGGGGCGGAAGTGCTGCCCGACCACCTCCATCACCGCCGCCTTCATGGCGTCGTAGTGCTCCTCACCCGCCAGGCGCTGGATCAGGTCTGAACCGAGGTTGGAGGTCATCACCACCACGGTGTTGCGGAAGTCGACCGTGCGGCCCTGGCCATCCGTGAGGCGGCCATCGTCCAGCACTTGCAGCAGGATGTTGAACACATCCGGGTGCGCCTTCTCCACTTCGTCGAGCAGCAATACCGAGTAGGGTTTGCGCCGCACGGCTTCGGTGAGGTAGCCACCCTCTTCATAGCCGACATAGCCCGGCGGGGCACCGATCAGCCGCGCCACGGAATGTTTTTCCATGAACTCGGACATATCGATGCGCACCATGGCGTCGGTGGTATCGAACAAAAACTCCGCCAGCGATTTGCACAGCTCGGTCTTGCCCACGCCCGTCGGGCCGAGGAACAGGAAGGAGCCGTTCGGCCGGTTCGGATCGGACAGGCCGGCCCGTGAGCGGCGCACAGCGTTGGCTACCGCCTGCACGGCTTCGTCCTGGCCGACGACGCGTTTGTGCAGCGCGTCTTCCATGCGCAGCAGTTTGTCGCGCTCGCCTTCGAGCATTTTCGACACCGGGATGCCGGTCCATTTGGACACGACCTCAGCGATCTCTTCGTCGGTGACTTTGTTGCGCAGCAGTTGCGTTTCCTGCTGTTCGCGGTTTTTGGCTTCTTCCAGCTTTTTCTCCAGCGCCGGGATTTCGCCGTACTGGAGTTCAGACATGCGGTTCAGGTCACCGGCGCGGCGCGCCTGGTCCATTTCCACGCGTGCTTTTTCCAGGTCGGCCTTCACTTCCTGTTCGCCTTGCAGGGTCGCTTTTTCGGCGTCCCAGATTTCGCGCAGGTCGGCGTATTCCTTCTCGAAGCGGGCGATGTCCTCTTCGAGCTTTTCCAGGCGTTTACGACTGGCTTCGTCTTCTTCCTTGCGCAGCGCCTCGCGCTCCATCTTGAGCTGGATCAGTTTGCGGTCCAGGCGATCCATTTCTTCCGGCATGGAGTCGATTTCCATGCGGATACGGCTGCCGGCTTCGTCGATCAGGTCGATGGCTTTATCGGGCAACTGGCGGTCGGTGATGTAGCGTTGCGACAGTTTCGCGGCCGCAATGATGGCGCCGTCGGTGATTTCCACACCGTGATGCACTTCGTAGCGTTCTTTCAGGCCGCGAAGGATGGCGATGGTGTCCTCCACCGAAGGTTCGTCCACCAGCACTTTCTGGAAGCGGCGTTCCAGCGCGGCATCTTTCTCGATGTATTGCCGGTATTCATCCAGCGTGGTGGCGCCGACGCAGTGCAGTTCGCCGCGCGCCAGGGCGGGCTTGAGCATGTTGCCGGCGTCCATGGCGCCATCGGCCTTGCCAGCGCCGACCATGGTGTGCAGCTCGTCGATAAACAGGATCACGCGGCCTTCCTGTTTGGCCAGTTCGTTGAGCACGGCTTTCAGGCGCTCTTCGAACTCGCCACGGTATTTGGCACCGGCGATCAGCGCCGCCATGTCCAGCGCCAGCACGCGTTTGTCTTTCAGGCCCTCGGGTACTTCGCCGTTGACGATGCGCTGCGCCAGCCCTTCGACAATGGCCGTCTTGCCCACGCCGGGGGCACCGATGAGCACCGGGTTGTTTTTGGTGCGGCGTTGCAGCACCTGCACGGTGCGACGGATTTCGTCGTCGCGGCCGATCACCGGGTCAAGTTTGCCTTCTTCGGCGCGCGAGGTGAGATCCACCGTGTATTTGTCCAGTGCTTCGCGCTTGTCTTCGGCGTTCGGGTCGTCCACGGATTCGCCGCCGCGCACGTCGTCGATTTTCTGCGCCAGCGTGGCTTTTTTCACCCCGGCGGTTTTCATCAGCTTGCCCAGCTCGCCGGCATCATCGCAGGCCGCCAGCAACACTGCTTCGCTGGAAATGTACTGGTCGCCACGCTGTTGTGCTTCGCGGTCGGCCAGGTTCAGCAGGCTGGACAGGTTGCGCGACACCTGCACATCACCCGTGAACTGCGAGACTTTCGGCAGTTTCTCGACGGCCAGTTGCAGCGCGGTTTCCAGGTCGCCGGTGTTGATGCCGGCTTTCTGCAATAACGGACGCGCGCTGCCGCCACGGGCGCGCATCAGCGCCAGCATCAGGTGCACGGGTTCAATGGCGGTATGGCCACCGCCCACAGCCAGCGACTGGGCTTCGCCCAGCGCTTCCTGCAGGCGGCTGGTAAAACGGTCAGGACGCATCGTGGTGCCTCCGCAAAAGGTTCAGGAATTACCCCGACAAATGCGGCTCCCGCACCGTCTTTTCAAGGGTATCCAGGGTTCAGGGCAAGTCTGTGCGGCAGGCAGAGATATGACACTGATCTGTAGCAAGCTTCCTGCTCAACCCAGACGTGTTCAGAAGTAAGAACTCAAACGTGCCGCTGTTCAGGCGGCGCGTCAATCCGCAAGCCACACCAGGGTGGCAAAGCGACCGGTCTCGCCTTCATAGCGGTAGGAATAAAAACGGGAGGGGTCAGAGGCGGTACACAGGTCGCCGCCCTGCACATCGCCGACGCCTGCGGCCGCCAGCCGGCGGCTGGCCAGTTCCACCAGGCTCATGCGCCAGTGGTCGGGGGTGCTGTCCGGCCGGAACGCCGCCGCGGCGTCGGGGTCGCCGTCGACAAAGGCGGCGCGCACGTCGGCCCCCACCTGATAGCAGGGCTGGGATATGGCCGGGCCCAGCCAGACCGACAAGGGCTCGCCCTGCGGTGCCAGCAATTCAACGGTGCGTTCCAGGATGCCGGCGTGCAATCCTCGCCAGCCGGCATGCACCGCCGCCACGGCGGAACCGTCGGTGCGGGCAAACAGCGCGGGCAGGCAATCGGCGGTCAGTACGACGCAGGGCCAGCCAGGCTGGTCGGTCCAGACGGCATCGGCGGCCACTTCGCCGGCGCCGGCCTGGACGATGTCCGTGCCGTGCACCTGCTTCAGCCAGTTGGGCGGGTGCGCAGTGCCCAGCAGGCGCTGGACATGACGACGGGCGCGCTCGACGCGATCCGGGTCGTCGCCGCAGTTGCTGCCCAGGTTAAAACCGTGCCAGGGCGGCGGGGAAAAACTGCCCGCGCGGGTGGTGACACAGGCACGCACCCGGGGATGCGGCTGCCAATCCGGCGTCAGCCAGTCTGCCAGGGCCGGCAAGCCTTCCTTCGGGTGGCGCGGGTTCATCGTTCGTATTCCAGGTCGGCACGCAGTACATCCAGCAGCGCGCTCAGGTCCTCGGCCAGCGGCGCTTCGAATTCCATGTATTCGCCGCTCTCGGGGTGGATCAGCCCCAGCTTGCGGGCGTGCAGTGCCTGCCGGCGGAAGCTCTGCAGGGCCTCGCGCAGTTCCGGTGACGCGCCAGCCGGCAGGCGTATGCGGCCACCGTAGACCGGGTCGCCCACCAGCGGATAGCGCACGTGCGCCATGTGCACGCGGATCTGGTGGGTGCGGCCGGTTTCCAGCTGCACGCGGATGTGGGTGTGGCCCCGGAAACGCTGGATCAGCCGGTAGTGGGTCACGGCGTTCTTGCCGCTCTCGACCACAGCCTGCCGCTTGCGGTCCTGGGGATGGCGGCCAATCCGCGCATTCACCGTGCCGCCGCCAGTCATGACACCCACTGCCACGGCTTCGTATTCGCGGTACAGGGATTTGTCCTGCAGCTGCTCGACCAGCGAGGCATGGGCTTCCAGCGTGCGGGCCACCACCATCAGGCCGGTGGTGTCGCGGTCCAGCCGGTGCACGATGCCGGCGCGCGGCAGGCTGGCCTGGCGCTCGTCCAGGTGCAGCAGGCCATTGAGCAGGGTGCCGTCCTGGTGGCCGGCGGCCGGGTGCACCACCAGCCCGGCAGGCTTGTTGATGACGATCAGGTGTTCATCTTCATAGACAATCGGCAGCGCTACCGGCTGGGCAGTGTCGCTGACCTCGGCTTCCAGTTCAGCGTTGATCACCAGTTCTTCGCTGCCGATCAGCTTGTCCTTCGGCTTGCCGGGGCGGCCGTTGACGGTCAGGGCGCCGTTCTTGATCCAGGTCTGCAGGCGCGAGCGCGAATAGCCGTCGAACAGCTCTGCGGCCACCTGGTCCAGGCGCTGCCCGGCATGCTCGGGGGTGGCCCGGGCGCTGAGCTGAATTTTATCGGTGGCGGGGTGTCCCATAGCTGTCGTCCGTCCGGTACTGCCTGTGAATCGCCGGCGTTGGCCGGCGGGGGTATGAGTGTCTGCCGGGCAGACTACCATAAGTCTCTGATTTTTCCGGGATGTTAAGGAAGCTGGCAGGATGTGCTTAAATAGGCCGCTTCCGCGACGGCCATTGTAACGCCAGCGACGGCAACGCCAGCAATCAAAGTCAGGTCATCATGCGCGCATACACGATTTTTCTGATCTCCGCCGCCCTGCTCGCCAGTGGCTGCTCCAGCAATCCCAAGGAACGCCCCGAGCGTAGTGAGGCCCAGCAGTATGAGGAAGTGCGCAAGCAGATCGAGCGCAACAACTTCCTCACCGCCATCGACGAGCTGCGTGAGCTGGAAGCCCGCTTTCCCTACGGTGACTACGCCGAGCAGGCGCAACTGGATCTGATCTATACCCAGTACCGGGCGCTGGACTATCCCGCGACGGTCGCCTCGGCCACCCGCTTCCTGCGCAACTATCCGGCCAACGAGCACCTGGACTATGTGCTCTATATGAAGGGCCTGGCCAACTACAACCTGGAGCGCGGCCTGTTTGACCGCATCATGCACACCGACAAGGCCTCCCGCGACATGGACGCCTGGCGTGATGCCTTCAACGATTTCCAGGAGCTGGTGAGCCGCTTCCCCGACAGCCAGTATTCACCGGACGCCCGCGCCCGCATGGTGTTCATCCGCAATCAACTGGCTGAGCATGAGTTGCACGCCGCCCGCTATTACGCTCGCCGTGGCGCCTATGTGGCTGCCGCCGCCCGCGCCCGCGAGGTCGTGATTCATTATCAGGAAACGCCGTCGGTGGAAGAGGCGCTGGCGATCATGAGCCGCGCTTATCGCTCCCTCGGCGAGGCCCAGCTGTCGGACAAGAGCCTGGCGGTGCTGCGCCACAACTGGCCGGACAGCGGCTATATCAACAATGAGGGCCGCGTGGCGCTGAGTTGGTGGCCGAGTGAAGACGGCGGCCTGTTGAGCCTGCTGACCTTCGACCTGCTGTAAGCCCTGTCCGCGCCTTGGCGACCTCAGTCGCCGGGGCGCCAGCCGTTGGTGATCGGGTAACGGCGATCCTTGCCGAATGCCCGGCGGGAGACACGCGGCCCCACCGCGGACTGGCGGCGCTTGTATTCGTTGCGGTCCACCATCTGCACCACGCGATACACTTCATCCCGGTCAAAGCCGGCACGGATCACCGCCTCGGCACTGAAATCCTGTTCCACATACCGCTCGAGAATCGCATCCAGCACCGGGTAGTCCGGCAGGCTGTCCTGGTCTTTCTGGTCCGGGGCCAGTTCCGCTGACGGTGGCCGCTCGATCACCCGGCGCGGGATGATGTCCTGGCCGGCCTTGCGGTTGCGGTATTCCGACAGCCGATAGACCCAGGTCTTGAAGACGTCCTTGAGCACCGAAAAGCCACCGGCCATGTCGCCATACAGAGTGGCGTAGCCCACCGCCATTTCACTTTTATTGCCGGTCGTCAGCACCACGTAGCCGAGTTTGTTGGACAGCGCCATCAACAGCACTCCACGACAGCGCGCCTGGAGGTTTTCCTCGGTGGTGTCCCGCTGCGTGCCGGCAAAGCTCTCGGCCAGTGTGGCCATGAAGCTGTCGAACATCGGCTCGATGGACAGTTCGCGGTAATTCACTTTCAGCGTCCGGGCCTGGGCCTGGGCATCCTCACGGCTCATGCTGGCGGTGTAACGGAACGGCATCATCACTGCTTCGACGCGGTCCGGCCCGAGCGCGTCGGTGGCGATAGCGAGCGTCAGGGCGGAATCAATGCCGCCGGAGAGGCCCAGCAGCGCGCCCTTGAATCCGTTTTTGTTGACGTAGTCCCGCACCGCCAGCACCAGGGCGCGGTAGATGCGCTCTTCTTCGTCCGGCACGGTCAGGCGAGCGCCAGCCAGCTTCAACTCCCCCCCGTCGTGGGACACATCCACCGGGATCAGGGCTTCCTCGAAGAAGCCGCCCTGCACCACCACCTCGCCGGCGGCGTCCACGGCAAAGGAACCACCGTCGAACACCAGTTCGTCCTGGCCGCCGATCAGGTTGGCATAGATCACGGGCAGCTGATTATCCCTGGCGCGAGCGCGGACGTGGTCCATGCGCTCGGCATGCTTGTCGGCCCGGAAGGGGGAGGCGTTAAGGTTCAGGATCAGCTCAGCCCCGGCAGCACGGGCTGCTGCCACCGGACCGGCATGCCAGATGTCCTCGCAGATGGTCAGGCCGACCTTGAGGCCATTCAGCTCAAACACACGCGCCTGATCGCCAGGCTGGAAGTAGCGCTTTTCGTCGAACACGCGGTAGTTCGGCAGGCAGTGCTTGAAATATTCCAGCGCCGGGCCGGGTTCGCCGGGGTGGATCAGCCCAGCGACGTTATAGCGCACCCCGTTACGCACGCCGGGATAGCCCAGCACCAGCGGCACTTCGGTCTGTGCCGCGATGTCGGCCAGTGCGTCGACGACACGGGTATTCAGGCTCGGCCGCAGCAACAGGTCTTCCGGCGGGTAGCCGGTGAGCGCCAGTTCGGGGAACACCACCAGGTCCGCGCCCAGCAGCCGCCGGGCCTCATTGGCCGCCGCGACGATCTTGACGGCATTTCCCTCGATATCGCCAACCAGCATATTGCGCTGGGCAATGACCACTCGCATCCTGAACCTGCCTTTGCCTTCAGTGGAAGCGGGGATTGTACTCCGCCGCCTGCAGAAATGCCGCCCCGCCACGGACTTGCAGCGGCCGCCGGTTCCATGGAACCTATGGCCTGCGCGGCCCACCCCGAGCGGCCCTCATCATAACAAGTAATCTGCGGAGACCCCCTCGCATGGGACTGGTTCGAATTCTGTTGCTGGCCTTGCTGGTTTATGTGATCTGGCGCCTGATCCGTGGCGCACTGGGCCAGCGTGGCACCCCGGCGGGTGGGCGGGACAGCCAGCGCATGCAACGCTGTGAGCACTGTGGCCTGAATGTGCCGGAACAGGAATCCCTGCGCCATGACGGGCGTCATTTCTGCTGCCTGGAACACAAACAGGCCTGGCAGGACAAACAGCGTGGCTGACCTGCTGTATATCCCCTCCCCCGACCAGCGCTGGACACCGATCCGCGTCTACGCAAGCTACCGCATCGTGCTCGCCAGCCTGCTGTTGTTGCTGTTCTTCATGGCGCCGGACACCACCCCACTGGTGGGCAGCTACGACCCGAAGCTGTTTTTTTACACCAGCGTGCTGTATCTCGGGCTGACCCTGCTGTCCGTGCTGCTGCCACAAGCGCTCTATCAGCGACCCATGATGCCGCTGCTGCCGATCCTGGTGGATATCCTGATCATGACCCTGCTGGTACACGCCAGCGGTGGCATCGAGAGCAGCCTCACCGTGCTGATGCTGGTGACCATTGCCACGGCCAACATCATTCTTCCTGGCCGGCTGGGCCTGCTCAGTGCAGCGGTGGCGACGCTCGCCATGATGATCGAGCAGTTCTATTTCTCGCTCGCCAAGAACGCCACCAATCCGTTTCACCTGACCGAATCCGCGACACTCGGCGTGTCGTTTTTCGCGGTCGCGCTGATCACACGGCAGGTGGCCCAGCGGCTGGCGCAGAGCGAGGCATTGGCCGCGCGCCAGAACGAGGCAATCCGCCGCCTGGAAGCACTCAATCGGCAGGTGGTGGAGCGCATGCGCACCGGCGTGCTCGTGTTCGACAGCTTTTTCATGGTGCAGCTGTGCAACCGTTCGGCACAGGAATTGCTTGTGCATGTGGAAAACCAGAAGCAATTGCCAGAGGCACTGATCCAGCACTACCAGCGCTGGCTGGCTGACCCGTCGCAGCCCCTGCCCCCGTTGCCGTCACGCGGCCCGCAACCGGAGCTGGATGTGCGCTTTGCCCCGCTGGAGAGCGGCGATGACATGCTGACCATCATGTTCGTAGAGGATCGCGCCCGGCTGGTACAGGAAGCGCAGCAGCTGAAGATGGCATCGCTGGGCCGCATGTCCGCCACCATCGCCCATGAAATCCGCAACCCGCTCAGCGCCATCAATCATGCCGCCGAGTTGCTTGAGGAAGGCATGGATGAGCACCCGGAAGATCGCAAACTGCTGGACATCATTCAACGCCATGTGCGGCGGGTAAACGGCATCATCACCGATATTCTCGGGCTGTCGCGGCGCGAGCCGACACAGACCCAGCGCCTGAGCCTGCACCAGGCATTGTCCAGCTGCATCACACGCTGGCAGGAACGGGGCCATGATCCGCTGCAACTGCGCATTGATGTGCCGGAAGACCTGCCGGAAATCCGGTTTGATGCACGGCAACTGGAGCAGGTGCTGGATAATCTGCTGAACAATGCACGGCTGCACGGCGGCGATGGCACCATCGAGATCACCGCCGGCTTTCATCCGTCCGGCGGACTGCCATGGTTACGCATTCGTGACTTCGGCCCCGGCGTACCGGAAGACGCACGCGAAAACCTGTTTGAACCTTTCTTTACCACGGCGCGCGAAGGCACCGGCCTGGGCCTGTTTGTTTGCCGTGGCTTCTGCGAAAGCCACCAGGCAAGGCTGGACTATGAGCCCGCCGATCCTGGCGCCAGCTTTGTGATAACCTTCGCTCATCCTGATCGGGTGTTTCAATGACGACAGAAAAACGACAAGTACTGGTAGTGGATGATGAAGCAGACCTGCGGGAACTGCTGGTCATCACCCTCGGACGCATGAAACTCGACGCCCAGGCCGTCGGCACCGTCAGCGAAGCGCGCCGCGCCTTGCAGGAAAACACCTTTGACCTGTGCCTGACGGACATGAACCTGCCCGACGGTGACGGCATCGAACTGGTGCGCCACATCAACCAGCACATTCCTGAGCTGCCGGTGGCGATGATCACCGCCTACGGCAATATGGAAACCGCCACCCTGGCGATGAAGGAAGGCGCGTTCGATTTCATTGCCAAGCCGGTCTCACTGGATCGCCTGCGCCGCCTGGTGGACGATGGCCTCGGCATCCGCGACAAGGCACCTTCCGGCGCTAGCCTGGAACAGCTGGTGGGCGAAGCCCCTTCCATGCAGCAACTGCGCACGCAGATCGCCAAGCTGGCACGCAGCCAGGCGCCGATCTATATCAGCGGCGAATCCGGCAGCGGCAAGGAACGCGTGGCCCGATTGATCCACACGCTCGGCCCGCGTCACGAGAAGCCGTTTATTGCCGTGAACTGCGGCGCCATTCCCTCGGAACTGATGGAAAGTGAATTTTTCGGCCATCGCAAGGGCAGTTTCACCGGCGCGTTCG